>CAZWJT010000004.1:27265-186377 GCA_964634935.1 uncultured Planctomycetia bacterium | reverse complement strand
TGCCAAATGAATGTGAGGGATTCAGAGGCTTTAGCAGGATTATTAATTGGAGCAGGGTATGATTTAGTAGATAATCATAAAGAAGCGGAGGTTATTCTGATCAATACTTGTTCAGTGCGGGAGCATGCTGAAGATAGAGTGATTGCTTTTGCGTCATCATTGAAAACTTCGCTGACGAAGAACCAAAAACCAAAAACCTACAACCTAAAACATAATCCTCGAATCATTGGTATCATTGGTTGTATGGCTAAGAACCGAGGAGAAGAGCTTTTTAGGAAACTTCCCCATGTCCACTTAATCTGCAGCCCTGCAGTGCTCGATAAGATTCCCGAACATCTTGAGCGAATCAGAAAAGAAAGGGTGCGGATTATCGATATTGTTGATCGAGTTCGCGACGAACAGTTCTATAAAGCAGAATTTCGAAATGATACACGGCATGCGCAAGTCGTTATTTCGACAGGTTGTTCTAACTACTGTTCCTATTGTGTGGTTCCCTTGGTGCGGGGGAATATCCGCTTGCGTTACCCTCAGGATATCCTTGATGAAGTAAAGCGCAATCTTGATCTTGGTATCACGAAGATTACTCTTTTGGGTCAGAACGTAAACGACTATTTCTTAGTCAAAGAAAATACAGACTTTGTGAAATTGGTGGCGATGATTGAGAAGATTCCAGGCATAGAAAAAATATATTTTCTAACCAACCACCCGAAGAATACTTCAAAAGAATTATTTGAGCTTATGAAGCATTCTTCGGTAATCCAAAAAAACCTGCATTTACCATTTCAATCAGGCTCAGACCGAATTTTAGAGTTGATGAACCGCGGATATACCAAAAACGAGTATCTTAGCCTTGTTGAAGAGTATAGGCGTATTGTCGGCGGTACCCTTGGAACGGACATCATTGTTGGTTTTCCTACAGAGACAGAAGAAGATTTTTTGGAGACTCAAGATATTGTTGAAAAAGTCCGTTTTGACTGCGCCTATATTTTTAAGTATTCAATACGTCCGAACACTAAAGCTGCTCTTTTGACTGATGATGTCTCCCAGAAAGAAAAAGAGAGGCGGCACAAAATTCTTCTTGATTTACAGCGAAAAATCGCACACAATAGAAGGAAACCAAAGCAGTAAAAGGAGAAATCTGTGAGAAGAATTGTATTGATTTTTTGGTTGTTTTGTATTCCGCTTTATTCCTTTGCGGAAATCGAAAAAGCTTGGAAGTTTTATATGGAAGGTGATATAACTTCGGCGATCTCTTCGGCTCAAGAATGTCTTGAAAAAGAAGGTTGCTCGGACAGGGCGCAAGCTCTTTATATCATTGGAGAGAGCAACATACAGTCAGGGAGCTTTACTCCTGCCCGGGAAGCTTTTTGGAGAGTTTATGAACAGTACGCGTCTTCGTTGTATGCTGCCAAGGCTTTTCTGCGCATTGGAGACAGTTATTTTCTTGAATCTGAATACGCCGAAGCACAGAAAATTTACACCCAATATCTACAGCGGTTTCCTGCTTCCGGGGAATTGCCGCTTTGTCTTTTGCGCCTTGTTTATGCGGAACGGAAGCTCGGCAACTGGCAGAGAATGAAAGACTATGCCACCGAACTTAAGAAGAGATTTCCTTTAACCAAAGAAACAAAAGAAGCGGAAGCTCTCATGAATACCGAGACATATTTTACGGTCCAAGTTGGAGGTTTTTTAAGAAGACAGAATGCTTTGGCTCTTATGCGGAAACTCCAGGTTGATAAATTCAAACCCTTTTTAGTAACTGAGGACTCTTCGGGAAAAACCATTTATAAGGTCCGCGTAGGAAAGCTTCCAACCCGGCAATCCGCAGAGAATCTTTTTCGGAAACTCATCAGCAAAAATTACCCTGCTCAAATTTATCCTTAATGAAACAGCCTCTCATTTGCATCGTTGGTCCTACGGCGGTAGGGAAGACTGATATCGCCTTTCAGCTCGCGCAAAGGACAAAGCGAGAGATTATTTCCTGTGATTCAATGCTTGTCTATCGGGAACCGGTAGTAATTACTTCCAAGCCTCCACAGGCGTATTTAAGCGAAGTACCGCACCATTTGATGAATCTTGTTTCGGTCGTACGCAATTATAATGCCTATGATTTCTCAAGGGCCGCAAGCGCATTACTTTCTCAGGAGTACCCCCGGAGAAATTTTATTATTACCGGCGGAAGCGGATTGTACCTTGATATTTTACTTTATGGAATATTTGATGAGGGTAAGGGGAGGAGCCGGCGCAATGAAATTCTCGCAGAAGCACTAGCCCAGAAAGATCCCAAGGGATACCTGTGCAGTCAACTTGCTCAGGTTGATCCTCAGTCTTTGACTGAGATTGATACCCAGAATATCCGAAGGCTTGTTCGAGCGTTAGAAGTTTTTTATGCGAGCGGTGAGAAATTCTCAGAGAAAAAGAAGAAACGCACCGGCGGAATTTTAGATAAATACCCAGTCAAGATTTTTGGACTTTTCTTAGAACGAAAATTGCTCTATGAGAAGATTAACCAACGCACAAAAAATATGTTTCAGAACGGCGCACCAGCAGAAGTTCAGGAGCTCCTGAAACTCCCGTTAAGCGTAACTGCCCGGAAGATTATTGGTATTTCCGAGATCGAAGGAGCTTTGCGGGGTGCTTACTCTTTAGAGCATGCTCAGGAGCTTGTGAGTAAAAACACAAGACATCTTGCCAAGCGGCAGCTTACCTGGTTTCGTAGGAAAAAGGATATTACTTGGCTGGATATTTCTCAAAAGACCCAAAAAGAAGTAATCGAATTTTTAGAGCAGGAATTAAACACAGTGTAATGTTATGAGTGAGCAAGTGCTTTTGGTGGTTACTCATCTTTTTGGCGACAGAGAATCTTGGGATATACCCTCTGAGACAGAGGAGCTTACCGATCTGGTTCTTTCGACCGGGTGCTCCGTAGTAGGGGTGGTGACCGCAAAGCTTGATACAGTGCATCCTGCTTCCTATATAGGAAAAGGGAAGGTTCTTGAAATTGCTGAACGATGTAAGGCTCTTTCGGCAAACCTGATTATTTTTAATCATAATCTTTCTTTTACCCAAGAGCGGAATATAGAAGATGTTACTTCAGTGAGAGTTATTGACCGTACCCAGCTTATTTTGGATATTTTTGCCCGGCACGCCGCAAGTTCGCAAGGAAAACTTCAGGTTGAACTTGCTCAGCTTGAATATCTTTTGCCCCGTCTGAAAGGGAAGGGTATTATGTTGTCGCGCCTTGGAGGCGGCATCGGAACTCGTGGTCCTGGAGAGAAAAAACTTGAGCTTGATCGAAGGCGTATCAGCGATCGCATTGCGCTTTTAAAGAGCGAACTTGAAAGACTGAAAGTCCAGCGTAAAGTTTCAAAGGCGAAACGAGCACGAAGAAAGATACCGCTTGTTGCGTTGGTTGGATATACAAGCTGCGGAAAATCAACACTGCTCAACGCACTTACTGGTTCTACTCAGATAACGAGTAGGCATCTTTTTACCACGCTTGATCCTTTAAATCGGGTATGGAAAGTCAACGAGCGCTTTCAGGTTATTCTTGCCGATACTGTAGGTTTTATTCATAATCTTCCCGAAAAACTTTTTGATTCATTTCGGGCAACGCTTGACGAATTAGATGACGCAAGCGGTCTTATCCATGTGGTGGATATTGCCAAGGCGCGTTTTGAGCAACTCATTGCTTCGACGGAAAAAATTCTTAAAAAATTATCATGCCAAAAAGAAACCATCCTGGTTTTTAATAAAAAGGATAAAGTTGAGAATGGCATTTGCGAGCACGTGCGTATGAAATATCCCAAAGCGCTGTTTCTTTCGGCGTTGCAGAAAGAGGGTTTGGACGCGCTCCGTGAGCGCATAGGCACGCTCATGGAATTTGAGAGCATGGTGTGTAGGGTTGAATTTCCTCTCGAGCGAGGAGACATCGTGAGGCTTTTGTATTCCCGAGCGCGCGTTTTGGAGTTTTCCGCAGAATCGAAATTTTGCGCGAAGGTGATTCTAGACGAAAACACGGAAAAACACCTGAAATCTCTCGGCGCTATAGTTATGAAAAATGATTAAATATTTCATAAATTTTGTGGTATATTATAAAAAATACTTGACATAATTCTTAAGATATTGTATACTTTCCCTTGCAGAGAGGAGAGCGTAATGAAGCGTAAGGAACGTCATCTGAAAGAATTCACGGTGCGTATTCAGGAAGATGACCCTCTTTTCCCGATTGAAGTGGTTTGTAACCTTGCGAAGCTTCATTATTGGACATTGCGTAATTTTCTCAAAGAAGGGTTTGTAAGGCCCAAGAAAGTAGGGAAGAAAAAGATGCTTTTCTGCCTGAAGGATATCAAAAAAGTAGAATACCTTAAATACTTAGTTGAGGAACGAGGGGTTAACATTAACGGACTCAGGGTTATTCTTGAGACAGAGGGAGGGGAGTAAAATTTTTTGGACGTTTCTTAGCAGTCTCATTCCGAGAGTGCTAATTATCATAGAAAGGTCGGCCATGAATAAAACGAAAGGAGGGTGCTTCTATGGCTTTAGTCCACTATCGATTCGGTAACCAAACGACACCGTTGGAACAATTACGGCAGGAAATGAATGAAATTCTTGACTTCCCAACGATGCGCATTGCCAACATTCAGCGTAATGCGTTTGTTCCTGCGGTTGACATCTCAGAGGACAAAGATAATATATATGTGGATGTTGATGCTCCTGGTTTTGACCAGAAAAATATCAATGTTCACGTAAAAGGCGACATCCTGACCATTGCAGGCAAACGGGAAGAGACTTCCGAAGAGCACAAAAGAAATTTCCATAAGCTCGAAAGAATACAAGGAAATTTCGTCAGAGAAATATCGCTTGCGGTTGCAGTTGACCAGTCAAAAATAAAAGCTTTGTATCGTAGCGGAGTGTTAAGAATTACACTTCCCAAAAAAGAGGAAGCAAAAGAGAAAGAAATCAATATTAATGTTGAATAAATCAATTTACGTGGCCGACCTTTTTATTGAAGCTGGAGAAAGCCATGGATTTTAGTAAATTTACCACAAAGACCCAAGAAATAATCAACAATGCGTTAGGGATTGCCGCCCGGATGCGTCATCAGGCGCTTGGTTCCGAGCATGTGATTTTAGCTTTTTTGGAGGATGTCAAAAATCCATTTGTGGCAACTTTGGGAAAACTGGGTGTTCATGCTGTTGAACTGCGCGGAAAAATAATAGAACGGCTTGAGGCAACTCCAAAAGTAAGTGGCACAGAACAGGTGCATCTTTCCTCGGAGTTAAACCGCGCGTTTGCGCTTTTGAAGGGAATAGTACAGGAGTTTTCTGATGAGTATGTTTCTTCAGAGCATCTGCTCTTGGCTCTTTCCTCTGAAGGTTTTTTGAAAGATTACCTTTCTCTTCAAGGGATTACTCGGGCAGATATTATTCGGGCGATTCGCGAGATTCGTGGAAGTCAAAAGTCTGATTCGCCACAGGCGGAAGAACGGTACCAGGCGCTTGAAAAATTCAGCAAAAACCTGACTGAGCTTGCTCGGGCAGGAAAGCTTGATCCGGTTATTGGGCGCGATGAAGAAATCCGCCGAGTTATTCAGGTTTTATCCCGGAGAACAAAGAATAATCCGGTTCTCATTGGTGAGCCTGGGGTTGGAAAAACCGCTATCGTTGAAGGTCTTGCTCAGAGAATAGCTTTAAAAGATGTACCAGAGGGATTGAAGGATAAAAAATTACTCGCACTTGATCTGGGGATGCTTGTTGCAGGAAGCAAGTTTCGAGGAGAATTCGAAGAGAGACTTAAGGCTGTACTTACTGAAATAGAAAAAAGTAACGGTAATGTTATTCTTTTTATTGATGAACTTCATACGCTTGTTGGCGCAGGTGCCGCAGAGGGTGCAATTGACGCTTCAAATATGTTGAAACCAGCATTGGCCCGGGGAGTGTTGCGTTGTATTGGAGCGACGACACTTGATGAATATAGGAAGCATATCGAGAAGGATGCGGCGCTTGAAAGAAGATTCCAACAGGTGCTCGTGAGCGTTCCAACGATTGAGCAGACACTGACCATTTTGCGTGGCCTTAAAGAGAAGTACGAGATTCATCACGGTGTTAAGATTAAAGATTCTGCGTTAATCGCCGCGGCGATTCTCTCCGATCGATATATTACCGGACGATTCTTGCCGGATAAGGCGATTGATCTTGTTGATGAAGCTTCTTCTCGCTTGCGTATTGAGATTGACTCAAAACCTGAAGAAATAGACCGGCTAGAACGAAAACTCATCGAACTTCAAATCCAGGAGCAAGCTTTAAAGAAAGAAAAAGAGAAAGGCGCTGTAGAGCAGCTTAAGAAAGTTGTTGAGGATATCCACAATCTGAATGAGGAAATTACTACCTTAAAGGCGCACTGGCAGAAAGAGAAAGAGATTATTCAGGGCATCCGTGCGGCGAAAGAAAAACTAGAAACCTTGAGAAGCAAAGCTAAAAGTCTTGAGCGCGATGGCCAACTTGATGCTGTCGCAGAGATACGTTATGGTAAGATTCCCGAACTTGAGAAAGATTTAAAAGAATACAACGGCACTCTGCAGAAGATCCAGAAGAGCAATAAGATGCTCAAAGAAGAAGTTGATGAAGAAGACATCGCCGAGATAGTTTCCAAGTGGACAGGAGTTCCTGTAACAAGCCTTGTCGAAGAGGAAGTGAAAAAGCTTGTACGCATGGAGGAAAACTTAAGTCAGAGGGTGATTGGGCAAGATGAGGCAATTACCGCCATTGCTCGGTGTATTCGGCGAGCGCGAGCTGATTTGGCAGATCCGAACAGGCCGCTCGGCTCATTCATCTTTCTTGGTCCTACGGGTGTTGGTAAGACGGAACTCGCAAGAACGCTTGCTTGGTTTCTTTTCAATGACGAGAATGCGATGGTACGCATTGATATGTCAGAGTATATGGAAAAATTTTCTGTTTCGCGTTTAATTGGAGCCCCTCCGGGATATGTGGGTTACGAAGAAGGAGGACAGCTGACTGAAGCGGTGCGCAGGCGTCCCTATAGCGTGATTTTACTCGATGAAATTGAGAAGGCTCATCCTGAGGTTTTCAACGTTTTACTGCAGCTTCTTGATGACGGGAGATTGACTGATTCGCAAGGCAGGGTAGTTAATTTTAAGAATACGCTGGTAATACTTACTTCCAATATCGGAAGCGAATTTTTCCAGGATGATTCTTTCTCAAAAGAGAAAATCACTGCTAAAATACATGAGCTATTACGGAAGAATTTCCGGCCTGAATTCCTGAATCGAGTTGACGAAACAATTATTTTCAATAAACTCAGCCGAGAAGACATTAAGTGCATCATTGATATTCAACTGAGGCTTTTATCGGAACGCCTTTCGGCGAAAAGGATTATTCTTCAGGTTGATGATCGGGTGAAAGATTTTATTTTCGAGAAGGGGTATAGCCCGGAATATGGAGCACGTCCATTAAAGCGCACAATTCAGCGGTTTATCATTGATATTTTAAGTACAAAATTACTCGAAGGAAGTATTCATGAGGACTCCACGGTTTCTGTAAAATTACAGAAGGGGGAGATCGTTTTTGAAAGTTAACGGGGAGGAGAAATACGAAAGGAGTACAATGCGGGTAGATGTTTCCTATAAGAATATGAAATCATCAAGTGTTTTAGATGATATTCTTGATAAGAATATCGAAAAGATTGATCGGCGGGCAAAGATTTTTAAAAACAACAGTTCGTTGCATCTTTCTGTACATATCGAGAAAAACCCCCATAAGGATCAATATTTCTGCTGGGGGCAACTCTATATGCCAAGAAAGGTCATTTCTGCCCGGGGAAATTCCCGCGATATTGTTCTGGCTATCGGTAAGGCTTTTTCAGCTCTTTCTAAACAAATGGAAAAGGTAAAGTATAAGGTTGAACGCCATCTTCATAAAAAGGGTAAAGCTTTTGAGGATTTTGAGTAGTCCGCATTCTCCCATCTCTTGACAAGGGGAAAAAGCATGTTATCATATTTAGCACTCTTATGGCATGACTGCTAAGGTGGAGGTAAATGGTGCGGTTTTTAGACCATAAAAAGAGACAAGATGAGATTCTGGATTTAATTATCCAGGACTATATTAGTAGGCCTCAAGCTGTGAGTTCTGAATACCTGAAGGCAAGGCATAATCTTGCTTTATCTTCGGCAACTTTACGCAATATTATGTCTGATCTTGAGGAGCTCGGTTTTATATCACATCTGCATACTTCATCAGGGCGTGTTCCTACGGTAAAGGGGTTTCGCTATTACGTTGAAATACTCATGCAGGATGATGATGAACGATTAACAGAAACAAAACAACATGTGCAGGCGTTGGTGAGACAGGCAAGACTTTATAAGAAAACAGTAAAAGATACGATCGAAGAGATTTCTCGGATTATTTCTCAAATCACTCATTGTATTAGTGTTTGGCATTTAAGCGGTGAAAGGGTTTTTTTCACCGGAACTCATTTCATACTTGAACAGCCAGAGTTTGAGGATATTGTTTTGTTAAGGCACTTATTTTTTGTGCTCGAAGAGAGAGCTTCAGCTTTGCTTGAGTTTTTCGAAAACAAGCTTGATAAAGACGTGAAGATATTAATTGGCGAAGATATTGGTCTTGATGAGGTGAGCAATTGCGCCTTAGCTTTATCACGATTAGACCTGAAGGGAATGACCGAAAAGGTGATTATCGGAGTGTTGGGGCCGGTAAGAATGAATTATACATCCGTGGCTATTACGCTCAAGACGATTAAAAAGTGTATGGAGCAGGAGTGATGGGCAAAGAGGAAAAACAGAGTAAAAATAATAGCCCGGCGCATCATGAACAACCCGGGAAAAAGGATAGAGAAGTAGCGTCAGAGGATACAATAATTCTTTCTCTGCCAGAATACGAGGCGCTCAAAAAGGAAGCGGAGAAAGCAGCTGAGAATTGGGATAAATATCTGCGGCTTTATTCTGAATTTGAGAACAGCCGGAAAATGTGGGAACGCCAGAAGCAGGAGTTGCTAAAATTTGGGAATTTTCGGATTCTCAAGGAATGTATCGGAATTCTCGATGAGCTAGAGGCTGCATTGCAGAGCTTGAGGGGTGTTGATGATCATCATGCTCATGGGTTGGAGATGATTTACAATAAGATGAAAGAGATGGTGAAAAATGAGGGAGTTTCTGAGATAAAATCATTGGGTGAAATTTTTGATCCTCATGTTCACGAAGCGATTATGATTGAGGAGAACCCAGAAGCTCCCGAAAACAGCATTTCGAATGTTATCCAACGAGGGTATCTTTATGAAGATAAGGTATTGCGGTCTGCAAAGGTAAAGATTAGCAGAAAACCGAAAAGTAAGGAACCTGTATCGACAGAAAATAAAAAAGAAGAATCGTTACAGTCTAACCAAGAGAAACAAGGAGGATAGATATGGCGAAAGTTATAGGAATTGATTTGGGAACTTCTAATTCAGCATGCAGCGTTATGGAAGGTGACCGTCCAGCTATTATCCCGTCGGCCGAAGGCACAACGGTCGGGGGCGGAAAAGCATTTCCTTCATATGTTGCTTTCACGAAGGAAGGTCAGTTGCTCGTTGGGGAGCCGGCACGCAGACAAGCCACGATTAATCCCGATGGCACCGTATCGGGCTTCAAAAGAAAAATGGGTACAGACTATAAATACAAGATATTTGACAAGGAATATACCCCTCAGCAGCTTTCCGCGTTTATTTTGCAGAAGATTAAGAAGGATGCCGAGGCTTATCTAGGTGATAGCGTGAATGAAGTTGTTATAACGTGTCCAGCCTATTTTAATGATAACCAGCGGCAAGCTACCAAAGATGCTGGTGAGATCGCTGGGTTCAAGGTATTACGGGTTATTAATGAACCGACAGCGGCGTGCCTTGCCTATGGTCTTGGCAAAGAGCAGAAGGAGCAAAAAATACTTGTATTTGACTTAGGTGGTGGAACCCTCGATGTTACCATTATGGAAATGGCTCAAGGAGTATTTGAGGTAAAATCAACGTCGGGAGACACTCAGCTTGGTGGTCGCGACATGGACGAGGTGCTCATGGAATATATCATGGGAGAGTTTAAAAAAGACACGGGAATGGATTTGCATAAAGATAGCATGGCACTGCAGCGAGTGCGTGAAGCGGCGGAAAAGGCGAAGATTGAGCTTTCCTCAACTGTTACGACTGATATCAATCTTCCATTTATCACTGCTGATCCGACGGGCCCGAAACATCTGGTTATGAAGATAACCAAGGCCAAGCTTGAAGATCTTGTCCGGCCGATTGTTGATCGTACCCGGCATTCTATCGAGCAGGCTTTGAGTGACGCTAAGCTTAAAGCTGAAGATATCCATAGGGTTATTCTTGTCGGAGGTCCGACACGTATGCCAATCGTTCAGTCTTTTATTGAAGATATCGTTGGGAAAAAGATTGAACGGGGAGTTGATCCTATGGAATGTGTTGCGCTTGGAGCTGCGGTACAAGCAGCAATTATGAAGGGCGAGGTCAAGGACGTACTGCTTCTTGATGTAACACCTTTGTCCCTTGGGATTGAAACTCTCGGAGGAGTGTGTACCAAGCTTATTGAACGGAATACGACAATCCCCACAAGGAAATCACAGGTTTTTACCACCGCTGAAGATAATCAGGGGGCGGTGACAATTCGAGTTTTACAAGGTGAACGGCAAATGGCAAATGATAATGTTGAGCTTGGTAGGTTTGATCTTGTGGGTATCCCTCCTGCGCCACGAGGAATACCACAAATTGAAGTTACTTTTGATATCGACGCCAATGGCATTGTTCATGTTTCGGCGAAAGACAAGGGGACAGGCAAGCAGCAATCAATCCGCATCGAGGCGCCGCATAAGCTTTCCAAAGAAGAAATTGACAAAATGGTTAAGGACGCCGAAAAGTTTTCTGCGGAAGACACGAAACGAAAAGAGCTTGCAGAAATCAAGAATCAGGCTGAAACTCTTGTTTATGCTACTGAAAAGTCATTAAAAGATTATGGCAGTAAGGTTTCTTCTGCTGAACAGAAAGATATAGAGCAGAAACTTGCAGCGCTCAAGGAAGCTCAAAAAAAGGACGACAAAGAATTAATCAAACAAGCTATGGATGATCTGAATAAATCAGCCCATAAGCTTGCGGAAGAAATGTATAAGGCGCAGACACAGAGTGCTTCGGCACAGAACGCAGGGCCAGGGGAGGCATCTTCGGAGAAAAAGACCAAAGAAGAAAAAACCTCTCAAGGGCCGAAAGAGGGAGAAGTGATTGACGCTGAATACAAAGAAGAGGACGAAAAATAAAGAAAGCTTCCATGACGACAAAGAGAGACTACTACGAGATTTTGGGTGTTGCTCGTACTGCGTCCGTAGATGAAATAAAGCAGGCATATCGGAAACTTGCAATGCAGTTTCATCCCGACCGCGTTTCTGAAGATAAAAAGAAACAGGCTGAGGAGAAATTCAAAGAAATTTCCGAGGCGTATGCAGTTCTTTCTGACGAGAATAAGAAAAAACTCTATGACCAGTACGGCCATGAAGGTATTGATTCCCGGTTTTCTACTGAGGACATCTTCCGGAATGCCAACTTCAGCGATATTTTCGGAGGAGGGGGTGGTTTTGGTTCTCTTTTTGAAGACTTTTTTTCTGATCTTGGGTTTGATGTTTTTGGATCGGGTTCGCAAAGTCGAGGGGGAGGGCGTAAGCGAAAAGGCCGGGATTTGGTCGCTGACGTAAGTATCACCTTTGAAGAATCATTTAACGGTGTTGAAAAAACCATAACCTACTTTCGGAATGAAACATGTGCTACCTGTGCTGGTGAGGGCGCTGCTCCGGGCACGAAAAAGATTGTTTGTCCTGCCTGTAAAGGAAATGGAACTGTGTACAGCTCATCTGGTTTTATCCGCTTTGCGCAAACTTGTTCGTCATGCCGAGGAGAAGGGAAGATGATCGCTCATCCTTGTATCCAATGCAAAGGTTCGGGATTTCTCAGGAAGAAGAATACATTGACTGTTAAGATTCCAGCGGGTATACATGACGGGGCTTCTCTGCGGGTTCGCGGTGAAGGAGAGAGTCTCGGATCCCAGGCGGGAGATTTATACGTGAAGGTTGAAGTAAAGCAACATCCTTCTTTTGTCCGGGAAGGGAATGATGTCCTTTTGAATACCAAGGTCAGTCTTTATACCGCTGTTTTAGGGGGTGAGATAGAGGTTCCTACACTTGAAGGTACAGTGAACATGAATATTCCCGAAGGAACCCAGCCTCTCTCTATTTTTCGATTAAAAGGCAAGGGTTTTCCAGAAGTTAATTCTTCTGGACGGGGAGATGAGTACGTAAAGATTGAGATTGAGATTCCGAAAAAACTCTCTGCTCGAGAGCGTGAATTATTCCAACAGCTTGCTACTGCTCAAGGAGTTTCTTTCAAAGAGAAGATTAAGAAAGTTTTTTCGTAGAGGTACGTTTTAGCGATTTTCCTTATTGTCCGTATACTGATTCCGGAAGTTTCTTCAGAAGAATTTTGTTTGTTTCTTCCATAGTCATTCCAGGCTTGATATCTTCCCTGTAGAGAGTTTTCATTATAATGGTATCGATAGGGGCGTATTTCGTATTTATTCGCCACTGGTTGTAAAAAGTACTTTCCGGATATCGTGGGGATTCTTGCATAAATCCCAACGTTGCTGTCAGCATGTTGCGGATGAGATGTGAACGGCTTTCTTGGCTTATGCGGTTACTTGAGATAAGAACAATTCCATAGTAAATTCTATTCTGGCTGTCATAGTCAATGTAGCTGTATCCATAATTAGTTGGTTGATAACTGGCGAGATATTTTTTAAACTCTGATTCAGGAACGAAATAAATGTCGATATTTTGTTTTTCTTTGACTATACTGTACTGAATCGTTTCGATGAGCGTATTGATTTGTGCCGCGCAACGTTCGAGAGTTTTTTTGTCTTCGGCTGTCGGCTTCCCATGTATTTTAATACGAGGATCAACAGTCCATTTTTTAATCACTGCTTTATTGATTTTTTCTTGGCAACCCGGGTATTCAAAGCCAAAGGCAACCTCGTTAAAATATTCAATAATCTGGTTTTTTGTGTATTGCGGAATTTCCAGAGCTTCTGTCTTCCGTTGAGAAAGCATAAGGCAGATGCAATAAAAACCAATCAAGAAATAATTTGTTTTTATAGAATTTCCCGGCATCCATTTATTATAGCATACAAGAAGCGACGTGTGCAAAGTGCGGATAAATTTTCTGTTGAAAATTAACTGTTTGATGGTAATCTTATACAATATGAAATTAGATCAATCACTCGTTCAATATATCGCCCATCTTTCTAGAATCGAACTGAGCGAGGCGGAAATTGAATATTTTCTACCTCAGATGGAACACATCCTTGCTTATATTGAAAAGATGAATGCTCTAGATCTTAAAAATATTCCGCCGGTTGTTTCCTTTTCTGAGAACGTTAATGTTTTCCGTCAAGATATACCTCTTGAATTTGCGGCGCAAGAGTGCATACTGCAGGATTTTCCGAATCGTAAAGATCGCTCCATAGAAATTCCCAACGTCATCGAATAATGCAGCTTCATACCTTGCCTGGTTGGAAAATTTCCGAGAAGATTCGTGCTCAAGAGATCACTCCAGCTGAGGTATTCCAATATTTTCGCGAGCGGGCATTGCGTTGGAATAAGAAGGTAAATGCTTTTGTGCGTATCTTTGAAGAGCCATTACCGTATGAAGCTTCTTTTGATTCTCCGCTTTTTGGCGTCCCCATTGTTATTAAGGATAATATTTGTATTCAGCATCAGGAAGTTACCTGCGCTTCCAAAATTCTGAAAGGATTCATTTCGCCTTATGATGCTACAGTTATCGAGCGCCTGAAGCGCGCTGGTCTGCAGATTTTAGGTATTGCTAATATGGATGAATTTGCATTTGGTTCTTCTTGCGAAACATCCTGTTATGGACCAACAAGAAATCCGTGGGATTTGAATCATGTTCCTGGTGGATCTTCGGGGGGGTCCGCGGTTTCCGTCGCCGCAGGTCTTGCGCCGATCAGTCTGGGTTCAGATACAGGGGGATCTATCCGCCAGCCCGCTGCGTTTTGCGGTGTTGTCGGAATGAAGCCTACCTATGGGAGAGTGTCTCGATATGGATTGATTGCTTTTGGTTCAAGCTTTGACCAGATTGGTCCATTCTGCCGTGACATCAAAGATAACGCTTATCTTTTAAAGATCATTGCAGGACACGATAGCAAAGATTCTACCTCAGCTTCTGTTCCTTGTGCTGATTATCCCACTGCTTTAAACCAGTCAATCAAAGGATATAAGATTGGCGTTCCTTCTGAATATTTTGTTCAAGGGCTTGATGAAGCAGTGCGGATAAAAGTGAACGCCGCGCTTGAGCTTTTTAGAGAAAACGGAGCCGTCATCGAAACGATGCATCTGCCTCATACAGAATATGCCGTTGCTACTTATTATGTTCTTGCTTCATCTGAGGCAAGTTCGAATTTAAGTCGTTTCGATGGGATTAAATACGGCTTGCGCGCAAAAGCGAGTTCTCTTCTTGAACTCTACAAGCGAACTCGGAGTAGCGGGTTTGGCAAAGAAGCAAAGCGGCGCATTCTATTAGGAACATTTAGTCTTTCATCGGGTTATTACGATGCGTATTATTTAAAAGCGTTGAAGGTCCGTACGCTTATGCAGCGCGATTTTACAGAAGCTTTCAAGAAATTTGATGCCTTGATTGTTCCTACTGCTCCGTCCGTCGCTTTTAAATTGAATGAAAAACTCGAGGATCCCTTGAGTATGTATCTTTCCGACATCTATACGATTTCGGCAAACCTGGCCGGAATTCCGGCGATTTCTCTTCCCTGTGGATTCACTGACCAGGGATTGCCTGTCGGTTTCCAAATTCTTGGCGGGAGTTTTCAGGAGGCAAGAATAATGCAACTCGCTTCATTCTATCAGAGCTCCACTGATTGGCATACAAAATTTCCCGAAGAGCATGAATGAATTTGAACCAGTTATTGGACTTGAAGTCCATGTTCAGCTGAATACACAAACGAAGCTTTTTTGTGGGTGCAAGAATTCGTTTGGCGATCCTCCGAATACCAATATCTGTCCGGTATGCATGGGTTTACCTGGGGTTTTACCCGTTTTTAACGAAAAGGTTCTTGAGTCAGGCATTTTGGTTTCATTAGCTCTCAACTGTACTGTTGCCCAAGAGATAATTTTTGAGCGTAAAAATTATTTCTATCCCGATCTTCCTAAGGGGTATCAAATTTCACAATATATGATTCCCCTCGGTTCAGATGGTTTTTTAACACTAAAAGAATCGTGTGTGCATGTTCGGCGAGTTCATATAGAGGAGGATGCCGGGAAGCTGGTTCACGAAGAAAATCGTTCGCTCGTTGACTTAAACCGAGCAGGAGTACCGCTTCTTGAAATTGTTTCTGAGCCGGACATTTATTCAGCCCAACAGGCATATGAGTACCTGAATGAGCTAAAGTTGCTCATCCAATATCTGGGAGTTTCAGGATGTGATATGGAGAAAGGTTTTTTACGGTGTGACGCGAATATTTCTTTGCGGCCAGGAGGAGAAAAGAAGTTGGGGATCAAGGTAGAGTTGAAGAACATGAATTCCTTTAAAGGCGTCCACGATGCTTTAGTATATGAGATTGAGCGGCAAAAAGATGTATTGCGGTCCGGCGGTTCACTTGTCCAGGAAACGCGTTTATGGGATGAAGCGCGCCAAAAAACCCAGGTAATGCGTACCAAGGAAGAAGCCCATGACTATCGCTATTTTCCTGAACCAGACTTGCCCCGTTTTCGCATTGCTCCTCAAGAGATTGAGAGGATTCGGCAGGGTGTTCCGGAGACAGCGGCTCAAAAGAGAGAGAAATTTCTCAAAGTATATGGATTACGGGAAAAAGATACAGAGATACTGCTTGCAAACATCTTTCTTTCTTCATTCTTTGAAAAGGTCATTGCCGTGCGTAGCGATTATCAGAATGTGGCTAATTGGGTTATTGGTCCTTTTGTTGAAACTCTGAATGCCAAAAAACTCTCTTTTGACGATGTGCGCATATCTGCTTTGGTATTTTCTGACATTATTGCGCTCGTTGAAAAGAATGTTTTGAATAATCTTGCAGCAAAGACAGTGTTATGCGAGGTTATCGATACGAATATTTCTATTGAACAGGTAATTACGGAAAAAGGATTAAGGCAGGTTTCCGGGGAAGATGAACTTAGCCAGTTTGTTGATGAGGCGGTACTTCAGAACCCCCAGGCTTTGCATGATGTTAAGGCCGGAAAGGCAAACGCAATTATGTTTCTTGTTGGTTGCGTGATGAAAAAAACAAAAGGCAAAGCGAATCCAAAAGTTGTCAAGGAATTGCTTGAAAGGAGGATTGTTTTATGAAGAAATATATAATCAGCGCTGTTCTTATTGTTTGTGCTATCGTTTGTTATTCAGGGATACTTTTCTCAACGGAAGAAATCTCAAGGAAAGACCAAGAGAATACATACAAGGAGCTTGAGCTTTTCGCTGAGGCTTTAGCTAAAGTTCAGGTTCAGTTTGTTGATAAAAAAGAAGCAAAAGATTTGATTTACGGCGCGCTGGGAGGCCTTTTATCTTCCCTTGATCCATACAGTCAATTCCTGGATAAAGATGCCTATAAAGATCTTTTGTCAGACACTGAGGGTGTTTTTGGAGGTTTAGGCGTTGAAATTTCCATTAAAGACAGTTTGCTTACGGTGATTTCTCCTCTTGAGGGTACTCCGGCCTGGGAAGTGGGGATGAAATCCGGAGATAGAATTGTTAAGATAGAGGAGAAGCTTACGCGCGGTATGACTTTAACCGATGCCGTGAAAAAGCTTCGCGGTGAGCCGGGGACAAAGGTAAAGCTAACTATTCTTCGTGAGAAAGAAGGAAAACTTCAGGATTTTGAAATTACTCGTGCGATTATTAAAGTAAAAGATATAAAAAAAGCAAGTTTTGAGAAAGACCGGATCGCGTATATCAAGATTGCTGAGTTTAGAGAAAATACGGTCAAGGATCTTGATGTTGCGCTTTCGGATTCTCTCAAGAAAGGGATGAAAGCGATCATTTTGGATTTACGCAACAATCCGGGAGGGCTTTTAGACAGCGCCGTTGCAGTTGCTTCGCGGTTTATCGAAGGAGATAAGCTTGTTGTTTATACCCAGGCCCGCGGCGAGAAAAGGACGGACTATAAATCTTTAAAGAGAGTGACAAGCTACACACAACTTCCCATGGTCGTTTTGATTAATGGAGGAAGCGCTTCCGGGAGTGAAATAGTGGCTGGGTGTTTGCAGGATTTAAAACGAGCAGTGATTTTGGGTACAAAGAGCTTTGGAAAGGCATCGGTGCAGACCATTATTCCTCTTTCCGACGGCTCGGCACTCAGACTGACCACGGCAAAGTATTACACCCCTTTGGGACGGCTTATTCATGAAGAAGGAATTTATCCTGATATTCTTATCGAATACAAAGAACTTGAAGACGACGAGACCAAAGAAGATGTTGTTTTCAAGAAAGTCGAGAACGACAAAAAGGCAAAAGAGAGAAAAGAAAAAAAAGAACAAGATGTTCCGGATGCGAAAGACGAGGATTCCTACAGGAAAGATCCACAGATTCTACGGGCGATAGATCTCTTGAAAGCTCTTTTAATTGTTGGGAAATAAGCGGTTAAAAACAGCAGATGCTTGTATTGGGTATTGAGACTTCATGTGATGAGACATCTGTGGCAGTTGTTCGAAATCGAGAAGTTTTGTCTAATGTGGTTTCATCGAGTCTCCGCTACCACCAGCCTTATGGAGGGGTGATTCCTGAAATTGCCAGCCGGCAGCATCTTTCAGCGTTGGATATTTGCCTGAGCTGTGCCTTAAAAGAAGCAAAAGTGCCGCTTTCCTCCATACAGCTTATCGCAGTTACTCAAGGCCCCGGTTTAATTGGTTCATTGCTTGTCGGTTCTAATTTTGCGAAGGCATTAAGTTATGCACGAGGTATCCCGCTGATAGCCGTTCACCACCTTCATGCCCATATTTTTGCCGCCTTTTTAAATAAGAAAAAGATAGTTTTTCCTTTTTTGGGTCTGGTTGTTTCTGGCGGGCACACTGAGCTTTACCATGTTGCTGATTTCGATCATATCCAACTATTAGGGAAGACTCGAGACGATGCCTGCGGAGAAACATTGGATAAAGTCGGAAGATTTTATGGTTTAGGCTATCCGGCTGGTCCTTTGATCGATAAGCTTTTTTCAAGGCATGTTGTTGATGAGAAGCTTTTTAGGGTAAAAGGTTTACAGGATAATTTAGATTTTAGTTTTAGCGGAATTAAGACGAAAGCGATATGCACAGGTATGGCTTTGGGAAAATCCAGATTAGTATCAAAGAAGCGGCAGAGAATACTATCTTCTTTTGAGTATGCGGCAGTGAGCCATATTCTCGACAGGATATCCTCCGCTTACCAAGTAAGGAGTTTTAAGGCTCTTGTTTGTGGTGGAGGAGTAGTAGCCAATTCTTTTTTACGTCAGCAGCTTGAATTTTTCTCTCGTCAGCAAAAAACTCCTCTTTATCTTTCAGAAAAATGCTATTGCTCAGACAGCGCTGCGCCTATTGCAGGATTGGGGTTTTATCTGTATAATAAGAACCACAAAAGTCACTCTCTTGATGTTGAGGTGTTTAGTTCATGATTAGCGAGATAGAGATTATAATTCGGCTTCTTGGCGCGTTCTTTCTTGGTGGTATTATCGGCATCGAGAGGGAGAAGCGACATAGGCCAGCTGGACTAAGGACCCATATTCTGGTTTCAATGGGGTCATGTCTTATCATGCTTACATCGCTCTACCTATTTGAAGTGTACAGGCACCTTGCCAGTGTTGATCCAGGACGGATCGCGGCTGGAGTGGTGACTGGTATCGGTTTTTTAGGCGCAGGGGCAATTCTGCAGAGTACACGCAATGTGCACGGATTGACTACCGCTGCCAGTATTTGGATTAGTTCCGCGATCGGGCTTGCATGCGGATGCGGATTCTATATTGCGGCAGCAGTGACTACGCTTTTTTCTCTCGTTGCTCTTGTAGTTTTAAAGAAATTTGAAGTTGTTTTTGAAGAGAAAGAACCGTAACGAAAGGTTTTCCATAGATTGCCGAGGCATTTTGGCAAGGAGGGAAAATGAGAAGACGCGAAGAAGAAAAAGTTTTAGATGTGAATGCAAGCATGCAGGGAACCCTTGCTTTCTCTGATCCTGTAAATTTACGCATCAATGGAAAGTTTAAGGGAAATTTAACTACGAAAGGAATTTTGAATATAGGGGAACACGCAGAAGTAGTTGCGGAGATCATTGGAGAAGAGGTCATTGTTGCTGGAAAGTTGAAAGGAAGCATTTTTGCCGATAAGAAGATATCCATACTGTCTACTTCGTTTGTCGAAGGGGATATTTCGACGCCTCTTCTTGATATACAGCAGGGAGCTATTTTTGAGGGCAGAATTCGAATGATTGGTGAAAAGATGGGAATTAAAGACCTTTCCCGATATCTCGATATTGGAGAAGACAAGATTCTTGAGTGGATTAGCGAGGGTAAAATCCCGGCGTCGAAAGAGGGAGATCGCTGGATTTTTGAGAAGAAAACGATTGATGATTGGATTGTTCATGCTAAGTAGAAAACATGAAAGAGAAGTTAGTAACGTTACGCGAAGCCTCTGATTTTTTGGGGTTTACTGAGCAGGAAATAGTAAACCTTGCCGAAGAAGAGAAGATTCCTCATTTTCACGTAGGAGGAGAATTCATTCGTTTCCGCAAGGAAGACCTTTTACAGATCAAGGATACTCTTTATAAAGATTTGAAAATTAGGCCAAAGAATTATTCCTTTACCGACAAAATGAACGATTTTTTCTACTTCAATGATTTTTATATCTTTTCCGCTGCGATCATTCTGGTTCTTTGTGTGGTCATTTTCGCCCCATAATTTTTTAGAGTAATTTATTGGCGGTGTAGCTCAGCCTGGTAGAGCAAGCGGCTCATACCCGCTATGCCGGTGGTTCAAGTCCACTCGCCGCCACTTTTTATTGCATTGTAATTTTTGTCCAATTTTAACTTCTTTGATGGATATCTTACATTCAAAAGTTCATCGCGATAATTCAACCTTAATGATTTCTGCTCCAAAGTTAGCATAGAGAATTTTCTAAGCCGATGTTCTCTTTCGAATTGCAGTGTAGCTTGCTGGTCCGACATCAAAATAAAGCAATAATTGCTTGACAAAATAGGTAAAATACGATATAAAAATACAAGGTTTTCGAGAAAGTATTTGTACTACATGCGGTGTTTTTCTAAACAAAAGGAGGATCTATGAAGAAACCAGACTTGGTGGCAAAGGTTGCAGAAAAGACAGAAACTAAAAAGCAAGCACAAGAAATTGTTGAATTGATTTTTGATTCTATAAAGGCATCATTGAAAAAGAAAGACCCTGTTGCTATTTCTGGTTTCGGTATTCTAAAAATTAAAGAAACCAAGGCGAGAATGGGCCGTAACCCAAAAACAGGGGAAGCCATCCAGATTTCAGCAAAAAAGAAGATTTCTTTCCGCGCCGCAAAAGAATTAAAAGAGTTAGTAAAGTAGTAATCTACTGTCAATAAAGCCCCTTTTTAACAAAAAAGGGGCTTTTCCTTCTTATGGATAACAAAATATATATTAGCCAGCAGGGGTACGAGAAACTTTTCCAAGATCTTGAGCTCTTGCGTAATGTGAAGAGGCGCGAGATATCAAAGAGAATTGCTGATGCCCGAGCACTGGGTGATATTTCAGAAAACGCCGAATATGACGCTGCCAAGGAAGCTCAGGTCCATCTGGAGGAACGAATTAAGGAATTAGAAGATAAATTAGCGCGCGCAATCATACTTGAAGAAAAAGACATATCCCTGGAAAAAGTAAGAATTGGAGTAAAGGTTGATTTACAAGATACCGAAAATGATGAGGAATTGGTGTATATTATTACGAGCGATGAAGAAGCAAACTATGATGAAAATAAGATAGGGATTAGTTCGCCGATCGCTCAGGCGCTTCTGGGTAAGAAAAAAGGTGAAAAAGTTGAGATTAAAGTTCCGGCTGGTATCCTTCGGTATCGTATTGTCAGTATTAACCTGCCATAATTATCGTTTTACGCCACTTTTCCCTTGCAAAGAAATATCTTTACTTCCAGCAAAAATATGGTATACTAAAGGCTGTTTTAGCTATAATAAAGAAGGGAGTTTGTATGGCTGAAGTGCGAATAGAGAATCAGGAGGATTTTGAACGGGCCCTCAAAAAGTTCAAGATGCAATGTAAAAGAGAGGGCATTTTGAAAGAATATCGCGAACGACAGTACTATGTCAAACCATCAGAAAAAAGGAGGAGTAATGTAAAGAAACGGAAAAAGTAGCATTTTAGGGTTTAGGAATTAGTGATTTTTGAAAAGGAGTTTAATTACCAATGGCAAACAAATTATACGTAGGAAATTTAGAGTACAGTGTAAATGAAGACGATTTACGCCAGGCTTTTCAGGAAAAAGGCACAAGCGCGAAAGACGTCAAAATCATTAAAGACAAATTTACTGGCCGTTCTAAGGGCTTTGGGTTTGTTGAACTCGATGACACTGCAAAATCTGACGAAGTTATCGCAGCCCTTGATGGCTATGATATAAAGGGAAGAAAGATTCGAGTAAGTGTTGCAAAAGAAAGAACCGAAGGTAATAGCAATAATCGTTGGTCAAGCGGACCACGTAGACCAAGAGAATAAACCTTCCATTCACATCTTCAGGAGTTCAATATGCTAGGGTT
This sequence comes from uncultured Planctomycetia bacterium, assembly GCA_964634935.1. Taxonomy (GTDB): domain Bacteria; phylum Omnitrophota; class Gorgyraeia; order Duberdicusellales; family Duberdicusellaceae; genus CAZWJT01. The sequence continues at coordinate 164,520 of CAZWJT010000004.1, read as the reverse complement.
TAAAGACATTGCCGACATGACAAAACTTGCCCAAGAAGCACAGAAGCTGCAAAAAAAGCAAGACGACTATCAGAGACAAATTCTTGATACCTTAGAGCATATTTTAATAGAACTTCGAGAGATTAAGCTGGCAATGAAGAAGTAAAGCTTTTCTGCCAGTTTGCTAAGAAAGGGTACCTGATAAGTAAGGTACCCTTTCTTATTTATAGTGCTTACCATTTCTATTTTATACGTTTATTACCATATATATTCTGTATTGTGATCCTAGGAGTTCAAGTGATGCTTGAATGTACCCGTTCTAAAAGCCTGAGAGATAATTCAATACTTATTTGCTTGTCCATAGTCTATATTTCGCGCGATAGTACGTTTTATGTTTTCCAGAAAATAAGGCTCATTTGATAGATTTTTTATTTCTGTAGTTGAGAAACCCGCCAAAGTCCTACCTATATACGTTTGGGAAAATAATAAGATAAAAGATTTCTCCGGTGGTTCGATTATTGGGTATTGTGTAGCGTGGATTTCCCAGGGTATATGCAAAGCTGGTAAGATAAATTTATGGGTAAATTGTTCGTTGATTTATCGAGAGATAGATAACTCTGTTTAAGCAGCAAGAGAGCGATTATCGGTATATATCTATGTTACTATAATATATCTTATGTTAACATTTATTTATCTTGTAATATGGTGAAAAGATAGATAATACAACAATAATTTGAATTTATTCAAAAACCTGTGAATTCACAAGAAGGTACTTACCGGAGCTTCACTCTTTTTACTGATTCTAATGGTTATTATCTTGATTCGGGGTGTTCCTGATAAATATTTCTTGTATTTATCTTACAAGAAATATTACCTAGAATTATGACCTATTTAGGCGTATTTTACGCTATTTAATGGGGTTTGGTTCCTGAGGTATTTTCGTGTTGGCTAAGATAGTCTAAAAGTGTTTTTCGAACAAATACAGATGGTTCTAGGTGGGCCTTTTCTGCTGTTGCGAGTATATCGGTCCATTGGGCTTGCGTGAGTCGTACATTGATAGTTTTTGTATATTTGATTGCTTTCTTGGGTCTTCCGGGTTTGCTCATATTGTAATGATGTTAAATATGGTGATAATGTGAAATCAGTCAGAACTGGTAAGGTCAGGTAAATATTTCTTCATAATTGATATTTGTTTCTGTTAATCAATCTCATTTTATTTATATTCTCATATCTTTGTTTCACATTGGTATACCTGGCATATATTTTTTAGTATACGAAAAAACACTAAAAAATGCGATAATCATCTATCCGTACTATACCCATAATTCCTTTATTTGTCAAGATGTTCCCTCAGGTACCTTATTTTCCCATTCTATCCGCTAGTATTATGTGTCTTTGCTGCGGAAAAATCCTAGTTTGGATTTATTAGATTGCAAACCCGGTTTTTTGGGCTATTTTCATGCCTGTGGCTTAAAATAGATTCCAGAGAGGCATTCTTCGGGGTCTTCCTGGATCCACCCCTCCAAGGCCATTTTTTGCGCGAAATTGGCTACTTGTAGGTATTCTGTTGGCTTAAGCGGTTGTGCTAGTTGTAAGGTGGTTTTTGCGAGATGGTACGGTTGATATTGTGACATAACGCTTATTAGGGATTTTTTACAGTTATTTTTAATCCAGGCAACCACGGCAATGCTCTCACGCTGGTTTCCGGGTAGGACTAAGTGCCGGATAATCACCCCTTTTTTCATTATCCCGTTTTCTATTTCGGGTTTCCCTGTTTGATTTTCCATAATCCGTAACACAGCTTTTACTCTTTTGGGATAATCAGGAGCATGCGAATAAGCATTCGCAGTATGCTTGGTAAGGTATTTGAAATCCGGAAGGTATATGTCAACAATACCATCGAGGAGTTCAATAATCTCTGTTTTCTCATATCCCGAAGTATTGTAGACGATAGGTATAGAAAGTCCTTGCTTATAGGCAGACTCCAAGGCCTGTAAAATATTCGGAAGGAAATGGGTTGGCGTGACTAAGTTGATATTGTGGGCCTTCTGTTCCTGTAGCTGGAGCATTATTTTTGCCAAAGCTTCTGCAGAAGTCTTTTTCCCTTGAATAGGTGTTGTTTGCGAAAATAGATGATTTTGGCAGAAAATGCACCGCAAGTTGCAACCGCTAAAAAAAATCGTTCCGCTGCCGTACTTCCCGCTTAACACAGGTTCTTCTCCTTGATGCAGAAAGTAAGAATAGATTACCGTCGTGTTCTCTGTTCCACAATAACCTGTTTGATTATTATTACGCAGAACATCGCAATTCCTTGGGCATAAATTGCAAGGGTTTTGTAAAAGCTGAATAAGCTTTTTTGCTCGTTGTATCTTCTCAATTTTCGGGTGCATTACCCAAATGCGTTTTTATAGAGAGTACGACAGGCGTAGAAGAAATTTTTATAGGGTTCTGTTTGATAGTCCGGGAATGTCCAAGGTAGGTTTTTCCATTCTTTTTTCTGATAGACCATGGTTACTTCGCAGAATATTCCTTTCCCGAGATAAATTCTATGGGAGAAATCTTTGGTTGTGGAAAGTACGATTTTTGCTGTAGTCAGGTATCCAGGGTCAATGTTCAGTCGTCTTTTGCCATTGGTTGCGAAGGAACGCTCAAGCTGTACTGCAGCGATCTTAATTTTTACGATTTCTTCGGATTTGATTAGTTTTTTCAGAGAAAAAAATTTGCGTTTTAACTTAGGACCCATTTCTGAGGCGTAATAGTCAGTGAAATTGAAATCAATCAGAGGACTTGTAAAATCAATCTCTCCCCACCGGCGTATGATTTTTTTTTCTAAAGTATCGAAAAGGGTTGGTTCTGATGCAATGCAGCCAAAAAAGAGCTTAACGAGAGACGGTTTTACGAAAATCAACATTAGTTATGGTCATCGAGATGATTCTGAATGTAGCTTTCTAGTTTATGGCGTTCACGGTCAGAGATCTCATTGAAGAATACAGCAAAACTATAACCTTTTTTCTCACGGTCTGCCCTTACGACGACTCCCCTGCACTTGATTTGTTTATATGTTGACTTGGATTCTGTTTCTTCCGGCAAAAGAAGAGTAATTTGGAGTTTTGTCATGAGTGAAAGTGGTTCTTCCGAAGAAAAGTACGCTCCGCACGGGCTTATGTTTTTGGTTTGGGTAACAATGTCACCGCTCGTATGGCTTATTCTAAGCGGCAGAATTTTATGCAACCGCGGGTGTTTTCGACGTTCAAACATTCGGGGGGGGATATTTTTAAGCAGTAGCTGTTGCTGGCTGCTTTGCAGAATGTAATTCAAAACAATTCTTGCTGCAATAGTAGCCGCCGTTTCGATAATACCAGTTAACTCGTTTTATGCTTTTGTTGCACTGGATACAGTTTTTTCTTTTTTTCTCGCGTTTTGTTGACATGGGTTATGCTGTTAAGATGGGTTAATTTGTGACAGAAAGCTTGAAAGAACTTTCTCGTCATTCTGATCAATTTCGGTGAATTGGACTCCTGCAGTATAGTGGTCACCATAGGGTTGCTGTTGGCACCAGACTACTTTTCCAACGCCTTTGATAATTTGATCAATAAGATTTATTTCTATTTTCAGCTTCGAATCAATCTTGATAAATTCATCGCTGAGCAGCTTAAGTCCGCCTTTACTGATATCCTTAAAAACCGTATAGAAGAATTTCTTGTTAGCAAGAGATTGGCATTCGACAGGAAAAGAAATCCTCACTCGCGGAAATATTCTTTTATCGTCTTCCATAGTTATTGAGTTAAAAATGCCGGATTCTATTTATTATATACCATATTTATGCTTAAAAGTCAATAGGAATAGCTAGTTTTTTGTGTTTTTGAAGAGATAATTTTTAGTGTTTTGTACAAGGCTTGTTTTAATGATTTTTCCCTGATTGGTTCGTAAACTACCGCCTGGCCTATTTTTTTCAAAAGAACCATGCGGATTGAGTTTATGAATTTTTTATCAAAATATATCCTTTTATACACGTTTTCTGGAGAGATATTTTCCGTTTTCTCCGTGATTCCGAGGCGAAAGATGATTTCTTCAATGCGTTTCAATTCTTCTGGGTTCTGTAAAATACCCATTTGAGTTGAAAGATGAGCCGCCCCAAGGATCCCAATAGCAACAGCTTTGCCATGGGAAATTTTGAATTGTGAAACAGCTTCGATCGCATGGCCGAATGTGTGTCCAAAGTTCAGGAGTGTTCGTATGTTTTTTGTTTCGTGTTCGTCTTCTTCAACGATTTGTTTTTTTATCAGTGCTGCCTCGTAAATAATTTCTTCCAGTGCGATAGGATTCTGGCAACATTGTGGGTATTCGGCTTCAATTCTCGAAAAAAGAGCTTCGTTTCTAATTAACCCAGCTTTTATGACTTCAACGAGCCCTTCATTGATTTGACTTTGAGATAGCGTTTTTAAGAATTTGGTGTCGATGAGCACGAGTTTTGGCTGCCAGAATGTTCCAAGGATGTTTTTAATACCGCCGAGGTGTACGGCATTTTTTCCTCCGATAGACGCGTCCACTTGCGATAATAACGTAGTGGGTATTTGGATATACGGAGTTCCGCGTTTATAAAGAGAAGCAGTAAATCCGGTTAAGTCCCCCACCACTCCTCCGCCTATGGCTACAAAGAAAACTTTTTTCACGCAAGGACTTGTTTTTACGGTTTTTAGAACGAGAGACGATGCATAATCTAGGGATTTTGTTTCTTCTTTATCTGGCAGTATGGTCATTTGAGATGAAAAATTTTTGTGTTTTCCGAACAAGTTTTGGATCGTTTTTCTATAAATTCGGAAAACAGAAGAGTTAGTTACTATGTGCGCATGCGTTCCAGGGTTTAGTTTCTCCAGATTTTCCACAAGTTGGACAAGGGATCCCTCCCCTATCAGAATTGGATAGGAGTTTTTTCCAAGATGAACAGTGAGTGTTTTCATATCCCCTGAAAAAAATCAATGCCCATAATTGCCCCAATTGCCGCAGAAGATAAAAAGAGCAGTTCTCTTGGTTTTTGCAAGATTAATAACAATCCGAGTACCGCAATTCCCCAATGTTCAGTTTTCATGTATGCTTGCGCAAACCGTCTCGGTAAAATTCCGGCAAGACAGCGCGCTCCATCGAGCGGTGGGATCGGCAAAATATTAAATGTAAAAAGGATTATATTTATAGCCGCCAAAACATTGAAAAATGGCAGAGCAAAAGAAAGAATATGACCGATGGCACTAAAAAGAAGCGCAAGGAAAAAGTTTGTTAAAGGACCAGCCAAAGCGACGAGGGTCATGTTGCGATGAGGGTTTTTTAGCTTATAGGGATTGATCGGCATCGGTCTGGCCCAACCAACAACAAAGGGTGGTTGGGAAGCTATGGCGCTTATCAATAAGAAGACTCCGGGAACGATGAGTGTACCAGCTACATCCAGATGAGGGATGGGATTAAGCGTTAGCCGTTTTGCTGTTTTTGCGGTGTCGTCTCCATATAAGTAAGCTAGGAATCCGTGTGCGATTTCGTGGAGAATAATTGAAAAAAGCACAAGAGGGACAAGAATCAAGATCATTTGTTTGGCTTTATTTTTTCGACTTCAAAACAATCGCACGAGGGTGTAATATCTGGTTTTCCTTCAAGTCGGATGAACTGATTGAGCAATGATTTTATCTGTTTGTTGAGAGGTTTTTTAAAGCGAATAGGTATTTTTTTCTCATCGTTTGTAAGAATGATGTAGTGGGTGTTGCATTTTTTGTTGGTTAATCGTTTGAGCATCCCAGAAATCTGGTTTTGTTCTGGTTCTTTTGGAGGAGATTGTTCTGTTTTGGAGGAGTAATGTTCTTGGGGAGAAAGAGTGTTTTCTGAATAATCTGGCGTTTTTGTCTGTACTGGAATAAAATTATTCTCTTGATTCTTGAATGTAAGAAAATTTTTATGGATCCATCCGTATGCATATGGATAGGGTTCGATGCTATAAAAATTTTCTTTCTTTTCAAATACACTTACTACTGTGTCCTTTGGCATTGTCCCAATAATCAAGCCGGAGAGGGTTGGTTCGGTACGGATATTGATTTGATTTGCATTCGTAACGAATCCATCTATATTTCTTTCAAGATAATCAGAGTGAATGAAAGCTTTTACCCGATTCGCAGGTATAATGATTTTATACCACTCAGGTTGTTCTTTGGCGATGGATATTCTTTCTCCTTTATGGAGCGTTGCCAAGACCATGGAATAAACACTGGCATCTGCGCGAACATTGACCCCTTCTTTGTTTACAAACCCTTGCCGCAATGGCGTATCAGCGCTTACCGTGGCTAGATTGGTAAGATTCATAAAGAGTACCACTGTTATTGTGCCAGATAGGCGCATAGTGGTTTTCTTATGCGGTTTTTGTTTTAGGCGTTGCAGCAGCCGTAGGCGTTGCGGTTGTGGCTGTCGGAGTTGTAGCGTCTTCTTTCTTTTCTTCTTTTTTCTCTTTTTTCGCTGCTTTCAACTTCATTATTTTTATCTTTGGTAGTCCGAAGACAGCGCGCTTGTCGTCCCAAACTTTCTTTTCCATCATCCATTGGATTCTTTCCGAGCGCTTTAGGACAGAGCGTTTTCCCTTTAGCTTTCCCTTTGATTTCAGTGACGGGTGAATACTCATGGTTCTATCCTCCTTATTAGGCAATCTTTGTATTTTAGTCTCATTTTTCGCAACAATGACTCAGCGTCTTTTCGCTCCATAAATTTCCCGGCGTATAAAACGATATATGTTTTTTTTGTGTTCACGAATGCAAGGATGCCTTTTTCTGCCAGAATTTTTCGCTCTTTTTCTGCCATTGAAGCGCTTGTGTAGCTTGCAATTTGGATTGTGTAGTATGCTTTTTTGGCGTCAAGTTGGTTTGTTCGAGGGAGAATATTTGTTGTTGGTTGTTGTGATTCTTTCTGTTCTAAAGTTTCCTGGGTGATCAGCTGTTGTTTGTTTAATCCATCTGGGAGTGTTGCAGGATGCGGAGACGCTGTTTCGTTCAACCCAGCTTGTAAGTCCACAAGAGGAATTTCGTTCTTCGCCGCGGCGATTTGATTTTGATTCTTACTACTCCGTTTTCCCCATATGTAGGCAGCGATTAACAGGCAGACTAAGATAATAGCCAAAATAATGATTTTATCTAAGTCAAACGATATTTTTTTGTCGTTTTTTTGCTGGTTATTGTAAAAGAAAGTAAGTTGACTTTTGTCTTCCATGATTGAGCAATTATACTTGTTTTATCGCGTTAATCAAGATTCTTTTTACTAGTGGTTTCTGTATTACTTTTACAAAAGTGTCCACAATATGAGGATCAAACTGGGTTCCTTTATTCTTTTGCACTTCTAGAATGGCTTCCTGTAGGGAGATTTTTGCCCGATACGGTCGACCAAAGATCATCGCGTCAAAGGCGTCCATAACGGCCATGATTCTTGCTTCAAGCGGAATCTGTTTCTTCTTCAGCCCCGAAGGGTATCCTGTGCCGTCGTATTTTTCATGATGATACAAAATTATTGGGATTACTGGTCTGAGTATTTTGAGATCTTTAATCAACATTGCGCCTTGCATAGGATGTTTTTTGATGATTTCCCGCTCTTCCGGTGTAAGCGGCGTATTTTTTTTCAGCAAGATATCCATGGGGATTTCCATCTTTCCTGCGTCGTGAAGCTTTGCCGCATACTCCATGGACATCATTTGACTCGCCTTCAGAGAAAGTTCTTTTCCGAGCTCTCTCAGGAGAGTCGAGAAATATTTAATATGAATGTGACTTGTCGGGGCGTATCGGTCAAGAAATTTGGTTAAGGCGCGCACAGCTCCAATGACTGTTTGTTGCTGTTCTTCGTAGAGTTGATAGTTCCGCAAGATAACCGCTATATGTTCACTGATGCTCAGTAGTAATTCTTTATCAGATTCATCGAACGGCGTGTTGCCGTGGGAGCGTTCTATGGTGATGAGTCCAATGATATTGATGAAAATCAGCGGAACAATCAGCATATGCGGTTCGGAACATATCTTTTCCTTTTCAAGGGTTCCTCTTTCTTTGCAGGTGAGTATCGTTGAGGCACCTTTTTTAATATTAGTCTTTTTATATCGCTGTGCGATAAATTTCATGTAAGAATTCTTACCGTGCTGCGCAAACACTATGGATGTTTTATCGGCTTCCATAGCGTTATGAATGATGCGCAATATGCCCATAGTCAAATCGTTCATCGTAAAAGCCGAAGTGGCAGTTCGATAGAGCGCATGAAAAATAGTGAAAATCGCCTTATATTTTTTCGTAGGGATCGAAAAACTTTTTATATTCATCTTGTGCCTGCCTGTCTGTCATGCTTGCAATATAATCAGCGATAACTTTTTTCTTAGAGTCTTGTTTATCTATTCGTTCCTGGAAATCCGGTGGAAGCATATTCGGATTCTCAAAGTAGCTTCGGAATAGATACTCTAGTATTGTTTTCGCTTTTTCCGTCATCCGAAGCACTTTCCAGTGTAAATAAAGATTATCCCATAAAAATTGTTTTAAAGGAGCGCGTATCCGTTTTATCGGATCGCTGAAATCAACGAGTCGGCTCGGGTGAAGCTTTGCCTTCTCCCAGGAAGTAATGGCATTATCGAGAATGAGTTTTTTTGTATTTTCTATGAGGTTTGTTACTTGTTCATTAATGAGCGTGCGGATGATGATATAGTGCAGAATTTCTTTATCTGCAGTCGGATATTTGTTTTTGAGTAGTTCTTTGGTTCGGTGCCAGAATTCAACTTGGTCCAGTTTGTTCTCGTGTATGAGACCAGTTCGTATTCCATCGTCGAGGTCGTGATTGTCATAGGCAATTTCATCGGCAATGTCGACAACTTGTGTTTCCAGTGTTGGCATTTCTTTTAGATTTAACTCTGGAAAATCTTGCAGCATCGCCTGATTATCATAGCGGGTTGAATGCTTGGCGATACCTTCGCGTACTTCCCAGGTGAGGTTTAATCCGGGAAAGTTTGGGTATTTTTTCTCAAGGAAATCAACGATGCGTAACCCTTGTAAGTTATGGTTGAATCCACCCTGATCCTGGAGTAATTTTTTTAAGACATCTTCTCCGGCATGTCCAAAAGGAGTATGCCCAACGTCATGCGCTAAGGCGATTGCTTCGGTAAGATCTTCGTTTAATCCCAAAGAGCGAGCTATGGTACGAGCAATTTGAGCTACTTCAAGAGTATGCGTGAGACGTTTTCGATAATCCCCTTCCCGAAAGATAAAAACTTGTGTTTTATGTTCGAGTCGGCGGAACGCTGATGAATGGATGATTCTGTCGCGGTCTCTTTGGTAGATATTCCGGTACAGATGTTCGTCTTCGGCATATCTCCTTCCCCGGGAGAATTCAGGGTGAGTGGCATATGCCGCTCGTTGGTTATTTGTGTTTTCGCAGTGCATTTTTCATTCGTGTTTGGAGGTCATTCAGTGATTGAGAGATCACTCTTGTATTGGCAATTATGGGTAAAAAATTCGTGTCGCCCTTCCAGCGCGGAACGATATGAATATGGATATGATTTTGTATTCCCGCTCCAGCCATAGAGCCCTGGTTTATGCCGATATTAAATCCGTGCGGTCTCAATACTTTTTTACTAATTTTTACAAGTAGCTGTATGTGCGCGAACAACTCTCTTTGTTCAGCCTGAGAGAGTAAAGTGATATCATTGATGTGGCGGTATGGAAGAACAAGTAAGTGCCCATTATTATAGGGATAGAGATTCAGTAAAGAAAAAGTCAATTTTTTTCGCAGTAAGATCAGATTCTGTGTGTCATTTTTAGAATGGGCAGCCCGGCAAAACACGCACTTCTTTCCTTTTTCTCCAGAAGTCTGAATATAGGTGAGCCTCCAAGGGGCCCAGAGTCTATTCAATGTGTATAATTTTTTGACTGATTGTCCCATTGCTAATTTCTAAGATACCATAAGAATTATATTCAGCGAATATGTGGTCAGTCGGTGATCCGGGGTTAAAAAACAGCGATCCATCCCGGTGCAGCGCTAAGGCCTTATGCGTATGTCCGTAAATATAAATATGCATTTTTTCCTGGAATGTGTTTTTGATATGGTCGAGTATTTTATCGGAAGAGCCATGACCATGAAAGATTCCTATTTTAACATTTTCGATGATCGTTGTTGTTGTTTCTGGACATTCGCGTTTGATTGAATCATCATCCATGTTGCCATGGACGCAGGTGACCGGGCAGTATTTTTTCAGGTCTTCCAAAACTGTTTTGGCCGTGAAGTCTCCAGCATGGATGCACAAATCTGCGTTTTTCAATTCTTGAGTTACTCGATGAGGCAATTTTGTAGAGGCAGTCGGCATGTGCGTGTCGGATAATACAATAATTTTCATAGCAGGATAGACTTGTTATATAATCGGAGTAAGGCGTTGATTTCATGCTCTTCCCAGAGTAACAACTTTTTTTCTTTTGCCAGCAATCGTGATGAATCGGTGGTGTTGTTTGTGCTGATTAAAATCTTTTTCAGTTGCTTGTTTCGGAAGTAACTACAGCGGTTGGCGAATTCGGTAATATCGTTCTCGCTTGCTGGACCATTCTTGAGGGCAACAATGAGATATTGTCGTCCTTCCCCAATAATAAATGACATATTTTCATTTCCAGAAGGGATAACTTTATATTTTTGTATTTGTGGCAGGATTATATTTTTCTTTCCGAGATTAATCGTATCATCTTTAAAGAGGTGGATAAGCTCGACGATTCGATCGAGCTTGCTTCGGGCGCAAGTTTCTTTAAATACAGAGATTTTTTCGAGGATTGCTTGCTGAATATTTTTTTGCATCTGCTCTTCGCTGTGAGGGAATTCGATCTGCTGTCGCAATACGCAATCGAGCCAGACAGCGAATAGCGTATCGGTTACGTGGTACAGCGCACCGGATTTTCCAATAATATCCTCCTCTGCAAGTTTTGCCAGGCGTACTCGGGCAGTATTGGTGTCAATTTTCAGCATAAATGCGATCTCACGCATCCGTTTGTAGCCTGAAACAATTACAAGGAGGGTTGAGATTATGTCGTCATCAGCGCGGAATGCATTCTGAATGAGTTGAATCCGGGTATTAAACAATTGATACAGGATCGAGTATTCATTTGAGAAGATTTCCGCCAACACTTTAATAAAGATATCGTTGGACCAGTCCTTAATCTGTAGGTTTCGCAATGTATTCGCAACGCATGATAGGTAATAGGGATGGCCGTCAGTAATATCTACAAGAAATTTGGTAAAAAGTTCCGGCATTGCTTCGGCATTGAGCGTTAAGAGGGTTTCGCTGTCTTTGTAGGAAAGATTGGTTAAGTGGATAATCTCAAAATTGCCGAAGAGTAAGTTCAGATCAGTTGAAAGAGCCTTGAGTGCTTCTCTTGTTTGCGAAGAAGTGATGATATACATAATGTCTTTCTGGGTGAGGATATACTTTGCCAGTTGTGTGAATATTTTTTTTGAATATGACTGAAGCGCTACAAAGTTTTCAATTACGATGATCAGTTTACAGGGATTTTCCTTGAGGAAGGTATCGAGAGCGGCAGTAAGCATTTCAATATTTTCTTTCTGATTGATGGCATTTTTGAGCATTTCCGTAGTTTGGGGAATGCTTTTTTCTGCTTCAGCGAGTGCATGGTCGAGATCGAATATATCCGCTTGCTGGATATTTTTGGATGCAAGAAAGGAATGTAAGAGCGCAAAGCAGGTTTTTTTGATAAAGGCTCTATATGTCGTGTGTTCAGTATTAATAAATAAAGTTAAGGTATTGGGGAGGCTTTCTCTTGTTACCCGCTGGAGTAGAGATGTTTTTCCTACTAAGGTTTTTCCGATGATGGCGATATTTTGTCGATAGCCTTCTAGGAAGGCGGCGATCCGCTTGCGCAAGAGGTCTATTTCGTTTTCTCGGCCAATAAATATTTTCATGGCAGATATTTCAGGGGATCCTGCGGGATCCCATTTTGACGTATTTCAAAGTGGAAATACATGTTTTTTGCCACTGTTCCCAAGGGTGTTTTCTGGGTAACGTATTTTCCTTCTTTGACGTAGATTTCAGAAAGATTGGAGTAGACCGAAGAAATGCCGCTTGTATGTTCAATGATGACTGTCTTGCCGTATCCTTTCAAATAACGGGAAAATTTTACCGAACCACTCTTGATTGCGTTTGCTACCGAATTATTGGGTTTGATATCGATGCCGTTACTGGAAATATGATTTATTTTTTCTCCATAGCGAACTATTACTCTTCCTTCAAGAGGCCAGATATATTCAGTTGCAGGAAGACTACGAGTGCTTTTTGGTGTTTTTGTAGTTGGGACGCTTGCACATCCTGCCAACAGAAATGTCATGAGTACATATAGGGTGAAATAATATTTTTTCACTTTTTTCAGATCCAAGCGGGCGAGCGGAATCGAACCGCCATATTTAGCTTGGGAAGCTAATGTTCTGCCACTGAACTACGCCCGCACATTCTTTTATTTTATTTTATACCTCATTTTTTTCAAGCAACTTGAACGCGCAGTATTGGCCACACATGCTGCAGGTATCGAGTTTTTCCTTGTTCTTGCTATGCTTTCTGGCTTCTTCAGGAAAGAGGCTTAGGGAAACTTGCTGCTCCCAGTCTCTTTCTTTGCGTGCGCGCGAAAGAAGCGCCTCTTGATTCATTAACTCTTTTTTTCGTATAACATTGATGGCATGAGCTGCTATTTTTGAGGCAACTGTTCCTGTGTAAATGTCTTTTGGTCCTGGTTGGGCAAGATGTTCTTTGGGGGTCACAACACAGAGAAAATCTGCTCCATAAAAGGCTGCTTGAGCAGAGCCGATCGCCGAAGCGATATGATCAAAACCTGCGGCACGGTCAATGACCAAAGGGCCTAATACGTAAAACGGAGCGTTTTTGCAAATTGTTTTTTCAAGCTTTATTTGAGTGGCTATTTGATCAAAGGGTACATGTCCTGGGCCTTCGATGATGACCTGAACTCCTTGCGAATGCGCGTAAGCAGCGAGCTCACCCAGATTGAATAATTCCTGTAACTGAGCGTAATCAAGGGAGTCTGCGAGTGATCCCGGGCGCATTCCATCACCGAGGCTCAGGGCGATATTGTATTTTTTTGCGACAGAAACGATAGCCGGGAAATTTTCGTACAGCAAGTTTTCTTTGTTATTTGAAAGAATCCATCGCGCGATTAAAGCTCCTCCCCGTGAAACTATACTTGTTTTCCGGGGGTTCTTCTGGAGGTATTCGATGATTTTTTTCGTAATTCCGCTATGAATCGTGAAGAAATCAACCCCTTCTTGTGCTTGCTGGATGAATATCCGCATAAAATCGTCGAAATTCATCTTTTCAAATGATCCTTTTTTTTCTTTTGCTTCCTGGGCTGCTTCATAAATAGGAACTGTTCCAACCGGGATCGGAGATTTCTTCATGATTATTTTTCGCACCCGGCGGATTGATTTTCCGACGGTCAAATCCATCACTGTATCCGCGTGGGCGCGGATAGCGGCATCAAGCTTTTGTGATTCATATATAAGGCTTGCCTTATTTGTTGAAGCACCAAGATTTGTATTGATTTTGATTGTTGCTCCTTTCCCAATCGCAATAGGAGCAATGGTATGCAGTCGATTCTTGAGTATGACGAGAGTGCCTTCGTGAAGATTTCTATCTAATTCTTTCTGTGGTATGTTTTCACGTTGGGCAATATATCGGAGAGTTTTATTTTCCATTGATTATTAAGACGCTTCTCTCAAGAAATCACAAATTTTATATCTTTTGAAAACAAAAAGCTGTGTGCTTTTTATTTCACTGGGTCAAAAAATCATGCTTACTTGGATGATTTTTCATCCGTCAATGATGGCCTATTTTTTCAGCGAATGCTATCTATGATGAAATAAAGAAGACCACTCTTTCATGAACTTTTTCTCCAGAGAGTATATATTATAGCGTATATTTTTTAATTGCGAAACATCTTTTTTATGAATAATTTTCATCAGTTCTTCAAGTACTCGCAGTGATTCTTTTGCTCTGCTGAGTGCAGCCAGTGCTATATCATGGAGATCGATCCTATCCATTTCAAGAGAATCGGTTTTTTTGCCTATGTCTTTTGCGGCATTGCGTTGTGTCACCATGTGCGCCAAGAGATTTTTCTTAGAAAAAATCTCACTCAGCGCATGGCGTAATCTTTTTGCAGTACGGGTTACTATTTTATTTTCTAACACAAAGCGATTAATGTCTTCGAACGTTCGGAGTGCTTCTTTTGCCCGGTTATAATTGACGTCAAGAATCCGGAATATGCGTTTTTGGAGATGATCGGCAGGTTTCATGCGCCAGAATTTTTTGTCGATGAAGCAGCCAATATTTTTGCAATTAACGCCGAAGTAGAAAATGTCTCCTTGAGTGGAACGCGCACTACTTTACCTCCGTATGCTTGCACAAAATCGGCTCCAACAATTCGTTCTTTCTGCCAATCTCCCCCTTTTACCAGTACATCAGGTTTTATGATTTTAATGAGGCGCAAAGGTGTAGGCTCAGTAAAAACAACTACAAAATCGACAAAGATAATGCTGGCAATGAGTTCACTCCGGGATTGTTGGTTGAGAATGGGCCGAGTGGGTCCTTTCAGCCGCTGTATCGATTTATCTGAATTTAATCCGACGATGAGAACATCGCCATGTGTTTTTGCTTGTTTGAGTATTTTTATGTGTCCAGGATGTAACAAGTCAAAGCAGCCATTCGTGAATACTATTTTTTTTCCGGAAGCTTTCAGATTTTTTATTGTAGGCACAAGCCGGTTTCTTGGTAGGATTTTTGTGCCCATGGTTCTTGCTACGATATTTTTTCTTCAATGATCTCGCAGAGGATATGGACGATAAGAATATGCATTTCTTGGATACGCGGCGTATCGTGGTGTTTCACAATAATTGGTTGGTCAACAAGGTGTTTTATTTTTCCTCCGCTCTTTCCCAAGATACCAATCGAAGTAAGATGCTTTCTTTTTGCCACATCTAAAGCTTGGATAATGTTTGCTGAACACCCCGAGGTTGAGAACGCGATCACTACATCAGGGGCAGTTCCCAGGGCCTCTAATTGCCGCGCAAATATAAGATCGAAGCCGTAGTCGTTTCCAAGTGCAGTGATGGTAGAACTGTTCGTTGTAAGGGCTAAGGCGGGAAACGGGCGCCGTTCTTTTTGAAAATGGCCGACCAATTCGGCTGCCATATGCTGGCTGTCTGCGGCGCTACCCCCATTACCCATGGTAATAATTTTTCCTCCGGCACGAAGTGACGTCACAAGTGTTTCCCCTGCTTTTTTTATCTGGAGAGAGAGATCCTTAAGGTCAGTGAAAGCTTGTTTATGATGAGCAAGGGAGCGTTTGATGATTTGTTCCATAGTTATCCAAAAAATGTTTGAGCGATGTTATATAATTCACGGTCTACTGTTTTGAGCTCGCTGACTGCTTCTTGCAGTGGAACAGCGACAATAGAGTTTCCTTTGAGTGCCACCATTTTCCCGAAATTTCTCTCAATCACAAGCTGCATCGCTTTTATCCCATACCGAGTGCCCAGAACTCTGTCGAATGCCGTGGGTGTCCCTCCCCGTTGTATATGACCCAATACTGTGGTCCGAGTTTCAAATCCGGTTGCCTTTTCTATCCATTTTGCCAGCATGTCTCCGATACCACCGAGTTTTACGTGTCCGAAATCATCAAGGCTGTGATCCTGTAATATTTCTTTGCCTTGTTTTGCATTGGTTTCTTCTGAAAACTGAGCACCTTCAGCAACAACGATAATACTAAATGTTTTTCCTCGGGAGTGTCGTTTTTTAATTGCAGCACAAACTTCGTCTAGGTTGATCGGAATTTCCGGGATAAGGATAAAATCGGCCCCGCCGGAGATTCCGGCATAGGTAGCGATCCAGCCCGCATGACGCCCCATAACTTCAATTACCATGATTCGATGGTGGCTTTCGGCGGTTGTATGGATTCGGTCTATACATTCCATTGCGATGTTGACTGCCGTATCGAACCCAAAAGTGAAATCTGTTGCGTTCAAGTCGTTATCGATTGTTTTTGGGACTCCGATAATCGGAAGTCCTTCTTTGGCGAGATTGTGAGCAACGCCAAGCGTATCTTCTCCTCCGATAGCAATAAGTGCGTCTATTTTAAGCATCTTGAAATTTTCTTTTACTTTCTGAACGCCATTTTCTTTTTTATAGGGATTTGTGCGGGATGTTCCTAAGATAGTTCCGCCGCGAGGGAGTATTCCGGAAATAGACTCTAATGAAAGCGGCATTGCGCTGTTTTCGATCATTCCTTTCCAGCCGTTCTTGATGCCGAGTACTTCCCAGTTATTATTTAAGGCTGTACGGGTAGCAGCTCGGATTACAGCATTTAAGCCGGGGCAGTCTCCGCCACCAGTAAGCATTGCCACTCTAGACATTTTATACCTCCTTGTTGTTTTTATTTTTAGTGCGCGTTGTACTAAAACTCTCGATAAGGGATAGGCGGTTTTTTCTCGTTTTCCTCTTCCTTGGTAACTTTTTTCTGATCAGTCGAAAGTATTTTTTTAATGTCGATGCGCACGAGGATATCTTCTTCGATGTCAAGCATTTGTTGTAGTTTGTCTTTTACCAACATTTGAATTCGGGAAGTTATTTCTGGAATATTTACATCCGAAGAAAGCATAGTTCGCAAGGCAACAGTAATCCCTTTCTTTGAGGCGATGATTTGTGGTTTGATTTCTCGGATTTCAGAAAGTTCACAGAGTGTTTTTTTGACGACATCTTCCAGGGCATTCAAGGTGATTGTTACTTCTCCGAGAGGTTTTTCAAAAACAATGGTTTTTTCACGGCGTAATTTTTCAAATTGTTTCTGAGTATAATGTAGCCAAAGGAGAATGATGAGAGCTCCAGACAAACATACCCCTGATTGCGTATAGATATTTTCTTGGGCAGCTTGGATGATGAGTGAGAACATTTTGACCTCAATAACTCCCTGTATTGGGAGGAGGATAAGAAAGGTTCCCATGGTCAGTGCTAAGAGAGCAAATACTATTTGCGCCAATACTATCATCGTCACGCCTCCTCTTTCTCAACGCCTTTGACTTTCACGACTATGTGCGTATTTTCTATGTTCAGCATTTTGGTTAAGTCCTTTAGAACAGTTTCTTGAATTTTAAAGGCGACATCCGGAACATTGTATCCATATTTAACAATAACCGGAATTTCGATTCGTGGGCCACGGCTTACATCGATGCGTATTGGATTCCAAAGGTTCCATTTCGCAGCAATTTTTGAGATTGTTTTCTGGGCAGCAAACGCAAGATAGGATACTCCTTCAACTTTTAATGTCGCGATATATGCGATTTGTGAAATCAGCCGCTTGTGGATTTTAATTTCACCCAATTCAGAGGAATAGTTCTCATTCATTTTCTTCTCCTTTAGATAAGTATCGATCGAGAAAGCCCGTATTGTAATTTCCTTTTATGAAATCTTCATCTTGGAGGATTTTCCTATACAGTGGAATTGTTGTTTTTAACGGATCAACCATAAATTCGTCAAGACACCGCTTGGCTGTGTGTAAAGCCAGTTTGCGGGTTTTATTTTTAACAATCAGCTTTGCTATCAATGAATCATAGAACGGCGGAATAGAGTATCCGCTATAAATATGGGTATCTACGCGCACGCCAAATCCTCCCGGAAGATGCAAGAAATGTATCTTTCCAGGAGAAGGCATAAAATTTTTTTCCGAATCTTCGGCATTAATCCGAAACTCCATGCTCGCATTAATCAACTTGATATCCTCTTGTTTCAATTTAAGTTTTTCTCCGGCAGCAAGTATGATCTGCAGTTTCAGAAGATCAATTCCGGTTGCTTCTTCGGTAACGGTATGTTCAACTTGGATGCGGGTATTCATCTCGATAAAGTAGATTTTCCCTGTTTTATCCATCAAGAATTCCATAGTTCCAACTGTTTGATATTCTATTGCTTTGATCCCTTTGAGGGCATATTCACCAAGAGTTTTTCTCAGTTTGACATCAACTGCCGGAGAAGGACATTCTTCAATCAGTTTTTGATGTCTTCGCTGGATCGAACATTCCCGTTCGAAAAGATATACGGAATTTCCGTAGTGATCGGCCGCGACTTGTATCTCAATGTGGCGTGGGTTTTCAAGATATTTTTCAATGTAGACCTGAGAATTGCCAAAGGCGATTTCTGCTTCTGATTGTGCGGTAATAAATGCACTGACCAGGCGGATATCGCTGTGGCAAATGCGCATTCCTCTTCCTCCGCCCCCGGCAGCGGCTTTAATGATAACGGGATAGCCGATTTGTTTCGCGATTGTCAGGGCTTCATCTTTTGTATTGACGGGCTCGAGGCTTCCAGGAATCACCGGGACGCCTTTCTTTTTCATGATCTTTCGGGCTTGAATTTTATCACCCATTGCTCGTATATTTTGAGGAGTAGGGCCGACGAACTTAATTCCACATGATTGGCATACTTCGGCAAAATGTTCATTTTCTGCAAGAAAACCATACCCGGGGTGGATCGCGTCCGCGTCAGTAATTTCAGCAGCGCTGATGATAGCAGAGATATTCAAATAGCTTTCTTGAGGGCGTGAACCCCCAATGCAGATAGCTTCATCAGCGAGTTGTACCGGCAGAGAGTTTTTATCTGCTTCAGAGTAGACAACGACCGTTTTAATTCCTAATTCTTGGCAGGCGCGGATGATTCTCAGCGCAATCTCTCCCCTGTTGGCAATGAGTATCTTTTTAAACATCAGTTTCAGGTTTTATAATGAATAAAACTTGACCGTATTCAACCGGTTCTCCGTTTTCTACTTTTATTGCGATAACTTCTCCCCGTACTTCTGATTTGATCTCATTCATCAATTTCATCGCTTCAATGATGCAGAGAACGTCATCGGCCTTGATTTTCTTCCCTAGTTCTACAAACGGCGTAGCATTCGGTGCGGGGGATCGGTAGAAAGTTCCTACCATCGGCGCTTTAATCTCAATAAAATTTTCTTGTTTTGCTGGTTCTGTTGATTTTGGTTCACTTTGTATTTGGTTTGTTTGCGACTGCTGGAACGAAGGTACTATAACCGGCATGGGAGCATCTGATGGAAAACTTGCCTTTTTGAGTTTAACTTTTTTTCCTTCTTCTTCAAGTTCCAGTTCTATCAGTTTATGTTCATCCATGAAACTGAGCAGTTCTTTGAGCCGTTTTAAATCCATTGTTTTCCTCCCTCTTGTTTACGAGGAGACTCTTGCAATGTACTCTTTTTTCTGGGTATCGACTTTTATGACATCACCCTTGTTTACAAACAAAGGAACTTGAATAGTTACTCCTGTCTCGAGAATTGCTGGCTTGAGGCCTGCTCGCACGCTATCACCTTTATATCCAGGATCAGTATCTGCAACTTTTAGCTCTAGGGTTACAGGAATCTCAAATGAGATGAGACTGTTCTCATGGAATAGACCTAAGAGTTCTTGGTTTTCTTTGAGCCAAACTGAATGATCCGCGATCCGATCTTCATCGAAAACCAGATCTTCATAATTCGTTAAATCAATGAAATGGAAATGAATATCTTGCCGATACAGGAATTGGATTAATCGTTTTTCAACTTCAATCTCTTCTATAGTATCGGAGTCACGCAGCGTTTTTTCTGTAATGGTCTGTGTTTTTAAGTTTTTCAGGCGTACTCTTGCAAAACCCGACCCTCTTGCGAGTTTTGCGTGTTCACAGGCTAATACATAAAAAATTTCATCCTCGATGCGTACCGCCATACTTGGTTTAATGCTCCCGATGCTTAATGACATAAGCGAATTATTGTGATATCTGTATATTGGTTTTTGCTTCGTCGAGTATTTGGCAGCCGGTCGATGTTACTCTTACCATGCTTTCATAGCGTATGCCAAATTTTCCGGGCAAATAGATTGCTGGCTCAATAGCAAAAATCATATTTTCTTTAATCGTATCGTTATTACGCGAATTTACATATGGTTTTTCATGCACTTGTATGCCGACTCCGTGACCAGTTGAATGTCCAAAAAACCTGCCGTATCCTTTTCGGGTGATGTGTTCTCGTGCTGCTTGATCAATCTGACAGATTTTTTTACCTGGCTTGACAGATCGTATCGCCAGATCGCGAGCTTTTTGCACAATGTCAGCGATTCTCTTGCAAGAATTAGACATTTTACTCAAGAAAAACATCCTTGTCAAGTCGGCACAATAACCTTGATAGCGGGCGCCCATGTCAACCAGTATAGGTTCTTTTTTCCTGAGCGGTTTTGGCGTAGGGTTATGGTGTGGAAATGCTGAATGGCATCCGTAAGCGATAATTGGTTTAAATGCTAATTCCAAATCAGCGGCAGCCATAAGCAGGCGTATTATTTCTACGGTGAGCGTTTGTTCAGTGATTCCTGGGCACAGTAAGCTTTGCGCAAAATCAAAGCCAGAACGAGTTACATCTACGGCATGGATGATTTTTGCCAATTCCGTTGAATCTTTTATCTGGCGAAGATTGAGGATGAGATCGTCAGCTGGTACAAGCGTTAGGTTTTTCTTTTGGCTTTGTTTTTGGAGCAGTTGGTAGGTGTAATAGGTTAGATGGTGTTTTTCGAAGGCGATTGTTCGGATGCGATGTTGTGCGATTCGGTTGATAATTGTTTCGAAGATTGGTTTTTCAGAAACTACAGTCTCAACGAGCGGATTATTGCGGGCAAACTCTCTGTATCGGAAATCTGTAAACCAGATTGGTTTTTTGCTTGAGGAAAGAAAAAGATATCCCTCAGTATTTGCAAGCCCAGTGAGATAAAATATATTTTCAACGTTGGCCAATAATAATCCCTGGCATTTTTGTTTTTGCAGACAAGACAGGGTTTTTTGAATTCTATGCTTGAATAGTATCGAGGAAGTTGTTTGCTGCATGGAGTGCTAAGGTGTAGCTGTACGTACCAAATCCACAGATCACCCCTTTGGCAATCTTTGAAACGAAGGATGTATGTCGAAAATCTTCCCGGGCATAGATGTTGGAAAGATGGACTTCAAATATTGGCATTGCAAGACTTGCGAGCGCATCATAGATGGCCACGCTCGTATGCGTGTAGGCTGCCGGATTAATGATAAGTGCGTCATAACTATGAAGAGCCGCGTTAATCGTATCGACAATTTCTCCTTCATGGTTTGATTGGAAAAATTCTATTTGGATCGCAAGCTTCTTTGCTTCAGCGGTCAACTGTTTTTCTAATCCCCGGAGTGTCTTGTTGCCATAAATTTCCGGTTGCCGTTTTCCCAGAATGCCAAGATTCGGTCCGTTAATCACGAGGATTTTTCGGAGTTTGACTTTTTTAGTTTGTTTCTGCTTCATCGATAAGCATGATAGGGATTCCGTCGCGAACTGGATATTTGCGCGAACATTTTTTGCACACAATCTTATTGTCGCGCATTTCTACGTCACCTTTGCAAGCAGGGCATGCGAGTATTTCCAATAGATTTTTGTCAATCATGGTTTTTCGGGTGTTTTGTTTTGTTTTGTTTCAATATAGTTCATCCGCAAATGAAACAATGAATCATCGAGGAACTTCTCTTCCTCTGTAGTCAGATTGCCGCTGGTTTTTTCTTTAAGGAGCGAGATGCTATCGATGAGGAACCGTGATTGTTCAAGGTTTTCTTCGGTTTTTCCAGTTACTGGATTTTCAAGTTTGCCTAACGCAATCATTGCTTGCATACTGAGCGAAGAAATAAGGAGCATGAAATTCGGCTCGTGGAAAACCTGATCTTTTTCGTGGGTTTCTTGGCGTTCTTTCTCTACCTGGCTTTTCCAGCTTTCGTCAGATTTCTTCTGAATTTTTTCTTCCATTGTCTGCGGTGATTTTTGGTTTTCTTAGCTAATAATTATAGGATATTTTCTTGCTCTGTAAAGCAAATATTTTCATTTAGTTTCTTCGGCGCAAATAGATCATCAGGCATCCAAGGCAGAAGGATATCCCGAAAAGCGTAAAAAAACTTATCTGCGGTTTTGGGATTTTTGCTTTTTGATAATTGGGGTTATAGTAGATGTACGAAAAATCATCTTCTGCTATCTTTTGGAGGTGTAAGTTTTTTTCCTGGTAGAGTCGTTTTTGGGTTTCTGTTGCATTATCGCTCGGGTTTTTAATCCAGATGAGTAAGCGAGCAGCTTGGTAGCTATTTTTTTCTGGGAGAAAAGGTTTTATTTCGGGAAACACGGAAGTTGTAGTTGCTCTATTGCAGAGACTTCCGAGAATTATTGCAATTATTGCGTTATTTGACGCAATAATGTCCTTGGTGTCTGTGTTTTGCTCAATGATAGTCCTGATTCTTGAGTATGTTTTTGGAAAATAGAGGGAGTTAAAATGGATTGAGTTTTGGAAAGAGTTTGCGGTAATTCGTGAAAATGTTGAAGCATAGAGAGTGAATTTCTTCTGATCATAAGGGGTGATTGTTGAGCTGCCGAAGAAGATGGACAGAGTCAAGACGGAATAAGCAACATTTTGGAGGGGTTTTCTGGGTAAGCGAGACAGAATTTGTACTATAGTTATGCTTGAGATAAGTATGATACCGAGAAGACCTTGTCCGGAGAAGAACCGGAAAGGATAGCGAATGAAAATGCAGAAAAGGGCCAGGGTAAAGAAAATAGGCCATTGATTTTTGGTATTTCGGGAGAAAATGCAGAAACTACCAAAAAGGGCAATTCCGACATGGAGAATGTTTATTGAAAATTCCGCATTTTCCGAAAGATATACAGGATGAAAGTAATGAAGGTGGCGCAGTTGGTGTATCATGAGAGGGCTGGCGCCGAGGATAGCCAAGAACGCTGTGCGCAAAATTTTATATTCTTTAGAGAAAAAAGCGTATCCGATGAGCGAACTAAGAAAGGCATAGGAGAGTCCAGCATGGGTATAGAGGGTGAGTAAACAGAAGATAAAGGCTGTTTTCTGATGTTTCCGATGGATTGCTGCTACTGTTTGGAGAATAAAAATTAATCCTAAAGTTGCCGGGATGTTGGCACAGAGCGATGTATAGAAAGAGAAAGAACTGAATGTAGACAGCAGGGAAAAAAAGGCTACTTTACGCCCAAATATCTGTTTTGTAGCAAAAAAAAGGCTGAAAAAAAATACAAGTGCAATTGCAGTGGCACTGAGTTGCAGGAGTATTATTTTTTCGATACCCAGACTGAGGAATAGCGCAAGAAACATGTGATAGAATGGCGGATAGAGGTTTACTCTTCCGGCTGGGGCGTAATCCCAGAAACTTATTGCACTCCAGCCGCCTATTTTTAAGAAGTTTCCAGCAGCATGGAGGTGAAAAAAATCATCGATGAATTGTGGCAGTGAAGCGAATCGAACCAATTGAAAGAATACAATCAAGCCAAAAAGAGTATAGAGCGCAATTCGTTCTATCGAGCGCGAAGAGATATTCATGAGTAAAACACCTTCGTTAGATAGAGTCCTTGTGGCGGCGCTGATTGGAAAAAGTGATCTCGCCGGCGGTTAAAAAGTAACCGGTGTATGTCTTTTTGCGTTTTTTGGTGTAATCCTGCTTCTACGAGAAGCGCCACAATATTACGAACCATACCCCGGAGAAAACTATTTGCTTTAATTTCGATCACCAGGTAGGGATTTCGTTTTTTTATAGATATATAGTGTACGATGCGCGTGCTTTTCTCATCCGGCTCATATTGGTTAATAAGGGAGCGAAAATCTTTCTTTCCTACGAAGGCTTTTGCTGCCTGTTGCATGACCTTCATGTCAAGTTTTTCTCGGACATGCCAAGAGAAATTACGTAGAAAAACATCAGGTTTCTTGCGATTCAGAATATGATATCGGTATATTTTTGCCCGTGCGCTGAATCGCGCATGAAAATCTTTCTTGTTGAAATATACTTGATTTATTTGGATATCAGGCGGCAAAGATGCAGAAAGGGCGTTTTTGATTTTTAAGGGATTCATCCACGTGGTTACTGGAAAGCTCACTATTTGATTTTTTGCGTGAACTCCACGATCAGTCCTTCCTGCCGCCTTTGTGGTTATCGGTATGGCGAATACCTTCGCAAGAGCTTTTTCTAGTTCTCCTTGAACGGTTTGTTTGGCGTCTCGATTCTGGATTTGCCATCCAAAATAATTCGTTCCGTCATAAGAAAGCTGAATGGCAACATTTCGGAGTTTGGATATCTTGCGCCGCATCATCGTCACGGCTCATCTAAAAATTGGTTGGTGATGGGCATCCGCCTGTCTTTTCCAAAAGCCATGGGTGTGATCTTTACTCCAGGCGGGGCTTGCCTACGTTTGTATTCATTGCGATCCACCAATGTAATGACGCGTTGCACCACTGTTTTACAAAAGCCTTCTCGGACAATTTCTTTGAAAGCAAGATTTTTCTCGATATAGAGTTTTAATATTTTGTCAAGAGTACTATAAGGCGGGATATCATCTGCATCTTTTTGATTCGGTTTCAGCTCTGCTGAGGGAGCACGTTTGACGATTGAGACAGGAATAACTCTGCCGTTGTGTTGTTGGTTTATGAAACGAGCAAGTTCATAGACCGTTGTTTTGTAGACATCTTTGAGAACCCCAAATCCTCCAACCATGTCGCCATAAAGGGTGCAATAACCAACGGATAACTCACTCTTATTTCCGGTGTTCAGCACAAGGCAGTTTTTCTGATTTGAGAAAGCCATAAGCATAGTTCCTCTGATCCGCGCCTGTAAGTTTTGTTCAGTGAGGCCGTGTTTCACAAAGGAGAAGTTTTTTTCCATGATAGTTGTGTATTTCTCGAGTATTTTGGTAATAGGGAAAAGCGCATAGGAAATACCAAGGTTTTTACATAGGATTTTTGCATCACGCAATGTTTCCACTGACGTATATTTTGAAGGCATTAACAATCCATATACCCGATTTTTTCCTAAAGCATACACAGCCAGCGCAGCCACTACGGCTGAATCTATTCCTCCGCTGATGCCGATGACTACTGTTTTGAATCCATTCTTTTTTAGGTAATCCTGAATACCTAAGAGGAGCGCTTGGTATGTTTCCGTGATCGTATCTTTTTCTAACAGCCGTGGCTTATGTTTTTCGGTATTAAAGAGGAAAAAATCTTCTTGAAACCTTTGCGCCCGGTGGAGTATGTTGCCTTCTTTTGAAACGACCATACTTCCTCCATCAAATACGATTTCATCTTGTCCTCCAACGAGATTGCAGTAATAGATTGGGCAGCGTAAGAACTGGGCGCGCTGACGAAGAATTTTTTCTTTTAACCGCACCTTTCCCCGATAGAATGGAGATGCGGAAATGTTGACGAGAAAATCTAATGGTCCATGTTTTTTTATTTGGCTAAAGCAATAGTCGCCTGTCCAGATGTCTTCACAGATAGTAATGCTGAATCTCAGATTGTTCCAGAGGTAGATAGGGATAGTTGTGCCTGGTGAAAAGTAGCGTTTTTCATCAAAAACGCTGTAATTCGGGAGCATGATTTTATGATAGAGGGCCACTATTTTTCCGTCCCAGATGATCGCGGCTGCATTATAGAGGTGTTTTTTTTGTGCGTTCACGAAGCCGACGATCGCCATAATACCTCGTGTAGAACGGGCAATTTTTTTCAAATATATTTTATTTTTTTTTAAAAACTCCGCTTTGAAGATAAGATCTTCTGGCGGGTAGCCACAAACGGCAAGTTCGGGGGTGATGACTATTTTTGCTTTTTCTTCTTTTGCTCGGTTAATTGCATGAATGATTTTTGCCGCATTGTCTGAGAAATTTCCTACCGTGCTGTTAAGCTGTGCAAAGGCTATTTTGATCGATTTGTGTTTCATGAGAGTGCGCTTTTGTTTATGTAATGTCGGAAGACGAATGCGGCGAGAAATAGTATTATGGAAAACCATTGTGATGTGGAAAGAAAAAGCCATTCTCCACGAGGGTCATCTCGGAGAAATTCGAGGAGAAACCGAGAAGAACTATAGAGACTTAGGTAGGAAGCAAAGAGTATTCCCGGCGGCAGGGTAGAGCGCATCTTGCGAGTGAGCAAGAAGAAAATGAGGAATAAAACACCTGACTCAAAAAGCTGTGTGGGGAGAACCTTTGTTCCTCCCATTCCAGCCGGAGATTGAACAGGAAAGCGGAGGCCAAAAATGCTATTCGTGGGTTTTCCGTAGCAACAACCATAGGCAAAGCATCCAATTCTTCCTAAGGCATGTCCTATGGCCAGGCTGGGAGCATATAAATCTAGGAGGCGGAAAAAATATAATTTTTTGTATTTTGCGAAAAGAAAAACTATGAAGATGCCGCCAATGAGTCCAGCATAAAATACAAAGCCAGCGGAAGAAAGGACATATGATCCAGGGTGTTCCAGGAAATCGGAGAAATTGAGTAAGATATAAAAGGATCTTGCAAATAGTATTCCACCGAGAATGGCCCAAAAGGTAAGGTCAGAAACTACCGTTTGGGGTATTGAGTATTTTGGGGCGTTCTTCAGTGCAATCAAATAACCCAGGAGGATTCCTGCGGCAACGAATAATCCATAGGTGTAGAGAGTGAATGGGCCAATTTTGCAAAGTATAGGATGCATTATATCCTTTTGTGTGAATTGGTAAGTTCGAGAAATACTTTCAGTTTTCTGGAGCGAGTTGGATGGCGTAGTTTCCGCAATGCTTTTGCTTCAATCTGTCGAATTCTCTCTCGGGTAACATGGAAGATGGCTCCTACTTCCTCTAGGGTTTTAGCAGTTCCATCTTCAAGGCCGAAACGCAGCTGGAGTATACGGCGTTCCCGGTCGGTCAAGGTGTCCAGGGATCCTTTAATTTCTTCTTTGAGCATCGAATAGACGGTTGCATTTGCTGGGGATACCGCTTTTTTGTCTTCGATAAAATCTCCTAAATGAGTATCTCCTTCGTCTCCTATTGGGGTGTGAAGCGAGATTGGTTGTTGAGAGACATTGAGAATTTCCTTAATCTTCCCCATTGACATCTTGATTTCTTTTGATAGTTCCTCGGTGGTCGGTTCTCTCCCCCGTTCCTGTAGATAGAGGCGCGAAATGCGGATGATTTTGTTGATTGTTTCAGTCATATGAACTGGAATACGTATGGTTCGTGCCTGGTCCGCTATGGCCCTGGTAATTGCTTGCCGTATCCACCAAGTTGCATATGTAGAGAATTTGTAGCCCCGTTTGTACTCAAATTTGTCGACCGCTTTGATCAGTCCGATGTTTCCTTCTTGGATAAGATCGAGAAACGAAAGTCCTCGATTGATATATTTTTTTGCAATACTGACTACAAGGCGCAAATTCGCTTCTACGAGCATCTTTTTTGCTTTGTTGTATTCATGCTGATGTTTGCTAATCTCTTTGTAAAAAAGTTTCAGCTCATCGAGTGGAATGCCCATCCGGAGCGCTAATTTTCTGCGTTCCCGGCTTAATGCCGCGAATGATTCAGTTCGGCCTTTCGGATGTTTCGATTTTCTTTTTTTCTGTTTTATGGCGTTCCATTTTTTTTCAATAGATTCAAAATTTCTAATGGTGGAACGTAGCTGGATAATGGTTTCTTCGATAACCGTTATCGTGAAATTGTACTGCATGAGAAGATGCGATGCATCACGGCCGCTCCGAATCCGAGCAAGTCGTTTTGTGAGGTCTTTTACTTTTTTAAGAGCTTTGTCACGAAATTTTATCTCTCCTTTTACTACATCATCAATGTTGACTTCATCCGTCAAGATTTGTTTGGCCAAAGACATATAGACATCTTTTGCCACCCCGGTTTTAAGGACATGTTCGCGAAGAATTCTTTCTTTCTCCTCTATTTGTTTGGCGAGACGTATTTCTTCATCGCGGGAAAGTAACGGGATCTGTCCCATTTGCTTTAAGTACATTTTTACCGGGTCATCAAGTCCAGGGGTGGGGGCTGCCTCTGTATGTTTTGCCTGCTTTTTTTCCCATTCTTTTACTTCTTCAGAATCGAGAATGCTGATATTCTGGCTATCCAGTCTTTCAAAAATTACGTCGAGTTCTTCTGGAGAGGTAACGTCTTCCGAGAGAAAATGATTAATTTCATCGTATGTGAGGTATCCTTTTTTCTTTCCGAGAGCAATTAATTGCGTAATGTTATGTTCCAGGCTTTTTTTAACCATCTTTCTCCTTCTCCATTCCTGTCTTGTTTTTTTGCTTCTCTAACTCAATGTTTGGTTTTCACCAGCTCTTGATATTGATTGATTAGATCTTTTAGGAGTTGTGTGTTGCCTATCTCTTCGGCCTCTTGAATCTGTTTTTTTAAAGAGTGACGTATTTTCTTCTTTCGGTTACGCTCAAGCGCCTTGAGTGATTCGAGTAATTCTTGTTCGTTCAGTTCATTCGCATCGATTAAGATCGCTGTGATTATGTCATTTTTGTCCTGGTCAGTAATCGTTGCGAGAAACCGATTTAACTCAAAACCTTGGTTTTGATTAAGATAGTGTATAATAGCAGAAAAAATTTCTTGAGCAAGAAGACTTTCAAAATCATCCAGAGAGAGTCGTTTCGCCAGAATGGAGCAAAAATGACTATTGGATAAGATTGCCTGGAGGATGGTTTTTTCGAGAGGTTTCATTTCTTTGAATCGAGACGGTCGAGGTTCTTGAACGCGCAAGGGACGTTCATCGAAAAGGGCTCGTTTTTTTTTCAACTCATTTTTTAAAGCGTCTTCGCTTGTCGAGAGGCTTTGAGCTAAAATACGCAAATATTCATAGCGGACAATTTCATTGGGAAATTTCATCAGCGTTTCGAGCAATTCATTTACGATCAATGCTTTCTTTTGGATATCTTTTGTTCCGTACTTTTTCTTAAGATATACTGTTTTGTATAGAAAAAAATCAGGCGCTTCTTTCAGTAGGGTGTTAAATTTTTCTGAACCATATTTTTGAACAAATGATGCTGGATCTTCTCCTTGAGGAAGAGAAACAACTCGGACATTCAGCCCCTGTTCGATCATCAAATCAATGGCTCTGAGCGAGGCTTGCTCTCCGGCGGTATCGCTGTCATAGACCAGAAAGACATTATTGGTATATCGTTTCACGAGTTGAATTTGTTCGGTTGTGAGCGCGGTACCAGAAGAAGCGATGATGTTTTGGATGCCTTCCTGGTACGGGATGATCATATCAAAGTATCCTTCGGTGATAATACAGGCATCCTTTTCGCTAATCGAATTTTTGGCAAAATTTAACCCAAAAAGGTTATGCCGCTTCGTGAATACCGGAGTTTCTTGTGTATTGATGTATTTTGGGAGAGATTCTTGGTTTGCTGTTCTCCGCGCCCCAAATCCGACAGCCCGATTCTTCATATCAAAAATCGGCACGATAATTCTTTCTCGGAACGCATCGATATATCCACCTTGTTGTGTTGCAGTGATCAAGCCCGCTTGGGCAAGAAGCGAAATACTGATATTATTACGCCGCATATACTGAAGGAGTTGATCGCGTGTCCGAGAGGCATATCCCAAGTGAAACTCCTTGATCGTTTCTGGTTTCAATCCGCGTTTTTGCAGATAGTCGAGTGCACTGTGAGCTTCGGGAGTCTGCCAGAGATTTTTTTCGTATAATTCAATTGCTTGGTGGTTCAGCTTCCAGAGGTTTTCTTTGAATGTTTCTTGTGGCGAGAGGGTTTTTGGAATGGCGATTGAAAGCTTTTTTGCCAGCATTTCTACCGCTTCCGGGAAGCCAACTTTTTCATGCTGCATTACAAACTGGATGCTTCCTCCTCCTGCTCCGCATCCAAAGCAGTGAAAAATTTGTTTTTGCGGACTCACTACGAATGAAGGTGTTTTTTCTGTATGGAAAGGGCAGCAGGCTTTAAAGTTTCTTCCGGCTTTTTTTAGCGGAAGATAACTCGAAATAAGTTCTACGATATCAGTTTTATCCTGTATTTCATCGATAATCTGCTGGGGAATGCTCATTTTGTTTTGTTCTGTTTATGCGTAAATCTGCGAAACCCACTACATTCTAGGGTGGATATCTTTTCATGCTTGTGAAGTTCATCGAGGAAAATATTGATTCCGAGATTATCCGAAGCGATATGTCCAGCAACTATAAGGTGTAAGCCGCTCGCTTTTGCCGCTTGGTAGTGTTCTTCAGAAAAATGCATTCCGACAATCGTATCGATACCGCGTTCTGTGAGCTTTGGGTATATTGCTGCCGGCCCCTCAGTCCCTCCGGTAAAGTCAACATAGATTTTTTCTGTTCTGGATGATTTTTGTCCGTTCAAAATCATTGGTGGGCGGCCGCCTTTTGCCGCATCTTCATATTCAGGAACTAGCAACAGGAGTTCAATGATACGTTCGAGGGTTTTTGGTTTCTTTTTCTCGAAGAGTTCGGTTACGTAAGTGAAGGCCATATTATCGCATGGGGTGTGCACCGAAAGCATATTGATATTCAGCGCGCGGGCAATATCGTAAGTGCGGTTATGGTTTGCTGCGATGGTTTTCCTCTCTACTTCAGAAAGTCTCTGGTGTACCAAGTCTTCGGCAATCGCCATAGAAATGCCTTGTTTTTGGAATAAATCAGTTTGCAGATTGATAACGTCATAGAAATTGACAAAAGCTTTTCCCTCGGGGTGATGGGAAAGAACGAGGTCGATTTTTTCTCCTTGCTGAATGAGGGTACGCGCGAGGAGGAGTTCAACTCCTTGAATATCAACGCCAACGAGTATGTGCCTAATTTCTGCTACAGGGTTTCCGAAAATAATTCGCGTATCGTTGAACGGGTTTATGAGTTGTTCCTGGTCAAAGTATTTTTTTTCGCTCTCAGGAAGCTCGCCGTAGCTTTTTTGTACGCCCGCAAGAAGTTCTTTAATCCTTCTTTCTCCTCTGGGGTCGTTTTTTATCCCCTGAGCTATTGCCAGCTGGTAGATTGTTTTTAATCTCATAATAGGATAGCACCTCCTGGTTTATGGTTCCTTGCGCGCGTGAGGTGATTTTCGCATAGAGCGCATGGTATGTTGTTGAGTAGTATGATGGTACAAGATCGCGGAGCAAAAGAAAGAAACTGGAATTCTTTATCGATTGAATGGGATATGAGAATCCTGCCAGAAAAAATGCGACATAGAGGAAACCAGCGATAAAAGCACAGCGGATAATGCTTAAAAACATTGCGATCCAGCGTTCAATGAGATAATGAGGTTCTATCTTAAAGAGAATTACAACTATTAAACGGAACCAACGAAAGACAGCTACAGTGAGTAAGCTTATGCCGCAGAAAAATAGAGTTTGGGCGGTTTGAAGAGGAAGTGGCGTATTTTTTGCGACAAATCCGGCAGCTTTACCATAGAAATGGCAAGCAAAGAAAACGCCTGTTATGATACCCAAGCACTTAAAAAATTCATTCACGAAGCCGCTTTTTGTGGCGCTGTAGATAAGCCTTACGAGCAAAAGCAGAATAAACAAATCAACCCAATTGAAACGCGCTATTAGGTCAGCCATGGCGTTATTGTTATTCAGAAATCACTACGTTGCGCCCACTCGATTTTGCCTTGTAGAGGCGCATGTCAGTTATTTTTATCAGTGTTTCTTTATTCTGGGCGTCAGCAGGAAAGACGCCTGTACCGACACTAACAGTTATGGTAGTTTGAAATGTTTGCCGAGCATTTTCGATTGTAGATCGAATGCGTTCTCCGATAGCGATTGCTTCTTCCTTTTTTGTGTTGGGCAGAATTACCGCGAATTCTTCTCCGCCATAGCGGCATGTAATGTCATTTCTCCGCGAGATGGTTTTTAGGATTTTTGCGACTTCTCCCAAAGCCCTGTCTCCTTCCATGTGCCCAAAGGCGTCATTGTATTTTTTGAAATTATCGAGGTCTAGCATGAGAAGCGCGACAGTACTATTTTTTTGAGCAGCACTTTCAATTTCTTCATCAAGGCGGTACTGAAAATAACCATAGTTCCAGAGACCAGTCAAAGAATCTGTATGAGATTTTGTCAGCGTTGTTTCATAGATTCTTGAATTTTCAATTGCTAAGGCAGCCTGAGAAGTAAACATGTTTAGGATTTTTATTTCTGGCCCCGTGATTGGTTTTTTCGTTACGAAATTATCGACAAAGATAGCCCCGATGATTTTATCTTGAGCCCATAAAGGCACAATAACAAAATTTTCTGTTTTAAATATTTTTACTAATGGGTCATTCTGTAATTCATGCGCTTTAGTTTGATCGATGTGCAGAGTCATACCCTCAGAGAATGCTTCATAGATTATTCCGGCTGCGCTGGTGAGCGGGAAAGAGATTGATTTAACCAATTCGAAAAACTTTGGTTTGTTCGGTGATTGTTGGATCCGATGGTATTCATGGATAAGATCGTAGAGATCTCGTTTTTTCTCTTCAATCCAGTGCCATATCTGATTGGCTTCTTCTCCGCTAATCGCGCCAATGCCCATCGTCCCCTTGATTGAGTTTGTTTCAGAATCGATAAGGAAAAGTCCGGCGCGATTAAAACTTAGGCCTTGGTGTGCCGTGATTGCCGTTAGAATGATATAAAAGACTTCGTCGAGATGCAGCGTGGTACGCATTGCTTGAGTAAGCTCATAGAATATTGAGAGCTCAGAATTGACTCGTGCAACATCCTCTTTTAGTTTTTTGATCAAGGCGTCTTTATCGTGGGTATTTTCGTGTATGTCTTTCGTTGGTTCCATTATGATACCGGTTGGGAGATTTCTTTCTCAAACGATTCAAGGAGTTTTACAGAGACTACTTTCGATACGCCGGATTCTTGCATTGTGACTCCGTAGAGAATACTGGCCTTGCTGATGGTTTTTTTATTATGGGTTACTAATAAAAACTGAGCGTGCTTGGCAAATTCAGAAAGCATATGATTAAAACGATCAACATTTGATTCGTCAAGGGCGGCATCAATTTCGTCAAGGATGCAAAGTGACGATGGCTTTATTTTAAAAATTGCAAACACTAATGCTATGGCCGTTAGGGTTTTTTCTCCACCCGAAAGCAAGGAAAGACTTTGTAATTTTTTCCCGGGTGGTTGAACGATGATTTCAATTCCTGAATCAAGAATATTTTCCTCATCAAGAAGCAATATTTTTGCTTGACCCCCCCCGAAAAGAAAACGGAAATTTTCTTTGAATTCTTCTTGGATTTTCTGAAATACCTCCAGAAATACTTCGCGCGAAGTTTTGTTGATTTTCGCAATGGCTCGTTTCAATGTTTCTTTCGATTCGATCAGATCGTTTTTCTGCGTTTCAAGAAAATCAAATCGCTTTTTTAGCTCTTCAAACTCATCGATTGCCACAAGATTTACCGTGCCGAGCGACTGTTCTTTTTTCTTGAGTTCATCGCGAGTTTGTTCTGCGAACGGGAGATCTTCAATCCCAGAGGGTGCGCTTTCAGGGATGCTATCAATAGCGATCGCATAGGTTTGTTTTAAGAAATCGCAGATTTGCGTTTGCGCAAACTCAAGGTCCTTTAATTTCAGCCGAATCGCATACGTTTCACCGCGCGTTTTCTCAACGAACGCGGTTGATTCTGTCAGTTTTTCAGTGAGGTTTTCTACGCGAGCGGTTATTTCTTTTTCGCGTCTTTCAAAAACTGAAAGTGCCTCTTTCAATGTGGCAATGGTATCTGTGGCTGATTGTATCGTTGAAGTCAATTTTTGTTCTTCAAGTTCTATGAGTTTGATCTTTTCCTGAATTGTTGTTTGTTCGGATTCAATATCGTTCAACGACAAAATGATTTTTTCAAGATCCTGTTTAAATAAAGCAATATTTTCTTCTTTAGCTCTTTTTTCTTCAGTCAATGACTCAATTTGAGTATTGAGGCGGGTTATCTCAATCTCAAGATTATTGATAGTGTCGCTGTTGTTACGGATTACTTGTTCGCTGGTCTGTATAGTTTTTTGTTTTTCTTCTATTTGTGCTTTACGTGTTTCCAGAGTAGCTTTGAGTGTAGCTTCTTGGTCGGTGAGAGTTTTGATTTCACTCTCAGTTTCCTGAATATCAAGGATTACAATCGCCAATTCTTCCTCGATTTTTTGGATTTGTAGTTCGGTGTTGCGCGCCGATTCAACGATGCGTGCCAGGTCTTTATCTGTTTCTTGCGCCTTATCTTCAAGCGCTTTCAGTCTGTCTTTTGTTGATTGGATTTTAGATTCAAAATTTGCTATTTGCTCAATGCTTGTGTTTAAATCCGATTTAAGTGAGGCTATTTTTTCTTCAATCTGGGTAGCCTGGTGGGTTAGGATTTTGGCTTTGACTGAAAAGCGGAAAGTCTGTTTGCCGTTCCGTTCTTCCATGATAGGAGTCTTTTCAACTCGGGCGATAACAACTGCTTCCGGGCTTAACTGGGTATCGAGTATAATCTCGATTTCCTTGGAGTCTAAAAAATGCTCATACCGCATCTTCAAATCCTTGAGAAATTCTACTTGCGAAGTCAGGATTTCAATTTCCTTCTCGAGTGAATTCTTCTGCAGATGGATTTGTTCAAGGGTTTCCTGGTCATTTCTTAGTGCGCTCGTGAGTTCCTGGAGGGAATTCTTATATGTTCCCATCTGATGTGTTTTTTCCTCGATGAGCCTGGTAGTTTCGGCCAGGGTGTTTTTGTGTGTTTGAAGTTCGTCTGTTATCTTGAGATGTTCCAGGGTAAGTCTCTTTTTCCGAGCACTCTGGGTGTGGAATCGTCCCTGAATATCGATTAGCTCATTTGAGGTTTCTGTCTTTTTTTCTTCGGCAACGAGTAGATCGTTTTTGGTTTCAGAGATTAATTTATGGCATGTTTTTATCTCAATGTTTCGCGTTGAGATTTCTTCGTTGTTCCGTGCGATTTGCTGGGTGTTTATTTTTGCGGTTTCGGTTGCATTTACAATTTCTTGCTCTAATCTGGTGATTCGGCTTTTTTGTTCTTCGATCTGCGTGAGACGTGAATGTTTATTTTCTTCGAGATTAGAAATCCGCTCAAGAAATTCTTGGGTTCTCTGTTTATTGATTTCAATCGTATGGAGAAAATTGTTGATTTGTGATTGAGCTGAAATGAGGGTTTCGTGTTTCTTCTCTTTCTCGTCCAATGCCTGAGTATAAGAATTTTTGAGGGTATCGAGTTCATCCTGTTGGGTTTTGATTGATGATAAACACTCTGCTTCCTGTTGATCGAGCAAAGATATTTTTTCAGTATTCTGGTTGCTTTCTATATGTAAAGCATACAATTTTGCGCGAGCAATATTCTGTTCAACAGTCTTCAGTTCCTCATGGATTTCCCGGTAGCGCTGAGCTTTTTTTACTTGCCGGTCGAGCGAATTGATTTGTCTCTCGACTTCTTTGATAATATCTTCAATGCGCAAAAGATTATTGTCTGTTTCTTCGAGTTTCCGCAATGTTTCCCTTTTTTTCTCCTTGTATTGGAGGATTCCTGCTGCTTCATCGAAGATTGTTCGTTTCTCTTCTGGTTTTGAGGTTACAAATGATTCGACGGTTCCCTGCAGTATAAATGAATAGGATCCTTCTCCAAGGCCGACTGACATAAGAAGTTCTTGAATGTCTTTTAAGCGTACCGGACTTCGGTTCAAGGAATATTCTGATTCACCTGAGCGGTATAGTTTCCGCGAGATGCTCACTTCATTGAAATCGATTTTTAGAGCTTTATCTTCGTTTGCAAAGTTGAGGATTACTTCTGCATAGTGCAGAGGGGGATACTTATCGGTTCCATTGAATATAATATCTTCCATTTTGCTGCCCCGCAGTGATTTCGGACTTTGTTCACCGAGGGCCCAGATAATTGCGTCGAGAACATTAGATTTTCCGCAGCCATTCGGCCCCACGATGCAAGTAATCCCTGGTTCAAATCCTAGAGAGATTTTTTGTGGGAAGGATTTAAAGCCGAATATTTCGACTGACTTTAGATGCATATTGTTGGGCGCGCGCTATTTCTTGCGTACTTGCCTTAAGCGTTTTATGAGCACAGGAATTATCTCGAATAGATCACCCACTAATCCGTAATTGGCGATTTTGAATATGGGTGCGTTTGGATCTTTATTAATCGCGACGATTGTTTTTGATGATTGCATGCCGACGAGGTGCTGGATTTGTCCTGAAATGCCACAGGCGATATAAATTTTAGGGCAAACGGTTCTTCCTGTTTGTCCAACTTGATGCGAATACGGCATCCACCCACTATCAACAGAGGCGCGGGATGCCCCTACGGCAGCTCCGAGTACCTCCGCGAGTTCCTCAATCAAAGCAAAGTTTTCTTTTTTCCCAAGACCTCTTCCTCCGGAGACGATAATATCCGCGTCTGAAAGGTTAACGGTTGCGGTAGCTTCTTGAATGAAATTGAGAAACTTAACCCGGTTGTCAGTGAAGATCGTGCTATAAGATTCTTGAATGATTTGACCGGTAAGGCCGGGGTTAGGAATGGCCTCAGGCATTACTTTATGTCGTACGGTCGCCATTTGAGGCCTAAAGTTTGGGCTGATGATTTGGGCCATGATGTTTCCGCCAAATGCCGGGCGTGTCTGTATAAGTATTTTTTTGCTTGTATCAATGTCGAGGCCCGTACAATCCGCCGTAAGACCAGCATAGATCTTAACCGCAATTCGAGACACGAGAGAACGCCCACATGAAGTTGCCCCTGCCAGGAAAATCTCCGGTTTATGCTTTTGTATTAAACTTACTATGGTGTTTGTATAATTCTCAGAGATAAATTCTTTTAAGTCAGGGTGGTCGACAACAAATACTTTTTCTGCTCCGCGGGTTATGAGCTGTTTTGTTTTTTCTTGTATGGCTGAGCCCAGCAGTACTGCTCCTGTATAGGTCTGGAGATCTTTGGCGAGTGTTTTTGCCTTTTCCAGAAGTTCAAAAACAACCGAAGCGATATGCCCATCCCGCTGTTCCGCGAATACCCACACTCCCCTGTAGTCTTTTACGTGCTGTTGGGGTTTTACCTCTTCCTTGGCAATCTCGATCGCTTTAAACTTGCAACGTTCCATGCAGGCACCGCACAATGTACATTTATCGAGGTTCACAACAGCTTTTTTGTTAACCATTGTCAATGCCGAAAAAGGGCAAGCCGCGAGGCAAAGTCCGCAGCCGACGCATTTCTCAAGAATAATCTGTATGCTCATAGGCAGTCGCCGATATCCTTTAAAAACTCATTTACAATATGTTCCGGTTCTCCTTCGATGATTTTCCCGCCTTGCTTATGCGGAGGAGTGAAAATTTTTATTACTTGCGTTGGTGACCCTTTCAGTCCGATCCTCTCATCATTCGCAGCAATCTCATTTTTGCCCCATAGTGGTATGGGGTGTTTTTTTGCGCGTAATTTTCCCTTCAGAGAGGGCATGCGTGGTTCATTGATTTCTTTTACAACGGTGATAAGGCAAGGCATTTGTACTTCGATAGTTTCAACGCCGTCTTCAACAAGACGTTCTAGGGTTACATAGTTTTTATCTTCGCGCGAAGTGACTGCGTCGATTTTACGAACATAGGTTGCCTGTGGAATATTGAGATGAGCGGAAATTCCTGGACCTACCTGTGCGGTGTCGCCATCCGATGCTTGTTTCCCACAGATAATAATGTCAACATCTTTGATTCTTTCAATTGCGCGGGAAAGAATATAGCTCGTTGCCCAGGTGTCTGATCCGGCAAAGGCTCGATCCGAAAGATGAATAGCTTCATCAATTCCGAGCGCAAGCGCTTCCCGTAGTGCTTCATTCGCCTGGGGAGGACCCATGGTAATAACGGTTGTTGTGCCTCCGAATTTTTCCTTGAGGCGGATTGCTTCCTCAAGGGCATAGGCGTCAAATGGATTAATGATTGATTGGACCCCTTCTCGAATGAGTGTGTTCGTTTCGGGGTTAATTTTAACGTCAGTTGTATCCGGTACCTGTTTTATGCAAACAACAATATTCATTATTTTGCGTAACGCTTGATAAGATCAAGTGCGACTATAGAGCGCTGAATTTGATTAGTTCCTTCATAAATTTGGGTTATTTTTGCATCACGCATGAATTTTTCAACCGGATAATCACGCATGTAGCCGTAGCCTCCGAAAATCTGGACAGCATCAGTGGATACTTGCATAGCGACATCCGATGCGAAAAACTTTGCCGCCGCAGAAGCAGTTCCAAGGTTTTTCTCGCCTCGGTCAGCTGCCTGAGCAATGGCATAAACGAGCGCGCGTGCGGCTTCTGTCTTTGTGGCCATTTCAGCAAGCATCCATTGGATTCCTTGGAACGATGATATTTTTTGTCCAAACTGAACTCTTTTATGAGCGTATTCCACTGCCAGCTCAAGAGCTCCTTGGGCAATACCTACGGCTTGCGCAGCAACTCCGGGACGGGAATAATCAAATGTTTTCATCGTTGCGATGAATCCAAGCCCCTCTTTACCGCCCAAGAGATTCTCAGGGCTTACTTCGACGTCAGTAAAGATGAGTTCCCGCGTTGAAGAAGCTCGGATTCCGAGCTTCTCTTCTTTTTTCCCAAAGGAAAAACCAGGCATCCCTTTTTCAAGTATAAACGCAGAAATTCCTCTTGGCCCCTTCGCTTTATCAGTAACCGCGATAACCGTATAAATGCCCGCGTCTCCTCCATTGGTGATAAAATGTTTTACGCCATTGAGGATGTATTTATTGCCTTTTTTTACTGCTTTTGTAGTAACGGCCGAAGCATCAGAGCCAGCTTCTGGTTCAGTAAGAGCGAATGCAGCCATTTGTTTACCGCTGGCAAGCTGGGGAAGATATTTTTTCTTTTGTTCCTCAGTTCCATACAAGAGAATCGGAAACATCCCCAAGAATGAAGCTGCATAGGAAGTTGCCACTCCTCCATCCACCCGCGATAATTCTTCAGTGGCAATACAGAGATTGAGAAGGTTTGTTCCCATTCCTCCATAGGCTTCAGGGATGCAGAGGGAAAACAAATCTGATTGAGCGAGTATCTGCATTATTTCACTAGGAAATTCTTCTTGTTCATCCCATTCTTTGGAGTGAGGGCGTATTTTTTCTTCGGCGATCTGGCGGCATAAGTCTTTAAGCATCTTCTGTTCTTCGCTGAATCCATAATCAAGCATTGCATTCCTCCTTACATTAGATTATTACGTAAAACAATCGTTCTATTATATACTATGGGTTATTGTTCCGCAACATTTTTTGGGATGTTTCAGGCTTTTTTTCGGGAATTGAGATTATAGATCAGAGCTATTTCTTTACAGTTAGGAAATTGCGAGCAATGAATGCAATCGGCCCATATTTTATGAGAAAGCTTTGCTTTATCAATGGAAGTAAAACCAAGATGTTCAAAAAAATGAGGGACAAAAGTCAACGCGAAGATTTTCTTGATTCCCAAATCACGCGCTTCTTCTATGCATGTTTTTACCAGTTCGTTCCCGATTCCTTTTTTCTGGAAGTTTGTTTTGACTGCCAGTGACTTAATTTCAGCAAGATGATCCCAGCCGACGATATGGAGACTGCAGCATCCGACAATCTCTGTTTTGTGGGTATAAACCCAGAAATCACGGATGTGCTCATAGATGTAATTCAGCGATCGTGGTAAAAGGCGTCCCTTTTTTGCAAAAAAAGTAAGGAGGGTATGGATTTTTTTGGTGTCTGCTATTTTGGCTTTTCGCAACATGAAACTATTATATTTTTTTTGTCGTTATTTTCAAGGGGCATTTTGAATTTATTTCTTATGAATCATCTTTTTTAAAGACTATGTAAAGTTTAAAGGCCAGAGTTTTGAATTCTTTCAATTCTGCGGGAAAATGAGGAAATGGCGCTGCTTTCTCCAGGCTTGCGAGGGCGATATCTTTCAACTCGGTATTCGGAGAAGATTTTTCGCGATCAATCGCAACTTCGGTTATCTTTCCATCTTCGGAAAGCGTAAAGGCGAGAAACATCTTTCCTTGAGCTGAAGACATATAAAGCTGGTATGCTTGATTTTTGATCTTATTGCGGATGAGCTCGTAGTAGCCCATATACGCGGGCAACGGTCCAGGAAAGTCTTTCGGGGTAATCAAGTTTATTTCGGTTTTTATCTTGCTTGTTTCCTGAGGTTTTAGTTTTTGGGTAAACACATCTTTTTTCTGTGTTTCCAGGAGCGGATTTTTGACTGGGATATATGCCGGCGGGCTTTTCAAGGTAAGATTCGGCGGTGGTTTCTGATTTATTTTCACCCGTTGATTTTGTTTTTCTTGGATGAAGGTTATTTTTGTCGTTCTAGTTTTGAATGTGCCGGTGAAAAAAGATTTTGGTAAAAAACAGAGCGAGCTGAGATGAACGGCAGTTGAGATAAACAGGAATACATAGAGTTTATCGACAGTAATCATATTAATAGTAAATATTCATCTGGTCATAGGCGCAGTATACAGGTACATTTAATTCCCGGCTGAGCTGTTTGCCCAGGCGATAGGGATTTTCTTTGATCATCGAAAGTCCAAAGTGTGTGAGGAAGGCTTTTTTTGGCTTAAGTGCTCGGATAATTCTTTTTGCATCGTCCATGCACAGGTGCGCAATACCTTGTTTTTTTTCTTTGAACACAACGTTCATGAGCACAATATCCGCTCGGTACGCTGAGAGCAATTTTGGGTGAAAGTCAGTATCTGAAATGAGCGCTATTGTTTTTTTCCCGCACATAAACCGTAGCCCGTACGTTTCTACGGGATGTTTTAACCTTGAAATTACCTCCATCGAAATATCCCCCAAGCGAACCATTTTTCCTGTTTTTAAACGGATGATTTTCTCGGGGAATTTTTCCAAATAAGAAAAAATAACACCAGAAGCTCCAAACGCATCTGCGGGGGCGCAAAGGATGCCTCGGTTGTTTCTTCCCCCTTCGGTCATCGCTTCAATCATGATATTAATGTCAGAAGAGTGATCGATGTGTTTATGGGTAAGGATGAGTGCGGTTAAATTTGCTGGATTGAGTTTTGGCTGTGCGTGAAGCATGTGCACAAGGCTTCCTGGTCCAGGATCAATTAAGAGTCTGGTTTTTAAATAGGAGATCAATATACCTCCGGAGGCGCGCAACTGGCGGGTTGTCACAAAGCGTGCGCCAGCCGTTCCCAGGAATTTAATTGTCCCGAGTCGCTCTAAATTTCTTGCAGACCCAACTCGTGACCTTTCATATGCCATTGTCGCTCGGTACCATCTTGGTTTTCTTAACGTTTATATTTAGTATGCCAGCGCTCGAGCAATTCAGTATTTATGGCAATAATTTTTTCTGGTTTTACTTTTTCGTCTGGATTTTTTGGCTTTTGGGAGATTTTTGCCACAAAATTCAGAGGTTTTTCGTTTCCTGCGTTATGCAATCTCGCAAACTCAGCAATTTCTTGATCGTAGGTGACAACAACGATTTTTCTGGAAGTTTTTGTTGTGCGAATGATTCTTTTTATTCGGTCATCAGCGCTTTCTTCGGCAGAAAATATTTCCTCATACATTGATTCGCGGACTGGGAGAGACCATGGAACATCCGGGTAACCGTCAAAAACAACGGTAATCTTTTTTATTTTTTGGGTACAGCTCAGCGCCTTATGTGCGATAACGCGGAGTCGTTGTTTTGCTTCAGAGGGTGGCAGTGTCTTCAGATTTTGGCTGCTTTTTATGAGATTGTACCCATCGATTATATACCAAGACATAAAAAATACCCCCGATCAGCGAGAAAATAGTTGTGATAGTGAAGTTTACCAGGGAAATTCCCAAAGCCATTGATTTACTGATGCCAAGCTGCGAAAAGAAATAGATACTTGCTCCTTCCCGAGTTCCAAGTCCAGCAATAGTTATAGGAAGTAAGGCGAGCGCATTAATAATCGGCACTACGATAAAGAAAGCCAAGAGGGAAGGTTGGGCGTGGAAAGCCCAGGCAGTATAGTAGAACGAAAGAACAAGCGTGCCTTGGATCATAGTTGATAACCCGAGTGCGATAAAAGACACAGCCGGTTTTTCGCGGAAAAGGTATAGGGTTGAATGCATCGCAATTATTTTTTCACAGAGGCGAGAATTTCTCTTTGTAAAAAAAAGGATGACTTTAAGAGCGTGTTTGCTGAAAACAAAGAATACGGCACACAGGAGAATGCTGGCTAAGATGACGATGGGCGCAGAAAGATTTTGTGTATCCATGAAGTGATCTGCAATGAGGAAAGCAACGACAGCCGTACAAGCGAAAGCAAGAAAACCGCTCAACCGGTCAACGATGATTGAAGCAGCAACTTTTTTATATGAAACATCATCGTAGCATTTGAGCGTCATTGCTCGGAAGACGTCGCTGGCGAGAATTGACGGAAAGAATAAGTTAAAAAATAATCCACATAATGAAGCAATAAAAAGCTGCTTGAAGTTAAAAATTAAGCCGATGTGCTTTAGGATGAGTTGCCAGCGGAAAATGCAGAGTAAATAGCCGCCAGCAAGGACCCAGAATGCAGCCGTTAGGTAACCGTAATTCACATTTTTAAGGTGAATAACGAGCTCTTGGTAGGGAACAAATTTAAAGAGCGCAAAGATTATGCCGATACTGACGAGAATGCGGATAATGACTGATATATTTTTTTTCACGATTTTTAACCGTGTCGCAGGTATGCATGTGCAGCAATTGCTGCGATTGCCCCCTCAGAAGCAGCGGTAATCAGTTGGCGTACTTTTTTCTGGATGCAATCTCCGCACGCAAAAATTCCTTCACAAGACGTATTCATGTCGGCATCAGTAATAATAAAACCCTGTTGGTCCAATTCAATATTTTTTCCAACAAGCGCTGTATTTGGGGTATATCCTATGGCAACAAAAAGTCCATCGACGTTGAGGATTTTTTGAACCGAGGTTTGCGTATCATTTAAAGAAATACTTTCGAGCATTCCCGATCCGTTCAGCTGCGCTACCGTTTTATTCCAAAGAATCTCTATGTTAGATTTTGTTGTTACTGCTTGAGTAAGATAATCAAACGCTCTGAAATTATCACGGCGGTGGATTAAATAAACTTTTTTTGCGATATTTGCAAGATAGAGGGCATCTTCACAGGCGGAGTTCCCTCCTCCTACCACTGCCACTATTTTATTTTTGAAGAAAAATCCATCACAGATAGCGCAGTATGAAATTCCTTTTCCGATAAACTTTTTTTCATCAACATTGTCTAAGTGTTTTGGGGATGCGCCTAGGGCAAGAATTATTGATTTCGCGCGATAGGTAGAGGTCAGCGTGTGTAAAGCGAAAACGTCTTTTTCTTTGGAAAGAGAGAGAATTTCTTCAGGGTACGGGTGAATATCTAAATTGGTAAGCTGTTGGATGAGCATTTGCGCTAGCTCATTTCCTGAGATACCCTGGGCGATTCCTGGAAAGTTTTCAATCTTTTCAATATAATTCAGTTGTCCTGCGCAGAGTCCTTTCTCAAAGATAACTGGTTGTATTCCCGCCCGTTTGGCATAGATTGCGGCAGTGATACCTCCGATTCCTCCTCCAATGATCGCAAGTTCATCCATGCGTTTTCTTTTGCTTGGTCACAAGGTAGTACGCTAATGAGCGGTCGTATGTTTTTTCATCGTGAACACTGAAAAAACACCCAGGGATTTCATTCCGTAGCCGGTGATATTGAAGACAGGCGCAACATTTTCCTTTTCGCTCGCAGGGTTCATATGTGCAGGTACAAAAATTTAGGTTTGCGTTCTGCGAGGGGCATATGGTTTTATTCATAGAGTTGTTTTTATTGAAAGTTCTTTTAATTGTTCTGGGTTTGCCGGCGAGGGAGCCTGGGAGAGTGGACAAATTCCTTTCTGGGTTTTGGGAAATGCGATAACATCTCGAATTGATTCAGAATTTGTTAAAATTGCTAAGAGGCGATCTATTCCAAAAGCAATTCCTCCATGAGGAGGCGCGCCGAAGCGGAATGCATTTAAGAGAAACCCGAATTTTCGCTCCGCATCGTCTGAACTGATGCCAAGTATCGAAAAAATCTTTTTTTGGAGGTCTGGAGCATGTATTCGTATTGACCCGCTTCCGAGCTCAACTCCGTTGAGGACCAGGTCATACGACTGTGAGCGGATTTGAGCGAAATCTTGGCTTTCTAAGTGTGCGATATCGTCTGGATGGGGAGCTGTGAAAGGATGATGTTCTGATACCCAGCGTTTTTCTTCCTGGCTGTATTGAAAGAGAGGGAAATCGACGATCCAGAGGAAACGCCAGGGGTCCGAACCAGGGAGGTTCGGTTTATCGGTTTTGAACTTTTCCAGCGCTTCTCGGTAGGTCATGCGTAAGAAGGGAGTTTGAAGTTTCACGGAAAGAATTTTCTGGAAAAGAAAAGCAAACATTTCTTCCGTAAGATGGAAAATGTCTTCTTGGGTCGGAAAAGACAT
Source organism: uncultured Planctomycetia bacterium (assembly GCA_964634935.1). Classification (GTDB taxonomy): domain Bacteria; phylum Omnitrophota; class Gorgyraeia; order Duberdicusellales; family Duberdicusellaceae; genus CAZWJT01. The sequence goes on along the minus strand of CAZWJT010000004.1, from coordinate 120,232 downwards.
TTCGATATCGATTTGAGTGAATTCGGGTTGTCGGTCCTTACGGAGATCTTCATCACGGAAACATTTAGCGATCTGGAAATACCGATCAATTCCTGAAACCATAAGAATTTGTTTAAAGAGTTGAGGCGATTGAGGGAGTGCGTAGAATTCTCCCGGATTCAGTCGTGAAGGCACTAAGAAATCGCGCGCCCCCTCAGGGGTTGATTTTGTCAGAAGCGGAGTTTCAACCTCAAGAAAGTTCTGTTGAGAAAGATAATCTCGAATTGCTTTAATTGCTTGATGACGCAGTACGATATGCGAGAGCATTTTGGGTCGACGTAAATCAAGGAAGCGGAAACCGAGGCGAATTTCTTCTGATGTGTCGATCGAATCATCGATGAGAAAAGGCAGCTCCTGTGAGCTATTAAGTATTTCGAGTTGTTCGACTAAAAGTTCAATGTTGCCTGTTGTGATTTTTTCATTCTCCGAGCCTTTAGGGCGAAGATTAATCACTCCGGTAATGCAGACAACATCTTCGCTTTTTAACGCTTGAGCAGTGGCATAGCTTTCTCGGGCAACGCTTTTTACGAAGACAGCTTGGGTTTTTCCATAACGATCACGAATGTCAATAAAAATTATTTTTCCATGATCACGACGTGAGTCGATCCATCCGCAGAGTGTTACTTTTTGACCAATATTTTCTTTAGTCAGTTCACCGCACGTATGTGTTCGCAGCATTCTGTATCCTTTCGGTTAAAGCGTTCAGGGTAATTTCTTCCTGATGGGATGAGAGCATGTCTCTTAAAATAACTGCATTCCGTTTTACTTCTTCTTCACCGACGATAACTACAAAACGGGCATTGAGCTTTTGCGAATATTTCAGTTGCCCTTTCAGGGATTTTCCGCTAAAGTCAAAATCACACGAGATGTTTTTGCCGCGCAAAATCTGGCAGATCGTAAAGGCAGTATTATACAAAGATTCATTTGTAATTGCAATAAAAACGCTGAGCGTTTTTTTATTTTGATTGTTGTCCAAGGTAAGGAGCAGGCGTTCTTCTCCCAGTGCAAATCCGGCCGCTGCCGTTGGAGCTCCGCCTAAGTGCTCGATGAGCTGATCATATCTTCCTCCGGCTCCGATTGCATTCTGCGCACCTAAGGCGTTCGATGTGATTTCAAAGACGGTTTGGGTATAATAGTCAAGTCCGCGTACCAGGGTTGGTACAACTACATAAGGGATTGAAGCAGTTGTGAGATTTTTGCAAAGTTGCTCAAAAAACCGATTGCATTGATCGCAGCGATGGCCGGTTGGCGCAGCAACTGATGCAATCATTGCCTGACATTCAGTGTTTTTGCAGTCGAGAATCCTGAGTACGTTCCCTTCCAGTCGTGTCTGGCAGTGTTCGCAGAGGCGGTGTTTATGTTCGGTGAGTTCTTCGCGCAATGATTGGGAAAGTTTCTTTTTGTCGGTACTGCAGCCAAGTGAATTTACTTCAATTCTAAAGTTCTGTATACCCACAGCCTCTACGATATTTTTTGCCATTACGATAAGTTCAGTGTCAACCCAGGGATTTTTCGGCCCAATACATTCTGCTCCGAGGTGGTGAAATTGACGGAATCGTCCTTTTTGTGGGCGTTCTCCGCGAAACATCGCCCCGATATAGAAACATTTAAAGGTTTCATTCTGCGCATAGAGTTTATTACTGAGATAGCTGCGCGCTACTTGAGCTGTGCCTTCTGGTCGCAAACAAAGGTTTTTTTCTAGAGGAAAGAGCTTGAACATTTGTTTTTCAATGATTTCTGTTTCGTCGCCAAGCGTACGCGTAAAAACAGAGGCATCTTCAATAAGCGGCAGACGTATCTGATGGTAATTATAGAGATTAAAAATACGCTTTGCTTCGAATTCAATCTTCTCAAGCTGCAAGGCTTCTAGTTCAAGAAAATCATTTGTACCGCGGGGTGGATGTATGATTGACATTGCAATTATCTAGATATTTTTTTCATCTCTCGTCCAGGTTTAAAAACAACAATACGCCGTTCTGGGACGGGAACAGGCTGATTTGTTTTTGGGTTTCTTCCCATCCTCCGCCTGCGCACCTTTATTTTAAAGACACCAAAATTTCTGATTTCTAGGGTGTTTCCCGAGCGCAGAAATTCAAGGATTGTTGTAAAAACTTTATGGGTTATCTTTTTTACAATGACTTGCTTGATTCCAGTTTCTTCAACGATTTTCATCACGATATCTTTTTTCGTCATTAGAACCTCCTTATTAATAACTGTAACTCATTGTAAGATAACTGGTTACAGTTTTATAACACCATCTTACCCCAATGTCAAGGAGAAATTCTCATCCCCGACAATCTGAGTTATTTCATCGATTAATGCGTATGTTGGATGCACCCAGAATTCTTTCGCCGCCTTTACCCGCACAAATCGTAAATCTGGATGTGCAAAATTAAAAAACACCTGGACATTTCCCGGGTATTTTTTCAGGACTTCCTTTAAGCGAATCACGAGTTCTTGGTTCTGTTCTTGGATGTTAATCAGGATATTCTTTATCCACTGGTGGATATCTTCGATGCTCAGTAAAGAAAATATGATCATTTTCGGGATTTGTTCCTTTGTCTCTATTTTACCCTTCACGATTACAATCGAGCCTTTTTTGAGGATGTCTTTGATCAAGAGATAGGTTTTGGGAAAAACAAAGCATTCGATACTTCCCGTTTCATCTTCGATCTGGACAATTGCCATCAATTCCTTTGTTTTCCGGGTTGACGTGAGTTTAATTTTATCAATCAACCCGATGAGAATAATATCGTTCTGGGAAGCGGAATGGGCTGCCGTTTCGTTAATTTTTTGCACGTTTACTTTACGCAATAATTTCTGGTATGCAGCCAGCGGATGGCTGGTAATATAAAAACCCAGGAGTTCTTTCTCAAAGGTCAGGATTTGTTGCAGAGGCCATTCGGGAATATCCGAGAGCACTGCCGGAGAAGTTACAGAGAGGGTTCCCGAAAATGTATCAAACATAGAAATTTGCCCCGAGTTTTTTTCTTTCTGCTTTTTCACTCCTTGGTCAATGGCCTGTTCTGTGGTGGCCGCCAGCTGGGAGCGCAGTCCAAAGTTGTCCATTGCGCCGCATTTAATAAGGCTTTCGATGACTTTTTTGTTAACGGTTCGATTGTCAATCCGTTCGCAAAAATTGAAAAAATCAGTAAACTTTCCCTCTCGGATACGCGAAGAGATGATTGAATCGATGGCGGTAGTTCCAACATTTTTCACTGCCAGTAATCCGAACCGAATTTGATTATCCGGGGTAACGGTAAATCCCGATAAACTTTCATTGATATCAGGTGGCAACACTTCGATATTCATTCGTTTGGTCTCATTGATGTATTCAACAAGTTTATCAGTGTTATCCTTTTCTGAGGTAAGCAGAGCGGTCATAAATTCAACAGGAAAGTTTGCCTTGAGAAATGCTGTTTGATAAGAAATCATTGCGTAGGCAGCTGAATGGCTTTTATTGAAACCATAGCCAGCGAAGAATTCTATCAAGCCAAATATTTTCTCAGCTATTTCAGCGTTTATTTTGTTCTTCCGGCATCCGGCAATAAAATCCTTGCGCTGTTGTTCCATAACCTCAGGGTCTTTTTTCCCCATTGCCCTACGGACAATGTCTGCTTGGGCAAGTGAGAATCCTCCGAGACGGGATACAATTTGCATAACTTGTTCTTGGAATACGATGATTCCATACGTATCATTCAAAAGTGGTTCTAGTTCTGAGTGAATGTAATGGATAGGTTTTTGTCCTCGTTTTCTTTGAATGAAGTCTTCAACCATTCCGCTCCCCAACGGTCCTGGTCGATAGAGAGCCAAGACTGCGATTAAATCTTCAAATTTAGTCGGTTGTAATTTTTTAAGAATTTCACGCATCCCGGCACTTTCTACCTGGAACACCCCCAGGGTATTTCCTTGGCAAAGCATTCGAAAGGTTGGCGGGTCATGTAATGGTATCGCAGCCAGATCGAGAGCAATATTTCTGGTGCGCTTGATGATTTTTGCTGTTTGGTCAAGGACCGTAAGTGTTTTTAATCCCAAGAAATCCATTTTCAATAGACCAATTTTCTCTAAGCATTTCATATCGTATCCGGTGGTGATTTGGTCATCGGATGTTTTAAAAAGCGGTATGTATTCAGAGAGAGGTTTATCGGATATTACCACTCCTGCTGCATGGATTGAGGCGTGGCGGGAAAGACCTTCAAGGTAGAATGCTGTATCAATAAGTTTTTGTATCCGAGGATCGGTTTCATAAGCGGTTTTTAAATCTGGGTTGATTGTGATCGCGTTTTTTAATGTCATTTCTGGGTCTTGGGGGATAAGTTTCGCGATATGATCAACCTCAGTATAGCTAATACCCATGACTCTTCCTACATCCCGCACCACCGCTCGGGAAAGCATCGTTCCGAAAGTAATAATTTGCGAAACATTATTGCGTCCATATCGTTCAGCTACATACTCAAACACTTTGGGACGCTTTTCATAACAGAAATCAATATCGATATCAGGCATGCTAACGCGCTCTGGATTCAAGAATCTTTCGAAAATCAGATTATATTTAAGTGGATCGATGGAAGTAATACCAAGAAGATAGCTCACGATACTGCCAGCGGCAGAACCTCGGCCAGGGCCAACCGGGATAGAATTATTTCGTGCAAAATTAACGAAATCACTCACGATGAGAAAATATCCGGAAAATCCAGTGTGTTTAATCACCCGTAATTCATGGGCTAGTCGCTCCTTTGTTCCTTCCGATGCGTTTGGATATTTTTGAGGTAAATTCTCGCGGCAGATTTTCTCAAGATAATCTGATTCGGTGAGTCCTTGAGGAGTGGGAAAACTCGGGATGTGGATGTGGGAAAAATCGAGTTTTAAGTTACATCGCTCAGCGATTTCTATGGTGTTTCGGATTGCCTGCGGATATGCATGGAAAATCTTTTTCATCTCTTCTGGGCTTTTAAAATAGAACTCATCTGAACTCAACTTCATATGTCGGGGATCATCAAGAGTTGTTTGTGTCTGAATGCACAGGAGCACTTCGTGCGCAAAAGCTTCTTCTTTGCGCAGGTAGTGGACATCGTTGGTGGCGACGATCGGTATGGAAAGATCTTGAGATATTTTCGCCAATCCTTCGTTCACTTTTTTCTGTTCGGGTATGCCGGTGTCCATCATCTCAAGGTAAAAATTTCCTTTTCCAAAGAGCGAGTTATAATCGTCAGCGACCTTAAAGGCTTCATTGATATTGTCTTTGAGGATATAGGCGGCAACGCGTCCTTTGAGGCATGCCGAAAATCCAATGAGGTGGGAATGATATTGTTGAAGTATCTCCATGTCAATCCTGGGTTTATAGTAGAACCCTTCTAGATAAGCCATGCTGATGAGCTTTAATAAGTTTTTATAGCCGTGTTCATTTTGGGCCAGGAGCACTATATGGAAATTTCCCTCATCATCCCCTTCTGCCCTTTTGCGATCAAATCGGCTTTGCGTGGTAATGTAAGTTTCAACCCCGATAATAGGCTTAATTCCATTCTTGATACATTCTTCATAGAAATATATTGCTCCAAAGATGTTACCGTGATCAGTCATTGCTAAGGCTGGAGCTTTGAATTCTCGGGCTTTTTCGATCAGCCGGTCAATCCGGCATGCCCCATCGAGAAGGCTGTATTGGGTGTGTACGTGAAGATGTACAAAATCAGAGTGCGTCATGCGTATATATTTTGGTTGGCGATTCCATGTTGCTCTTTTCGATTTCCAATACAACTCGGTTGTATTGGAAGAGCATTTTCTTGAGAAAAATTATTCCCACTCGATAGTCGCGGGAGGTTTTGAGCTTATATCAAAAACAACGCGATTAATACCTCGGACTTTATTAATAATAACATTGGAAATTTCCTCGAGAACGTCAAACGGTATTTTTGCCCAGTCAGCAGTCATTCCGTCAACGCTTGTAACCGCGCGTATCGCAACCACATGCTCATAGGTCCGCTTATCACCCATAACCCCCACGGTTTTCAAGGGTAAAAGTACACAAAAACACTGCCATAAATCATTGTAAAGATTTCTCCGGTGAATAATTTTTTCCAGCAAGGCATCGGCATCACGAAGAATTTTCAGGCGTTCTGCGGTAATCTCACCGACAATACGTACTGCCAAACCAGGGCCCGGGAAAGGATGCCGTTCGATAATTGTCTGCGGCAGTTTTAGAATTTTAGCGATTTCTCTCACCTCGTCTTTAAAGAGTTGGCGGAATGGTTCAATGAGCTTTAGTTTCATATCACGCGGCAAACCTCCAACATTATGGTGAGATTTTATCCGCGACGTTGGTCCGCCGAAGACAGAAACCGATTCGATTACATCCGGGTATAGCGTTCCTTGGACGAGGAACTCAACGTTTTTAATCTTTCGTGCTTCATGCTCAAAGACACGGATAAATTCATGTCCGATGATTCTTCTTTTCTCTTCGGGGTCGGTTATTCCTTTCAGTTTTTGTAAAAATATTTTTGACGCGTCACAATAATGCAGGTCGATTTTAAAGTGATCGCGGAATATACGGATTACATTCTGCGCTTCGTGCTTTCGAAGAACCCCATTATTTACAAAAATACATTTCAGTTGACGGCCGAGTGCTGCATGGAGCAACACCGCTGCGGTTGAAGAGTCAACCCCTCCGCTTAACCCGCAAATAACATTTTTTGTTCCAACTTTTTTGCGCGCCGCCGTTTGTTGCTGTTTAATAAAATCTTCGAGTTGCCAGCTGGCAAAACATCCGCAGATACGAAAGAGAAAGTTTGAGATAATTTGGAGCCCCTTATCAGTGTGCACTACTTCCGGGTGGAATTGTACGCCATAGAATTTCTTACTTTTTTGAGCGATTGCTGCGTAAGGGGTACTTTCGGTATGAGCGATTCTCGTGAAACCCGAAGGAACGCTTTTTACCTTGTCCATATGGCTCATCCAGGAAACTATTTTTTCTGGGAGAGAAAAGAAAAGTTCGCTGTGGTCATCGATGTACATTTCAGCTTTTCCATACTCTCGTTTGTTTGATTCTGCTACACTTCCAGAAAGGGCGGATACCAAGGCTTGCATTCCATAGCAGATTCCGAGAATAGGTACGCCCAGTTTGAGAAGTCCAGCTTCCAGTTTTGGAGCCCCTTTTTCATAAACACTGTGGGGCCCCCCTGAGAGAATGATCCCTTTTGGGGCATACTCTTTGATTTTCTCTAAAGAAACAGTGCAGGGTTCAATGGCGCTGTAAACTTTGAGCTCTCGTATTCTTCGGGCAATGAGTTGTGTATATTGTGAACCGTAGTCAAGGATAAGAATTGCGTCGTTTTTCCCCATAAGCGGTTACTTGCCCATCCCTACTCGTTGAATATTTTGAAACAATTTTCCTTCAGTTTGTATTGAAGGGGCAATAATGATTTCAACAAAATGCATTTCTTTTATTGCCTGCACTCCTAACGATCCCATGGAGGTGGCAAGCGCTCCCATGAGGTTTTGTGAGCCATCATCAACTTCTGCCGGACCAAAAAGAATCTCCTCGAGCGTGCCTGAGATACCAACTTTTATCCGTGTTCCCCGTGGAAGGTTTGCGTTAGAAGTTGCCATGCCCCAGTGGTTTCCTCTTCCCGGAGCTTCTTTGGCTCTAGCAAATGCTGAACCGATCATGACAGCGTCTGCTCCGCAGGCGAATGCCTTGCATACGTCACCCCCGGTGCGCATACCCCCATCGGTAATAATGGGAGTATACTTTCCTGTTTTTTTATGGAAGAAATCACGCGCCTCAGCGGCGTCTATTGTCGCAGTAACCTGCGGTACGCCTATCCCCAAGACTCCGCGGGTGGTACAAGCAGCCCCCGGTCCTACCCCGATCAAAAGACCATCGCAGTTTGTTTCCAAAAGATCGAGGGTAACATCATAGGTGACGCAGTTTCCGATGATAACGGAAAGTTTGCGTTTTTTGCAAAAAGCGAATAAATCAAGAGGTTTGTAGGTGGTTGAGATGTGGCGGGCTGTCGTAACTGTTGATTGAACGATGAATGCATCAGCGTGGGCCTCTTCAGCGATCTGAACAAAGCGTTTTGCATTTTGAGGTATGCAACTGACAGCGGCATATCCCCCTTTTTGCTTAATTTGTTCGATACGCTTGGCAACCAAATGTTCTTTGATCGGCGCGGTATATATTTTTTGTATAAGATTCGTTACTTCGGCTGGAGATGCGTTTGCTATCTGGGAAAGTACGTCGTCAGGATTTTCATAGCGTGTTTGCACCCCATCAAGATTTAAGGCAGCAAAGCCTCCTAATTTTGACATGGCTACGGCAAATTTTACGTCAACTACCCCATCCATGGCTGCGGCAAGAATAGGAATGGAGAATTTTTTCTTGCCCAGTTCCCAGTAAATGTCAACGTCATTAGGATTTACGGTGGTTCTTCCTGGAACGAGCGCGATCTCATCGAATCCGTAACATTTACGCGCTCTCCTCTGTTTGCCTATCCACTCAGCCATTTTTGCCCTCCTTGATTTTCTTATTTCCAGTATTGTCCAAATAGAAAATTAATTTAGCGATTGTTTGACGTAACTCCTTGCGCGGTACGATCATATCAATAAGTCCGTGTTCAAGGTTAAATTCAGAGCTTTGAAATCCCGGAGGCAATTTTTGTTTGATAGTTTGTTCAATTACTCTCGGGCCGGTAAATCCAATTAATGCTTTTGGTTCGGCGATAATAATATCTCCCAACCCGGCGAATGAAGCCATGACTCCGGCCATTGTCGGATGTGTCAGGACTGAAATATACGGAATATTTGCTTTTTTGAGTCGAGCAAGCGCCGTAGAAGTTTTTGCCATCTGCATCAGAGAAAACATCCCTTCGTACATCCGTGCGCCACCGCCAGATCCAGAAACGATAACCAGAGGAGCATGTTCGGAGAGAGCCAACTCAATAGCCCGAGTGATTTTTTCTCCGACGACTGAACCCATTGAACCCATGATAAAGTTAGAATCCGTTGCGGCAAAGGATACGCGTTTTCCTTCGATTTTTCCCATGCCATAGAGAGCAGCTTCTTTCAATCCGGTTTCATCTTGTGCTTGTTTGACTTTGTCGCGATATCCTTGGGTTCCGGTGAACTCCAAGGGATCTTTTGGAGTCATGTTTTTGTCAAGCTCGTCAAAGGAATCTTTATCGAGAAGAAGTTCTGTCCGTTGGTAGACGCCGATCGGAAAATGGTATGAACAGCGGGGGCATACCATGAGATTTTCCTGGAGTGCCTTGGTAAAGATTGGATAAGAACAACTGTTGCACTTATTCCACAATCCGGCAGGAATATCTTTCCGTTTTACCCGAACGATCGTATATTTTGGCTTTTTCTTAAAAAAATCCATCAGAGTTTTCGCGCTAAAATCCCCGAATCGATTTTAGGGAAGAAATATGTCGATTTTTGGGGAAGGCGGTTTTTCTGGAACGCAATTTTCATAATGTGTTCAGGTGTTAATGCATTTAAGAAAAAAGAGCAACCTTGGGTCTTTTTTGCTTGAGCCTGAGCCCTATATGCATCTATTGTATAAAAAATATTTGTTTCGTCCACAGTAATTCCTAAGCGCGGAAGAATAAGTTTATGAAGCATAAACACATTTAATTCTCGATATGCTTGATTTTCCGTTCCGATGATCGTATCGAGCGCTTTTTGATTTTGCAACGTGAGGAGCGCATATTCGTTATGACCGAAGAATCCAATAGAGAGTTTCTTTTCTTGCTGGAGGGCGCCAAGGAGTTGAGGCATAGTTTTGTATCTTGTCACCGAGAACAGATCACTCATTTTTTCACGCAGGTATTCTAGGGAGACTGACGCATGCTGTATAGTCCGGTGGGTAGGAAGAACTAAAATGTTTTCTTTGATCGCCGGGCAAAAGTAAGCAAGAACATAATTGAGCTTTTTAAAGCCATGTCCGGTCGAACGATATTTTTGATAAAAAGTTTTTGCAACTTCAAATCGGTGGTGTCCATCGGCAATAAGCATATTCCTTTTTTGGAGCGAATCGATAACTTTGGCAATTCTCTTTGATTGTGTTTCCTGCCATATAGTATAGGTGATACCCGTTGTAGATGTGAACTTGAGAAATGGCTTCTGTTTGAGCAGGCTGCGGAGATTCTTATACGAAGTAGAACTTTTTTGTTCAGGATAGACAATAAATACTGGACTTAGATTTGCTTTGAGTTCTTCAAGAATTTTCAGGCGATCCTCTTTCGGCCTTTGATGGGTAAATTCATGTGGAAATACAGAATTTTCACTATCGAGTCGTAAGAGTGCAAGAAATCCATAGCGCGTCATTCTTTTTTTCTGGAATACGAATTCTTGTTTACACAAGTAAATCGCTTCTTTTTGTTCTTCAACCAAGATGTTTCTTTCACACCACAGGCGGAATCTTTTTCCAATTGTCGGGTAGTCATTCCGATTATTTTTCAGGAGAATATGGATAAAATTGTAGAGAGAACTTTTACGGAGCTTTTTCTCCATGAAAGCATCAATAATGTCATAGGGAGGACAGATAATCTTCCCGTAATTCTTGAACTTTTCGCGGTTGAAATGAAGCGCTTGGAACGGCTGTATGATTGGATCGTTCATTTTTTTTCTGTTGTGTTTGCTGGTTTCGTTTTTGTTTCCGTTGATTGACGTTTATAATCAGTAGCAAAGAAACCGCTGCCTTTAAAGATAACTCCTCCTCCTTTTCCGATAATGCGTCGCAAGGTTCCTTTGCATTCTGGACATGTTGTCAGCGGTTTATCTGTAATTTTCTGAAATTTTTCAAATATCGTTTTGCATTTTGTGCATTCGTAATCATAGGTTGGCATGGCTATCCTCTCTTTTTTGATTCTTGATTATCACGGAGCGCGTATTGCAACGCAAGTATTTGAGCTTTTGCCTTGTTGAGTGTTTCTTTGTACTCTCGTTCTGGGATTGAATCAAGCACGATTCCTGCTCCTGCCTGAATTGACGCAATGCCATTGCGGAAAAGGATCGACCGGATTGTAATTGCAGTATCGATGTTGCCATTGAATGAAAAATATCCAACGCATCCACCGTATAAATCGCGATACGATATTTCAAGTTCATCGATGAGTTGCATTGCTCGAATTTTTGGAGCACCTGTGAGCGTTCCGGCAGGAAAACATGCCCGTAAACTATCAAGAGGTGTTTTGTCAGCGCGTAATACGCCCTGGACTTCACTCACCAGATGCATAACGTGAGAGAATCGTTCAATGTTCATCAGGAGCGGAACCTGTACAGTTCCTTTTACGGCAACTTTACCAAGATCATTTCGGCCAAGATCAACGAGCATAATATGCTCTGCTTTTTCTTTCTCGTCTTTAAGCAGTTCTTTTTCGAACTCTTTATCCTGCTGGTCATTTGCGCCGCGTACTCGAGTTCCTGCAATAGGGCGCGTATAAAGCCTTTTGTTTTCTACGCGCAAGAGCATCTCTGGAGATGCTCCGATTAAGACGGTGTTTTTTATATGCAAATAATATAAATACGCTGATGGATTGAGAATGCGAAGATATCGGTACGCGAGAAATGGATCTTTCGAATATCGAATTTGGAATTTTTGCGAAAGGACTACCTGAATAATTTCTCCCTGACGGATATACTCTTTAGCTTTTTTTACTGCTGCGAGAAATTTTGCTTTTGGAGTTAGGGGGCGGACTTTTCTTGTTTCCCCTTTTCCAGAAACAATCGGACAGTGCTTTTGGGGTTTCAAAATGTGATCGATTACTTTTTGCAAGGCATCGGTTTCCTTTTTATACAGAATACTTGCTTGCTGGCGAGTTTGGCATCCACTGGTTTGAATAAATGCGAAGCAAATGATGTTTTTTTCTTTATGATCAAAAACGATTAAATACTTCGTAAACAAAAAGGCACTTTCTGCTGTTTCGGCTTGTTTATTCAAAAGCTTCTTTTCAAAAAAACGAACATTGTCATAGCCTAGATAGCCGACAAATCCACCGCTAAATCGCGCATCATCAGTTGCTCCTGTCCGTTTGTCAAAGCGATTCAGAAGTTTCTGGAGTTCGACCAACGGATTTTCAGATATAGGGTAGGAAACTTTTGTATGCTTGAATGTGTCGATTAAGGTTGCCGTCTTTCCTTCAGTGCTTAATATGACAAGTGGTTCAAATCCAACAAAGGAAAAGCGAGCTATCTTTTCTTCTCCTTCAACTGATTCGAGGAGAAAGCTGTTGGTTTTCTTGGGAATTGACATATAGGCGCTGATCGGGGTGATTGTATCGGAGAAGAATTCAGCTTTCAGTATGAAAAGGGGTGAGCTGCGGAATGATTTAAGAAAAACTTTCCTGTCAGGAACTATGCGTGTCATGGGCTATAACGGGTTGACGAGGGGGTTGTTTCATAAAAGAACGCCAGTAACGCAGCCATGGCTTTTTTCTGTAGTTATCTGCAAGCAATCTTTCGGAAAAAGCAGCTCCATGCTCCGGTATGGCACGCAACGCCTGTTTGTTGAACTTGCATAAGGAGCGTATCGTTATCGCAATCATAATATATGCTTTTTATTTTCTGAACATGTCCGGATGTTTCCCCTTTACGCCAAAGTTTCTGGCGAGAACGTGAGAAGAAACAGGTTTTTCTCTCTTTTATGGTGATTGCCAGGGATTTTTCATTCATATAAGCCAGCATCAATACGTCTTTCGTCTTATAATCCTGAATAATAACCGGGATAAGTCCTTTTTCATCGTAACGGAGGACCGGTATTCTTTTTGCAATTTTTATATATTTCATGGTCTTTTAGGATAAAAATGAGATTTGTCATCAAAGAATACTAAATTATACCTCAGAAATAAAAAAGTTACAGATTTTTTTTCGTATGGTCTTTTTCTGGGTGGTTCTTGAGTAATGAATGTATTTTGGTAAAGTCGCTCAAGGATAGGTTTTCCGGGCGTAGGTCCCCGGAAATTTCGGAAATGTTCAGGATTTCTTGAACATTTTCCTGGGGGTATATGGAGTGTAATATATTTTTGATTTTTTTCCGTCTTTGGCTGAAAAGAGCGCGAAGAAAAGCAAAGAAGAGTCCTTCATCGGTAACAGGGGCTTGTAGGCCCGGCGTAAAGGCAATTTCGACAAAAGCCGAGTCAATCCCCGGTTCGGGCCGGAAATGTTCACGGGGAATGGTGAACAAGAGTTTGGTTTGACCGTAGAGGGCCATTTTAATCGTAAGTAAAGAATATGCTTTATCTGATACTGGAGCAGTTATTTTTTGTGCAAATTCTTTTTGGAAACCTGCGTAGATTTTCGGAAAGACCGTTCGGTTACGGATAATCCAGTTTATAAATTCAAAACTGAGATGATACGGAAGATTGGTAACCAAAAGGGGTGTTTGAGCAAAATCCGGCGGATTCCAGCGCAAAAAATCAACACAGAAAACCTCAAGGGAGGTATTTTTGAATTCTTTCTTCAATATATGACATAGGAGTGGATCAATTTCTACCGCGTATACCTTAGGAAATCTTTCAATCAGGAATCGAGTGAGTTCTCCTCTGCCTGGTCCGATTTCTACCACTGGTCGGAGCGGTTCGTGCGCCAAGAGGGCAAAGATCTTCTCCCTGCTTTTATGATTCATAAGAAATACTTGTCCGAGGGCTTTTTTAGGGTAAAAACCGGCCATATTCTTTAGTCTTTATACGATTTTTCCTTTACTTTTCCAGTGAGGCAGAAGTTTGATCGCCAACCGGATCGCGTGCTCCATAGAAGAAGGATCTATCTGTGAGGGTGATTTGAGGAGTTTTGGCGCTGTTCCGTGAGCTGGCGAGGTACGCACGAATGGAAGGCCCAGGGTCAAATTTACCCCTGTTTTATGTTCGATCATTTTGAACGGGATCATGCCTTGGTCATGGTAAGAACAGACAACAACGTCATAAATCTTACGGAGTGCATTCTGAAATATTCCTTCGCTTGGCAATGGGCCGGTAAGATGCATAGCGCGTGAGAGATGTGCTGTTGCTTGAAGCAAAATTTTTTCTTCTATGCCCATGTAGGTGTTTATTCCTGCATGGGGGTTGACGCTACAGAGAGCTATTTTTGGTTTCAGGAGACCGTTTGTTCTGCGTAAAAAATCAATTGTTAAGCAGAGGGCTGTTTTTATTTCACGGGGATTTAATGTCTGAGTAAGATTTTGTAATCGAATATGGCGGGTTAAAAGAAGAACAGTCAGTATCTTTCCTACCATAAGCATTGCATATTTTTTTACCGCGAATGATTGCGCCAGGAACTCCGTATGCCCCAAAAACGGTATGCCGGCTGCGGTGATTGCTTCTTTTGAGACCGGGGCTGTAACCAGGGCTGTCTCTTTATCTGTGCGGAGTATCTCAACGGCTTTCTGCAAATAGAGAAAGGCTGATTTTCCCGAGCGTGCATTAATTGTTCCTGGACACAGGGCGGGGGTTTCGATGTGGATAAGTTCTACCTGATTCTTAATTTGGGAGAAACCCTTGGTTTTTTCAAAATGCCTTTGACTGCCGATAAGAAAAATTTTATTTTTCTTAAGGTCAATCTTTTTGAGTGCGGAGATGACAACGTATGGACCTATTCCTGCCGGGTCACCCTGGGTAACGAGTATTTTGGTCATAGATCTTAATTACGGCGTTCTTTCGTAATTTTTCAACCCACTCAATGAATTTTTCTTGAAATTTCTTACGAAAGAGCACATTCCAGATTTCATCGTTACTTTCAGCCAAAGAAGATTCTTGTTCAGAGGTTCGTTTTTCGACGTAGAAAATAAAATAATTATCCTCGACTTTTTGCGGAGGGAGAAATTTCTTGAGCGGGCTTTCAAAAAGACTGTGTTCCAGTTCGGGTTTACATTCATCGCGCCGCAATGTTCCCGCGATCAATTTTTCTCGGTATTGTGAATCCAGCTCAAAGAGGTCAAGATTTTTAATTATTTCATATATCTGTTTTGCTTCGAACTGATTGTCAAAAACAAGCGCTGAATAAACTGCTTCTTCAGGAATAGTGAATTGATTTTTGTTTTGCTCGAAATATTCAGTAATTTCATGGGGAGAAATGACAATTGCGTCACGAATAGTTCGATCGACCATTTCTTTCATTAGAATTTGCTCTTTGATCTTTTCTTTAAGAGCGTTCAAATTGATACCCCTCTCAATGAGGGATTTTTCGAATTCTTCATTATCGGAAAATGTTTTTTGAACTTCGCGTATTCGTTTCTCAACTAATTCCTGAGGGACTTCCAGGTTCAGTTTTCTCGCCTGCTGCAGTATCAGTTTATCTTCAATTAAACTGTCGAGAGCTTCTCGGCGTCTCGCGGGATCATCGCTCTTTAGGCTGTGAGGTTTTTTTGTTTCTTGGTAATCCAGGAGTGAGATAAAATCCTCAAGCTCCTTGGCGGTAACAATTTCATTATTGACGACAGCGCTAATTTGGTTGTCGACGGCGTGGACTGCCAAAGGGATTTTTAGGATCAATATGCAGCTGAAAAGGATAACAAAGGTTTTCATTGTTTTGTTTCGAGGGCAAATATTGTTTTTATATTTTCAATCTCAGCCCGTAAAATTCGGCAATACAGATCAAACCCGATTGCCCAAATAAATCCATGCTGTTTTGTTCCTAAGAGCGTCCCAGCTCCGCGTAACTCTAAATCTTGCATCGCAATATCAAAGCCTGCTCCCAAGTATGAATAATCGCGTATTGCTTCAATCCTCTGCTCAGCTTCCTGGGTGAGCCGGTTCTTTTTAGGGATAATTAAATATGCGTATGCCTGCCGCGTAAATCTTCCAACCCTGCCGCGCAACTGATGTAAATCCGAAAGCCCGAAATGATCCGCGTTGTTTATTATTATAGTGTTTGCTTTTGGAATGTCCATACCTGATTCAACGATCGCGGTTGAGATCAGGCAGTCTATTTTGCCGTCTAAAAAATCTAGGATAGTGTTTTCAAGGAGCTGGGTAGGCATCTTTCCGTATGCAACAGCGGTAGCGATTTCCTTCGGAAGTATCATGTCGAGAGATTTTTTGATATGAAACAGGTTCTGGATAGTTGTATCGATGAAAAAAACCTGTCCATTCCTCATTTTTTCATCCAAAATAATGTTTTTAATTGTTGGTAAGTCAAAAGTGATCACTTCGGTTTTTACGGACAATCGTTGTTTGGGGGGTGTCTTAATAACGGCAATTTCTTTTATACCGGTTAAACTCATATAGAGAGTGCGTGGAATAGGAGTCGCGCTTAATGAGAGTACATCAACGGTAGTTTTTAGTCTTTTTATTTTTTCTTTTTGAAGCACTCCGAATCTTTGTTCCTCATCGATAATCAGCAGTCCGAGATCTTTGAATACAACATCATGTGAGATGAGTCGATGTGTGCCGATGACGATATCAATGGTGCCCTTGCTTATGTTCTGGAGTATGATTTTTTGTTCAGATTGAGTTTTAAATCGCGAGAGCATCGCAATCGTAATTGGGAAAGATTTTGTTCTGTTCTGGAAATTACGGTAATGTTGTTCAGCAAGAATCGTAGTCGGCACAAGAAAAGCAACCTGTTTTGAGTTTGTTACCGCTTTAAAGGCAGCGCGCATGGCAATCTCTGTTTTTCCGTAACCTACATCACCGCAGACAAGCATATCCATAGGTTTTTTACTTTCCATGAGTTCTTTGGTTTTCAGCCAGGCGATTTCTTGATCCGGGGTTTCTTCATATGGAAATGTTTTATTAAAATCGTCCTGCCATTGATTTTCGGAGAACTGGAATCCTCCCAGGACTTCACGGAGTGCTTCTATGCGTACCAATTCTAGAGCGTAGCTCTGGATGCCTTTTCTTGTTCGTTCTCTCGTTTTGATCCATTCTTTTGTTCCCAGAGTGGATAGCTTTGGTTTCGGTCCGGCAAGATGGATGTATTTTTGAACGAGATGAGATTTTTCTAGAGGCAGGTATATTCTCCCATGGTCTCTGTATTCTATCTCCATGAAATCTTTTTTTCCTTCGGTGTCAGTCATTTGTTTCGTGCCCCGGAAGATCCCTATCCCGTAATCGTAGTGTACAACGAGATTTCCTGGCGCAAGACTGAGCATGGGATTCAACGGTAATTCTTCAAGGTGGCGGTATTTTCTTTTAAATTTCGGGAGTAGAATAAGGATGTCAAAACGCTGGATTTGGGTTCGTGTTTGAGGGGTAAAACTAACGATTTTGTCAATCGTGTCCCAGAGCCATTCGATTCTTACCGGCAGGTCGAAAGAAACAGGAAATATTTCTAAGATATCCCCGCGGATTGAAAAATCTCCTTCCTCTTCGATCCGGTTGACCCGCGCATAGCCTAATTCAACGAGTTTACTGAGGACATCCTCTATGGGAATCTTTTTTTTCTGATAGATTTTAAATACTTCAAGCGGCATTCTTTCTGCGCAGCCAGACTACGAGTGGAGAGACAATAAAGATGGTTGAGTATACTCCTGCGATAAAACCAACCAGGAGTGTGAATGAGAAATCCTTGAGTGTATCTGGGCCAAGAAAGAAGAATATACAGACGACCATGATTACCGTAAGCGATGTGATAAGTGTGCGCGAGAATGTTTGGTTTAAGGCGGCGTTGATTACTTCTTTCAGAGAAGCTTTTTTCATCTGAACCATCAACTCGCGAATGCGGTCATAAATAACGATTGTGTCATTAATAGAGTATCCAGCAATGGTTAAGAATGCGGTTACGCTTAAGAGATTTATTTTATAGGAAAAAAATAAGAGAAAACTGAAACTAATGAGCACGTCGTGGAAGAGTGCGAGTACTCCTGCCAGAGCAAAATCGAAATGCTTGAAACGAAATGCGACATACAGGAGAATTCCCAGGAGGGCAAAAGCGATAGCAAATATTGCTTTTCTCTGTAGGAGTTTTCCAACGACCGGACCAACTTTTTCAACCCGTAAAATATCATACTGTCCTGGATAGTATTTCTCGAGGATTGTTTTGACCTGGGTAAATGTATCATCTGCACTTCGAATTGTCAGAATGTTTTTTTTGTTTTTGAAAGTGTATAATTCCAGAGAGAGATTCGCTTCGGTGAAATATTTTCGGATATTTTCAATCACCAGGTCTTGATGGAAAGAATATTCTTGGATCTGTCCCCCGGAAAAATCAATACCATAGATCGTTTCTTTTCCCTTAAAGAAGAAAAATGTTCCAATGCAAAGAATACCGAGAGATATGGTTGTAAAGAATTTTCCCACAGAGATAAAATTAATATTTGGCTTTTTTAAAAGATGGAGCATGACGATTGTTTTCAGCTTTCGATAGTATACGAGAAGCTCAAAAATGACACGGGTTACCACGATCGCAGTAAACATGCTTGCGCAGATACCCAGCATAAGGGTGACCCCGAATCCTCTGATCGGTCCGGTACCAAAAATGAAAAGGCAGAGTGCGGCTACTACGGTGGTAAGGTTGGAATCGATGATTGCCGAAAACGCTTTGTCATAGCCGAGTTTGATGACACTGAGCAGGGGTTTCTTTAGCGCGAGTTCTTCTCTCATCCGCTCATAAATCAGCACATTTGCATCAACAGCCATCCCCAGGCTTAGGATGATACCTGCGATGCCTGGTAAGGTAAGCGTCGCTTTTAAAATGGACATCCCAAAGAGTATTAGTACGAGGTTAAAGCAAAGCGCGATCACGGATATAAAACCAGGAAGCAGGTAATAAATGATCATAAAAAGGGCAACCGCTCCTGCTGCGATCAATGAGGCCGAGAGTCCTTTTCGGATAGAGTCTTCTCCGAGTAACGGGCCCACAGTTCTTTCTTCTTCGATATAGAGAGGGCATGGGAGGGCTCCTGAGCGTAAAATCAGTGCTAAGTCACTCGCGTCATTCGCGGAGAAATCACCGGTAATCTGTGCGTCGCCAGTAAGAATAGGTTCTTTAATTACCGGGGCGGACTTTACGATTCCATCTAAGACGATCGCCAGTTGTTTGCCTACATTTTTATTCGTTACATCGGCAAATTTTTTACTCCCTTCAGCATTGAATTTGATCGATACGTATCCAAACCCCATAGAGTCAAAACCCATCTGGGCGTCAGCCAAGTCTTTTCCGCTGACAGCAGCTTCTTTTTGGACAAGGATTGCTCCTTGTTTTGAATCTTTAAACTCATATCCATCGGGAATTGCTTGCGTTTGTCCGGGTGTCGGCGCAGGAGGGTTACTTTCTACGAGTCGAAATTCAAGCAGCGCAGTTTGTCCAATAATCGCAAGGGCACGTTCTCGATCGACAACTCCCGGAAGTTGGATGAGCAACTCCTCTGTTCCTTGGGGTTGAATAAGTGGTTCGCGGACTCCCAAGGCATCGATGCGATTACGGATGATTTCAACCGCTCGTTCTGCGGCTCCAGATTTTTCCTTTGGGCTTAATGAGCTTGTGTCGACCTTCATGATGAGGTGCATACCACCTTTCAGGTCTAAACCGAGATTAATCTTTCTTTCAAGAGGAAAGATGAGAAGTGTTGCTCCAATAAGCAAGAGAAAGATAATAAGAAATCGGGTAAGGATTTTATTGTTCATTTCGTTCCTTGCGTTGGATCGCTGTCCGGTCAATTTCTATCTTTATGTTTTCATCAATTCGTAAGCTGATTGTATGTTCTTTGACGTTGACGATAGTGCCATGGATACCGCCGATAGTAACAACTGCGTCATTTTTCTGAAGGCTTTTCAACATTTCTTCGTGCTGCTTCTGCTGTTTTTTCTGTGGTAGAATCACGATAACATAAAAAACTCCGAGAATGAGCACGAGAGGCATCATTCCCATAAGTAAACCGACGGCTGAATTTTCTGGCATTTTTTACTCCTTTTTTCCTTTTTCGGCGTTTTTTTTATAACGGATTGCTAAACTCTTGACAGTTGCCGAAGGTTTTGCGCCTTTTTTACACCATGTTTCATATTTGACTAGATCTATTTTGAGCATTTCAGGCTCATAGGATGGATCATAAAATCCTATTTCTTCAACGAATTTTCCGTCACGTTTTGAGCGTATCTCATCAACGACAATCTTGAAATGATAACGTCGTTTGATCGATTTTCCTGGTTTTGAAAGTCTGATTGTCAGTGCCATTGTTCTCCTTTCTCAGTTTTTCCTATTTTCTTGATCACGGTTAATTGTTTTTTAAGCGACATGCGTTTCAGGAAGGGAATTCTTTCGATAAACACAATGCCGTTCAGATGGTCGATTTCATGTTGGAGGGCAATCGCAAGAATTCCTTGCGCGTGTAGCTGTACTTGACTGCCTTGATCATTGCAATAGTCAACCCAAACTTCTTTGGCCCGTTGGATTGAGAGAGCTATTCCCGGAAAACTCAAACATCCTTCTTCATAGGTTGCTGTCCCGCTTTTTTGGGTGATCAGTGGATTAAACAGAGTGAATGTCTGTTCCCCGGTGTCTATCACCACTATTTGTAAATCAAGTCCAGCTTGATTTGCGGCAAGTCCTATGCCGTTATGTTCTTTCATGAGCGCGTGCATTTTCCGTGCGCACTCTTTAATTTCATAGGTAATCTCCCCTACCGGTTTTGTTTTACGGCTTAATATGGGGCTGCCGTATAACTGCAGTCTTAATTCGGTTGTTTTCATCGAGCTCTACTTGGTTAATGAGCAAATTTGGTATTTCTGATTCCGTGAGATACGCGTATGCCAGAATAACTATTTTATCCTGTACGACCGCCTGTCTCGCTGCTGGTCCATTGAGGCAAATTACTCCTGATTTTTTCTCTCCTCGGATAACATACGTTTCAAACCGAGCGCCGTTATTCAAATTCAAGATTTCTACTTTCTGCCCCGGGAGAATTTTTGCGGCTATGAGGATTTCTTCGTCAATCGTAATGCTGCCTTGATAATACAGCTCTGTTTGCGTAACTGTTGCGTAGGCAATTTTCGAAATAAGGAATTCTTTCATCATCTCTATTTCTGATGTATTTTTGCTGTTATATTTAGCAATCCGACTATTATATAATCATTTATTCCTCTGTCAATACAGGAAAATGAATCATTTCCAACTAAAAATATTAGAATAGGAAGGTATTGCGTGCGTGAGGATACGCAGTTTTGAAGGTAAGCTGGGCGATCATCAGTTCTTCTTGGGTAGGGATAACCAATATTTTTGGCATTTTTTTGAATATTTTCCGAAAATCACTTGTCACTGCGCGAACCAGATGAGGATTGTTTTCCCCTATCCCTGCAGTGAATACGCAGGCATCAATTCCTCCAAGTATGGCTGCATAGGCGCCAATGTACTTTTTTATCCGATACGCGAACATCGAGTACGCAAGCTTAGCCTGGAGATTTCCTTTTTTTATCGCTCGAGTGATTTCTCGCATATCGTTGCTTATCTGACTTATGCCCAGTAATCCGCTTTTTTTGTTTAAGAGGGTATCCACTTGGTGAGAAGTCATTGAAAAGTTATGCTCTAGGAAGAAAATGATCGCAGGATCTATGTCGCCGGAGCGAGTCCCCATCATTAATCCTTCAAGTGGGGTAAAACCCATCGAAGTATCGATGCATTGCCCGTTGTGAACCGCAGAAATACTGCACCCATTTCCAAGGTGGATTGTAATAAGTTTTAATTTCTTGAATGGTTTTTTCAATATTTCAGCAGCCTTGAGAGAAACATAGTGGTGCGATGTTCCATGGAATCCGTATCGGCGGATACGAAATTTTTTATAATAGTGAAGAGGAAGTGGATACAGGTAGGCGTAATCTGGTATTGTTTGGTGGAATGCGGTGTCGAAGACTGCTATTTGCGGAATTTTTGGCAGGATTTTTTGACAAGCTAATATTCCTGCCAGGTTTGCTGGGTTATGAAGCGGCGCAAGTTGTATGTTTTTACGGATTTCAGCAATAACTGGCTTGGTGATTCTGCAGGGAGTTTTGAATTTCTCTCCTCCGTGTACGACCCGATGGCCGATAACCGCTATCTCGTCTAAGTCAGTGAGGATATTTTCGCGTGAAAAACTTTTGAACAATAAATGTACTGCTTCAAGGTGATTTTTGGCTTGAGCGTTTGATTCCCCAATCCGTTCAATGGTTCCTTTGGTGAGAAGTTGAGCCTGAGGAAACTCAAACAGTTTATATTTTACCGAAGAACTGCCAGAATTGATGACCAGAATTTTCATTGTAATATTTTATGAAAACTGCAGGTCTTTTTCCTGGGCTCGGATTACCGTGATTGCGGTGCAATCAATCACGTCGTCAATATTGCAACCACGCGATAGATCACTGCATGGTTGTAAACCAAGGATAATCGGGCCAACTGCTCGCGCTTTTGCCAAGCGTTGAGTTAGCTTATAACAGATATTTCCGGCATCCAGATTTGGGAAAATCAGTACATTTGCTTTTCCCGCAACTACGCTATGCTGGCATTTAATTTGTGCAACTTCTTCATCAAGGGCAGCGTCCGCTTGAAGTTCCCCATCGATTAGCAGGCTTGGGTCTTTTGATTTAGCAATTTCCACGGCCTCTTTTACTTTCTCAATCCATCGTCCTTGTGCTGATCCTTTCGTGGAAAAACTCAAGAGTGCTACCCGTGCTTCCATTTCCAAAAGTTTCCGTGCAAAGCGCGCCGCAGAAATTGCGATGAGCGCTAATTGTTCGGATGTCGGATATGGGATGAGTCCGCAGTCGGCATAGACAAAAACACCTTTTTCTCCATAAGAACAGTTTGGGACCGCCATAAGAAAACAGCTCGACGCAAGATTGATGGAAGTATCTTGTTTGAGACAATGAATGGCTGTTCTGGCGACTGCTGAGGAGGTGTATGTTGCTCCTGCAACAAACCCGTCGGCATACCCCATGCGCACCATCATTGCCGCATAGTAAAGAGGATCTTCCATGATTTCTCTTACTTCTTCGATATCGTCATATTTGTGGCGGCGCAATTCAAAAAAGATATTTGTGAATTCTTCTTGCTTTTCTTTATCGAGGTTAGAGGGGGCGAGTAAAATTGGATGGGCGATTTTTTCCTCGGCAATAATTTTTACCGCTTCAATAACGCGCTGATCCTTATATTCAGGAAACAGAATAGTTTTTGGTTCATTTTTCGCCCGTTCGCGGATATTTTTTATGACCGTTCCGTACATGATTTTGTTCTCCGTTTTTTTTGAAAAAATTCCTGCATCAACGATTTTGCTTCTTGCTGCAGAATTCCTTCCTGAATTCTCAGCGTATGATTTAATCCGAGTGAATTTATCTGAGTGCGTGAATAGATACCGCCGTATTTTGGTTCACGCGCCCCGAAGATGATTGTTTCAATGCGCGCTAAAACACACGCGGTTGCACACATAACACAAGGCTCAATTGTAACATAAAGGGTGCATCCGTTCAACCATTTGTTCTTGAGACATTCCTCCGCTTGGGTTATGGCAAGTATTTCAGCATGGGCGGTTGCGTCTTTGAGTGTTTCAACCTGGTTAAACGCTTTGGCGATAATCTTATTTTTCCAGGTGATTACTGCGCCAATTGGTACCTCGTCGCGTCTAAATCCCAAAGTCGCTTCTTTGAGAGCCTGAGACATAAAATATTCATGATTACGGTTGAGGGCCGAAAGCGAATTCATTCTCTCAGGTCTCTTTCATGATTTCAATGAAGGCGGATACTACTTGAGGGTCGAAATGCGAATGAATCTGACTTTTGATGATTCCGAGCGCCTTTGCCTTTGAAAATGCCTTACGGTATGGACGGTTTGAGGTCAATGCCTGATAAACATCAGCAAGAGCGATGATCCGCGCACCCAAGGGGATTTGGTTGCCTTTTAGTCCCGAAGGATATCCTTGGCCGTTGTATTTTTCGTGATGATGCATCACAAACGGTATTGCTCCACTCAGCGCATGGATAGATTTCAGAATTTCTGCGCCGATAAGGGGATGCTTTTTTACTTTTTCCATTTCTTCGTCATTCAGTTTTCCAGGTTTGAGCAGGATTTTTTCATCGATACCGATTTTTCCCAGGTCATGGAGAATTGCCGCATGTTTGATGTTTTCGATTTCCTTTTGTGGCAATTTCAGCTTTCGGGCGATTTTCTCGGCAATGAACTCAGTATTTTCAACATGCCGTCCAGTATAGTGATCTTTTGCTTCTATGGTACGGGCAAAACCGTAGATCATATCAATGAGGCTTTGGTTGATGATCCGGTTGAGTCGAGAGAGTTTTTTCTTCAGCTCATTGACTGATTGCTGGCGTGATTGTTTTTTCTTTTCGGCTATTTTTTTTCCGAGGTGGTCTTCCCGCGTGAACGCAACAATAGTATTTCCGCCTCTTTCTTTCGCCTCAACGAGGGCTTTTTCCGCTTCATGGAGGAGCATTGTATCGGACGTAATTCCGTCTTCTGGGTACCCGGCAACTCCGATGCTGATTTTTACCTGAATGCTTTTTCTACCGCAGAACCTGTATCCGGAGATTTTCTGTTTCAAACGTTGTCCAAAGAAAAGCGCGTTTTTCTTTTCGGTATCGATCAAGATAATCATGAATTTTTCTTCTCCGGCCCGAGCAAGCACATCATTGGTACGAATTGTGCGTTGTAAGAGTTTTGCAAATTGGGTGAGGACTCTATCCCCCGTTTCTTCGCCGTATGTGTTGTTGATCGCGCGAAAGTAATCGATGTCAAGCACAAGAAGCGATATTTTTCCCATTGTACGGCGCGTCCGATATACCTCTTCTCCCAACCGACGCAAAAGGTACTGAAAATTATAACATTCCGTGAGGGGGTCAACGAGGATGAACGAGTTGATTCGTTCGGCAAAAGGATATTTTTTCTTTAGATTTTTTCTATTCATCTTTTGTGTAAATCCGGCGACTACTGCGGTGTAATTGCAGTGTTAGTGTATCATAATTATTTTTTCTTTTCAACAGGGAGTTGGTTCTTTTTGAATTGTGCGCGCAATTGTCCACAGGCTCCGGCAATATCTTCTCCGCGGGATTTCCGCATCGTATAAAAAACACCTTTTTTTTCCAGGGATGTGCGAAAATTTTTTATTTCATCAGCGGTTGGGGCTTGCCAATGCGGTGAGCTGGACTGATTATAGGGTATAAGGTTAAGCTTGCAAGGGATTTGGTGTATGAAGTGAGCAAGAGCTTCCGCATCATGGTGTGTTGTATTAAAATTTTTGAGAAGTATGTATTCGACTGTGATTGGGAAATGGTATTTTTTGATAAATTCTTTCGCCGTTTTTAGAACGCTTTCAAGGGGATAGGTTTTTGCCACGGGCATAATTTGGCTGCGTTTTTGATCAAGGGCAGAATGTAAAGAAAGAGAAAGCTTTACCGCGCAGTCACTGTCGATTAACTGTTTTAGAAGTGGCGGTGCTCCGCAGGTAGAGATACAGAGCTTACGTTTTCCAAGATAAATCCCCTTCTCGTCGAGAAAAATCTCAACTGCCTCACGGACATTCTCAAAGTTATCCAAAGGTTCCCCGGTGCCCATGAAAACAATATTAGTGATTTTTCGGTCAGTCATGCTTCGCGCAGCGGCAAAATATTGTCCGATTATTTCCGCAGTGGTAAGATTTCGATAAAACCCGTCTTTACCGCTCATGCAGAATGAACAGGAAAATTTGCAACCTACCTGGGATGAGACACAAAGGGTAAGTCGTTTCGGTTCAGGGATTAAGACGCATTCAATCTGCGCGTGATCATCCAGCTCTAAGAGAATCTTTCTTGTTTGATCGCACGATGTTTGAAGGGTAAGGATTTTTGGATCTTTTAGGTAAAAATTCTTCTGGAGAAATTCCCTGAGTGTTTTTGAAATGTTGGTCATCTTTGAAAATTCTTCCACCTGTTTTTTATAGATCCAGGTGAAGATTTGATCGGCATTATATGCGTTAAAGCTCGCTCGGGTAAGCAATTCTGCCAATGCTTTTCTGGTGTAACCGCGGATATCGGTTTTTGGTTTTTTCAGATTTTGCATAGTCGATAAACCCGTAAATAGGGTATTGCGCCCTGGGTAATTTCTGGGTATCCTTCAAGAGTTTCAAATTCAGAGTTGGTTTTGCTCCAGACAAAGTAATAGTCTATTTTTAGACTTTGCAGGGCATCGCGAAGTTTCTGCCCGGAAAGGCCTTTCAATTTTTGGCCTAGGTATTTTCCCCTAAGGTGATAGGCAATGTACAAAGATTCATGCCAGAACGCGTTTGATGCGATATTTCCGGACACAGCATACCTATTTTTAAGAAGCAAGCTTGTTTCATAAATATCTTTTTTTGTCTGAAGGTTCCGTAGTAGATATTGCGTGGGCATGAGCGTGAAGCTCAATAAGATCAACGCAACGAGTGCGCGTTTTCCGTTCAAACGCGGAGACGTTTGCGCGGCAAGGGCTTGCGATGCCCGTAGTGCCAAGAAAAACAGCAGGAATCCAATTCCCCAGAAATAGCGCTCTTCAATGATTAAGAGCAGGAATCCTATTGAATAGAGTACGCCGCTTGCGGCAATAAAAACTATATTTTTCTGGATTTTCTTTCCCCACCACAAATTTTTCGCGATGGAAATAGCTGTGCCGCAAATCAGCAACAGAGAGAAAGCCGAAAATCTTTGAAGTGTCTTTATCAGTTCAATCGAGTTATTCTCTATGACTCTCAAGAGATGTCTGAATTCAGACCAGGAAGTAAACGGATTCCAAGGTTGGGTCGGAAAATAGGAAGGATCTTCATATGCGCTTGTTGCGGCTTGATTTGGTATTGGGAGAAATCCTTGTGAATGCACGGCTTGTCCTTGGGATTTTGGTCCAACGAGGCGAAAGTTATATGTTCCAGCAGCACCAATGGTAAGCCGGTGGTATTTCCAGCTGATGAGTCCGATCCATATACCGCTGAGCGCAAAAAATACCGTGATGGTTAAGAGAAAATGAAGCACTATTTTTGAGCGCTGAAGGGGTTGTTTTGAACTGAACAATCGGTATCCTGAAACGAGCGTAAAATGGATTAGGAAGAAAACAAATCCATATGATTTACAAAGATACAAAGCAGCCCCCCAGACTCCACAAAGAACACTGCGTGTTGGTTGGAGCGCAGAATTTTTCTGGTATACAGTGCCAAGGTAGTACAGAAATATTACCGCGAGAAGAAAATCAGGGGTAATGACCGAGTACGCACAATACAGGATGAAAGGGATCATGCAGGTAAGAACAAGAGGCGCACGAATCGGGATTTCAAGAATGCTTCCGAGTCTGGAAAGGCAAAAGATACTCCAAGCTCCTATTCCCAGCGAAATGATCTTAGCAGCCATAAGCGGGGTAACTCCTATGGCGAGAAACGGAAGAAGTAACCAGGAAAAAAGCGGTCCCCACCAGCCGTTAATTGCATCTTGAAATCTCCCGGAAAGATATTGCTGGGCAATATTGATATAAGAAATGCCGTCAGGGTTGATTTGATGCTGGTACGCAGGGAGAAGTAAAATTCCAAGAAGTACATAAACCAGCGTTACGCTGAGGAGTTTTCGATTCCTCGGTTTTTTTTCACTGATGGCATTATTCAGCATAGTTATTGTATTATATAGAAGCAAAGTAACAATTACAAGCGATTCAGGTGTACTTTGTGGTAGGCGCTTGTAATTCTTGATACTTACGATTATAATACACTAAAACAAATTTTATGGATACGCAATCAAACGGAAAAGTGGTAGCGATTATGCCCGCGTATAACGCGGCTAAGACCCTAGAAAAGACTGTTGCTGATATTCCGCATGGTGTTGTTGATGAGATTATTCTTGTAGACGATGCAAGTAGCGACAATACCGTTGAAATTGCAAAAAAACTTGGTTTATCCGTATATGTGCATTCCCAAAATCAAGGGTATGGGGCAAACCAAAAAACATGCTACCGGTATGCCTTGGAGCACGGCGCGGATTATATAATAATGATCCATCCTGATTATCAGTACGATAGCAGGCTTATCTCTGTGGCTGTAACTATTTTGCGATTGCGTATTTGCGATGTAGTCTTGGGTGCTCGGGTGAGAACCCGGCGTGAATGTTTAAAGGGCGGAATGCCGGTTTATAAATACCTTGCAAATCGTTTCCTTACTTTTGTTGAAAACATGTGTTTAGGGCAGAATTTAGCGGATTTTCATTCGGGATTTCGCGCTTATCGCCGGGAAGTTTTAGAAGTAATCGCATTTGAACGGAACGACAATGATTTTGTTTTTGATACGCAATTTCTTATCCAGGCAGTGCATCATGGTTTTGTTTTGGGCGATATTCCGATGCCGGTCCGTTACTTTACCGAAGCATCATCAATAAAATTTTTTGCCAGTTCAATCTATGGTTTAAAAACTCTCCTTTCTCTCCTCTACCTTTTTTTACACCGTTTGCGTATCTTTCGATGCCCGCTTTTTATCGCTAAGAAACCAAAATCAGTCTTTTAGTTTTTTCCCTGGCTCTTATTGAAGTTGTGCGTTTTTCCGTGCAGTGAGAGCCTGGGTTTTTAAATCATAAGAAAGCCAATAGAGCGGTTTTTCCGGATTGAGATAACGGAAAAACAATCCATCAATACAATGTTCCGATTCCCAATAAAATACAGGAGTTTTTGGCGGCCTTTCCTGCATAAAGAAAGAAAAATTTGGCGTATCCTTATGATGCTTTACAAAGGAAGCTACCGCGTCAAAGTAATTTTTAAGCGGGGCGGTTTTTTGAGTGATTTCGTTTCCCAGCGAATGCGTTTTTGCGCTGTGAGCCATAATTCCAAGTATTAAAAGAAAGAGAACCATATTTTTTCTTTTTCGGTTTTTTGCCTGGGTGAGTTCTGACAGTAACCAGATTGCGGCCATGCTGGTAAAATACACATGGTGGCTGTCAATTTTTCTTTCTGAGAGCAAAGAGTCGACATACGCCGAGCGTCCTGCGGTAATAATAAATCCTGCTGCCATAAGAAGAAACAACGCGCAGAAGATATGGTTTCTGTTTTCTTTTGTTTTACGGATAAGAACCGCAGCCAGGAATACACTGCAGCACGCCTGGAGTATTCTTTTCGCTGGCGGTATCACAAGAAAGCGTACGATATCTCCAAGGAGAGGGTATGAGAAAACAGGCATAGTTATGCCAAAAACTATCATGAAAAGAAAACGGAACAAATTTCTCGGTATTTTCCAGAGAGGGATCAGATACGACTGAAATCCTATATTCCAGTTCGGGTATGCCAGGAATAGATGGATGCCGTAGCAGCTACTCCAGGCAATCAGTGGAATAAACGCTGTGTGGGTTATGTAGGAAAGAAAATATTTTTTCTGAGCTGACCTTAAGAGAATAAAGCACATTCCGGTTAGAACAAAAGGCAAAATAAGTCCCGATTCATTCGAGAACATTGCCAGAAGCGTCCAGAGCGATATGAGCCTCAGGCTTTTCTTTGAAGGTGTTTCTTGGGTTAAACTTTTTCGTAACAGAATAATCGCAAGAATGGTAAAGAGAGATACATAGAGATAGCCACTTACGTGTGGCCAGAATACAGCATCAGATCCAAGCGAGAGAACCGAAAAAAGCATGGCAAAAAGATATGCCGGCAAACCTGGGTTTGTCTGGCTAAGGAGTTTCCAGAGGGCAAATACAACGCCTAGGTGTTTTATGAAATTCAGAATATGCGGACCACTGTAGTGGATATCAAAGAGCACGCGGTTTAGTGCGATATCGGTATGGTGCAAGGGGCGGAATAAGAGCCGGTCATGGCCGAGTTGTAATTGCCAGTCCAGGTGATTTAGGATGTAAGAAAAATCCAAATTTTCAAAGCGGGAAATAAAGAAAAAGTGCCATTCGTCATTGCGAAATACATGAAAAAAACTTGGCCAGAATACAACCAGTGTAAGGAGAATTAAAAACCCGCTTTGTATCAGTGGGGTAATTTTTAGAATTTTTTTAGTGCCAAGCGTTTTCCACATCAGTTTTTCTCCACTACCAGTTTCCGCCAAAAGATAAAAATGCAACTTCCCAATAAGGCCAGAATTACTGTAATCTGGGTCCATGCTGATATGCGGTAGCGCAAATCGGAAAATCGGAATTCTACGTTCGCAATCCCAGAAGGAATGGGGATCGCTTTATAGGCGATATTTGCGCGGATTACCGGTGTTTTTTTCCCGTTTACGATGGCGGTCCAATAAGGATGAAAAACATCTGCGTAGTACAAAAAATAATTTTTCTGGTTTATTTCTGTGGTAACGTCAAGCTTCAATGTATTGTAGCTGAACTGTTTGATAGAGATAAGCGCCGGGATACGTTCGTATGTAAAGAGCGGAGAATTATTTTGGTTGAAATACTCGGTTGCTTCGGGTTTATCGGGAAATTCAAGCGGAGCAAAGTCATTTTGCAGCGCAAAGAGCACATTTCCCTCAAAAACAGGATTAGCAAGAACAGTCCCTATCTCTTTTTCTCCTGGAAAGATGTGCAGTTTTGAAAAAACACTGAGCTTCGGGTAATCAATGCCTGAATATTTTTCATACGCCCCGTTTTTATTGGGGTATGTCTGGATCATCTCAAAATACTTTTTTAGTGGCTTAAGGAGAAAATCAGAGCGAAATGGTGATATGGCTGAATCTATAAAGAGAAACGATTCAATGGTATTGTAACGTGCCCCAGTAAAAGGGGTTGAATAGAAAGATTGCAGACGCTGATTGTCTTCTACTGCCATATTTGTATTCATCAATCGCGTTGGAGGGAATTCATACCGATATGGCTTAAAAAGCTCAAGCAATACCGGTGAAGCTTTGGGCATGCGTAGCGGGATGAGAGAGTATTTATAGGTGAACATATCAAGAGAAACGAGCCCCAAGAGAAGATAGATCAGGAAATTTTTTGGCATTTTTCTAAGAAAAAACCACGAAAGAACCACTACATTCAGAGAGAGAATTCCGTAGAGAGTCATTTTTAGAAGTTTGCGGTTTTCCGGACTTACGATATTGAAAAAATATTCTTGCGGCGGAAACCACGGTTTATAGAGTAACCACCCCAGGAGTATTATCTGAGAGAGTAATAACACAAGAATTGGCGTACGGGAAGATGAAACGCGCTGGCAAAATTCTTCGAACCCAAAACCGGCATAAAAGACTAAGAGCACCTTAAAAACGGGTGCCGTTAATCCAATGTGCCGGAAAAAACTTCCACCGGGAAATAAGTAATAGAATAGAACTGATATCCATGAGCCGATGCTGAAAAAGAAGACCACAAGTGCAGTGGCCGCAATTACATAGGATATTTTTTTCCGGCAATAAAACGCTGTAAATGCGGCAAAAGGAATTAAGAAAAACCCAGCAAAGAGATTTATATCTCGCGTAATATTTTCTGGAGAACTATAACGGCGGAGAATTTCTCGGTATTTATGCAATCCCAGAGAGCCTCCATAGGTCATAAAGGTTTGGAGGGTGTTCTTGCCGGTTGTGTTGCGATTTTGTTGTAGATAATCGATTTGATCAATGGCAACAGTTATGAATAGAAAGCTGATTGCCAGCACGCACAGAATGAGCAAGAATGAGAGATAATGTTTTATCGGTATTTTTTTCCAATCGGCAACAAGTATTTCCTTCCAATGGAAACAAGCGTAGAGCGTATAATAAATTGTCAGAATAAATAAGGCAAAGATAATACAGTAGATGAAGTTTCCAAGAACCGTAAGCGAGAATGTTAAAGAGGCAAGTATGAGATAAGATATTTTTTGCTCCTTGAGGAAACGATGAACGCCATATAAAGTAAGTGGCATCCAATAGAATAAATGAAAGTTCCACCAGATCTGCGGATACCAGATGTTTGTTCCTAAGAGAGTGATTGCGGTGAATAGTATTGTTTTTTTGTTCTTATAATAGAATGAGCTTAGCAGGATTACGCCCAAAAGGAAGAACATTTCTTCAATCCAGATTCCTAGGTGGAATAAATAATAATAATTTATGTCGGGAAACAAAATTCCCACTAAGTATTGCACGGGCAATGCCATGGTTAACTGTCCGGTTATATGAAAGTTTCCTACAAAACCCTGGGAGACAAAAGGAAACCACAATGGTATTGAGCGTTGTGTGATGAATTCATTAAAATAAACATATTGTTGTTGGAAGTATTGGAATGTATCGTGAGAGAAGGGAAGCTTCTTGTGGATCATGATATCGATATGCAGGATAGTGACAAAAACTCCTACGAGAAAAAAAATCCCGAGCAGGGAGCGATTACGCATCATTGTTGTTCCAGCAGTTTGCGTCGTAGAGGGATGGCAATCATCCGTTGAATGTGTTCTCGGGTAGACACCCCAAATTTCTTTTCGATCATAGCGAGATATTCAGGGCGTCCAAAATATCTGCTGAAGGCTTCATCGCGAAACTTCAGTACTGCCCGAGGGCTGAGATGTTTTGTACCCATGGGAATGCAGTCTGCTCCATAGAGTGCGTACGTTTTCCATGATTCCGGTTCGCTTGACTCAGCATAGAGCTTGGTTCCTGGGTAAGCGAACATCGGATACATATTAACCCATTCAAAATTATGGCGCACCAGAAACTCGTAGGTTTGTTCCATGGTTTGGATGGTGTCGTCAGGGAGTCCAAACATTACATCCGCGCAAATTGAAATTCCGGCTTCTTGGGTCATTTTGATTACGGCATCGACATCTCGTTTGCATCCTTTTTCTATATTGTCAAGCATCTGAGGAGTGGCGGTTTCAAAACCATAAGAAATCCAATTCATCCCCACTGTTTTGAGCCGTTTCAGGAGGCGTTCCGATATGGTGTCGACGCGGGAATATGACCACATATTGAGAGAATATCTTTTTTCTTCCAGGCGGTCACAGAATTCTTCGATGCGCTGGGGATTGACGACAAAGAGCTCATCAAGAATTTTAATGTTCTTGACCTTATAGGTCTCGACGAGAAGGCTTATCTCCTCTATCACATTTTTGATACTGCGGAAACGCTGTATCCTTCTGCCGAAGAGATTATTAATACAACAGTAATTGCATTGGAAAGGGCACCCAAAGCTTGTCCAGATAATTGCGTAGGGCGTGCGGTTCTCAAGGTTTCCAAAGCAGTGCCAATTATGAGCCCGGTATTTTGACGGGTTCATCGCTTGCCAGTCAATCATCGGGAGAGAATCAAGATTTTTAATTAGTTCGGCATCGGGGGTGTGGCAATATTGGATTGAACCGTTCTGGTTTTCAATGTAAGAAAGCCCCTTGATTTGGTTGATTTCCTGTCCCCGGTGTAAAGCATAAAATAAGTTGACAATAGTTTCATACCCTTCTCCGCGTACGATAAAGCTTGCCTGGGTTTCTTTGAGTGAGCGTTCAGGAAGCACTGTGGGGTGAGGTCCCCAGATAAAAGTTTTTACCGGGGAGTTTGTCATGTTGAATTTTTTAAAAAAATCAACGATTCCGGCCATGACCATTGTAGAAGAAGATGGATTTGCGCCCGTAGCAACAATTCCCAAGAGCAAAGGTTTTTCCTTTTTCACGAGATTGATTAAATCGTCGATGGAAAGTCGTTCTTCTTCAGAATCGATAATTCGCACGTTGATATTTTTTGATTTGATATACGCACCGAGAAGGCCAAGTTGAACATTGGGCGCTATCGCCGAGAATTCGTCTGCGGTGACTGAATAGAGATCTTTCTTTGCGTTTACTGTGGCAAGAATGATTTTTTGGTTCATCTATTTTCCTTGTAACTGCGAGATTTGTTATACCAAGCAATGGTTTTGGCTAAGCCTTCTGTGAGCGCAATTTTTGGCTTCCATCCCAATTGCCGGCGAGCTTTTTCGATGTTGAGACATACACAGGTATCTAGGGATATTTTCTGGGTATCATAGCGGACCTGTAAAGGTTTTGCGCTGAGTGAAATAATTGTTTTTGCAAGATCCTCTATGGAGATACAAAAACCACTGCCAACGTTATAGAGCGAGAATTTCTCACGCTGCTTCTGAATAACCAATGCAATAAAACGTACCAGGTCATCTATGTAAAGCAGGTCTCGCTTTTCTTGTCCTTTGCCCCAAAGAGTGATGGTCCGGGAAGCCTGAGCGGCCTTTGCGATAAGCGCAGCGCATACATGTGATTCTCCTGGGTCGAATTTATCATGAGGTCCATAGATGTTTGAATGTCGAATGACCGTATAATTTGTTTTTCCTATTCTGGAATAAAATTCGCACATTTTTTCAAGATAGATTTTTGTCCAGCCTACTCCGAAATAAGCCGGATAGAGAGCTTGATTCGGATTAAAGTCAGTTTCTTTAAGTGATTTTTTACTTGAGTGATAAAGAACGCTACAGCTAAAAAAAACTAAATTTTTCGGTTTATGCCGCAGAGCTGCGCGGAAAATAAGCGAGTTCATTATTGCGTTATCGGTTACATGCAATTCGGGATGATTTACAATGACGTGCGCTCCAGATGTGGATGCGGCTGCCTGAATAATAACGTCTTTTCCGGCGAGAGCCCGCTCTACTTCCTTAGGGTTGGTAAGGTTTACCTTGAGGAAGGTTATTCCAGGTATTTCTGGCGGTGTTCGTCTATGGTATGTTGCAAAAATTTCAAATTTCTTATTATGCTGGAAATATTCTGCACAGTTTCGTCCGATAAATCCTGTTCCGCCGCAAATAAGAATTTTTTGTTTCGTCATCGCTTTAGCATTTTATCCATTCACGGAATAAAATATATAATTCCGCGATTCCGTTCCGCAAGGGATTCATTTTGCGGGTTCCTCCGATCCGTTTTGGTTCGCTTGCAGGAATTTCCGCAATCGAGAGCTTTTGTTTGATTGCACGCATGAGCATTAAGCTTCCCCAACAAGGAGTTTTTGTGTTGATCGCAAGAGTGTTGAGGATCTTTTTCCGAAAAGCGCGATACATTACCAGGGTGTCGGTGCAGCGTGAGTGAAATAAAAGATTGGTAAGATGAGTAAACATCCAATTACCAAAAGCAGTCACAGGATCATCATCAAGGCTTTTTGCCCCTTTGAGATATCGCGAAGCAATAACCAGGTCAAAGCCCTCGTGTATCTTTTCGACGAGAAGCGGAATCGCCTCAGGGAGTGAGTTTCCGTCTGGACTAAAAATAACGACTATTTCTTTTGTTACTCGCTGCATGGCTTCACGAAAAGCAGCCCCCGCTCCTTTTTCTTTCTGGACAAAGATGAAATAACCGTGTTCTTTGGCGTATTCAATGGTTCCGTCGGTTGATCCGCCATCAACAATGAGCAATTCGTCGTACCATTCTTTTTTGATCTGCGGCATAATTGCCCGCATTCCATCTATTTCATTGAGTGTAAAGAGGACAAGCGATACTTCGGGCATTGTATTCTAGAGATTGCTATTACCTTGTCCTCCGTCCACAGGAATTGATGCACCGTTGATTAAGCTTGCTTTTTCTGAACATAAAAAAGCGATAACCTGTGCAACTTCTTCCGGCGTTCCAAAGCGATTGGACGGAAGGTGTTCATCAATAAATTTTTTCATCTCACCGGGATTTTCTTTTGCAAGCGCACTCCATCCAGTATCGGGGATCATAATTGCTCCAGGGGCAACACTATTGAAAGTGATATTTTCCCGTGACAGATAACGTTTTTTTGCCAAGGATTTCATCAGGGCTGTTTGTGCGCTCTTGGCCATGCTGAACCAGGGATTACCCCCCGCTTCTCTGCCAAAGATGGAAGTAACGGTGACTACTCTTCCCCATTTTTGTTTACGCATATACGGCAATGCAAGGTTCGTGCAGCGGATAGCGGTAAGCGCGTTCTTATTATATACCTCAAGCCAGACTTTTTCTTCAGTTTCTTCCACGATCTCTCTTCCCCATCTTCCTCCGCCTCCAACATTGTTGATCAGAATATGGATGGTGCCCCACTCCTGAATCATTGTTTTAAAAACGTTCTGGATGTTTTGTTCGTTGGTCAGATCGGCCTGAATTCCAAGCGTTTGAACGCTATAGCGTTCAAGCTTCTGTAGCGTTTCATCAATTCTGTTCTTTGTTCGTGAACATACGGCGACTGAACAGCCTTCTTGAGCAAGCAAGAGGGCTGTTGCTTGTCCGATTCCATGAGTTCCTCCGGTCACTAATGCCTTTTTCCCAGTTATACCCAAATCCATACCACTTCAACCTTTCTTTTGTTTACATGTCGTATGCCAAGAAGTAATCGTATTACAGATTAATTCTGTGGATAAACCATAATTTTCCTGGATTGTTTTCCTTTCGCCCGCACATAAGCAGTGCTCATCAGGAAATCCGATGCGCTTGAGCGGCAGAGTCATTTGATGATCGTTCAAACATTCAGCGATGATGCTTCCGAGACCTCCAGCAAGAGTATGTTCTTCCAAACTTACCACGGCGTTGGTTTGTGAACAATATTCTATTAGTTTTTGTGCGTTGAGGGGTTTTATTCTATAGAGATCAATTACTGAAGAAGAAATCGAGAAGTTATCGAGCTTTTTGGCAACATCCAATGCTGTATGCACTATTGTTCCAGTAGCGATAATCGTCAAATCGGTGCCTTTTCTCAACAGGTGTAAGCCAGGTGTGCAATCGACAGGAGATGAATACAGCTGAGGAAATATTCCTTTATCGATACGCACATACGTGGGGCTTGGTGTTTGGTAACAGATGTTTGCGCACTCTTGCGCAAGAGCTGAGTCAGACGGATTTAAGATCGTTATCCCGGGGAGTACCCGCATCACCGAAATATCATGTGTTCCATGATGTGTCGGTCCGTCGCTTGCGTAAGTCACCCCTGGTCCTACGCCGATGATCGTAACAGGAAGATGCATGGAGCACAGGTCAACCTTAATTTGTTCAAAACATCGAAATGTGACAAAAGGAATTATCCCATACGCAAATACTTTACATCCAGAGAGTGCTAACCCAGCTGCAATGCTGATCATATTTTGTTCAGCGATCCCCGTATTGATATATTGGCGAGGAAAGTCATGCTTCAATTGCTCCAGGCTTTGTGCTCCCATGTCTGCCGTTAGAACGATGACTTTTGTGTCGGTTTGTGCGTATTGGTACAGCATGTCAAAAAAAGCATCGCGGATGTCAATTGTATGGTTATTGGGAATCATGGTTATTTCAGTTCGTCTCGGGCTTGCTCGAGTTCCTCTTTTTTGGGAACCCGGTGATGCCATTCAATCTTATTTTCCATAAACGAAACGCCTTTTCCTTTTATTGTATGCGCGATAATCATAAGCGGTTTTTGATTTTTTTTCTTTTTCGCATCTAGGCATACATTCATAAGCTGGGGAATTGAGTGGCCGTCCACTTCTTGGACTTCCCAGCCGAATGCTTGCCATTTCGCTGCAAGAGGGTCTACGGATATACAGTCTCGAAGAAAATCGGTCACGCAGAGTTGATTGTGGTCGATAATACCAATCAAATTATACAGGTTATGCTGGGCCGCAAAGAGTGCCGCTTCCCATATGGTTCCTTCGTGACATTCCCCATCTCCTAAGAGAGCAAAGGTGAAGTAATCCTTGTTGAGTTTCATTGCTCCAAGCGCTATTCCCGTCGCTATTCCTAGTCCATGTCCTAGTGACCCTGAGTCAATCTCTATGCCAGATGTCCTGCGATCCGGATGGCCAAGTAAACTGCACTTTTCTTTCTGATAAGAACAGAGTTTTTCTTTTTCAAGATAGCCGCATTCGGCGAGTACCGCATAGAGTGTCGCAGCGGCGTGGCCTTTGCTGAGAATGAAACGATCGCGGTCCTGCCAGGAGGGATTACCGGGGTTGTGGTTTAATATTGGAGCAAGGTAGAGAGTGGTGATGATTTCAACGCATGAGAGGGATCCTCCAATGTGTCCTTTTCCTGCGCAAGCGATCATTTCCAATACTTGACGGCGTACCGAAAGAGCTTTTTTTTTCAACAAAGCAAAATCCTGGAAATTTTCCATTTTTGTTTTCAGTTTAAGTTTTCTCTATCCCAAGACATCATATCATAAAATCGATCAATGAAACAGTCTTTGCAAAGGAAAGACTGTCGAGTGGATAGAAATTATTCTGGTGGAATGCTGGATTCGGCAGGTATTTCTTTAGTGATACTACGGAGAAAAATGCTGCTTGCTTCATAGGCTATTCTTGGATAATAGCGTGGACTGTATAGAAGTGCGTTTGTCATCGGAATTCCCCAGTGACAGTTACAGCTTTTATTTTTGATTTTTTGCTGAAACTGCGCCATGGAAGGTGAATGTATGATCTGCTTAAGATCGTAGTTGTTTGTGCGCAAGTTTCCCACTTCCTCCCAGAGCGGTTCGCAGGGAAATACTGTTCCGGTTGGACTTACCACAACGACCCTTTTCCCTGCCTTACAGACGCGGAAAAAATCTTTTCTTATTAACGATTTTTTTAGATAGTGGTTTTTAGTAATGCGAAGCGCCATAGTAAAGATCGAATGAAAGTCGAAGATGTTATGTACCCGCGATCGAGAACGTAGGTGTTTACATTCTTTGAAGTAGTCCGACCACTCAAAGCGCAATGCTTCTGGGTTATAGGTGGTTCCGTGTACTACTGAAAAAACAATGCGGTCAAGCCGAGAAAATTTCTCATCCAGAACCCGGAACAACTGGCGGATATGATTTTTGTTATACGCCGAGTATACGATGCAGGCTTTTATCCGTAAATTCTTGTATCGATTTTTTAGTGCGATCATCGCATCGTAAGTTTGTTCAAGTTTTTTGAATCCGTCAGGAAGCTTTCGGATCGCATTATGAATTTCTTCCGGGCCATCGATCGAAAGTTGGAGGTCGAGAATCATTTTTGGACATTGAGATGCGATGCGTTCAACGTGGCGAGTGATTGTTTCAGTGAAGTATCCATTCGTTGGTAGGTCCACAACGAGCGGCGAGGCATTCCGGTAAAAGGCATGCAGGATTTCAGGTAAGTCCTGCCGCAAGAAAGGTTCCCCTCCTGAGATACCGAGCACATTTATCGTTTTCATTTTCCGGGCGATACACTCGTATTCCTCTACTGTTAATTCTTTCTCATCCGGGAGGCTTTTTTGCATATTTTGGGCATAGAAACACATAGGGCATCCTGCGTTGCAGCGGTTCGTAACAAAAAAAATCACATACAACGGCTGAAAAAAGCTTCTTCCCCAGCGCAGAATATTTTTATACATGAGGCTGATTCTGGTAACACGAAAGGTCCTTGTAGATTTTTTGGAGAATTATAGCAGGGGGCACCAACGATGCAATGCTAACTTTAATTCGATTGCTTATTCCTGGTATGACCCGAATTTTATTCCTGGCCAATCCATGCAAGCCTTGTTCAGCGACCACAGATGCATCCATTGCGTTTTTCCATGCTGAATACCGTCCGGCTGTTGCTCGTTCAAGAAATTTCGAGTGGGTTGTTCCAGGGTAAAGTCCGGTGACATGAACATTCTGCGCAAGCATCTCCTGGTGAAGTGCATCGGTAAATCCCAGAATGAAATGTTTAGAGGCTCCGTAGAGCGCGGAACCAGGAGTTGCAAAAAATGAAGCGGTTGAACCGAGGTTAAGAATTCCAGTTCCTTTTCTTCCGGTCAAAGATGGGAGAAATATATGACAAAGAAAGATGACTGCGCCGATATTCACATATTCAAGGGCGGTAATACTATCAAAGGGTTGCCGTATGAAATTGCGCATGTCGCTTAAGCCGGCATTATTAATGAGCAGGTCAATGCGGTGGTTGCTTTTTATACGTATGGCTGTCTCATGGAGTTGATGAGGCTGGGAAAAGTCAGCGGAAAAGATTTCAATGATCTTGCCTGGTGTTTGCTTTGAATCAGTGCGCAGCGATTCTAAGGCCGTAGTGTCTCGACCGCACGCAAGAACATCCGTGCCCCAGCCAAGAAGTTTATGGGCAATGGCTCTGCCGATGCCCGAGCTTGCTCCGGTTACCAGGGCAGTTTTTCCGCTGAACCATCGCTGGGTTATGGAATGTCTTTTAAGCATGAGAGGAAAGAAATTGTTCAACGGTGTCGATAAAGTAACTAATATGATCAGGAGTTAAATCCTGGTGAACGCCAATATGCAGTCCGTGAGTGCCGATAAATTCCGCATGGGGAAAATCCCCTGTTTTTTTTCCTAAAAATTCAAAACCAGCGCACTGGGTCGGCATAGACGAAAAAAGGTCTCGGGTATCTACTCCTTTTTTCTCGAGGTATAGAACAAACTCATTCCGTGAGAATGGGGCGTCACGTTTGAGGATCATTGGAAATCCGTGTGGACCAATTTCTTCATGAGATTCTTGGCGAAAGGTGGTTATATATCGGGAGAACTTTCCGAAACATTGTATGAGCGTAGCGAGTGTCTGTTTTCGTTTTGTAATTATTGTTTCAAACAGCGCAAGCCCCCCCAGACCGACTGCTGCTTCCAGTTCATTCATTTTTGCAGAGAATCCAATTCGTTCAAAGATAAAACGAATGTCGCGATTCTGTTCGAAGCGCTGTTTGCAGGAATCGTTTGATGCATTTAAAAGGCATATCTGACACTTGCAAGCTCGTCCATGCGAACGCAAGGAACGAAGGATTTCAGCATATTTCTGATTATTCGTTGTGATTATGCCTCCTTCGATTGTACTGATGATGTGTGCTATGTAGAGGCTGAATGCCGCCAGGTCTCCAATAGAGCCTATTGTTTTTCCTTTATAGCGAGCACCGTGAGCTTCCGCGGCGTCTTCGATAACCAGAAGATTGTATGCTTTGGCAATTTCACAAATTGTGTCCATCTCTGCTGGTTTTCCCATGAGATGTACTGGCATGATTGCCCTGGTTTTTTTCGTGATTGCTTGAGTTATTTGTGCTGGGTCAATATTGAGAGTTTCTTCGTTGATGTCAACAAAGATAGGAGTAAATCCTGCCTGAAGTACTGCATTTCCGGTGGCGACAAATGAAAGTGCCGGGAGAATAATTTCATCACCCCGCTGTGCTTTTAAATCATAGAGGACTGCAAGTGCGAGAGCATCGGCATCTGTTCCGCTGCTGAGCGCAACGGCTTCGGTTGTTCCGATGAGCCGCGCAAACTTTTGCTCGAACGCATAAACATATTTTCCATTAGAAACGCGTCCACTTTCAAGGATTTCTTGAATGAGTTTTTTTGTTTGTTCGGGGATGGTAATTGTGCCGAAAGGTACGCGCATTTACTTTTATTCTCCGGGTTATTCTATAAAGTATACCACCGTTTTGGTTTTTTTCATACCGTTATTGAAACTTTCCGGGAAGACTATAAAGAACGCTGAGCTTTCTGAAGGCGCTGGGGGGTTCCGATATCCAGGAAAGTACATACACTAGGCAATCCATAAAGCTTACCATGGCTGCAGAGTTTCGGGAAAAGATCATATTCTAATGAAAATGATCCTCGCCAGGGAACTCTCTGGAAAATTTTACCGCTGAATACATAAACTCCTGTATTGATATAGGTTTTGGTCCGGATCGTTTCTTTCTCCGAAAAAGTGACAATTTTTGAGTTGTGATCAAGCTT
Organism: uncultured Planctomycetia bacterium; assembly: GCA_964634935.1. GTDB lineage: Bacteria > Omnitrophota > Gorgyraeia > Duberdicusellales > Duberdicusellaceae > CAZWJT01. Next base: position 78,774 of record CAZWJT010000004.1, on the reverse strand, counting down.
CGCGAATCCGCATTCAGCCTGCTCTTTTTGCTTCGCCAAGAGAATCGAAACATCGGCATGCTTACGGCGATGGAAGGAAAATATTTTTTTGAGAGGGTATCGGCAGAGGCTGTCTCCATTCAACACAAAAAATGCTTCACTCAAAATGAGTTTTCGGGCGTGGTATATCGCTCCTCCTGTCCCAAGCGGCTTTTTTTCTTCAGAAAAAAAGATGTATGGAGCATAAGCGTGATGAGATTGGAAATATTTTTTCAGCAGTTCTTTTTTATATCCCGTGCAGAGGATAAAACGCCGGAATCCTTGCTTGTAGAGCGAGCCAATGAGTATTTCAAGGAACGGGCGCTGTTTTATTCTGAGAAGTGGTTTAGGGATTTTACTCGTAAGTGGCCCGAGGCGTTTCCCTCTTCCTCCGCAGAGAATAACCACATCTGCTGAAGTATAGTCTAAGGGCATCGGCGCTATTCGGCTGTGTAGTATATGATTTGACTTCCTTCGTTATCAAAGGAAAATTTTACTTCCAACAGGTCGCGCAATTCATCGCGGACTTTTTCTTGTTTTTCCGGAGGAACAAATAAAAGCATAAATCCTCCTCCGCCTGCTCCGAGTAATTTTCCTCCTAAGGCTCCGGCAGAGAGGGCTCGGTCATAAATATTATCCACGGCATTATTGGATATTTTACAGGAAAGTTTTTTCTTGAGCTTCCAGGCTTCATGGAGCAAAGCGCCAAATTCAAGGATATCTTTATTGCTATTTAAGATATCAACAGCTTGATTGACCATATCATGCATTGTGGTGAGTTCTTCCTTCTTATGGGGTGTGTTTTTGATCTGTTCCTCCGCGATCTCAGAGGCAGTATGTGATAAGCCGGTAAAGATGAGAATGAGATGATTTTTGAGTTGGCCTATTCGGTCAGGTTTTATGGTGATAGGCTCAACCCGAAATTCGTCATCTTTCCTGAAAATGATCTTGTTAAAACCGCCGTAGGCTATCGCAATCTGATCTTGAGATCCGACATTTTCTTTGAGTACATCTCGCTCGATACGGATTGCTTCTTTGGCGAGTTGCGCTTTCGATACCATATGTCCCTGCAGGGCATGAATCGCATGAAGCAAACCAATCGTAAAGGCTGAACTTGAGCCCAGTCCGGAACGCGCGGGAAGGTCTCCGTCATGATGAATTTCAACCCCTCGTTCGATTCTAGCGAATTCGAGTGTGGCCCGGGCCGCTGGGTGCTGGATTTCGCTGACATACCGGACGTTTTCAATCTTAGAGTAAACTACTCGGTGTTTATGTTCGAAGAATGGAGGGAGATATCTCAAGGTGATATAACAGTATTTGTTGATTGTTGTGGATAAGACTGCGCCCGCGTTTTCCCGATACCAGATCGGGTAGTCAGTCCCGCCGCCAAAAAACGATATCCGAAAAGGTGAACGACTGATAATCATGTAGCCTCCTTAGACGTTTGAAAATTGATTGCGCCGAATCACTTGATATCCCTTGATCAACTCCCGGATTCCATCTTGGAGTGAAAAATCCGGTTTAAATCCAGTTTGTTCTATCTTCTCATTGCTTACGATATAATCCCGTTTATCTGGATCTTCTCCAATTGGCGCTTCGAGAAAGATAAAACCAGGGAGTTGTTTCTTTATTTCTGCGCAGAGTTCCCATTTGCTTAGATTCGTGTCACTAAGCCCAACATTATAGGATTGATTTTTCATTTGCTCGAAATGCGTAAGTCCATGTAAAAAAGCTTTCGCGATATCGCGCACGTGGATGAAATTTCTTTTGAAATGCGGCTCAAAAAGAATAACGTACCGATCTGTGACTGCTTTGTAGGTTAAGTCATTTACGAGGAGATCCAGCCGCATACGGGGGCTGATACCGAAGGCTGTTGCCAATCGGAGCGTAATACAATTTCCCGCAGCCAGGAGAATTTTCTCAACATCGACTTTAAGCTGAGCATACAACGATATAGGATGTAGGGCGCTTTCTTCTGTGCAAGGGATTCCTTTTTGTCCGATCCCGTATCCGCTGTTTGTAGTTGGAAATATAATTATCTGTTGCGCACTGCGTAACTCAAGGAGCATGCGAACCGCGTCAACGATGATGGTTTGTGCTTCCCATGGATACCGTTGGCACAGCGGGGCTCCGGTTAGGCAAGCCAAAGGGAAAATTGCATCGGTATTTTTTAATAAACGTTCCATCAAATTTTTATCTCTTGCGTCTCCGCGAACAATTTCAAGCTGAGTCTGATTGCAATATTCGAGCAGCGATATCTGATTATACATGAAATTATCGAGCGCGATTACGCTATGATTATGCCGCAGGAGTTCTCCCACCAGCACCGAACCAATATAGCCAGCTGCTCCGGTTACCAAGATTTTCATAGTTTACTCCTCCACTTGGTTTTTATACCATCGGTATGTTTTTTGTATGCCTTCTAAAAGAGAGATGCGCGGTTTCCAGCCAAGCGCTCTTATTCGTTTACTCGAAAGCAATTTACGGAAGACGCCGTCAGGCTTGGTTTGGTCAAAAGCGACGCTGCCGGTAAAACCTACAACTTTACGCACAAGCATTGCGAGATCATAGATCGAGACATCCCGAGAAACCCCAACGTTTATTGGAATGTTTTGTGTGTAGCGATTCAAAAGTAAAAGGGAAGCTTCTAAGACGTCATCGATGTAGATGAACTCACGTCTAGGTTTTCCGCTACCCCAGAGGATTACTGTACTCAGGTTTTGCTTTTTTGCTTGATGGAATCTCTGGATGAATGATGCGATAACATGACTGGTATGGGGGTTGAAATCATCAGCAGGGCCATACACCGTCGCTGGAATGAGCGTAAAAAAATGTTTCCGGTATTCTTGATGGTAGGCTTTGCAGAGAGCGATACCGGCTAATTTCGCGATTGCGTAAGCTTCATTTGAATCTTCGACCTTTCCAGTACAAATTTGCATTTCTGTCATTGGCTGTTTTGCGTTTCTGGGATAAACGCAAGAGCTCGCCCAGTAGAGCAAGCGTTCTACTCCGGTTTTGTGCGCTCCATGGATGACTGCATTTTGTATCTGTAGATTTTGATATATCAGAGAAGCTGGATGTTCGCTGTTGAGCTTGATACCGCCTGAATAGAGGTGCGTAAGAAAAATATACCTTGGTTTTAGCTTTTTGAGAAAATTTTCTACTCGATCCGTTCTCGTTAAGTCAAAATTTTCCGCAGACAGAAGAAAAACATTTTTAAATCCTCTTTCTTTCAAGAAGGGAACAAAGTTTTTGCCGATCAATGAAAGTGTTGAAATAATAAGGATGCGGGCTTCTTTCTTCATATTGTCACTACAATTGGATTATTTCTTTAACGTTTTGGACTATCGTCTGCACCGTGGGATAGAACGCTTCTTCCAAAGTATGACCGCTCGGCACAGGGATATCGGGCCAGGCTATCCGCTTCACTGGAGCTTTGAGAAAATTGAACGCTTTTTCTGCGGCAAACGCTGCAATTTCTGAAGCTGTTCCTCCGGTCAGCCAGTCAGTATCAACGATAATCAAGCGTCCAGTTTTTTTTATTGATTGCAGAATAATTTCTTCATCAAGAGGTTTGAGTGTTCGTGGATCTAGAACTTCGGCCTCGATTCCTTGTTTAGCCAACTCTTCAGCCGCGCGCAGCGCTTCAATTACCATGTATGAGATTCCAATTATTGTCACATCGTTTCCGAAGCGGCGAACGAGTCCTTTTCCAAATGGTATGGCATAGAGTTCTTCGGGGACGTAGCTGGTGTGCTTGAAAAGCCAGCGGTGCTCGATAAAAAGAACAGGGTTGTTGTCAGCGATGCTTGAAACCAAGAGGCCTTTGGCGTCATAGGCGGTGGATGGCATTACTAATTTTAGGCCAGGGATGTGCAGAAATAAACCGTGGAGTGATTGGGAATGTTGGGGTCCTGAACCCCAACCCTTACCGATCGTGGCCATAATTACCAAGGGGACTTTTAATTTTCCCGCAAACATATAGCTGAGTTTGGCCGCGTGATTTATGATTTGATCCATGGCAAGGAGAAGAAAATCAGGTCGATTATGTAGATAAATCGGTTTTAATCCCGTAAGCGCAGCGCCTGTAGCGATTCCCGTCAAGGCATTTTCAGAAAGCGGTGTATCAAAGACCCGCTCAGGCCCGAATCTTTTCTGTAATCCGCAGGTGGTGCCAAACATTCCGGTTGGATCATCGACTCCTTGACCCATGACAAAAATATTTGGATCAAGCGCCAGGGCTTGACTGAGTGTTTCGCAAATTGCCTGGGGAGCGGTAAATTTACGGTCGGTAATCTTCGGATTCTCATCATATCCCGGCTCTTCTTTTTCAATCAGGAATTTTGTCCAAGGCATAGTTTTTCTTATGGGTGGTAAAGATTATCAAATAGTTCTTCGCTTTTTGGGAGCGGGGATGTTTGGGCAAAGACAAATGCTGCATCAATCTGCTGGCGTAACGTTTGGATGAGAGAATCTTTTTTTTCTGGAGTCAGTATGTTTTGTTGGGTAAGCAGGATCTCAAAATTTTCCACAGGGTCTTTTTGCATCCAGGTTTTCCATTCCATGAGGTTCCGATACTCATCTTTCAGTGGGTCATTTTCTCCAGCATGGCCGCGGAACCGATACGCTTGACATTCAAGCAAGAATGGTTCGTTCAGCGCGCGCATTGATGCGATAATTTCTTGCGCATGCTGATAAACCGTAAGCACATTTGAGGCGTCGATCCGTAAGTTCTTGATCCCAAAAGCGTTAGCGCGTTGGGCAATATTGAGGTTCGCTTGACGGGCACTCTGGTGTGAGCAAACTGAATAAAAGTTATTTTCGCATACAAAAAGAATCGGCAATTTCTTAAGCGCCGCGAAATTCATACTTTCAAAGAATACCCCTTCCTCGGAAGCCCCATCGCCAAAAAAAACAACAGAGATTTTGCCTTGTTGTTTCAAGCGAGAGGTTAAAGCTGCTCCGGTAGCAATAGGGATATTTCCCGCTACAATTGAGGACGAACCCATTATTCCGCAGTCAGTATCGATGAGGTGCATCGAGCCTCCTCGCGATTCAGCACAACCGGTCTTTTTGCAGTAAAGTTCGGCTATCATCGCTGCCAAATTACCGCCTTTAGCCAAGTAATGGCCGTGTCCGCGATGGTTGCTAAAGAGATAATCGTCTTTGGTGAGATGGATACAGATTCCTGCTGCGGTTGCTTCTTGGCCGATGCATAGGTGTATAGGGGTTTTTATCTGATTTTTTGGATATTCTTCTTCTATCCTTAATTCAACAAGCCGAATCTGCATCATGATAGTATAAAGCCGCAGAAGAATATCTTCGGCTATCTCTGTGGGAAAACTTTCTGAACTGTCGCAAGAATGATTCATTGTGTATTTTTCCAAAAAAACAATTCTCTGAGAATTTGCGTAAAATAGGCACCTCCCCAGCGCAGAACCTGGAGTTTTCTTTCTCCTCCGATTCGTGGAGGTTCATCGCCGGGGATTTCCCCTACGTGTAGTCTTTTTTTGGCGCAACGGACAGAAAGAATTGGCTCCCAGCTTATCCATGTGGCAAACAATTTTTCTGGTGAGTATGTCTGTTCCTGATCAAGGCCTAGTGCGTATACAAGATTTTTCTTATAAGCTCGAAAGATTACCATTGCATCCGTGTAATGAGCTTTAAAGAGAAGGTTGATTGTTGTTGTAAACATCCAATTGCCGAATCTCGTAATTGCGTCGTCATCATAACTTTTGGCGCCGTTGGCGTACCGGGAAACAATGACCATATCGTACCCCTCTTTCATTTTTTCGATTAATTCGGGGATGCGGCTACTCAGTGAATTACCGTCAGGACTGAAAGTAATCACAATATCACCTTGAATGTACGGCCACGCTTCCAGGTATCCATTCCGCAATCCTGGTTTTTTCTGGACAATGCATGTGTATCCTTCTTTTTGTGCGTATTCAATTGTTCCGTCGGTTGATCCGCCATCTAAAATAATAATCTGGTCTACCCAATTCTTTGAAATCGTAGGCATGATTTTTTTCATTCCGATAATTTCATTCAGCGTTGGGATGAGTAGAGTGGTTTTCATTATTCTGGTTTTTGAAAATAAATTGCGCCGTCAATAAAGAACTTTTCTTGATTCCCCAGTCCCCTTTTTTCGAGGAATGTGTCAATCGCTTTTTTCCCTCCGCTCCAGGAATAGTCGTCGCACACACAGAATCCTCGCGGCACTATTGTATCATAAAGTTGTTCCAAGACATTAAAAATCGAATCATAGAGATCGGCATCAATATGGAGCAGCGCTATTTTCCTATTTCTTACTTCGGGTATAGTTTGCTGAAACCATCCAGGAATGATATGGAGATGTTCTGATGGAATCCGCAGTTGCAAGAACAATCTTTTTATATACTCCGGATTTCCTTTAAATAATCCTTGAATATGGTTATCAGTAAGGAGTGCTCCGTCATTTGCCGTAGGTTTGGGTAGACCTTGAAATGAATCAAAAAGCCAGAAATGTCGCGGTGGTAAGGTAGTATTGAGTGTTTTTTCTTGATACGCTGCCATTACTGCTGCTGCTCCTCCATTCCACGTGCCACATTCGACAACATCACCTTCAATGTTTTTCTTGTTAATGGTTTTTATCAAATTTACGAGATTCATTAAGCGCGGTAGGCTAAGCATTGTGTATTTCGGAATAACCCGCGCAGCAAGTTGCATATATTCGAGAGAAGCCCTTGATGGTTGGCGGATAAGGAGACATGCGCTGTCCCAGAAAAACTTACATGACCAGATTATTTGTCCTGGTAAATATTCGGGAGAAATTATTTTTTCGCGTTGTGATCGTTTCATTGTTTTCGGTGAAACAGAAATGCAGTGAAACTTTCCCAGATTGCTGGAATGCTTAAGTCAAGAAAGTTATTCATCTCGCATCCAATAGTAAGATTGCAGCATTCACATGCGCGTTGGGCGACGAGTTTTTCCCAAGCATGCTTTGCTCCATACTCAAAAATATTTGCCTGAAAATCTTTTTTGCCGTAAAGCTCAGGATGGCAACAGGGAAATAGAGCCCCGTCTGCTCCGATATAGCAAAACAATCTCCCATAAAAACAACGATGAAAATCTACGATTCCTTGCGGTTTTTCTTTGTAGCGTTTTCCCTGGGCAAACAAATCGGCATTTTTGATCAGTGAATCGATTGTTCGGTACGATTTCTCGATCGGATACCCTGCTTTTTTTAAACGGCGCACGTTTTCCCAGAATCTGCGAATTTCTTTTCCGTCTGGCCTGGCTTCGGATTTATTATGATCAAGAATAGCCAGGTTTACCGTAAGCGAAGTGCGATATTGTTTTGCGAGCTCTGCGACATGCGGAAAGGCATTGATTGTATGGAGAGACACGGTGGCATTAAAGCGAAAATGAATGTTGTTTTCCTGCAGGATGCTTAGATTGCGAATAATCTGGGCGTATGTGCCTTTTCCTCTGTCATGGTCATGATGTTGTTCGTCTGCCTCCAGGCTGATGCAAACCGAATCGATCTTTTTTAATGCGTTCAGCTGCGTGGCGATGAGCGTTCCATTTGTCACAAGTTCAGTAAAGATATTTAATCTATGAAGATATGTAACAATAGCTTCTAAATCTTTGCGTAAGAGGGGCTCACCTCCTACGATGCTGATATAGCGCATGCCCAGGGCATAGAATTCGTCGATAATCTTTATGAGTGATTCTGTTGAGAGTTCCGGAGTTGTAAAATCTTGAAAACGGATGAAGCAATACGGGCAGTGCAGATTGCATTTTTCGGTTATTAAAAAGGAGACAACAAGCGGTATATCTTTTTTTCGCAGTTTTGCCCAAAGGAAAGCAAAAAGAAATTTCAATCCTTTAGAAAATTTGTGCATAATTTTACCAGTCAAAAAAGTACGCACGGGCACTCTCCAGGACGCTTCGTGCATTTAAATTGAGAAAATTATTTATTTCGCAACCGAGCAGGAGATTGCAGAATGAGCAGGGTGTATTTTGGACAAGATTTTTCCATGCGGTTTTTGTTCCATAGGTGAAGATATTAGAATGGAATTCTTTCTTCCCAAATAAATCCGGGTGAGGACAAGGAAATATTGTTCCGTCAGCGCCAAGATAACCGAGATATTTTCCAAAAAGGCAGGGATTGTAATCGTGCACAGGTGGAATATCTTTCTCGTAAATAGAACTTTCCAAAAAAAATTGCGCGTTTTTTATCAAACCGTCAATTGCCCGTACTGATTTCTCAATTGGGTATCCTTGAGTCTTGAAAGTTCTGACTTGTTTCCAGAAATCTATTATCATTTCAACAGTCGGGATAATTTCTTTTTCCTGTCCGCTCGATACCACCGCGATGCCTACTGAAATTGCAGCATTGTATTTTTTAGCTAACTCTAAGACATACGGAAACGAATGTACAGTGTGCTGAGTCACGGTTGTATTAAAGCGAAATCGAATTTTATGTTTTGCGAGAAGTTCGATGCCTTTCATAACCTGAGCGTGGGTACCTTGTCCCCGGTCGTGATCATGGGTTTCTTGATTGCCTTCGAGACTGACACAAACAAGATCAAATTTTTTCAGTGTTTCCAGCTGAGGTTCGATGAGCGTTCCGTTCGTAACGATATCGTTCATCATATTGAGTTTATTCAGGTGTTCGACGATCACATCGAGGTCTTTCCGTAAAAGCGGTTCTCCACCCAGGATGCTCATATAGCGGGTGCCGATTGCGTAGAATTCATCGATTACCTTGAGAATTGTTTCAGTTGACATCTCATGAGAAAGTGTTTCTGTATCTCGGCGTATCCAGCAATAAGGACAACGGCAGTTGCAGCGTTCGGTCACTAAGAAATAAAGAACGAGCGGGATGTGCTTCTTCTGAAGTTTTGCCCAAGAGAAAGTGGCCAGAAGATTGATTCCTTTCGATATTTTTTTTGTCGCTGTGTACATTATTTTTTGATTTCTATTATAAACTGTTTTTTTGGGTCTGGCGAGTAAATGTTTATGTTGGACAGCGATAGATTTGATAGCGCTAGCGCGTACGGCACAATTGAATGCAGGGTTTGTAGAACTAATTTATTTTTTTCATCGCTTAAGGCGATTTCCATTCCGGGAACGAGTCCTTTTGGACACGGGTTTTTTGTTTTTCCGATTCGTAAAACGTAAATTCCTTCTTTTTTTTCAATGAGCATTTCAACCTTATGTTCGATGCTTGGACATTGAACATATGCGGAATGTCTATGTTTACTATAGAATCCTGTCATTTCTCCGTCTTCTAAGAGGGTTAGATAGTATGGGAAAATAGCCCAAAATGCCCCTAGGCATCTTATTTCTCCCAGAAGTTCAGAAATCGTTTGAAGTTTTGTGTGCGGAAATTTCTGGTGTGATTCTTCCGGGAATGGTATGGCAAGTGTGAAATGTTCATAAGCCGCACACTCCAGAGAACCGGACGGAAGCAGATTTTTATTTATTTTCGGATTGAGCGTAAGTTGTATATCATAACAGTGGTCCGGGCACGCACTGGTTATGGGCTGCAAGGTGTTTTCCGTGCAGGTTCCGGCGAAAAAACTCGGGAAGACATTGTGAAATGCAGCAGGGCAAGCTTCCGTAGTTTTCTGGTTCAAGTTCAGCTCAAATTGTTGCCCAGGCGCATGGTTTTCAAGGCAATCGTGTTGTTGTGAGAGGACTTCAATGAAAATGCGGTAGCGAATAATATCAAGTGGATACAATTTTGCTATGATAGTTTTTATATAATTCATAAGCCTTCGCGTGAATCTTTGTGGCTTGCGGAAAACCTGAAACGTTACCCCATTTTCTACTTTTGGGCAGTGCACTCGATATGGCGTAAATTCTTTTTGGTAGAGTGCCGCGAAGCAGTATGGATACAGCCGGAAAAAAGCTTCGAGACATAACCGGTCAGGAGCGAGTTTTTCCATGGAGAAAGTTTTTCCCCGTGGATGAAAGGAGCATCGGCGCTGTGCGCACGAAGTGATTACCGATAGTTTTTTCTGCTTACAAGAGCTACAAAGGATTTCAGGCATGATTTTTGTCAAACAAAATATTGCTAATCGTGTTCATGACTACTTCGGGATTTAACTGCGCCAAGAGATTCAACTCATTGTAACAAGCCCACGAGCAGGCGCGACAAAGATGTTTATTGATGTGCTGGAAAGCTCGTTTAAACCCTATACTTAAGGCATTTTTTGGGGTTAAGCCTTGAATTTGAGCGCATGGGTAGACATCGCCGTTTGCATCTAAAAGGCAGGCGTATTTTCCCATGACGCACGGAGCATGGGGAAACCTCGGTTTTTCTCCAAGGTAGCGGTCTTTCTGGAGATCAGGCCAAGAAAGAATCCGAGAGTATGTCGTCTGTGAGTAAAAAACAGGGTATCCCTTGCGCTTATAAGTTATAATTTGCTGGAGTATTCGGCGAAGTTGTTCATCGCTTAGCTGTAGAGAATTATTGTTCTTTTCGGGGAGTACGCAAGGATAGAGCGGGCTAATTTGTACCAGGAATCCGGTTTTTCTTGCACGCTCCAGAATAAAAGGGATACTGTTCATATTGTGCCGAGTAAGTACCATGCTTACATGGAGGGGAATTTTCTGGCGTTTTACCCGCTCAATCGCGAGAATTGTTTTTTCATACGTGCCTTTTCCTCGATTTTGTTCATGTTCAAACATGTCGCCATCGAGGCTGATCGTGATATTGCTTAGTTTAGCAAGTTCGGATATTTTCTGAGGTATGAGATACCCGTTGGTGTTGAGGCCGCAGTGAATCTTTTTTTGAGCCGCATAATCGATTATTTTCCCGATATCGTCGCGCAAAAGCGGTTCTCCTCCGCTGATTCCAATGCGCTGCGTTCCAGCCGCCGCCATCTGATCAATAAGGCAAAAAATTTGTTCGGTATTCAGCTCAAAACCAGCATTTTTTCCTCCCGGATTTTCATATGCCCCGAAACAATATGGGCATGATCCGTTACAGCGATGAGTGATAGTAAAAAATACCAGGAGAGGGATTGATTGTTTTAAGACGCGCCCTTTCAGCAAGGCTAAGAAGAATCGATTTTTTTCAAATAGGCTTCCCATTCAATGATTTTGTAAGGTACTCATTATTTGTTCTAAGAGGATTTCCGGATCTAGGTTAAAAACCGCATTGAATTCATTAAAACATGGAAAATAACAAGCATAGCAATTATGGATATGGGTGTGACGCCATGCTTTCTCGATTCCAGCGGAACGAAATTCTAAGGCAGGAAATACGTCAATCAGCTGGACGCACGGATAGACTTTTCCGTCAGCATCAATGAACATCATAAATCTTCCCGCATTGCACAGTCTGGTTTTCAATCTGGATTTTTGTTGGATGATCCTCTTTTTATAATCAGGCCAGCGCGCCACCCATTGGTAGATCTTCTTTGAAAATAGAATAGGCGCTCCTTTTTTCTTGAGTTCGACGATACGTTCAGCTGCTTTTCTGAGAGATGTCTCCTCGGCCATGAAAGTGTCGGATTCATGTTTTCCCCGATTCTGGTGAAACAAGAAATTAAATTCCGCCTGAATTTTTTTTCTCCTGGCCATGTCAACAATCCAATCGATTGCCTGGTAGTTATGTTTTGTAAGCACTGTAGTTGTGTGTACTTTTATATCTGCAGCCAGGGCCGCTTCTAAGCCGGCCATGATTTTTTCGAAGGATCCGTCTCCTCTGTTGCGGTCGTTCAATTCCTTTGGTCCATCAATTGAAATTGTTACCATATCAATTTTCCTCAACATGTCTAGCCGTTGAGGAATCAGTATGCCGTTTGTGTTCATCCCGCATTCGATGCCGTGTTGTTTTATCCTATCGATAATTTGGCCAATATCTTGGCGCAGAAGAGGCTCACCACCCCCCAAGGTGATCGAACGAGTTCCTAATTTACTCAGGTCGTCGATCAGTCCCAGAAGTTCAACGGTGGTAAAATCTTCGTCAGTTCTTTGGAAGTATTGACCATAACAATACCCGCAACGTAAATTACAGCGAAATGTAGTATTGAGCACCACAACGAGCGGTGTTGCCTTTCCGGAAATCCGGTCTTTGATCAAACGCGCCATGAATGCGAAACGGTTCTGGATGCTCATGCTATTTATTTTCGAAACAACCGCAAGATTGTATTAAGCCCGTAATTAGCGATTACTTCAATATCAAGATTAAAGAGTAGATTAAACTCGTTGTGGTATACTTGATAACAAGCTGAGCACGAAGGCCGCGCTAGTTTTTCGAAGGCCTGTCGAAATCCATCTTGTGCTTTAAGCGGTTGAACTTTTCCGATTAAATGCGGGCACGCGTATACTCCTCCATCAGTATCAATGAAACAAAAATAACTTCCCGCGGCGCATGCCGGATATTGAGTGTTTGGTATGCTAGGCAGCGATTCTTTGCCATAGTCTGGCCAAGCTAAGGCGAGTTCAAATGCTTTTTTGGAAAAAAGAATGTTGTGACCTGCTTTTTTGTATTGAATGAGTTTTCGCATTGTTGTGCGGATTTCTTCTTCAGAGGCTTTGTAGGGAGCAGCCTTGTTCGTTTCAGAAAGTGGTGCTATCGCGATATTAAATTCAGCAAAAAAACCATATTTTTTTGCGAGTGTAAGGATAAAGTCGATCGAGTTGATATTGTTATGGTGGAGGACAGTGTTGGTATGAAGGGGTATTCTATGCGCGGAAGCAGTTTCAATCGCAAGGAGTACTTTTTGAAAGCTTCCTTTCCCGCGGTATGTATCATGTACATTTTCTGGGCCGTCAAGGCTGATGCAGAGCGCGTTTACCCGGCGCAATATCTCTATTTTCTCTGGGACAAGTATTCCGTTTGAATTTATAATGCATTCCATCCCATTTTTCTTTATTGCTTCAATAATTCTGGCAAGGTCTTTGCGCAGAAGCGGCTCTCCTCCTCCAAGGCTTATCCGTTTGCATCCCATCGTTCTCAATTCAGAGAGGATTGTATTTATCTCTTGAATTCCGAGTTCCGGGAGATTTCTTTGAAAATAGCGCGCGTAACAATAACCGCAATTGGCATTACAGTGATCCGTAATATTAAAAATAACAGTTAAAGGAATTCTCCGGTGCAGAGCGCGGGCAAAGCAAAGAGATGCGAGAAATGAAGCTTTCTGTACTAGGCTCATACCTTTAAGACGGTTTGCAATAGTCGCGGAAATAATAGAAAAGAAACTTTGGATGTGTGAAAAAACGCATATCATGCGCCAGGGCGATATAGAATTGTGGCCGCCGCATCAGATCAAAAAGTAAATTTTTCCTGTTGATTTTAACAAACTCCATAAGAGCTTTCTCGATTACTTTTTTCTTGAGTTCCGGGCTGAGCCGTTCGGCAAGCGTTGCAGAGGTGTTGATGTGACAACGATCGCGATATTGGGCGAACCCTATGGGGTTTTTTTCGGTAAGGATTTTTGCTAATTCGGTTCCGCTTGCCGGGGTAGGCATGTAAGGATAAACGATATACGGGTCAATTTCTTTAATCAGGCGCACTGTATCTTGTATTTCTTCTTCTCCTTCCCAAGGTAGTCCAATCATGCAAAAAGCAACCATGTGTAGCCCGGTTTTTTTGATGAGACGAGCACATCGACGCACATCGTCAACGGTGTTGCCTTTGCGGATAAGTTCGCGGACATGGGGGTTGCCTACTTCTACTCCGACGGCAATGTGCTGTCCTCCTGCTTGTTTCATGAGCCGCAGGGTTTTTTCATCAGCCATCTCTGCTCTGGTCTGTGCCGACCAATAAACGGGAAGTTTTTTCTCAAGTATCAGCTCGCAGAATTCCCTTGCCCTATCTTTTTGAATAAAAAAAATGTCATCGCAAATATAAAAATAAGTAGTTCTGAAGCGCTTGTGTACGAATGCAATCTCATCGACCATGTTTTTTGCTGAACGCAATCGAGGCATATAACCCCAGCTTGTATGGCAACCGCAAAAAATACAATCAAAGGGACATCCCCGAGAGCCATAAATACCTTGGAATGTGTGGGGAGGCATTTTTTCATGTCCATCAAGTAGGTGGCGTGCGGGAAATGGGAGGAGATCCAGATTCTGTAGTGGCGGTCTATCTGGATTATGGATGAGTATTCCTTGGTTATTTTTCCAACTCAGTCCCTGGATTGAAGAAAAATCAGTGGCATTTTCAGTAAGAGCGCGGACAAGTTCAACTATGGTTTCTTCTGGCTCTTTTCGCAGGGCAAAGTCCATATTTTTTGGATCGACGCTCACTGCAGGATCAAGCGCGCAGTGGAGGCCGCGGTTTGTGCTTGCCTCAAAAACAATTTTTACTGATGAATTGATTATTTTTGCTTTCTGGGCGATTTTAATTCCAGCCGTAAGTGTTGTGTTGAAAATACTGATGATCAAAACATCCGGATTTGTAGATTTTAGGTATGCAGTCACCTCTTGCCAGATTGGATCTGCGTCATTCGCCAGCCGCTGTTCGTATTCGTCTGAAAGTTCAGTGAGCGCTCGTACGTTAATATGGTTGGTGTTTCCAAGGATTGTATTTTTTCTTGGATCGTAATCTGCATTATAGATATGAGAGGCGAATCCGGCTTTTTCAAGAACTGCAGCCATGTAGCAACATCCAGGAGGGTAATGCACAAGCGAACTGCGTTGGAGTCGATAGAATGGCGGATTAACGATCAGTATTTTCATCGCCGCTTTGCAGTAGTTTTCATAATCCAGGCCAATGTTTCCGGTAAAAACTGCTCTAGGGTAGAAGGGGTAAACCCAAGTTGTTCATGCGCCTTGCAGTTTGAGAAATAATAGTAATACCCAAGATGTGTTTTCAAGGCTTTATAACTTGCCGGCATAGAAGCGCCGGTGATAGAGCCTAAGAAGTCGCAGATTCGTCCTCCTCCAAGAAGAATTGCTGAGGGCATGCATATGCGCATATTCTTCTTGCCGAGATAAGCGTCAATGCGTTGGGTCAGATTGTTGAAGGTCGTATTCGTACCTGAGAGTATGTAGCGTTCAAGGCTTTTGCCTTTTTCGTAGGCTAATCGGTGGCCTTCAGCGATGTCTCGAACAAACACAAGATTCGTTCCTCCGAGGAAATAGAAAAAGGTAAATGGTGCAATGAATTTTTTAAGGAGAGCATTTGAAGGCGTGAGGCGAAAATCACCGGGTCCAACAACGGTTGACGGACACACCCGTATGAGTGGCAGGCCGCTTTCCTTCGCAAAGGATACAAGCTTTTGCTCCGCCTCTATTTTTGCTCGAGTATAGACATTTCCAGGTTGTGTGTTCCAAGAGTTTTCATCGAGTAAAACCTCAGGATTTAGAGAAGAGCCCACCGCTGCTGTGGAGCTGGTGTAGACAAATTTTTTCACCCCGAGCAAAGAAGCCGCCTTCGCAACATGTAAAGATCCTTCAACCGCTGTTTTGAGGATTACTTCGGTGAGTGACGGATTTACGGAAAAGAGAGTTGCGGTATGGATTACCCCTTCGCACCCGCGCATGGCGTGTTCAACACTTACAGGATTGAGGATATCCCCCTCGGCAATCTCGATATTCTGTAAAATCGTTTCAAGCGCTTTCCTTTGTGATCCGGGACGGCAGAATGCGCGTACCTGATAGCCATGCTCTAAAAGGTTTTTTACGATATGGCTTCCAATATGACCATTTGCTCCTGTGACGAAGATCATTGTTCGCTTTCGTTTTTTTGACGACGTGATAATGGGATCATTGGCAATAATATCCTTTTTTCATTTCTTTTTCAATAGATTTCTCCCGAGTTCCCACAAGGCCAGAGGAATTCCCATAAGGACTCCGCACGTAGCAGAGCCGTCACGGGCAAGGATAATCAAAATACTTTTCCTGAGGGGCATATGTTGTCCGGCAAGGAAGCGGAGAAACGAGCTGTTTATTAGTACAATCAAGAGAAGAAAATACAGCGACCAAAGGGGTTTAAGAAAAAGTGTTGCTCCTATTCCGAAACAGCAACACACTTCAGAGTAGATTCCTCTCCCTTGATGGGTTTGGACCAAGAACATCGCAGGGTCTTGGATATATGCGATGACCGTATCTCTTGCAAATCGGAATTGTTGCCGTAGGTATGCCTTGAAATCTGTTTTAAAGTGATGGAAGACGCAATTTTCTTTATCCCAGAAAATTTTATTGGTTCGACTGATTCGGAAAGAAAGCCGCATGTCTTCGCAGGTGTATTTCTCCGGAAAACCCCCAGAAGCAAAGAATACTGTTTTTGAACAAGCAAAGTTGTTCGCGACAAGCGTATGGACGAAATCCGGAATTTTTTTCCGGCGATATGCCAATTCATAATAGGCAAAGAGTTCAAGAAAGGAGTTTCCGATGCTCCCACAGTATCCTCCTCCGCAACATTCAATCTGCCGTGTACGCATCGTCTGTTCGATTCTTTCAAGCCATCGAGAAGGCACAACCACATCCGAATCGGTAAAGACAAGAATATCCCCCTGGGCATGCTGTGCTCCGGTGTTTCGGGCGGCTCCGATTCCCCGATGCGGAGTGGTAATAACGCGCGCATACGGGGCAGCACAGGCTGCCGTTGTGTCATTTGATCCGTCGTTTATAACGATAATCTCAAAATCTTTAAATGTTTGACTCTGGAGTGATTTGAGGCAATCGTGGATATATCGTTCGGCATTATGGGCGGGAATGATTACTGATATCTTCGGCATGAGCGTGGGCGTTGAATCCGATAAGCGAATCGATAATATACTGAGGCCTTCCTTTGATTTCATCATAAATTCTGAGCACATATTCTCCGAGAAAGCCCATCACCATAAGCTGGATACCTCCGAGAAATGTGATCGCTACAACGATGGTTGACCATCCGGGGAGGCGATCGGTGGCGTGAAAGAGACGATTGAGAATGATATAGAGGGAATAGAAAACGCTCAGCGTGGAGATGGAAAAGCCGATGATAATTGATCCTTTCAAGGGGATTTCGGAAAAAGAAATTATTCCGTCTAGCCCAAGCCTGACTAATTTTAATAATGTATATTTTGGTTTTCCGGCAAATCTCCTATCGCGATCATAGGGAATGCCAATCTGACGGAATCCAACCCAGCTCCGCAGCCCACGGATAAAGCGGTTTCGTTCAGGCATTTTGTTCAAGAGAGCCACAATAGTCCGGTCCATTAAACAGCAGTCTCCGCTATCAAGAGGAATGACCGTTTTTGAAAGGATTCGCAAGAGGCGGTAATAGAGTTTATAGAGAATGCGTTTCAGGGGATTCTCTTTTCTGTTCAACCGTATTCCGTATACTACTTCGTAGCCGTTCTTCCATTGTTCAAAAAATTTCTCGATTACCTCTGGAGGGTCTTGGAGATCTCCATCGAGAATCGCAACGGCTTTTCCTGAAGTAAACTGTAAACCAGCCGTAAGCGCTGTCTGATGACCGAAATTCCTTGAAAAAGAAATGATTTTTACTGCCTGATTTTCCTGAGAGAACTTTTTCAGCAGGGAGAGCGATGCGTCTTTACTTCCGTCGTCAATAAAAATGATTTCATATGGAACAGCAAGCCGTTCAAGGACTGTTTTTGTTTGTGTGTATAAGTGAGGAAGCACTTCTTCTTCGTTGTAGATTGGAACTATAACAGAAAGGACTGGTTCGCTCATTGAATTGTTTTTATTATAATCGTACCTGTTGAATTAGCAAGCAGAATTTGTGTTCTAGAAGAGCAGTCATATCTGCGCCCACGCCGAATCGAACGGCGATGTCAGGCTTAGGAGGCCTGCGCTCTATCCTTTTGAGCTATGGGCGCGGCAAATTAATATTGGATAATTGAATCTACAGGGAGATTTTTTAAGCGCTTCCGTCCATGTAAGAACGAGAGCTCAATGAGAAAGAGAATAGACACGATTTTTCCGCCCATTTTTTTGACAAGCTGTGCGATAGCGCTGCAGGTTCCTCCGGTTGCGAGTAAGTCGTCGATAATCAGTACGTTACTTTTTTTAGGGAATGCATCTTGGTGGATTTCCAGGGTATCGGTGCCGTATTCTAAGCTGTATGACGCAGCGTATCTTTTTGCGGGGAGTTTTCCTGGCTTACGGACAGGAACAAAACCGCATTTGAGTTTGTACGCAAGCGCGGCCCCAAAAATGAACCCACGTGATTCTGCGGCGACAACGACATCGATGTTTTTTCCTTTTACTTTTCTGTACAGCATGTTCATGGTCCCCTGGAAAGCTCGGGGATCTTTCAGGAGCGTGGTGATATCTTTAAAGATGATTCCTTTTTTGGGAAAATCGGGGATATCGCGGATATACTGCTTTAGATTCATATCTACCTCGGTTAAAGGGAGCTGATATTATGTTCTTTGACAACCGCTCGTAATTTTTTAAGAGCCCGTTCTTCGAGTTGGCGGACACGTTCACGCGATATTTTAAGCTTCTTGGAGACTTCAGCAAGAGTAGCAGCTTTTCCGCTTGAGATGCCAAAACGCATGTCTAAGATAAGTGCGTCACGCTCGGAGAGTTCATGAAAGAGATCAAGGATGTTTTGGTGCTTAAAGAAACTGTCAATTTCTCCTTCGGTATCTGCTTCTCCTTCGGTTTTGATAAAATCAGAAAGCTGGGAATCCCCTTCATCTCCTACCGGAGCATCAAGCGAGGATTTTTTATTCATACGAAGCTCAATGTTCGAAAGCCGTTCCTGGGAGATTTTGAGTTTTTTGGCGAGTTCTTGCTTTGTTGGTTCACGATTGAGAAGCTGCCGCAATTCTTCAGTTCCTTTGACGTAATGAGACATAAGTTCGCTCATATACACTGGAATGCGAATGAGGCGGGATTGTTCAGTGAGCGCTCGGGTTATCGCTTGGCGTATCCACCAGGAAGCATACGTGGAAAACCGATATCCTTTCCGGAGATTGAATTTTGCAATTGCTTTGATAATCCCGATATTGCCTTCTTCGATTAGATCCATTAAGGGAAGGCCGAATCGGGCATAGTGTTTTGCGATATTGATGACCAACTTTAGATTTGAGTTGATCAACTTCCTGTATGCTTCTCGGTTCTGCTTCTTAGCTTGGCGAAGCAGCTTCCGTTCCTCTTGAGCAGACAATACAGGAATATTTTTTATTCGTTCGATGTATGCGCGTATCGCCTCCATGTCTGGATGCGTGGTTATTTCTTATTTCTGAGCACTGCTTGTGCTGCAGCAAGCCGCGCAATAGGAACGCGGAATGGTGAACAAGAAACATAATTCATTCCAACTCGGTGGCAAAAATCAACTGATTGAGGTTCTCCCCCATGTTCTCCACAAATTCCGACCTTCAAATCTTTTCTAGTTGCACGTCCACGCTTAATTCCAAGCTGAATGAGCTGGCCTATGCCTTCTTCGTCAATAACCTGGAATGGGTCGTTTGGAAGAATTTGTTTTTTCAGATAATCAGGCAAGAATCCTCCGATGTCATCGCGCGAGAAACCAAAACCCATTTGGGTTAAATCATTTGTTCCAAAGGAGAAAAATTGAGCTACTTCCGCAATTTTGTCTGCAACCAAGCTTGCCCGGGGAATTTCAATCATGGTGCCGAATAAATGCGGAATCGCCTTGAAATTATATTTTTTGAGAACTTCTTCATACACTCGTTTGGCGATTTCTTTCTGGTCCAGCAGTTCTTTTTGATTGCAAACTACCGGGACCATGATTTCCGGGAAAATTTTCAGATGTTCTTTCAAAAGCTCCGCAGTGGCCTCTAGGATAGCCCGGATTTGAATCTCGGTGATTTCCGGATATGTGATACCAAGCCGAACCCCACGGTGTCCCATCATTGGATTTGTTTCGTGGAGCACAGCCGCTCTTTTACGGAATTCATCTAAACCAATACCAACGCTTTGAGCCAATTCAATCTGCTGTTTTTCGTCTTGGGGAATAAATTCATGCAAAGGCGGATCCATGAGTCGTATTGTCACTGGAAATCCTTGCATTGCTTCTAGGGTATTTTTGATGTCGGATTTCATGAACGGAAAGAGTTCATCCAGCGCTTTTCTGCGCTCCTCTTCGGTTCTCGAAATAATCATTTTTCGTAGTTTAAACAAGGGGACTTCCGAATTCTTTCCGTAAAACATATGTTCAATCCGGAAAAGCCCGATTCCTTCTGCTCCGAAAGCGCGCGCCTTCCGTGCGTCTTCCGGGGTGTCAGCATTCGTGCGAATTTTTAATGTTCGTACTTTATCGCAGATACTTAAAAACTCAAAAAGAAGTTTGTTTTCCTCAGATGCGTCCATCATTTTAAGCGATCCGAGGTATACATTTCCTTTTGTTCCATTCAGGGTGATCCAATCCCCTTCTTTGAGCATTTTCTCGCCGACTGTTAAGGTTTTATTCGAGTGGTCAATTTTGAGCGCTCCACATCCTACAATGCAGCACTTACCCCAGCCGCGGGCGACTAAAGCAGCATGTGAAGTCATTCCTCCTCGTGCGGTAAGAATTGCCTGGGCGGCTCGCATGCCTTCAATATCTTCGGGATTGGTTTCTTCTCGAACAAGAATTACTTTTTTTCCCGCTTTCGCCCATTCTACTGCTTCATGAGGAGAGAAAACAATCATTCCGCATGCTCCCCCGGGTCCAGCCGGCAGGCCTTTAGCGATTGGTTTCTGAGTTGTCTCGACTTTAGGGTCGATGATTGGATGCAAAAGCTCATCAAGCTGAGCGGGGGTTACTCGGGTAATCGCCGTTTCTTTATCAATGAATTTTTCTTTGAGCATATCCATAGCCATGCGCACTGCAGCCGGCCCGTTCCTTTTTCCGATGCGACATTGAAGCATAAAAAGGCGGCCTTTTTCGATTGTGAATTCGATATCCTGCATATCATGGTAATGTTTTTCAAGACGTTTCTGGATATCGAAAAGCTGCTTATAAATTTTGGACATTGATTCTTCGAGGGTGACCAGTTCTTTATTTTGTCCGCCTTTCGAATATTCGTTAATGGGCGCAGGAGTTCTGATTCCTGCGACGACATCTTCGCCTTGCGCATTTACCAGATATTCTCCGTAAAATCTATTCTCGCCATTTCCGGGATTTCGCGTAAAGGCAACACCTGTCGCAGAATCTAATCCCATGTTGCCAAAAACCATGCATTGTACTGTTACTGCTGTTCCCCACTCGTCTGGTATATTTTCTATTCTACGGTACGAAATCGCTCGTTTGCCGTTCCAAGAGGCAAAAACTGCCCCAATACCTCCCCAGATTTGTTCTTGAGGATTATCAGGAAATTCTTTTTTCAGGACTTCTTTGATTTTTCCCTTGAAAAGCACGCAAAGTGATTTAAGATCGTTTGCGTCGAGATCGGTATCGTTCAGGACACCTTTGCGTTTTTTCATTTCGTCCATGATCTTCTCGAGCTGCCGGCGAATGCCTCCTTCATCATGCATCGGTTCGATACCAGCAGCTTTTTCCATGACTACATCCGAATACATCATAATGAGTCTTCGATACGCATCATAGACGAACCGTTCATTCCCGGTTTGTTTGATAAGTCCAGGAATGGTTTTTTCTGTGAGTCCGACATTGAGTACGGTTTCCATCATTCCGGGCATAGATTTCCGTGCACCTGAACGTACTGAAACAAGGAGCGGGTTCGCTGAATCACCGAATTTTTTCCCCATCAGTGTTTCAACTTTTTTCAGAGCGTCATTCACCTGATCATGCAAACCCACTGGGTATGATTTTTTATTTTGATAATAGTACGTGCAGACTTCCGTGGTAATCGTAAATCCTGGAGGAACCGGAAGACGAAGGTTTTTATGGCCTGCCATCTCTGCGAGGTTTGCGCCTTTTCCCCCTAAAAGATTTTTCATACTTTCGTTTCCGTCAGCTTTCCCTCCGCCAAAAAAGTATACGTATTTTTTTGATTTTTTTGAGATTTTTCTCGGACTCATTGTCGCCTCCTTGTGGTTGTTTCCTGAATTTATATTGTAAGATAATTAGTATACATCAAAAAAAGAATATTACAAGTTTCTCATGGCGATGGGTCCTACCGCATAATACGTGTGCAAAAATTCGAAAAAATTATACCATGCTTTTCTGTTTTGAAAAGTTTTTTCTCCCGGATGTTTTTTGATATATTTTTCCATCTTGAGCATCAATTGCTATTTGCCGAAAAGCGCATATAATTATACCTATGGGGATTCAAAAAGATTTAGGAATTGTGCTCGCGCATTTTGACTTTCGTGAAACGAGCCGCATAGCGACGATTTATACAAAACGATTTGGCAAGATAACCGGATTATTCAAGGGATTTTATCGTCATCCAGATTACTTTATCTCAACTCTTGATGTTTTTTCGCTCAATGAATTTATTTTTTATGAGAAAGCCGATGAAATCTGGCTGGTTTCTTCTGCCTATTTGCTCGATGATTTTTCAGCGATTCGTTCCGACTTCAAGAAAAATATTTTTGCCGGATTTTTGATTCACTGCGCAAATCAGATCTCACCGCTCCATCAACCACATCCGGATTTTTTTAATCTTCTCACCGAGACTCTGGGGTTTTTAAAAACCCGCTTGCCCGCAGAGCTTCACCCGATATTCTTGCTTAAAGTTTTTTTGTGTCTTGGAATCCAACCATTGCTCTCAGCGTGTATCGTCTGTAAAGAAGAGTGTACAGGGGAATTTCTTTTCAGTATTCGCTCTGGAGGAGTTGTATGTTTAAAGTGTGCTCAGCAACTTTCCGGGACCCTCCATATTTCCGGTGAGCTCTTTAAAGTGATTGAGTTTATTCTGAAAAACGATTTCTCGGCTTGTTTACGGCTTCGTATGAGTCCAAAAACCTCAGAAGAATTACGAATGATCATTGAGCAGTTCCTCGAGTATCATACGGATATTAATCTTTCTTTTGAGCGATTGCTTTGCTATGCTTCATATTGAACATCTTTATCGCATAGAGTCTTCTCATCGAGCCATTCTCGATGACATTCATTTTTCTTTTTCAAAGAGTATCCTTGCTATTTTAGGTCAAAATGGTTCAGGGAAAAGTACACTTTTAAAGATTTTATCGGGTGTTTTACCTCCATGCCGAGGCGCAGTTTCTTACTGGGGTGTCACCCCGTATTCATTTCGTCAATTTATTGGCTATGTTCCGGAAGACAATTTTTTGCCTCCATTCTTGCGAGTCGGAGAATACCTTTATCTTATTGCACGGCTCTATTCACTGCCTTTCGCGATTGCAAAACAGCGAATTGATTATTTAACCAAAGAATTTTTTCTTGCCGGATATGAGCGTAAGCTTATTCGACATCTTTCTTGCGGGACGCTGAGAAAGGTTCTTGTTGCTCAGGCATTTCTCGCAGAACCGCGGGTCTTATTGCTTGATGAACCTTCGGTGTATCTTGATGCCGAAACCAAGACAGTTTTGTATCGCAGGCTGCAAGCGATCCGGGAAAGAACTCTCATTGTTCTTTCTTCTCATGTTTTTTCTGAGATTGAACATTTAGCGGATACGGCGGTAATCTTACAAGGAGGGAAAGTTTTTCAGGTGGTTTCAAGCGAGGCTATGGCTGTGAATCCGGAATGGCCCAATTTGTTTTTGAACAAACCCATTGATTTTTGATATGCAAGCAGTGCAACAATTCGTTCTTTTTATATTCCGTTATTGCAGGCGTGAAAAGATTTTCCTTATTTTTTTTCTCCTTGGCCTTATCTTGTTAATGAGCGCGCAGCTCGTTTTCCAGCGAGATTTTCAGGTTTCCTATGAAAAGCTTTCCAAAGATTTTTCTTCCTGGACCCAGGTTGCCGTTCAAACCTCTATTTTTCTTTCTGTTCTTTTGGTTATTTTCATTGTCAGCGTTGGATTTAACGCGTTGAGTTCAGATTTCATCTCACCGCGTTACCGCGTTTTATTTCTTACAAAGCCCGTAGGATTCCGCCAGTATGGGTTTTCTTTGTTCGGCGGCATGCTAGCGGTGACTCTTTTTTTTGTGCTTACGTGGTCCTGCTTTATAGAGAGTATTGTTGTTTTGAATACGCATCAGTTTTTCACTGGTATTTTTACGGGTTATTTTTTTGTCGGAATAATTGCCGTTCTGGTCGTCAGCTGTTTTTTCTTTTTTTATTCAGTCTGGAATAACGCTTTTGCGTCTTTTCTGACAATCCAAATTTCTGCTGTTGGACTTTTTTTATTTGAGATTGAACGGGTACTTCCGGAAAATTTATTTCTGGGTGTTGCAGTGAGGTTTTCTTCTTTTTTTATTCCGCCTCTTGATGCCTGGCTCCGCTCTGCCTTTTCAGGAAAGCTTCTTTTTCCGAGTTTCACTATCTGTCTGCGGAGTTTTTTGCTTGTTTTTTTCTGTTTATTTTTTGGTGTTCGAAATCTGAAACGAAGGATTTCCCGTTCACAATAGCTGGCCGCTCTAAAGCTTCATCAGGAATGATAGAGTTCTGGATTGGTTCTTTTCGCGTCGGAAGGAGAAAAATTTTTTTGTTTCACAGCCGCTGCAGAGATCAAGGTCAAGGATATCTTGTTTTTTTGCGCCTTCGGCGATAAGCGCACGCTCGATGAATCCAGCAAGATTAAAGAACAGCCGATTTCTTTTTTTCTCGATGCATCCATGAAAATTTTTATACTTGAAAAAATCCTTCTGAATTTCAAAACATTTTCCTCTCAGTCCGACCCCTAACGCAAATTTGAAGTTACCGATTTTTTTCCCTTGTTGCTGGATAATCTGAGCGAAATTCCGGATAATACCGCGCTGGGCCGGTTTCCATCCAATATGCAAAAGCGCGCCTGTTTCTTTTTCTTTGTCGACAGCAAAGAGTGGAATACAATCGGCAGTTTTTATTACAATAATGTGACCTTCTCTCCTGCTGTATAATCCGTCGGCGGAAGGGTTTTTCTTGGTATACGGCGCCTGTATTATTCGTGTGTGATGTAACTGGTTTAAGAATGTGATCGTATGGAAGGGTAGTTTCATCCGGGAAAATACTTCAGTAATGTCTTTTTCGATTTCGATCCCCGGAAACGTCTTGTCAGTAAAACCCGCAACAAATCCAAATTTACGAAAGAGCGGGATGGTGTATATTCCCCGAACGTGGCGTATCCTATTCATTGGACGAGATAATCTCGATTACTTTGTTTCGGGAGGTATGTCCGCAGAGAATATGAACCAACGATTTCGGTACTTCAAAGTATTCAGCGATTAATGCGACAAGCCGCTTATTGGCGTTGCCTTTTTCCGGTGATGCGTGAACATAAACGTGCAAAAGATTTTCCTTGAGGACTATTTTTTCGTGGGATGCGTTGGGATGGACTTTAACGGTGAGTTTTTTCATGGAGAGTTTTTTTCTTCCGTAAGATGCTTCAATTCAAGCGACAGTGAGAGTATTTTTTCTTCGATCTCCCGATGTTTTGCTAGGGAGTTTTTCAAGTGGCCTCCGAGAATCTTTATCGATTCATTCAGAGTCAGAAAATTCTTCTCCAGATTATTTATTTCGTTGAGCATGAGCTGTGCTTGCCGTTCAATAGTCAGGCCTTTAAAACCGATGAGCAGGGTCCGCAAGTATACCAAGAGTGTATTCGGTCCGGTTAAGAACACTTTTTTGTTTTGTGCGTAAATGGCTATTTCATCATTGGTGATGATTTCGTAATAAACTGCTTCCGATGGAACATACATGCAAGCAAAGTCAAAAGTATGCTCTTGCGGCAAAATGTATTTTGAGGTTTCGTCAATCCGAGTTTTTATGCTCCGGAGAAAGATTTTTTTAAGTTGTTCCCGTTCTTTTTCATCCTGGGCGGTTGAGTAGTTTTTGAATGTTTCAAAGGAAAATTTTGAATCAATTGCTAAGTTTCCCTGAGGAGTTTTGATGAGAATGTCAGCAGTCAGGCCATTGGAAAAACTCAGTTGGCGTTCGAATGTTTCCCGAGGCAGAATGTCAGCAATCATCTTTTCAAGAAGGATTTCACCGAGACCTCCCCGGTAAGACGGGTTTTTTAAAAGGTTGTCGAATGAAGAGCTTATTGCCAAAAGATTTCTGCTTACTCCGGTCAGTTCACCGATATCTTTAGAAATTCTCTCTAAAGAAAGTGACACATTTTGCTGGACTGCTGAAAAGATTTGTTGGTCAGTGAGTTTTTGGTTGATGAATTTTTCTTCAAGATTTTTTACCTGGGAAGAGAGTGAGAATTTGACATACAGTAGCATCCCTACAACTGCGATGGCAAAAAGGATTAGGAAGCTTGTTCCTAGGGCGATATTCATGAAATTTTAGAAGGAGATGTTCATTGCACCATACGGACAGGCCGGAATGCATATGCCGCACGCAACGCATTTATTCTTGATGAAAGTTACCTCACGAGTTGTTTCATTGCAGACGAGTGCTTTGGTCGGGCATAAAGGGACACACACTGAACAGTCAACGCATTTTTCCTTGTTCATAGTAACATCATGGCTTAAGGGTTGGGTGCTGACTTTTTCTTTTTTCAGATACTCAATGCCCCGCTTATAATTTTCGGAAGTGCCCTTGAGCTCTAGCACGAGTAGTCCTTCTTCTTTGGGGTTTATTTCTGCTTTCAGAATATTGAATTCAAGGTCAAAATCCTTCACCAGCCGGTATACAATCGGTTGGTTCACCATATTTTTTGGAAAATGAAGAACAATCCGTTTTGTGACGAATTTATTCATGGTTAAATACGAATTTTTTTAAGTGGCCGTTCTTTCAACATTCGGAATGTATACCCGGACGTATGATCTGGTATTTTGGCTACGGGTTGCGTAAGGAAAAACTTCTTGTTGTGTATCCACTCTTTCAGAATATTCGAGATTTTCTCTGCTTTGCGGAGGCTGGATAGTGACCCAGTCGGGATTTTTTTCTTTTTGAAGATAATCGAGCCGGATTTCAGTTCTTCATAGGTTACTGTTCCCAGGATTTTTCCTGTTAATTGAGGATAGTCTTTTGAATAATCAACGATTGGCGCAAGGATATCTTCATCTTGCACGGCTGCGTACTCTAGGGTTTTCTCATCGAGGATCGGAATTGGAATGCCGATGCCAACACTGAGGCTCACTCCGTATCCGGCGATCGACGTTCCGATGAGCCACTGGGGGTTCATTTCTTTCAGGTTGCCAATAAGCGCAAGGGTTCCCGATCCCGACAGGGGGATTCCTTTCTTTGTTCTTGGTACGGTTGGGTTATGCTGGGTTCCCCACCAGGTTACGAATCCTGGTGCTCCACCCAAAAATATTTTTGTTCCGATGCCAATCGTTCGATAGTACGGATCGCAGAGTAGTGGATTTAATGATGCCGCCGAACAATAGTTTGCATTTCCGAGGTTGGGTTTGAGCATGCCCATATAGGTATAAATGATGTTTTTTGAACTGTTTACTGCAACATTATAATTTTGATAGCAATTCCGCGTGTTGAAGAGAATGGCTTCATTCAAATCTCTTATATTGATTTGTGTTTTGATCTCTTTTCGGGGGTAACAATCAGTTCCGTATGTTGTCACAGAAAGCGCAAGGTCTTTTCCTGCAACCAAATCTTGAATTACATGTCCTCCTCCATAGACGAATTTTCCCGGATATACACTATTTCGAGGATCGTTATCGCTGAGGGCTGTTGCCCCTAAAAAAAGATCCACGGCAGCGAAAGCAGCATAGCATGGTATTCCTTGGAGCGTTACCGAACCGCCTCCGAATTTAATTCTTGGGGTAGTGTGCCCGGTATTAAAATATATTCCTGAAGAACACATAGGGCCGAATGTCGCTGTTGTCACAACATCAACATCACGGAATGTTTTTTTGAACCCTTTCTTGCGCAGATACGCGGTAAGTTCGCTTTTGGTAAGAACAACAATCGTACCTTTTTTGATTTTTTCGTTGATTGCTTGGATGGAACGCATGATTGGGTGTTTTAAGGAGTATGTTTGTGCATATTTCTATTATGTTCCTGCTCTAAGTTCTCAATCCTTTTTTCCAGTCGTTCCAATACTTCAATCACCGGGTCTGGCAATTTGTTATGATCGAGGTCTACGCCGCTCACTTTTCTTGGGGTTGCTGAGACGACTGTTCTTCCGGGAACCCCCACAACCGTAGCCTCTTTGGGTACGTCATTGATTACCACTGATCCTGCGCCTATGCGGGCTCCTTCTCCAACCATGATCGGTCCGAGCAGAATTGCTCCTGAACCAATGACTACTTTATTTCCAATGGTGGGATGTCGTTTCTCTTTGCTGCGGGAAGTTCCGCCTAAGACTACACCCTGATACACTAAGACATCATTTCCGATCTCAGCAGTTTCACCGATTACGACGCCAGAGCCATGGTCGATAAAAAACCTTCTGCCTATTTTTGCTCCTGGATGTATCTCAATTCCGGTAAACATACGGCTTAAGTGGGCTATGAGGCGAGCAAAAAATTTCACTTTTTTTCTCCAAAGCCAGTGCGCAATTCGGTAATCCCAAATTGCATGTAACCCGGGATAGCAGAAAACTACTTCCCAGGTATTTCGGGCTGCCGGGTCTTCACGAAAAACAGTCTTAATATCTTCTTGAATTCTAGAGAGTATATTCATATTGGGAAATTATAGCGCTAATTCAATAAAGGGCAAGAGTATTTTCGGATAACGAAATTTTCCGACATCAATAACCGTAATTTAGGGTAAAAAGTCCGGTGGTTTTAGGAAAAACTCATGACAAGTGATCGTAAGCCGCGGGTTATTCTGTTTTATTAGGATTTTTTTCTGGTAAACACTACGAACAAAGGCAGGAAGAAGAACAGAATTTTTCCTAAGGTATTTACCGTAGGTTCTGAGACTAAACCTTGCGGAGCGTTGGTCATAATAGCCAAGTCTCCTCCTTGTTGGGCATAGGTAATATAAAGGTAATCATTGAACAGGGTGAGCGATCGGTCGGTTGGCGCCCCACCTGTTGTCTGGATATTAGTTGCGAGCGTCTGGATTTCCCAGGTTATTCCAGTCCAGTGGGCGAGTTTTATATTATAGGCTGTACCGGTATCTTCAATATAGCTTATGTAGGCATACCCTTGAGAATCTAAGGCTAGGGAGCTATAAAGCCCAACGGTACCTACGTTGTCGACGATCTGCGTGTCCCATCCTGTGCCGTTAAAAAAAGCATACCCAAGTCGTTGTCGCCCTGTATCGTAGTAACTTATGTGCCCGTATCCTTGAGAATCTAGAGCTAAGGATACATAGTCTATATATTCTATTCCTTGTGTAAGGTATTGTTTATTCCAGTTTGTGCCATTAAAAGAGGCATAGGTCAGCGTGGGGCCTTCAAGATAGCTTATCCTGGCATAGCCATCGGCATTTAAGGCTATTGAAGTTCCCGCAAGGGCATCGTGGGCAAGCAAGGTAGTAGTACTCCATCCGGTTCCGTTAAAAGCCGTATAATCTGTGTTGTAAGGCCCGGTATCCCAAGAGCTAATTTTTGCATACCCTTGAGAATCTAAGGCTAGGGAAATAGACTGTGCGTATGTATTTTCATTTACTACCTGGAGATTCCAGCTGGTTCCATTAAAAGAAGCTAGTTTAAGATATGGATTAGAAAGATCTCTGTATGCCACGGAAGCATACCCTTGGGAGTTTACTTGAAGCGAAGTATATGCTCCGGTGTGGCCTGTTGAATCCAAAGTTTTGATGCTCCATCCTGTGCCGTTAAAAAAAGCGTATCGAAGGTCAGTATTCGTTGCATCATAATAACTTACATGGATAAAGCCATTGTTGTCGATATCCAAAGACATATTTTGGGTTTCAACCGAGCTGTCGACTATTTGCTGCGTCCAGCTCGCATGAAGAGTTGCAGGGCAGAAAACAGAGGTTAAAGCAGAGAAAAATAAAACTATCCAAAGGAAGAAAGAGATATTGTTTACAGGCATACACAATTATAGCATAGAAATCAGGAGGGCTTCAATGGATTTGGGGCAAAAGGGCAAGATTTTGCATGATGGGGAGATAGATTCTTATTGATAGCGTGAAAGAAACTCTTGCATATCCGGAAAAATTCTACTGACAAGAGTTACCCGTTGTCGGCTTATTGGATGAGTAAATTCAAGATACGAAGCGTGAAGGGCTGGGCGTGAAAATTTTACTGGATAATTTTTAGCAATAGCGAACTTCCGCTCTCCAACCAACGGGTTACCTATTTGCGAAAATTGAATTCTAATCTGATTTGTTCTTCCAGTCAGAGTTTCAATCTCTATGACACAAAAATCACGATATTGATTCTTCAGAATATATTTCGTTATTGCGAATTTTTCTTTGCGTTCAAAGCGGTTATAGTGGTCACGAATATAGCTTCGTAAGGTACCTTTTAGAGGTATTCTGCCGTGGACAAAGGCAACATACTTTTTCCGGATCCTCCGTGCCCGAAATTCATTCATCATATAGTCCTGGAGTTCTTTTGTTTTTGCATACAAGATGAGTCCTGATGTCGTTCGGTCAATCCGATGACATGGATAGACTTTGATTTTTTCTTTTTTCAGGAATTCTTCGCAGAGGAGGTTTGTTAAGGTGTGAGTTTCTTTTTCCGGAGTTGGTACAACCAGCAGATTTGGCGCTTTCTCAACGGCCAAAAGGTACTCGTCGTTGAAGATGATACGGTACGGTTTTTTATCGTTTTCCACGGAAATGTTTTTTTGCTTTTTTTGTTGTTTGAGGTTGATTATAGGTGTAATACACATATTTTGCAATATCCGCGATTGCTTTCTTCAGCGATGAATATCGGCTGCTTCCTTGCATCGCGACGACGATCAAAAAATCAGCGTTTGGCGAGAAAACAATGCCTGCGTCCATGATAACATCTTTTTCCAGTCCAGTTTTATGGGCAACCGGCGTTTTCGGAGGAAGATATTTAGGAATGCGATCTTTAATCTTTTGGGCAAGAAGAATCTGGAAAATCTTTTCTGAGATATCCGGATCAATGAGTCTTTTATAATACATTTGTTCTAGGAGGAAAGCTGTATCCGCGGCAGTGGTGTAATTTTCGATTCCTCTGCTTCTCGCAGAAAAATCCATCATGCCGCGCTTGAGAGTCGTATTGCGCAGGCCTAAGCGCTGGAAACTTTTCTCTAGATATTCAAAACCAAGCCGGCGAATGAGAACATTTGCGGCGGTATTGTCACTGTTTGTTATCATGATGCGGATTAAATCGATGAGCCTGTAGCGTATGCCAGGAGGTAAGCTCTTTAAGATGCCTGATCCACCGGTCTTATCCTGTTTTCGCAAGGTGTAGATTTCATTGAGGTCAATCTTTTTTTCTTTTGCGGCAAGAAAGCAGCATGCCATGATTGGGACTTTTACCAAGCTTGCCGCGGGAAATTGAAGCTGCGCATTGTATGAAAAAGAAAACCGCTCTGCCGGGAAGATTGATTTTAGGAAGCCTTGATTTTTTAATTTTAATTCGTATATGATGATGCTTGTCTGAGCCTGGAGTGACGATATCAGGGAAATGATATTTTTTTCAAGCAAGCAATATTTTTCTTCAGGAGGTTGTCCTAATGCGGCTTGCGTTGTTAAGAGGATGGCACAAAGAATAAAAACTATCCTTCGAGAAGAAAAACTTCCCATTGTATTTTATCTTCTTTATTCCGAAAAAAGAGACGGTTTTCCTAGGGTATTTACGGCTCCATAGTAAAAATTCGCTTTGCGATGTCCGGGTATTCTGCGATAAATCGCAGCTCCTCCTCTACCAGTGGTTTCTGGTTATGCACATTCGCATAGCGGACAAGCTCAAGGATTTTTGTGGCATCGGCGCTATTCTTGAACTTAATTGAGAGCTTATCATAGACATTGCAAAATCCTTTAATGCCAGAATATTCCCCTACGGTGATTTGGCGCCCTGTATCGATAATTTCAGGTTCACCGCGACCCAAGGCTTCATAGTCATATAATTCGTAATTTCTCCTGTTTTTTAAGGCGCCATCGGCGTGAATTCCAGATTCATGCGCAAATGCGTTTGCGCCTATTCCGGGTTGATTAATGGGTATGGGGATATCGAGCGCATACGAGGCGTACTTACACATTTGCCAGGCAAGATCAAGCTTGACATTGCTTAGTAGGTACTTATTTTCAAGTCCTTGCGCATATTGAAAGGCAAGCACGATTGAAACGAGGTCGGCATTGCCCGCGCGTTCCCCTACACCGTTAACGCAGGTATTGATGAAGGCGTTTACGCCAGAGTCAACGGCGGCTTTTGCACCTGCGATTGAGTTTGCAACCGCAAGCCCCAAATCATTATGGCAATGTATTTCAATATCGAGTTTGACATTCTCGGCAAGCGTTTTGATCCGGTCATAAATTGAGAACGGCGCTTCATAGCCCAGGGTATCGCAATACCGGATGCGGTCAGCTCCTGCCTCTTTTGCGGCGAGCGAGAAATCAATCAAGTATTGCATGTCTGTTCGCGAAGCATCCTCGGCATTTACACCTAAAGATTGAGCACCCATTTTCTTGGCAAGTTTTACCGCTTTTACCATCGTTTTGAGGATGCTCGCATAGTCAAGTTTTCCTTGAAATTTATGCCGGATCATCTGTTCAGATGTAGATATGGAAAGATTCAGATATTGTATCTTTGGGACATTCTTAAATGTGATCTCAACATCTTCAGGGATAGCGCGGATCCACCCGCTCAACCGGATTTGTTTTAGAGCTTTTCGCTGGGCCAACTCAAGGTTTGCATTTAAATAGTTGATCTCATGCTTGGTGAAAGGGAATCCAAACTCACTCTGGGTTACCCCGAATTGATCCAGGTACATATTAATAATTGTTTTCTGTAGTTTCGAGAGGCAGATTCTCGAAGTTTGTACGCCGTCACGGTTTGTTACATCAACTAGATATATTTTTGGCATAATTTATGCGCCTTCTTCAATGAATTCTCGTATTCTATTTAATCCCTCAATAATTGTCTGTTCAGAAATCGCGTAGGAAAGGCGGATAAAATTGTCATCACCGAACACAATCCCGGGTATTACTGCGACATGCTTCTTCTCAAGGAGTATTTTAGCAAAGGCAAGAGAACCGTCTATTGTTTTTAGTTGTTTTCGATATAATTTACCGATATTGACAAAGCAGTAAAAAGCCCCCTGGGGAATCGGGCAGGATATACTTTTGATTTCACGAATCTTTTCAAGCATCAAATTGCGCCGCTTTTCAAAGACGAGGCGCATTTTTTCAATTTCATCCTGAGAGCCCAAAAGAGCCGCTTCGGCTGCTTTCTGGGCGATGGAAGTTGGGTTTGATGTGGAATGATCCTGTACTCGTTTCATTACTGAGATGATGCCTGCGTCTCCTGCTGCGTAGCCAATTCGCCATCCAGTCATTGAGTATGCTTTGGACACTCCATTAATAACAATCGTTTGTTTTTTTATTTTGTCGGATAGAGAGGCAATACTCGTATGGGTATTGGTATCATAGACCAGTTTTTCATAGATTTCATCTGAGATGCAAATAATGTTGTTCTGCTCGATAATCTTGGCAAGCTGTTCGAGAGTTTTACGCTGGTAAATACTTCCCGTTGGATTTGAAGGAGAATTTAAGATTAGTATCTTTGTGCGTTTGGTGATTGTTTTTTCCAGATTTTCTGGAGTAATCAAGAAGTTATCTTTTTCTTCTGTGGGGATATATATTGGAATCCCCTCTGCCATGCGTACCATTTCCGGATAGCTTAGCCAATATGGCGAGGGAATAATTACCTCATCCTGAGGATTGACAAGGGTGAGAATTGTTTCATAGATAACATGTTTTGCTCCACAGCCCACAATGATTTCATTCTCGGTATAGTGAAGATTATTGTCGCAAGCGAGCTTTGCGATGATTGCTTTTTTTAACTCGACGGTTCCCGATGAGGGGGTGTATTTTGTAAAGCCTTTATCGATCGCTTCTTTTGCCGCATTCTTAATGTGCAGCGGCGTATCAAAGTCGGGTTCCCCTGCTCCAAAGCTTACTACATTGATTCCATCCTGCTTCATCTTTTTTGCTTGAGAGGTGATCGCTAAGGTTAATGAATCGGCTATGTTTTTTGTTCGTTCGGCAATCATAGAATCTCCTTTATAGGGTTACTCCGGTAAGAATTTGAGCAATGGTTACATATTTCTTATGGGTTTTCTCAACGATATCATTAGGTAAGTTTGGTCCTGGGTACTGTTTATTCCAAGTTAACGTTTCGAGATAGTCACGGACAAACTGCTTATCGAGACTTTTCTGGTCTACCCCTTCTTGGTAATCATCTTGCGGCCAGAATCGAGATGAGTCCGGCGTCAGTACTTCATCGATAAGGATGATGTTTTGGTCTATGATCCCGAACTCAAATTTCGTATCCGCGATAATGATTCCTTTTGCTTCGGCATATTCCGCTGCTTTTTTGTAAAGGGTGATGCTTAAATTTTTAATCTTCAGCGCAAGCTCTTCGCCGATAGTTTTTCGCATATAATCGAAATCAACATTTTCATCATGCCCCACTTCTGCTTTGGTGGCTGGGGTGAAGATTGGCTCCTCTAGTTTCGCAGAAAGGTTCAACCCTTTTGGCAGCGGTATGCCGCAGATGCTTTGATTTTTTTTATACTCAGCCCATCCTGAACCCGCAAGGTATCCTCGCACTACGCATTCAAAGGGCAACACTTTTGCTTTTCGGGTAAGCATGAAGCGTTCGTTCAAGATATCATGATAAGGCATGAATTCCTTTGGTAGGTTTTTTAAGTCGGTTGAAATAAGATGGTTTGGGCATGATGGTTTTAAGTAATCGAACCAGAATTGGGAAATACGCGTGAGAACTTTTCCTTTGTCGGGAATTGGCGTTGGTAAGATCACATCAAAGGCGGAGATTCGGTCAGTCGCGACTATGAGTAGATTTTCTCCGGCAGTGTACACATCACGCACTTTTCCTTTCTTGAGCAGCGGAATTCCTTTAAAATCAGTACTACTTACTGTCATGGTGCGTGGTAAGGCTGTTTGGAGAGATATATTCTCCCCACTTCTTCTGGGCCTCTTCAAAACGCTTTTTCTGTTCTTTCAGCATCATAAAGACAACGCCAGGTGTGCGTTTTACCTCTTTCTGATATATATTGATAATCCGGTCAATTTTCGAGATATTTTCCGGGATCCGTATGGTAAATTGTTCATTGTATTGTGCTTCTGAATAGTTTTTACGTACCACATTTGCAAAGAGTGTTTTCAGATCTGCGTAAAGTGGAATAAGCCCCGAAGGAGTTTTTTTTGCACAAACTTGTCCCATGACGCGAAGCTGCATCCATTTAATCCAAACGTGCTTATCATCCATTTCGTTTAAATATTTTCCGTCTTTGCTTTTTAGAAAATAGTTAACAGAAAATATCTTTGCCGGTTTTTTAAGCTTTTTCCCAAAGGCGAGGTTATTTTTGATATAGAGCGAGACTGGGATTGACAGAAAGTCGAGGTTGGACATTGGATTGAACTTTCTGATTCCCTCCTGTCCTAGGGTCGCCGCGGTTGTCTCGGATTCAATGCTTGCAGCCTTGGTGATGATGCCGTGTTCCCAGTTAAACGCTTCTTCTACTGGGAGCGTGGTATCGGAATCCCTTCCGCCATAAATGATACCTTCAATCTTTACCCCTTGAGGATTATTGAGTTCTTTGTCGGTATTTTTCAAAGATGAGAGGTTGATCGTAAAGCGCGCATTCTTATGTGCAGCGGGGATCTCTCTGCCTTGCTCATCGGTTTTCCCGGGAAACCATTTTCCGGAAAAGTTTATGCCAGACTGGGGAGGTATTTTTCCTTTTCCTTTCCAGTAAGGCTCCTTGGCGTCATCAACAAGGACATTTGAAAAGATAACCTCTTCCTTTGGAGAATGCAAAACATTCCATATTTCAGGGTCGTGAATCGGGTTTATATCTTCAATGATTCCAAAAATTCCTTTTTCTACGTTTACCGCTGTGACCACCCCGTCTTGATTACGTAAATATGCGATATCGTCTCCGATAATAGTTTCACCTTTGAGCATTGCAGTTGAAGTTTTTCCGCAAGCACTGGGAAAAGCTCCGGCAAAGTATGTCTTTTCTTTGGTTTTGTTGCCTTTAATACCAACAACAAACATGTGTTCAGCTAGCCAGTTTTCCCGAGAAGCTTTCTTAATTGCTAATCGCAAGGCAAGTTTCTTGAGGCCAACAGTATTTCCTGCGTACTGTGTATTCATCGAATATACAATGCGTTCTTCAACGTCAATATAGATCCGCCGGCGGTCAGAATTTTTTGATATGTGATTTTCCATCTCTCCGGCTGTGTGGATAAATCTGAACATTTGTGCGAGTTTCGTCTTCTTTT
Source organism: uncultured Planctomycetia bacterium (assembly GCA_964634935.1). Classification (GTDB taxonomy): domain Bacteria; phylum Omnitrophota; class Gorgyraeia; order Duberdicusellales; family Duberdicusellaceae; genus CAZWJT01. Next base: position 42,502 of record CAZWJT010000004.1, on the reverse strand, counting down.
GAAGCACTTCCGAGTAAGAGGCGCGGTAAAGAATGTCTTCAGAATGTATGACATAAAAAGAGTCAGTGATCTGGAGACATTGAATCGAAAGTTTCGATCCGAGCGGACCTAAGGAGAAAAACCCAATAATCATCTCGCGTCCCTGCATACAGTTCTTGAATTCCTGCTTCACGGTCTGCATGCCTTGAGTTTTCGGTATTCCATTCAAATACATTTCTTGACCTTTACCGCGTAGAAGATAACGGGTGCTGTCTTTATCTCTTCCTTGATCTGTATATCCATCAAAGTGGACTGAGTGGTATGGGTGGCATAATCGTTTCTCTTCACCAACCGTCAGGGCTTTTTCGCGGATGTATTTTTTTTCCTCAGCAGTTCCGGTAAAGACAAATACGCTTTCCGGGTTACACAATGTGACGAAACGTTCGATAAAGACGCGGATACTTGGATCGAGATTGAGAAGCAACGCGAGATTTCTTTTGGTACATTTTGTTTTCAGTGTATTCATAGTTTTTTTTGTGATTCTGCCGATTTTATTCTTAAAATTTTTGTTACTGTATCACATCCTTTTATTCTTTGCAATATATTTTTTTGCGGATAATTTCTGAAAAGAAAGTTCAAAAATCTTCCTAAAATGCTATAATAAAAACTATGCTGAACCGTCTACAAATGGCACGTATCGCAATTTTTCTTATTCACGGTTGTGCTATCTTTTTGCTTTTTTTCCCTTACCCGGATATTTTTTCTTCTGGTCCGATTCTTTCCGATGATTACGCGTTTCATTCGTATAATGTATATTCCGGTCTGCAATTTCTTAAATTCAACGGAACTTTTTGCGGGTACGATCCCCATTTCATGGCAGGGTTTCTTAACGGACCGGTTTATATTAATACTATTGCGCTTAAAATTTTTGCCGCGTTTCTTTCTTTCTTTCATATAGACATTTGGGTTTCTTTCAAGGTATTTTGCTTACTCACGTTTCTTGGTTTTCCGATACTTCTCTATCGCGCAGCACGAAATTTTGGAGCGAGTCCTTTGATTGCAACCTATGCTTTTGCGTTTTCGGTTCTGTATTGGCATCTTGGCTCTTTGATAAATGAAATGGTTAAATTTGGGATGTTCAGTTACGTTTTCTCAACAGCTGTTGTGGTATATTGTGCATCGTTTATTTTTCGCTGGTTTCTGGGGTTTCGTACTCTGCCGGGTTCCTTTTTTATCGCCGCTCTTTCTGGAGTAGCGTTTCTTATCCATCCGTTTGTCGCGGTTTCTTTTCTTATTCTTGGGGTTATTTTTTTCTGGGTATTTCGAAAGAATTTCCGGAAGCAAGATTTTTTGCTTTTTTGCCTTCTTCTCCTCTTTGTTCTCGGCATTAATTTTTTCTGGATGAATCTTTACATTGGACACAGTTATTTACGGGCTCCTTCCGGGCCAAATTTTCAATCAAAGGGGGTTCTTTCTGTGATCGGAGATTTTTTTTACAAGCCTGGTTATGGTCTGCAGAGTTTGATTTTACTTCTTGGCAGTCTTGGTTTATTTCACTTTCGCGAAAGAAAATACTTTTTCCGTTTTTTTCTTTCGGCGTATCTTTGTTTTTTCTTCTTTGCCTATTTTGGCTCTTTTTCAAGAGTGCTCTATGAGCTGCAACCCCGACGCTTCATTACCCAGGCGACATTATTCATGATTATTCCCGCTGCTTATTCGCTTGGTTTTTATAGCAAATATTTTTCTCGTTTCCTTTTGCGGCAAAAAATCATTGTCATTCTCGCCTGTGCGATGTTTTTTATTCCGTCGATTTCGCCGAATTTGACATGGTTTTTTAAGGGAAACCACGTGCTTTCTCGAATGCCAGATCTTGGAAAAGAAATCGTTCGCTTTATTGAATCTTCGACTACAAAAGACGGTCGTATTCTTATTCAGGATTCCCGCGATCACTATTATTTCGGATCTCATTTTCTTTCTCTTCTTCCTGTTTTTACTTCCCGTGAATTCATTGGCGGCCCGGCAACCGATATGTATGACATTATGCATGAAAAAATAGATTTTTCGGATGACATCATTTTTGGGCGGGAGATTACCCGGTATTCCAAAAAAGAGTTATCGGAGAAGTTTCGTCTCTACAACATTCGCTGGGTTCTTGTGTTTTCAGAGAAAGCAAAAAAAATAATTGGTTCTCTGGACGGCGCTCGGAAAATAAAAGATATTTCATGGCTTACCGCATATGAATTTAGAGAAAATGCCTCCTATTTGCTTTCTGGGCATGCTATTTCCGTGCTGAGCGATTTTAACCAAATTTATGTCCAGGGTATTACCAGCAGGGAATGCATCTTAAAATATCATTGGATTGATGGTTTATATGCCCAGGGCGCAAAAATTGTTCCTTTTTTTGACAAACGTCTTTCCTTTCCCTTCATCCGGATTATTCCAGAGCAAACCTCGAATGTTTTGATTCGGTACTTTCCCGGAAAAATACCCCCCGACGCATGAAAGTCGGTCTAGTCCATATTTTTAATTCCGGAGATAATAAGGACTATAACGGAGGTTTTGGGACTACTTGGAATATTGGTGTTTCTTTTTGGGCGCGGATTTTTGCCTTCTTACGGGCCAAGCTTGAATATTTTCCACTTCTTTCCTACGGTTATGCGGCGGCACTTTTAAAAAAGAATGGCCACACGGTTTTCTATAGTGAAAATGCAGTTCCTGCTGGTTGTGATCTTGTGCTTCTGCAGGTAAGTCCAATCAGATTTTCCAAGGAGATTGATTTCTTAAAGAAGCTTCGCGATACAAAAGTGAAAATTGGTATTTTTGGTCCATTTGCGTCAGTTTGTCCTGAACTTTTTTCCGGTCTTTATGATTTTTTAATTGTGGGTGAGCCGGAAAGTGCCCTGAATGCGCTCGTTGATGGAGAGATCCCCCAAGGGATAATCCAGAGTTTACCCGTGCAAGATCTGGATATACTCCCTTTTCCTGATTGGAGTGTTTTTCCGTATAAAAAATTCCGCTACGGAGCAATGATTCCTAAGCATCCTTTTTTGTTTCTCTCGGCTAGCCGTGGTTGTCCCCTAGGGTGTTCCTACTGCCCTTATAAGGTGTTTGGTTTATATCGCCAGCGTGATCCTCTGCGCGTAGCCGATGAGGTTGAATATTTGGTTGAGCGCTATAAGGCAAAGGGTCTCATGTTTCGCGACCCATTCTTCTCACTGAATAGAGTGAAAAGTGAATGTCTTTCCGAAGAATTGCTCCGGCGCAATATCCATATTCACTGGGGCTGTGAGACGAAAATCGACAGCCTTGATGAGCAACTTCTAGAGAATCTCTATGCATCAGGCTTACGTCTCATTAAGGTTGGTATTGAATCAGTAAACCGCAATGGACTTTCGCGTTTAGGGAGGGCGACAAGCGGACGCGAACACGAAAAAAGAATGGTTGATTACTGCCGGAAAAAAGGCATCCGGATCGCTGCGTTCTATATTTTAGGTCTGCCCGAGGATACTGAAGAAACCATGCAACAGACGGTAAAGTATGCGCAAATTCTGAATACAGATTTTGCCAATTTTACGCTCTGTACTCCTTTACCGGGGACAGCTTTCTATGAGCAGATGAAAAGCACGCTCATCACTCAACGCTGGGAAGATTTTGATAATTTTCATCCAGTTTTCCAACATCCTTTTGTAACCGCTGCTCGGCTCAAACAGATCCAAAACGCCGCCCTTCTTGGTTATTACCTGCGCCTTCCTTATCTTTTTCAATTTCTGAAGCGATCGCTCTTTTCTTAAGGCTGGTTTTGCGAATCGAGATTGGATTGCATCAGCGCTTCCTGAGAATTTTTCGTGTTTGTTCAATCGAGAGCTCGCGCAGTTCTCCTTTATTTCGTTTTATTGCCTTACGCATGCGAAGATAAGCTTCATATGGAGTTTTTCCTTCAGTAAGGCAGTTGAGGCACGTGCATGCATACCCCCTGCGGTTACGAATCTTAAAGATCGACACATTCCGCAAAGATATTTCCATGTTTCCTCCTTTCGGGCTTCTCTACTCTGAATGTCCCCCTAAACAACGGGCAAGGAATTTTTCAGCTTGCTGGTAGAATTTCTCCCGGTTTTCTGGTTTTACAAAACCATGCCCTTCATCGGGAAATAAAAGGTATTCATAGGGGATATTTTTCTTTTGGAGTGCGTGGATAATTTGTTCAGATTCAGCTTTGTTCACCCGGGGATCGTTTGCCCCCTGGGCAACAAATAGAGGAATTTTTATTTGATCAACTTTAAAAAGCGGCGAGCGTGACCTGAGGAACTCTGCTTCGGTGTCAGGATTGCCAACCCGTTTGTGCATTGTGGCAAGAAAAGTATGCCAGTATGGAGGAATCGAGTTGATAAACGTAATTAAATTACTTGGACCAACAATATCAACAGCACAGGAAAAAAGATCGGGAGTAAACGATGCTCCAACGAGCGCCGCATATCCTCCGTAAGAACCTCCATAAATCGCAATGCGTTTTGGATCAGCAATACCGCGTTGAATTGCCCAATGCACAGCATCGACTAAGTCATTGTGCATTGCATTTCCCCATTCCTTGTTCCCGGCATTCAAGAAAGTTTTTCCGTAGCCGCTGGATCCGCGGAAATTTATCTGGAGGCAGGCGTATCCTCTATTGGCGAGCCACTGTGCTTCTGGATCATACCCCCAGGTGTCGCGCGCCCAAGGTCCTCCGTGCACATTAAGGACAACCGGCAAGTTTTGTTCTTTTTTACCCAGGGGATAGGTGATATATCCATGGAGTGTTAATCCGTCCCGAGATGTAAGGGTGATTGGTTTCATCGGGGCGAGATTGTAGTTTCTCAGTTTTGGTTTATGGTCAAACAAAAAAGTTATTTTTTTAGCGCTCCGGTCAAAGAGATAATAGGAAATAGGGCCAGTGTCGGCAGAAAATCCGATTACCCATTTTGTGTCATCATTCGTACGGCTGGTGATATTTATATCTCCTTTGATGCTTCGGAGCATTCCAAAATCTTTTTTTAATTTTGGGTCAATGATTTTCCAATCTAGGCGATCGCGCAGAAAAGAGACCGCTTGAATTTTGTAGGTATCTGGATGGACAAGGTAGGATGTTATGTCATACTGTTCATCCTGGGCAAGAATAGTAAAATTGGAGGTCTTGAGATTTAAGACACATAGACGATTGGTATTGAAGTTTCTACTGTCTAAAAAATAGAGTTCGGTTCCGTCTTGAGAAAACATTACTTGTCCGGAATTCATCGCGTCCTCGAAGTTCCAAGTAAGAAGCGTTTTCCATTCCTGTGTCGTTTGGTCTTTAACGCGCAGTTCTTCGTCTCCGTTATTGAGATTTGTTTGGACGGCACGGATAGTTAATGTTGTGTCGGCGATCCATTCGGAAACATTACCCGGGTTTTCTTCAACGAGAGTGAGTTTTCCGTTTTGGGTATCGAGGTGGTATGCATCGTGAAGTTTAGGGTTTTTATGGTTGATCGCCAAGAGCATTTCATTGGGACGTTCTTTGTTGTACTCAATAACCCTGACTTGAACCCCGGGTAAAGGAGTAAGATTTGTTGTTGTTTTATTGTCGACGTCGATCTTTTTGAGGAGCCAGTTTTCATCCCCATCGGTATCCTGGAGGAAAAAGATTGTTTTTCCGGTATAGCTCCAAAAATAATAGTGTATTCCACGGCCGCTATCGTGAGTAATTGGGTATTCTTCTTTTGTTTTTTGATCGCGCAGCCAAATGTTGAGCACATTTTGCTCCGGGGCTAGGAAAGCGATAAATTCTCCATCAGGTGAAATTTTCGGGTTTACTCGGTCAGGGTTGCCAAATAAAACTTTGATTGGGATAATTTGAACTGCTTCATTTTGTGCCGCGCATGATGGACAGAGAAATCCACAGAGAACAAAAAAGCATACAAGTATCAATATGCTTTCTGCGATTGTCATGGTTTTACCAGTAGAAGAGCTTGAAATCTTTCAGCTTCTTGAAGATAGAATCAAGTTTTATAACAGAAAGTAAAGTTGAATATGTATCAGTGGTGTTGCGGACCTGGCCTGTTGGCAGAAGGGTCTCCCAGAAAAGTAAAGAAGTCAATTTTTCTTGGATGGCCGAATCCCAGGTGAGAGCTACCCAGATTGAAGAGAGAATGATTGGATGCTGCATCATGTGTACTTTAAGTAGGGTGTGTGCTTGTACTGCTTGGGCGTTCTGTGCCAGGACAGGGTCTAGGGTAAAATAACGGTTCGAAATATGGAATAAGATGATACCGTCGTTCGTAAGGATGCGCTTGTATTCTAAGAGAGCCTGGGTAGTTAAAAGGTGGACTGGCACCGAATCTCCTCCAAAGGCATCAATAATTAAGATTTTATACGAATGATCCGGTATCTTTTTCATCGAGACGCGAGCATCGCCAAAAAACATATTTATTGTTCCCTGGGAGTTTTTCAGATACGAGAAGAGAGTGTCAGCAATCGTAAAAACTTGAGGGTCAAGTTCAAAGAAGTCAAATGTTTGTCCGGATTTTGCGTATGTCGCAAGCGTTCCAGTTCCTAGTCCAACAATACCCACGTGCCCTGCGAGAAAATCTGGGTGTTTCAGAATTTCACCAACCGGTGACAAAATTGAGAAATAACTGAGCGGTTTTCCTTGTAAAGCAGGATTGATGAATTGGGCTCCATGCAGTGTCGTTCCATTTTTCAGCCACAGCACGCCATTTTTATCGTGGGTTATCGTGTAAATACCATAGTAATTTCGATAGCTGAAGATGAGCCGAGATGTCCAAATTTGCTGAGCAAACATGGCTATGCACAAGAGCGAAAGCAAGCTGAGAAATAGGGCGGCTTTATTTTGTATGAGCTGTCTATAGGCAAGAAAGAAAATGATAGCAATAGCGCAGAGCGCTGGAAAATTGTAGCGTTCAAAGAATACCGGCCAAAAAACGACTGTAACAATAAGGTAAATAATAAGACGAAGGTTTACCGCGCCTATCGGAAGTCTTTTTCCATGAAAGAGAAACGGCAGGGATAATACTAAAAGTCCTATGAAGTATTCGATGGTTGTAGTGAACAAAAGCGGGCTTATCCAGCTGACGAAGATACTGCCGCACAATCCTCCTCCGGCAAGCGCCAGATAGAAATTTCCCAAACGCGCCGATTCCGGTCTTGATTTAAACAGCTGCCGCTGGCAAAACATGCAAAGGACAAACAAGGTGAGAAGATACAGCATACCTTCGATGAGGAACGGAAGATATTTTCGGGTTGACAGAAAGAACCATAGGCTGCCGAATGTGATTGCCGGCAAGAAGAGCTTTTCCAGCCAAGCTGGATACCAGGGATTTTTCTTGAAGTTCAGCACAAAAGAAACGAGATAAATACTTAAGGGGATAATCCATAAGAGTGGTATAGGGGTTATTTCATATGTGATGATGTTTGTGGTTGCCAGAAAAAGTATATTGGCGGCACAACTGAACAGAAACCACACGGTATATTCCTGCAGTGTTGTTTTTTTGTGCTCGGTGCTTTGGGTGATTTCGCGGGTTTCAGTAAGAGGAATTTTAAAGAGCATGAGTGCATAGGTTGCAAGAAGGAATGTGTATGCTATTTTCCAGATCGTGAGTTGCTCTGGAATGCTAAAATATACTTCAAAGATAAAGGGATAAGAAAGAAGTCCGGCAAAAGATCCAAGATTTGAGATACTGTAGAGGGCGTATGGATTTGTTTTTTGAGGGAGTTTTGAATCGCTGAGCCAGGATTGTAAAAGGACACTTATTGTAGAGAGCGCGAAAAAAACAAGTCCGATATTCAGGAAAAGCTGCCAAAAGATGTCAGCCATCAGCGGTAAATTTGACAATGCCGGAAAGAATGTTAAATTTCTTCCAGGAAAGGAACAGAGTGGTAAGAGCAGCAGAATCAACAGGACATATCTGTATTTTTTTGCGGGAAAATTTTTGATAATATACGATGCCGCGGCATATCCTAAAAAGAGAAGGCATTGGAAGAAGACCATGCATCCGCCCCAAACCATGTAGCTCCCCCCGAATGTAGGAAGCAGCATTTTTGCGACGATGAGCTCAATCTGGAATAAGAGGAATGCGGCAAGAAAGCTGACGCTATAAAATAGAATCATCATATTTTTTTCCTTTCGTAGGTAAACGAGAAACAATGCCATTATAGCATATTTTCAAAAAACTAATATCAAAAATCAGCCAGTTTGTTTATAGCGTGGAAATAATTTGTGCCGGTATATCCGGAAGTCTTTTTATGGATTCTCCATGCCTCTGGAAACAGAAAACATTTCTTCCGAAGGCTACGATTTTATTCTTTTCTGCACAGATGGCTGCGTCAGCAGGGATGCCGTACCCGCATTTTCCATTCTTTTCGAGCATAAGCGCGCTTTTCAATTCTTCCCAATCGGCATTTTCATCATGTGTATCGCAGAGTATATCAACGATACCAAGGCAGGGAAAAAGGTGTACCGTTTTACCCAAAGAACGATTATTCCAATGAACCCATTCCTTGCAGAGCATGATACTTCCGGCAGAAATCCCCAAAAAAGGCATTCCCTGTTTATGGAGTTTTCGGAGAAAAACATCAAGGCGCCTCTCGTTGAGTACTTGTATTCCCGCTTCCACGTCTCCCCCGCCTAGAAAAATGATGTCCGTGTCGCTTAAGATTTCTTTTGCGCGTTGCGTTGAATCGTTCTTTTGAGAAAGAGGAACAAGTTGAGTGGTGGCTGAAGCAGTTTTGCGAAAAAATTCACTCATGTTTTTTAAAAAAACTTGATTGTCTTTGCTTGCTGTTCCGATGTAAGCGATTCGGGGGTTGTTCTTTTTGGTCATGCGATGTAACGTAAAACGAATTAAGGATTCTGTTTTTTTCCTTGAACTATTTCCGCCTGCAAGCAGGTAGACTGGATTTTTTTCTACGATGCTCACAGCTGAATGTTGCTTTGAGTTTTCCATCGGTTGAGGTACTCTTGCTCGATGAGTGTTTCGGTGTCGAAAGAAAAATTTCTCCTGGTAAGTTCGTATTTTCCTGATGGGCTTGGCGCTATTGTTTTTGGATATTGAATTTCTATTTGCGCATCCTTGCCGTATATTCTTTGCAAGATATCGCATGCGGCATTGGCAAGCGATCTTTTGTTCTTTCCGGAGGTTATCAGCCTCAGAATATAAGATTTTTGTGTGGTTTGTTCGAGTTGGTATTCTATGATTTCCGGAAGCTGGCTTAACGATGTATCAAGCGTATGAGTGGTAATGAGCATTCCGTTTGTTGCAAAAGTACAAGATTTGATTCTTCCTTCAATAGTGTCGAGGGTAAAACCATGCATTCTGCCGCAAGGGCATTCTTTTTCTGCAAGGCATACCACATCACCCACGTCAAATCGTAGAAGCGTTGACCAGGGATTATGGAATGTTGTTACCAGGATTCGTCCTCGGCCGGGACCGCCGAATCTGCTTTGGAAAGGTTGAAAGTCAACCCGGCAAAATTCGGTATTTTGGTGGAGTCTTCCTCTCTCACATTCCATGAACACATAGCCGGTTTCTGTTGTTCCATAGGAGCTAATAATTGGTGCGGAGAATACCTGTTGGATTATTTTGCGGTGGAGCTCTGAGAGAAATTCATAAGTAATAATGATATATTGTGGTTGGAATAAACGGTATTTGGTTTTCTGGATTTGGCGGCAGAATTTTGCTAAATAGGAAGGATTTGCTTCGAGGACAACCGGTTGGAATTTTTCCAGTTCGCGTGCGATGCGTTTGATATGTTTAAGCGACCAATATGCCGGGGTAGGATATTCGTTCAGAAAAAGAAAGCGTCCAATACGTCGTCTGGGAAATGAGACGGGATTTTTAAGCGAGCAGATTCCAACGCTTCGTGAGCTGGCGAGAATAGCTTCAGGTTGTTCACCGGTTAGATTTTTCGTATGGGAATTCAGTTTCCATGATGCGCGCTCTGAAGCATCCCACCAAGGCTGATACCAGACGTTGATGATCGCTTCATCGGTAGTTCCACTTGTTTTGACTAACTCGATTTTTCCTTGAGCCAGGCTGGCCGCAAGATTATCCGGATTCTGTGTAAATCCCCATGGAGAGTGTTTTCTGATATCGCTTTTGGTGAGTATTGGTAAATTTTGATAACGGTGCTCAATCGGGTATGCCGCACCAGGGTCAGATTGGCGCCATTCCTGGTAAGCAGGAAGCGAAGCGAGCGCTGCTTCAAGGGTGTTTTGAGCGTACTGTCGGTAATGATCAGGAATGCTACTCGGTTTAATTTTTATTTTTTCCTGCGGCATTACCTGGCGTTCAAAGCGTTTTTGATGGCTTCAGGTATTGGGCGAGCATTGAACGAATGATCGATGCAAGCCCAAACTGTTTTTGCTTGCAACAAGATGAGATGATTTTTTTGAATGGTTTGGAAAAAATGGATTGAGGCATTGCCGATTTTCTCCGGGGCGCTGGTAATGCGTAAAAGATCACCGTAGCGCGCAGGAGCTTTGTAGTCAACTTCGACATGAACAACAGGAAATGAGATACCCTGCGCCGCATATTCGGGGAGGTTGATTCCTTTCGAAAGGCAAAATTCTGCCCGGCTTTCTTCGAGGAGCTCTAGATAGCGTCCATAATAAACTACCCCTCCGGTATCGGTGTGATGATAGTACACTTTCCGTTCGATTGAGAATTCATTCATGAGTGCATTATAACAAAAAATTTTTGCGACTGGAAAGTCATTTTATCAAATTATTTTCTTAACCTCGCTAGAATTTTTCCTTTCTCGGTGAACGGGATTTTTGATTTGGACACTATTGCGCGGAAAAATTCTATCGAGGTGTCATAGGTTTTTTGATCAACTGGATATGGAGTCGAATCTTTTCCTCCGTGGGCAAAGGAATACCGAGCCGGGTCTTTATAGGAAGGAGGAGCTCCATAGATTACTTCAGCAATTAGACTGAGCGCGCGCATGGTTTTTGGTCCGACCCCCGCTGTTGCCAGGAGATGTTCGTAGTTTTTTGGTTTTAGTTCGCATACTTTTGAGAATATTTTTTCTAAGTATTTACTCCTTGAAAAATCTTCGTGCAAGACCGGATGCCAATGAAACTCTCGGTGGGCGAGCGTTAAAGCAGTAGTTTGTGTCTGTCCTGTTTTTATTGAGACCATTTGCGATAGCCCGGAAGAATGTTTTCGGATAATTTCTACATCTTTCATCAGTGAAGAGACTGTTCCCTGAACCAGTTGGGTACTTATTGTTCTTGTGTTTGCGCTTTGCAGGGATGTTAAATCGAGGGTTGGCGTTTTTCGCTGGGTTACGATTCCCGAATGCGGTTCACAGACTAAATCAGTGATTTTTTCCGAGTACCAGTGGTATCTGCGCGCTGTTTTATTCTGTTTGTTCATGCCCTGCTGCACGACTGCCCATGCGCCATTTTTCGAAAAGAAAAAACTATGGTGATAGAGCTGAAAGCCATCTTGCAGCAAAGAACTATCCACCTTTGCGACCATTTTCGAATTATAGACAAGTGTGTTTACGCGTTGTTCCGGGAAACTTAATCGTCCTCCCCATAGTTCGATTTCATCAGGAGTTTTTAAGGATGTTTTCCCTTTTCCTCCGCAAATAAAAACCCCTAATTCTTTTTCTCGGAATCGGATTGCCTCCTTCAGTGCGGCTGTTAAGATCGTCGTAAGTCCAGAGGCGTTCCAATCGAAGGCAAGAACTGTTCCTAAGGATTGAAACCACACCGGGTCTGATATACGATGGATAAATTCATTAGGGCCGCATTCTTCGACAATAATACGCACCATTTCTCGGCCAAGCCGTACCATGCGCTCAAAAAGCCATGGCGGACATCTGCCGTGATCTAATGTAAATGTAGCAACACCACGGTGGAACATAGGTAGTATAGATGTGCAGAGTATCTATTACAGGTATTGTACTCTCCGGTTTTTATTTTTCAATTTCCATTTTCTGCTTTTCATTCCTTGCTTTGCGGGGTACAATAATTTATACAAACATAAAGGAGTACTTATGCAAAAATCTTTTTTTAAAGATTGTTCCTCTGATTGGCCTATTCGGGCATACAATAATCTCGCATTCCTGAATAGCCCTTCTGCAAGGACGATTAGGATACTTGCTGAGATGATTGAGCCTTCGGTGCGTTTTCGTAGGTATCAGGTACAGAATACTGTTGTATTTTTTGGTTCGACTTCTGCTCTTCCCCGTCAAGAGGCACAGAAAAATCTTAAAGCGATCGAAGCAAAATTTCATAAAAAGCCGGCGATTTTTCGCGCTGAATATGAACGGGCAAAAGCGGCAATGAAGATGTCTCACTACTATGAAGACGCAGTCTTTCTTTCTGAAAAACTCACCACATGGTTTAGGCAGTTTAAGTCGCCCAAGGAGCGTTTTTTTATTTGTACTGGCGGTGGTCCTGGTATTATGGAAGCCGCAAACAAGGGTGCTAAAAAAGCCGGGGGTAAGTCTATCGGATTGAATATCAGTCTTCCGAAAGAACAAAACCCGAATTGCTACCAGACCAAAGAGCTTGCGTTTGAGTTCCATTATTTTTTTATCCGGAAGTTCTGGTTTTTTTATCTGGCAAAAGCCTTGGTCGTTTTTCCCGGCGGGTTCGGAACGTTCGATGAATTTTTTGAACTACTTACCCTGATTCAGACTCACAAGACGAAAAAGTACATGCCGGTTGTTCTCTACGGGAAGGAATACTGGGAGCAGGTCGTTAATTTTAAACATATGGCAGAATGGGGGACAATTTCTCAGAACGACTTGAAACTTTTTAGTATTTTTGACACTGTAGAGGGCGCTTTCCGCTTTCTTACGAGTGAATTGGAAAAACGCTACCTCTGATCCGTTCTTTCCTGTTTTTGTATGCGATGAAATAGTCATCGATGCGATGGAAGAGCCAGGAGTGTCCTGGCTATTTCTATGGTAGTTTGCACGATGAAGCGGCAGGCGGAAAGGTTTGTATGATAACCGGAGGTTTTCGTCGTTTGCTGGCGGATTACAAGCACATCAACCTCATCAGAATTTTTCTGCTCCAGTAAAATGTTACGATAATTTTTTGTCAGGATTTCTTTTTGTCGGGAAAAGAGACGAGCATTTTCCTGGGCGATGAGAACACAATATAAATAAGGATAATCATTTCCTTGGACACTATTGATTGAGATTTGTATTTGAAGTCCTAGAAAATAGTCAGGGGCGTTCAGGAACCGGACCATTAAGCGTGCGTCTGTTGGGATTGTTCCTTTTTCTTTTGTTTGGCGCGTTGCCAACATTGGTAACACTTGAATGTCGCTGGGAGATGAAAGGAGCTCAATCATTCTTTCCAGAACATTTATTTTAATGATCAAGCGGTCTTGCCGCAAGAAGCTCCGTACCCCGGTTATCCAATGGGGCACCAAAAGAACAATACAATCGATCCGCCAATAGTTGGCAAGCGTGCTTCCGGGTTCAAGAAAAACCCAGATTACCAGGCAGATACAGGCAACTATTGCAAAGAAGAATCCACCAAGTGGATTAGTGATATCGAAGAGATCCAAGTCCCATCGTTTTAATTCATTCTGCTTATTTTTTACCTTCTTATATTCATCGGGAGTGACTTGGCTCCATTGTTCCGGGCCTGTCAGCGCTGGTTTGTCGCGATATCCGCGGATAAGACTCAACGCCGTAGCAGAAATGAGCGCGAACGCGCCAATCCAGAAATTCATTACCAGTTGCAGCGAAAGACCCAAAAGCAGAAGTATGCTGATTATAATTAACCTGGTTACGTAAGGTAGGTTTTTCGCAATGATAAATTTGATCTCTCCTTGGCGCATACGTTCAGGGAATATGCTCATTTTTGCGCCTCCTTCAGCTGGGTTAGTTCCTGAAAACCGGCATATTGCCAATACAATGGGCATCCGCCGTTGCAGAGAGCAAGGTGTTCACATGCTTGACATTGATCGTGGGCAAATTTCTTTTCCTGGAAAAAACGAAATTCGGCGCTCTCCCAAGTCTCGGAAAATTTTCCCTTAATCGCAAGGATATTTGCGAGTGTTTTTGGATAACTTGAACATGGGAGAATGTCGCCGATGGGTGTAATGCTTAGCAGTCCATCACAGGCCGCGCAGGCTTTATTCCCTAAACCATGGACAATCGGGTTAAAGATGCATGCTGGCGTTGGAGAATACCATAGAAATTGAATATTTTTACTCTGAGCATATGCGAGCATGTCGAGCACAATCTTTCCGATTTCTGTGTATGTGATAAAGAGGTTTTCAATATGCTGAAGAGCTGAACCCTGCGGCATGAGCATATTCATTGAAAGCTTGTTGAGTCCAAGAGCGCGCGTCAAATCAACTATTTCCCGGAGATTATTTTTATTGAACGATGAAATGGTCGTGTTGGTGTGAACGGCTATTCCGGCTTTGCGCAAAAGTTCAAGGCCATGAAGTGTTTTTTTGAAGGAGCCAAAGACTCCGGTGATTTCATCATGCTGGGAGGCATTTCCCGCTTCTAAGCTTATTTGAGCCGAGTCTAATCTTGCCTGCTTCAAACGTTGTGCGAGTGGCTTCGTGAGAAGCGTTGCGTTTGTTATCAGGTTTGTCCACATTTTGAGTGATTTTGCGTGCGTGATGAGCTCTGGAAGATCCTTTCTCAAGAGAGGCTCTCCTCCGGTAAAACTGATCGAAGGAACTTGGGCTTCTTTACGAATCAGAGAAATTACTTTTTTGAAATTTTTCGTTGTCAATTCCTTTGTGTCCGGTTTCTTTTTGCAGCCGCAACCAGCGTAACAGAACTTGCATGTAAGATTGCAGCGATAGGTGACCGCCAGTTCACTGAGAACGGGCAGTGTGTTATACCGCAAGGTAAAAGGGATATGCTCTACTGCTCTTCTCTGTTCGTATTCGTGAAGGCATCCTTTTAAAAGTGCCCGTAGATCACAGAAAAAATTTTGAATATCAGCGGCAATTGTTTCTGTATTCGGGTAGATTTGGAGAATTTCCTGAACACTTTTTCCTGAAAGTAAGAATTGCAGCAGCTTTACTCCTTGGGGATTTAATTTGTAGGCTTCATTGGGAATTTTAATGAGCAGGTTATCTTTGGGGCGAACCATAATGTACGGGGAAATTTTTTTCACATAATCGTCAATCCAGGAAATGTTCTTCATGAAAAGCTTATCCATCAGTGTCCACTGCTTACGCACGCGCTATGGCACGCTCCGTGACATGCCGAATGACATGCCGAATGACATGC
>CAZWJT010000004.1:0-27165 GCA_964634935.1 uncultured Planctomycetia bacterium | reverse complement strand
TGACATGCCGAATGACATGCCGAATGACATGCTGAATGGCAGGCGTCATGGCAGACATTTTGGATGAATGGACCTTCGTAGCAAATAGTTGAAGTTCGGAATGATGAAAAGTTTTGGCTGATATCAGGAATATTCCTGACAAAATAATCGCCGATATTCTGAGAGCGACGATACTGCTGATGTTGAGGATGTGCTGAGTCGGCATGCCAGTATCCGTAGTAGCCGCCCCAGTAGTATGCATCATTTGTATCGCTGGTTTGCCACAAAAGATGCTGCAGTTGATTCCGGTAGTATTTTTTTGTTGCTTCGATATCTGCATCCCAGAGTTTTTGCTCAAGACCTTTCGCTAAGGTTTTGATCATATCATACACGGGTTCTGGAGAGATATTCCCATCGCTGACAATCGAATTTAACACAATATTTTCGTATGTATCTTCAGAGTGCTTTTGCCCGGGAATTCGTTCAACGCGTAACGGATCAAGGTTGAGAATGCGAATCAATTTCCGGCGCTCCAAATTCTGAATGATTAAACCGAGCAGTGTTGAAATTGGTAAATCGAGCAACAAACCAGCTTCAAGAGCGTTTAAATCTCTGCAGATTTTTCCATTTTTCCGGAAACTCCCTAATTGGATTTTTGGAGGGATCCATTCGTCCCCTTCCCAGCGAACCTTCGATATTCCATCCTGAGCGGAAAGCATGGAAACGTGTTTACGGGTGATAATGAAGAATGGAAATGCTCCAAAGAACAGAAAGGATATGAGCAGTATTAGTACGAGGTTTGAGGTGTCTATCGGGATTTGGCTCAGTACACTTCCGGGAAGAAATCGATTTCCCAAATATTCTTCGCGAGCAGGGATAAGTCCATGAGTATTTCCTCCAGGAAATTCCGGGGCCATCGTGCGGAGCGAAAAGTTTGCGGCATCAACATAGAACTGTACTTGGAAATGATAACGTGCCGGAATTTTTGAGCGATGAAATTTTACCGTGAAGATGTTCTGGTCAGTTGCAGATTTGGTGGTTGAATAGTCGATCAAATAGTGTGCGTTGACAAACTTCTCGGTGAAGAATTTAACGTTTTTTAAGTCACTTGAAGAAACATTCTCAGATGCCAAAGTGATTGGAAGGTGTAACGTGAGAGTTTCGTGCTCAAGGCTGTCATTCCATTGCACCGGAGCCCAGTTAAATACCGCAAGCCTCCCCTTGTTTTTACTTTCTGTTTGGGTAAGGTTTCCGCTTTCCTGAAAGTCGGTTTCATAGCGCAGAACGTAAGTGATTTCCCCATTTGCGAATGAAGCCCCATTCGCAAGCACTACGTCATATTTCGTGGAAGAAAGTCTCACGATATTAAGGTCATACCGTGTGCCGTTCTCGTCGATTGCATAAGAATTGTTGCGATCGAACAAAGGAGTACCGGTGAAACCTTCAAAATAAAACCCATGCAGGTTTGCATTCTGGCAGGCCCAGCGTATGGCGTAAATGACTTGCCCTTTTCCATCGTTGTCAATGGTTGTGTCAACTTCGACCCAGCGTAAGTGAAATTGAGCCCATGCCTGCGGGCAAAGAAGAGCCAAGAAAAAAAGAGCAGCGAAACTTTTTCTTACCACCCATTTATTATATGTGTCAGCTGGTTTTCGGACAAGCATAAAATTTATTGCACGTTGAGACCGTAAAGCTTCAATGGTATAATACAGCAGTATGATACCATTGCGCGATACAAATCCTTCTCGAACTGCCCCATTTGTTACCATTGTGCTCATCGCGGCGAATATCTTGGTTTTTCTTTACGAAATTTCCTTGGGTGATTTTCTGAATGCTTTTGTGATTCAGTTTGGCGTTGTTCCTGAACGCTGGACTTCTTTGGGACAAGAAGGAGTAGGAATAGCGCATGTTACTTTTCCATACTTCAGCTCATTATTCCTTCATGCCAGCTGGTGGCATTTAATCGGGAATATGTGGTTTCTGTGGATTTTTGGGGATAACATCGAAGATAGAATCGGGCATCTTAATTTTTTTATTTTTTATCTTCTTTGTGGTTTTATTGCCGGAGCAGCTCACACGGTTTTTAGTCTTTATTCAGCGATTCCTACGGTTGGCGCAAGCGGGGCAATCGCAGGAGTGCTCGGCGCATATCTTGTTCTTTTTCCTCATGCAAAAATTCTGACGCTCATTCCGCTTTTTTACTTTGTTCGTTTTGTTGAACTTCCCGCAATCACCTTTTTGGGTCTTTGGTTTTTGATTCAATTCGCCAACGGACTTATTTTCCTTCCCTCATCTCAAGCCGGAGTTTCCGGAGTGGCTTGGTGGGCTCATATCGGAGGATTTTTGGCCGGAGCGATTATTATTCAATATATGACTCGTTCCTCTTCTTCGTAATCAAACAAAAAGAGAGTCATTCTGCAGTTTCGCAAACGCGCAGTATTGGCATGTTTCTTTATGCTGCGGGATTGGGTTTTGGAGGGTCTTACGAGCAAAAAGGAGAGTTTTTTCTATCCAGGATGCATCCCCTTTCTGGGGTTCAAGCGTAAGGTCAAACGAGAGTGTTCCCTGGGAAAACCCCTTTTGTTTGTCCACTTTTGCAAAAAGAAAATACCCAGTGTGGGAAACTTTATACCCATTCATCCGAAGAAGCCACTGATAGATTTCCATTTGTCGTCGATACGAGTCATAAATCGTGTAATTATTTGATCCCGTTGATTTATAGTCGACAACAATAAGCTCTCCTTCGCTATTGATCCATACATCATCGACTGCTCCAAATACCAGAAAATCAGTTGGTTTATGCTGATGCTGAATGCCGGTAAAATTATGCCGCCATGAATCGATATGCTCCGAAGCATACGGAATCGCATTGAGATGGTAACGGGTCATAATTGGATGCGGAATTTTCTGCTTCCGGTATTCATCAAATTCATTCTTCAGGAAAGAGTCGATTGCTGAATTTATTGTATAGGGAGCAGGTGGTGGGCGTTTGTTGCCTTTGTTTATATCAAGCCAGAAGCATCGTGGACAATCAAGGAAAAGTTCGATTTTTGAGCGTGATAATTTACGCATGAGTGTCTTGCGGGGATTGGCTTCTTTTGTCCGGCTCTACAAAAGATTGATTCTTTCCCGGTTTACGTTGAAATATTCCCAAAAGACTCCCGATAGGGAAGAAATAAAAAATAAGCGAAAGATACATAAAGCAAGGTTCAACCCGAAGCATTTTCATGAACGCGAAAATAAAAATCATCAGATGCATTCGAACAACATTGCCGTAGGGTTCAAACATTCCTTGCATACCAGCCTTACGAAATGCCTGAAGATATGATTCAATTCTTGAAAAAGCACTCACCAAAATAAAAAACCAGTATTCGTGAAGAGCGGTGGCGATAATTTGTTGAAAAAAACCGATGGTTTGTCCAATAGTTTTTCCGAAGGGGTTTTCTGAGATGAGAGGGAAAAACATATTCAGGAATAATCCATGGATGAAGTGAAACCCAAGAAAATGAATAGTAAAAAACCCTAAGAAAAACAATGCCTGAGGGAGAAGAATGATTGTCCGGACGATTGGATTGCGAGGATTCGGCAAGAATTTGAATTCTTCTTTTCGGCGCAGAAGTGCTCCGATGCCCAAGAGGGTACTCAGGAGGATGAGTAGAAAGAGCCACTTCGCATGTAGAAATATTCTTCCGAACATCGAAAAGAGAACGACCGAAAAAAAGAGATTAAAAACGAGACTTTGAATTTCAATAATTGACTCGACAACCCCTTCTCCGGGGAGTTTCATGTTTTCTTGGCGGGCTTTCTTTAGAATTCCTGAAAGTTTTTCCATCGATTTTTCCTGGTCGGGAACTATCAGGTTTCCATGGAAGAGTCCAGAAATAATCGATGTGATAATGTAGGTATATCCAAGGGTAAGGCTTGAAATCCACATCGACCAGACTAGATCTTTGGCTGACCAGCTTCGGTGAGAAGCAAACAAGATAGTAATAATGAGAATTCCGGCGTCAAGGAGTGAATTTTGAGCGCTGAGATTTTTCTGGTTGAGTTTTGGCATCGTGACTGTCAGTAAAATTTTTTTAGTTTTTTTATTCCAGCCGAAATTGCTACCATTTATTCCAATGGATCTGTTCCGGGTTGTATTTATTTTTTGGTTTTTCCTCGCCCGTAGGTATGCCGATTGGAATAAAGTTCAAAGGAACCAATATTTCCGGGAATCCAAAAATTTTTCTCACTGCCTCGATACGTTCCCTATCTGGGTATATCGCTGTCCACACAGCGCCCAACCCCATTGATTCAGCGGCAAGCAGGATGTTTTCAGTTGCGGCACTGCAATCCATGATCCAAAATTGAGAGTCTTTTCCTCCCCACTGTTTTTCGATATTTCCGAGTACGATAATACCCGCTGCCGCATTATTGGCCATCTGGGCATAGGGCAATACAAGGGCGAGCTGGGCAAGGATATTTTTCTCAGTAATGACAATAAATTCCCAAGGGCGCTTATCTACGGCAGTAGGAGCTGCCATTGCCGCTTTTACGAGGGTATTGAGTTGTTCTTTGGTAACAGGCTGGTTTGTGTATGAGCGGACACTTTTTCGGGAGAAAATCGTTTCGAGTGTTTGGTTTGTCTGCGCATTTTGAGCAAAACCGGGGAAAACGGCCAACACTATATAGACAAACAACGCCATTCTTTTGTGCATAGGATGTCTCCCTTCTTGAGTTATGAGCGGTTATTTGGCGCGCCTTGTCGTGTTTGTTTCAGGGATGCTATAGTTTATAGCTGGTGGTTGATTTCGGCAGAGATTCTCACAATCCCAGGTTGGGATTTCGTCTTTTGCAAATATTTCGTACGAACAGCTGCAATTCCGAAACAGCACAATGTAATCTTCCGGGCCCTTGCAGTGGGCTTGAACCGGCAGATATTTTATTTTAAAGAGAATATAAATTCCGGGAATAAGCATGCCAAGGGCGATTCCACTTATGAAACATAGAATATATTCTTTTCTCATCGCAAGAAAAAGTCTTCGATAATTCCTACAGCCAACGCGATCACCGAGGTGGCAAAGATAAAGAAAAAATTAATCGATTCTTCTTTAGAATTGATACCACAAAGAATCGACTGTAAAAATTTTGCGTCTTCTTGGGTTAAGGGTTCGCCGCTATTGAGTTTATGAATTAAGTTTGTTTGGACAAGGGCGTGCTTCATCTGGATGTTTTTCCGAAACTTATACAGAAAATAAAACGTAAAACCAAAAACCCCGATATACCAGCATATTTTTGCCCAGATTGGGTTTACTGATAAAACAAAATTTACCAGCCGTACCGATAATGTTGCGATAAGGCCGACAAAAAGGAAAAACCAGGAAATCGGTGAAGTGGAACATGCTTGCTCCAGTGAACAATTTTTGCAGATTATTGCCATATCGTCGCAACCTTTCGTAGGTCTCACTTCCATAATATTTGTTTTTATGGAATTTTCAATTACTTTTATCATTCTTTTATTTGTTTTCAAGTATTCGTTTGCAACACAATGGTGTTATGGTTTTTGAAAGACAGCGTTTTCGAGGAAAATGCAGGCCATTTTACCTCTTTAACTTCTTTTGTTTTGTGATATAGTAATACATTCAAAAGGATAATTATGAAGATTGCAGTGCTTGGATGCGGAAATATGGGGTCAGCGCTTGTTCGCGGATGCGCCAAAGTTTTTGGTCAAAAAAATATTTTTATTTTTGACCGGGATTCTTCCAAAGAAAAGGCTCTTTTGAAAGAACTTTCTGT
The DNA here is from genome assembly GCA_964634935.1 of uncultured Planctomycetia bacterium. GTDB lineage: Bacteria > Omnitrophota > Gorgyraeia > Duberdicusellales > Duberdicusellaceae > CAZWJT01. The sequence goes on along the minus strand of CAZWJT010000004.1, from coordinate 21,408 downwards.
TACGAAGTGTTTGGACATGAATGAATGCTTCCAGAAAGGCGATTTGATTCTTCTCGCAGTGAAACCCCAAGATATGGATGAGGTTTTAAACGAAGTGAAGCGTTTTCTCCTTCCGCGGAAACTGATTATTTCTATTGCCGCAGGAATTACGACTGTCAGGATCGAAGAATGCCTGGGAAGAAATTTCGCGGTTATCCGGGTAATGCCGAACCTGGGAGCGCAAATTGGGAAAAGCGTTTCAGCGCTTTGCAGAGGCAAAACAGCAAATCAAGACGATCTTGATTGTGCCGTGAAGGTTTTTCAGAGCGTTGGAGAAACCTTTATACTTTCGGAAAGCATCATCGATACGATTACGGCGATATCAGGAAGCGGACCGGGCTATCTCTACGAATTTTTACGCGTATTGGAACGCGCAGCGGTAAAATTAGGGCTTCCTCCTGCTCTTGCCCACAAGATTGTTCTTAAAACTGCGGAGGGTGCCATAGCGTACGCCAGTGCTCAGGATAGCGCTTTCGACGCATTGGTTTCTCGGGTTGCTTCCAGAAAAGGCACAACCGATGCGGCTCTCAGTGTTTTCCGCAAGGCAAGACTCGAGAATCTCATGTTGAAGGCCGTTCAAGCCGCAAAACGGCGTGCCGGGCAGCTCAAATAAGGTTATTCACAGATTAATAACGACGGAGGCCTTTATGGCAAAAATTGGTATTATTGGCGGAAGTGGCCTGTACGACATTGAAGAGCTTGAGCAAAAGAAGTGGCATGCGCTTACGACTCCGTTCGGTGAACCTTCGGATGAATTTTTATCTGCAAGATTTGCTGGGCGGGATATTGTTTTTCTTTCCCGGCATAAACGAGGGCATCTTCTATCGCCTACTCAGATAAATTACCGAGCTAATATTTACGGCATGAAGGCTCTTGGTGTTGAGAAGATTATTTCAGTTTCGGCCTGTGGTTCTCTTCGGGATGAATTGAAACCGATGGATTTCGTTCTTCCTTTGCAATTCGTCGACAGAACTAGTCAGGCCCGTAAACACACGTTTTTCGATGAAGGCATCGTTGTGCATATCGGGTTTTCTGAGCCGATATGCAAGCATCTTGCAGAAGAAGTCTACCAGGCGGCGAGAGCTACCGGGGTCTCAATTCATTTTGGTGGAACCTATGTTGCGATGGAAGGGCCGCAGTTTTCGACTCTTGCTGAAAGCAATCTCTATCGGTCATGGGGCATGGATATCATCGGTATGACAAACATGACTGAAGCGCGGCTTGCCCGCGAAGCAGAAATTTGCTATGCGACGCTCGCCTCCGTAACCGATTACGATTGCTGGCATCCTGATCATGCGACTGTCACAGTCGAAATGATTCTTAAAAATTTGGAACAAAACATCTTAAACTCGAAAAAAGTTTTACGGCAGACGGTCTCCTCTCTTTCGGGAGAACGCTCTTGCGGATGTAAGGATGCTCTTAAGTTTGCCATCGTTACCCCTAAGAACTTGGTTTCTTCCCAGGTAAAGGATAAATTAAAAGTAATAGCCGGAAGGTATTTATCATGAGTATTTTAGTCATTGGTTCAGTTGCCTTAGATACACTCAAAACTCCTCAGGGCTCACGGAAAGAAATCCTGGGAGGATCGGCTTCTTATTTTTCTATGGCTGCGCGTCATTTCCGTCCCGTTCGTGTAGTTGCAGTTATCGGCAGTGATTTTCCCAAGAAGCACCTGGTGTTTCTTAGCCGCAAAGGAATCGATTTACGGGGTTTGGAAATTGTTCAAGGAGGAAAGACTTTTCGTTGGCATGGCGAGTACGGACTTGATTGTAACTGCGCCAGGACTCTCAAAACACAGCTGAATGTATTTGCTGATTTTAGGCCGAAACTGCCTCGAGATTTTGAGAAAAGCGAATTTGTTTTTCTGGCCAATATTGATCCGGATTTGCAACATGAGGTTCTTGCACAGGTGAAACATCCGAAGCTCGTTGCGTTTGATTCAATGAATTATTGGATTGCCAATAAACAGAGGTCACTGCTTCAGCTTCTGCAGAAGGTCGATATTTTTCTTCTCAATGATTCAGAAGCTCGGCAGTTATCGGGTGAGAATAATTTATTGAAGGCAGGAAAACATATTCTTACTCAGGGGCCACGCTGGGTCGTCATTAAAAAAGGCGAGCATGGCGCTATCCTTTTCTCAAAGAATCATTTATTCTGTGTTCCGGCGTTTTTGCTTGAAACTGTCGTTGATCCAACCGGAGCAGGCGATACTTTTGCTGGGGGTTTTATGGGCTATTTGGCGTCACAGCGAATCATTTCAGATCTTACGCTGCGCAACGCAATCATTTATGGAAATATTATAGCGAGCTTCACGGTTGAAGGTTTTGGGCTCGAACGATTAGGGAGGGTTACCAAGGTAGACATCAAGAGGCGACTCAAGGAATTTTGCGCTCTGATTAAGTTTTAGTGTATGGACTACCGCAATACATTAAATCTTCCTCAGACTGATTTTTCGATGAAGGCAAATCTGGCGTTTCTTGAGCCGCAACTGTTGGCTGAGTGGAAAAAGAAAAACATCTATGCGTTACTTTTAGCCGCGCGTCAGAAATCGCCGCTTTATGTTCTTCATGATGGGCCGCCATATGCCAACGGAGTCATCCATATTGGACATGCGCTCAATAAAATTCTGAAAGATATAGTTCTTAAATATAAGACCCTTCAAGGTTTTCGTTCACCCTATATCCCTGGCTGGGACTGCCATGGTCTTCCTATTGAGCATCAATTGCTCAAGGATTTTAAGGGTAACCCTGTTTTAAATCAGATAGAGTTTCGAGCTAAGGCAGCAGAATTTGCCTTAAAGTATGTTGGTTTGCAGCGCGATGATTTTGAGCGCTTAGGAATTTTTGGTGATTGGCAGAATCCGTATCTTACTCTCAATTCTGAATATGAGGCTGGTATTTTGACAGTTTTGGCTGAACTTTTCCAGAAGGGATTTATTAAACGGGGATTTAAACCGGTGCACTGGTGTATGCACTGCAAGACTGCTTTGGCCGAGGCGGAAATTGAATACGCCGATAAATCCTCTCCTTCGATTTATGTGAAATTTAAAGTTACAGATAAGAAACAATTTTCTTTGATCAAAGAAAACCTTTTTTTTCTTGTTTGGACCACTACTCCCTGGACGCTCCTTTCGAACGTTGCGGTAGCCATCAAAGAAGATTTAACTTATTCTCTGGTAAAAATTGGATCAGAAGTTTTTATTATGCTTTCTTCTTTGGTCGGTACCGTACTCCAGAAGTCTGGCTTGACGGAATACACAGTCATGCAGGAGATTGCCGGAAAAGACTTGGAAGGATGTGTCTGTCGGCATCCATTTCTTTCTCGTGATTCACGAGTTATCTCCGCGTCATTTGTTTCCAGCGAAGATGGGACTGGTTGTGTGCATATAGCTCCTGGACATGGTTTGGAAGATTTTGAAGCCGGGTTACAACACCGCTTGGAAGTTATTATGCCGGTTTTGGAAAACGGGACATTCCATGCGACTGAAAAATTCTCAGGTCAGAATGTCCACGCAGTGAACCCTTTGATTCTTGAGGAGATGAAGGCTAATCACACGTTGTTCCATGATGAGAAAATCGTCCATTCGTATCCACATTGCTGGCGTTGTAAACAACCGACTATTTTCCGAGCAACGAAGCAATGGTTTTTTGATGTTGATCATCAGGGTTTGCGCAAAAAGATTATCGAGGAAATAGGAAATTCTCATTGGATTCCCACGCAAGGGCAGGAACGGATTTCTTCCATGGTTGACTTAAGGCCTTCTTGGTGCATTTCCCGCCAGAGGCTCTGGGGTGTTCCTATCCCCTCTTTAAAGTGTAGTGAGTGCGGCGACGAGTTTTTGGATTATCAGCTTTTACAGGCGGTGATCAGAAAAGTCAAAGAGTACGGGAGTACTTTCTGGTTTTCTACTGACATTCAGGAATTTATCCAAGGGGATTATTCATGTCCTTTCTGTAAATCAAAAAAACTTGCAAAAGGAAGCGATATTTTAGACGTGTGGTTTGAATCTGGTGCTTCGTTCCGTAGTGTTTTACGCGCACATCCGGAGCTTATATTTCCCGCAGATCTTTATCTGGAAGGTTCTGATCAACATCGAGGATGGTTTCAGCTTTCCTTGATACTATCGGTTGCTTTGGAGCATAAGGCTCCTTTTAAAAAGGTGCTTACCCACGGTTTTGTTGTTGATGGCGAAGGCAAAAAGATGTCTAAGTCGATGGGGAATGTTGTTTCACCGCAGGATGTCATTAAGAAATATGGCGCAGAAATTTTGCGCCTTTGGGCTTTCTCGAGCGATTATCATGATGATATCAAACTTTCTGATGGAATTATCCAGCAGCTGGTTGACTCTTACCGAAAGATTCGTAATACTTTGAAGTTTATTCTCGGGAATCTCCATGATTTTGATATAGAAAAAGATAGGGTTGTTCCCGAAAAACTCGACGAGCTTGACCGGTATGTGCTTTCACTTCTTTCTGGTCTTGAAACCCAGGTAAAAACTTCCTACGATGATTTCGGATTTTATAAGGCATATCAAGCCCTCTATAATTTCTGTAATCTCACCTTAAGCTCTTTTTATCTTGACATCCTTAAGGATAGATTATATACTTATGCGGCTTCTTCGAGCGCGCGTAGGTCATCGCAAACAGTTCTTTGGCATATAGCTGATTTTTTAATCAAAGCAATCGCTCCATTTTTGAGTTTTACTGCGGAGCAAGCCTACGGATATTTTCAAACTCGTTCCAAGAAACCAACAGTTTTTCTTGAAGATTGGCCTGCGCTTGAACAATTCCGAAACCAGGCTCTTGAAACTCGGTGGAATTCTATTGTAGAATTAAGGGAGCGGGCGCTCAAGGTTCTTGAAGAGAAACGCGCTGAGGGATTACTTGGTAGTTCTCTGGAAGCGGAAATAACCGTTATATGTTCGAATGAGGAAGCGTATAAGCTGTACTCAAGCTCTAAGGATATTGTGCGAGAAGTTTGCATTGTTTCTGGGGTGGAGGTTATCCGGGATACGCACGATACGATTACTGTTGCTCGGGCTCGCGGGAAGAAATGTCCTCGATGCTGGAACTGGCGAGAAGATACCGATACCCAGACTGAGTTTCCTGGATTGTGTTCCCGGTGCGTGCAGGCGCTTAAAACACAGAAAGTCGATAATAAGGAGGCTTTATAATGAAAACGAAGATGGATAGGACAGAATTGAATCGTTACAGAGAGAAATTGAATAAGCTTCGCAATGAAATTAGCGAAGAGGTAAAACATATTTCTCAGGACGCTGCTTCTACATCGCAGGAAGAGTTGTCGCGCAGCTCCTCCGGATATGGAACCCACATGGCCGATGTTGCTTCTGAAAGTTTCGAGCGCGATTTCTCGCTGAACATGGCATCAAAGGAGGCAGGAATCGTTCATGACATTGAAGATGCTCTCAAGAAGATCGAGAATAAAACATTCGGTATCTGCGAAGTTTGCGAAAAACAGATTCCCAAGACCCGCCTAGACGCACTTCCTTATGTAAAATTCTGTAAGAAGTGCCAGGAACATAGTGAACACGCTGAGAATCTCTAAGTGGTTTATTATCTTTGTTTTTTTCTTCTCTGTTTTTCTTATTTTTGACTATTGTGTTACGACTTCTCTCCAGCATCACTTTCTTCCCGGCCAAAGCACTGCTTTCTTGAATGGCATTTTTTCTATTAACCTTGTTTACAACCGCGGAGCGGCTTTTGGCATGCTTCAGGGAATGAATAATTTTCTTATCGGTGTTGGCATTCTCTTTTTTGTTTTCCTTTGGTTTTTGATTCTTCAGGATAACCGCAAGACATCCTATAAGGCATTTTACTACGCACTGATCTGCTCTGGGGCTCTGGGAAATCTTATTGAGCGCATCCTTTATGGATATGTTATTGACTATTTTGATTTTCATTTCTGGCCAGTATTTAATGTCAGCGATAGTTACATCACTGTCGGCGGGATGTTGCTTTTTTGGGACATACTGGTTCGTAAAGAGCAGATTTTCAGGAAAGCTTGCCAGAAATAAACGCTATGGAAATAAAAGATTTTCAGGTTGAGAAAACGCAAGCCGGGATGAGATTTGACCGGATGTTGGCTTTGCTTCTTCCTGAATTTTCAAGAACTCACTGCAAAGAATTAATTCAGAGTAAGAAGGTTACCGTGAACGGGATTTTTCTTGCTCCTTCACACCATCTTCATGAGGGCGACCATATCCGGGTTGCAATTGGAAGTAGAATAGAAACACTGCCTGTTTATGAACGCACCATTCCGCTTATCTACGAAGATGATGATATTTTGGTTCTGAACAAGCCCGCGGGATTAAGTGTCCACCCGGTGAGGATTTCTCAGTCAGATACCCTCGTAAATATTCTTTTGTACATGGAGAAAAAGCTTTCTTCCGTTTCGCCGCTTCGACCGGGTATTGTCCACCGCCTTGATAAAGATACTTCCGGGGTGATGCTTATTGCGAAGAACAACGCTGCACACTTTGAGCTCGTTCGTCAATTTAAAGAACGAGTAATCGAAAAAGAATACCGGGCGATAGTTTCTGGAACTTTCTCCAAAAAAGAAGGCATCATTGATATGCCGCTTAAGGTACAGCCTCATCTTCGTAAGACTAAGATAAGCTTTGTTGATTCCAAAGAAGCGATCACTCGATATCAGGTGCTTGCGATGCAGGATCAAAGAACAATACTAGCCTTGTATCCTAAAACCGGACGAATGCATCAGCTGAGAGTACATTTATCATTTTTGGGGCATCCGATCGTCGGCGATCTTCTCTATGGAGGCGAAAAGTCTGACCGCCTCTATCTTCATGCAAGGCGCATCAAATTATTCCACCCAAAAACGAAAAAAGAATTAGAGTTTCAGATTGAAGCAGACTTTTGAGCTTTCGCTCTCTGAGGATACCGCTTGGGGTGCGCAGAGGAAGATTCTACAACCGCTCTTTTTTTATTGTGAATATTTCTTGCACGCGCGGATTCTTAAAGTAGTGCATAAAGGAGCAAAAGATCGAGAGTATCGAGAAGTGAAATAAATAAAATCCAACCTGCCAATCTCCAAAACGCATATTTTTTACAATATTTGGAATCAAAATATACATATCTATTCCAATAGAAAAAAGGTCTAAGGTAATTGCTATTTTCCTTGCTGAGTCTTTCAGCGCTAGCAGATGAAATGCATTGATAAGGTATAGCCCGATAAAAAGAGTGCCAAGGATCCCCTCAAATTTTATCTCTACGGGGACTCTTCCCGGTTCAGCTGAGAGTATAAAGAGAGTCGCCAGTCCTATCCACAAAAGAAAAATGATACTGAGAATGATTCGTGCGATAAGGAGTATTTTCAGTTTTGTTTTTACTTTGATCATTCCTTTTCCCAATATCCGGAAGGTTCAAAATCAATGAAAAAATATCCGAAATCATAGAAGAGTGAATTATCCTTATACTGAAGCTCAAGCCCTCTCAAGTATCTCATTAAGAGCGGCTTTGGCCCCGAAACTTCCCAGGTGGCGGAATCGCCATTAAAGTTAAAGTTCGCTGAAACCAAGATCATGGAGAGTTTCCATTTTTTTGACTGGTACGTCCCGATAACTTTCGATAAATTCAGCGTTGCCTCCATCTGTTGCCGGGAATTGAATTTAGCGCTGATACTAATGCCTAAATTACCTTCCGGGCAATCCCAGGCATAAAACTGATCAGCAACTGGGACAGCTTTTTTTGGGTCAACAGTCCATGCTTGTTGAGTTATGGTTAATGAAAGAGAGAAAGATATGATCGCTGCGATAAAACGTTGTTTTTTATTCATTTTTTTTCTGCATACCCTGGCCATTATTTTTCTATCCTATTGTATCATAAACGGATTCTTCTGATCCGTTTTTTCACTTCAAAAATTTCAATTGCTTCCATAATCAATAAAAGCGCTAGAAAAAGCAATACCCCACCGATGAAACCAATCAGGCTGACTTTATATTGCGTAATGACCAGAAAAAGCGCCCATAATGTCATTGTTAACATGAATACCATGGGGATTCCGACAAACCAGGTTCGTTTATTCTTCTTCTTTAGCCAAACTGTTACCACCATAAGGGCAAGTCCAGCTAGAAGCTGATTGGTTGCTCCAAAAACAGGCCAGATACTTTTCCAAGCAGGAATCACGGCGCCATTGGCATCTTTCAGGTTGATTAAAACAAAAATAGCCGGCAAGAACAAAGTGATCGCGGTTGCTAGGTATCGGGTATTTTTTCCCTCCATGTTAAAAAATTCTTGGAAGATGTACCGGGCAAGCCTTGTTGCGGTATCAAGGGTAGTGAGAATAAATGCCGAGAGCGCCAGCAAGCCAAATGATGCTCCGTATTTTTCCGGCAGACCGAACACAGAAAGAAACCTGGCCATCCCCGCTCCATAAATCGCTAAGGGTGCTTTGGTAGCCAGAGGGTTGTTCCTGCTAATCGACATTACCGTGCATAAGGCGATTATTGCGACCAGTCCTTCAATAAGCATTGCACCGTAGCCAACAGCAAGAGCGTCCGTTTCTTTCTTTAATTGTTTGGATGATGTGCCGCTGGCAACGATTGAATGAAATCCGCTGATTGCTCCGCAGGCAACAGTTACAAAAAGCATTGGAAATATAGGGCCGATATCTTTAGCGTTCCATACAGTGAAGGCAGGGTAATCCAGGGAAAGTCCGCCCAAGAGAATTCCGGAAAACCCGCCGATAACTGATGCATAAAGAAGGAAGCTCGATAAATAATCCCTGGGTTGAAGCAAGACCCAGACTGGAGCAACTGAGGCGATAAAACAATAGATAATGAGAATAATATCCCAGGTTTTTGCCTGGTCACCGAAAATTGCTGGTATATTTGTTATGGGTATTTTTTGTCCTACCCAGATAAAGAAAAACAACAGAACAACAAATATAAGCGACGCCCATTTCAAGGGCACTTTAAAGCGGTACAGAGATAATCCAAACCCAACAGCCAGCACGATGAATGATATTGATGACGTAGCTACTGCGCCGTCGAGCTTAAAGGTATTTGCAGTCAGGTCCATAAAAACAGTAAGGACATATACCAAACTTAACCAGATAAAAGCAAGCATTAAGTGGTATGCTCGTTTCGACATGTACGTGTTGGCGATTTCAGCGATTGAACGGCCGCGGTTGCGGATAGAGATAACCAGACTTGCAAAGTCATGCACGCCGCCGATACAAATAGAGCCGATTACAACCCACAACCATACAGGAGCCCAGCCAAAAGCAATTCCCGCAATAATTGGTCCAAGTACTGGGCCGGCTCCGGCAATGGAAGAAAAATGGTGTCCGAACAAAACTGGCATCGGCGCAGGAACATAATCAATCCCATCGTACATATGCTGTGAAGGTGGATGGTTTCTATTGTCGAGGTCGAAATGTTTTTTAAGAAAATTTCCATATTGGGTGTATGCCAGGAGAAATAGCATGCAAGCTAAAACAAATACGGTAGTGAGCATGAGTTTCCTTTCTTACTGCTCTTATTGTAATATTTTTTCATCATTACGCAAATAAAACAAATTGCTGCTTGTTTTCCTGTGCGCTATTGTTTCATATAGCGCTTTTTTATTCGGAATTGGTTTTCCTGAAACGGACCTTGGTATAATGCGAATGTTCGGATAATCGGCTCAACCGCTTCAGGATATTCATCTTTCGCCTTTTTATAGTCAAAGCTCAATTTTGCTAGCTCTGTCGACATGATGCTTTTGAGGTAATTTTCCACTTGGTCTTTGTGCTCGAGATTCAGTAATTCAAACTCAAAGCATGGACGGGGGTTCCCTTTTCTGTCGTCTTCGATCGAAAGGCAAAAAGAGTTTATCTCTTTTGCGAGAAATGGGTCAGAGTATGTGATATTTTCCACATCCTCGGGGTATATATTCGCACCCATGATAGAGATGGTTGCATCTTTTCTTCCATAGACATAGAGAAATGGAAGATACCAGCGCGGATAGTTGCATTTTTTCTCAAGCTCTTCGATGACGATATGATGCGACTTTAATTTATCTCTCATTTGGTTAAAAGTCAGCATTCCTCCTTCATCTTTAATGTTATATCGTATTTTCGGAGAAAGAGTCCAAGGTTTACTGATCGTGACTACAATCTCATTGTTTATTATTTCGATGAAATGATCCAAGGGGTTATATTGAAAAAGCATCGGGAGCCGCGAGTCTTCCCCAAAAAGTGTTTTTCTCAAAGAATAATCGTTTGCGCTCATTTTTCGGATTATTACTGATAACGGATTTTCGCCGCCAATACCGATTTCCAAATCAGATGCTCCATACCCTGAGTAGACGGTTTTTGCGTAATGCAAAAGATGATTTCTTAAGCCCTCTGTCATTCCTTCGCCGCCTACAAGTGTGTGGATAGTGTAATCATGCCAGGGAAAACCTTGTTTTTCTCCTTGATCAAATAAGTACTTTAGGAAAGGCGGATATCCATTCAGAATATACGGATTTTTATTCCCAAAAAAAGCGAGTGTTCGTAAAACCTTGTCTACGTCCGGTCCCGTTGATTTTACTACTCCCAATGATTGAGCGGCTAAAGCCATATTAAAACCGGTTGCCCACGCTCCCATGCTGAAGGTATTGAGGATGATGAACTTTTCATTGCCGTAGCAATATCGTAGATATAATCCAATCAGGCTTTTTACGATCTCTCGTTCTTTCTGGCTTCTCACCCAGTTATAGGGGACGCCGGTGGAGCCAGATGATTCATCAACGACTACTCCTTCAAAAACAAATTTTCCATGAAGACATCGTTCTTCCGTGGTGTACGGCAAGATGTAATTTTTCTTATCAGTTACCGGCAGGGTTTTAAATAGCTCATTCGCATTCACAGTCGCAGGTGACCAGTGGGATTGTTTGAGAAAATTCCGATAGGCGGGAACGCATTTGAAAGCAATGAGGAATTCCTGGAAAGCCCGGTAACAGCAGGCTTCTGCTCCGTATTTCTGGGGAACATGGCCTACAATGAAAGTAAATATTGCATAATTCTTAATAATTCTTCCTTGAATGATATCGATCAACTTAATCAAAAAAATCCATACGATATCGATAAATCTGATTCGTATCCTGTAAGTATTAACTCTCATTATGGGAATTTTTTTCGCATTTTAAGTAAGCCAATAACCCCAATAGGCTTAATGACCAGGCAATACGAAGATAGAATTCCGCGCTTGTTTTATTTGAATTTTTTTTATTCTCGGCAATGCGCATGGTTATTTCTTTTTGTTCTGCCGTCTGATTCTTGCCGTCGGTCGTCCATTCTACTTTCTTGAGTAGTTCCGGATAGGCTGTCCTTGAATCGCTTGTAGATATTTCTTTCAGTTTAAGATAGACAAGAGTTCCAAAGAGTGACAAGCTTATCCAGGTGATTACTACCCATGTTTTAGCTAATTTCATTTCTTTCATCCCGAGGGCATACCTTTGTTCCGGTAGTCCTTCTGATTCATAAAAACTAAGAACCGCTCTTGTTATTGTTTTTTTATTGCTTCTTGAAGCGGAAGCCCTGTTTCACCAAAATCACGGGATACTATAAGCGCCTCCCCTTGGTTTGAAACATATTTGTAAGCGCGTATGTTTCCAGTTTTTTTATCCACGATTACCACGAATGAACGTTTTACCCCGCCGGTAAACCGGTAAGTGATAGACTTACTTGGAAAACTGACAACCCAGGCGACACCTTTCCATTGTGGATAGGAAGGTAAAAACGATGTGTCAAGCTCAGGCATGGTTACCGCGAATTGTTCAGAATACATATGGGACAAAAGGAACTTCTGGGCGATTAATTTTGCCTCGCTAGGGCTAATTTCATCTGTATAATCGATGTTCATAAGTCCTTGTTCGATTGAAGCAACGCTTGCGCATCCTGAAAGAACGAGAATTGACAAGGATATTATTCCGATAAATTTTCCCATACGCACCTTCCTATCATATTTTCCAGTCTAAGTGTCCGGTTTTATTTCGGTCAATAAAATAATTGTGATTGGCGTATTGTATCGTTTCAATTGCTGCTTTGACGTCTTCACGTGTTTTTCTTATCAGGATGACTTATCCTGTAAGCCCTTGATGTCCCAACAAAACGCTTCATCTCATCCTCGCGTTCATTTTATGCAGTGAAATAACATTCGTATCTTGGTCTCGAATTTTTTTGACTCATGCTACGTTTTGATAAATAAAGGAATCAGTTCCTTTGACTTTTTTCGGGTATTAAGCCAGATCTTTCCGGCTTGAGGCCCTTGGGTATTAATGCATTTTCGAAATTGGGCAGTTAACTTTTTACTATGTTCGGATTCCGGTTTATTCTTTAACAATGCTTTAAATTATTTGGGTTTTAAAAACAATTTCCCGTTTTCGGGGTTACTTTCTGTTTTTATCCTTATCTTTCGTGGATATTATGGCAATGGACAAATAATACTTTTTGAAGATATGCATATTCAATTTTAAGTTCCAAACTATTCTTGCTTTAGCATTTTTTTTGCTCGATTCAGAAGAATCGGAAGGCAAAAAAGTATGATTTTTCCCAGAATATTTGTTGCGGGTTCGGGAACAAATCCCTGGAAGCCATACGGAGAGTTTGTAGTGATCGCAAGGTCTCCCGCGGTTTGGGAATAGGTAACATAAACATAGTTATTATACAAGGCGATGGCAGTTTCTGTTGGTTGTCCGCCCCACGAGCCGATATTGCTGTACAAAAGAGAAATTTCCCAACCTGTACCGTTGAAATGAGCAAGACGTAAGCCATGGTTATTATCATCTTCGGTGTTGATAAAGCTGATATAGGCATATCCATATGAGTCAAGCCCCAATGCGGTGTATGAAAGCGACCCTCCATTAAAAACAGTTTGAGTTGTCCACCCTGTGCCGTTAAACATAGAATATTGAATGTTTTCTCCTGCTCCATCAGCATAGCTTATTCGAGCGTAGCCATCGGCATTGAGAACTGAAGAAATTCCAAGTCCGGTGCTAAGCGGATTTACCGTATCAACCGTCCATCCGTTTCCGTTGAATGATGCATAGAGAACCGCGCTGTTGTTATCCGAATAGGCTATTTTTGCGTATCCCTGAGCATCAAGAGAAATAGAGGTGTTAAATCCACCGAAATTATGCGCATCTGAATTAATCGATTCAATGGTCCATCCGCTTCCATTAAATGATGCCATTTCTAAATTCGCAGTGTTAGAGTTGATGTAGCTGATGCTGGCATATCCCTGGTTGTTTAAAGCTAGCGAGGATCCTTGGCCTATGCTTCCGGTTGTGGCTACAGTTTGCACAGACCACCCCGTGCCATTAAAAGAGGCATATTTTAAGTTGGAATTGCCTGCGTCGTAATAACTAATCCGGGCGTATCCTTCAGTGGATAGTTCAAGTGAATTAAAGGGGCCAACAGTGCCGGCAGTATCAACTGTCTGAAGATCCCAGCCTGTGCCGTTAAAGTGACTGTATTTTAAATGTCCGGTGGCATCATCGTAATAACTTACACAGGCAAATCCTGATTGGTCTATATCAAGTGACATGGTAATAGTATCTACTGCAGAATCAACGATGTTTTCTGTCCAGGCAGCATAAGAAGTTGGTAATTGTAGAACGGAGAAGAATAAAAAGAAAACTACCAGGGTTAAAAATCGAAGCTTTTTGATAAGCATGAAGAAAGTATAGCATAAAATAGAGATAAAAGAATGATTTTTAGGAAGTATCTTGGGTTTTACTAAACTCGATCGAGACTGAGGGCAGGATACTTTCCCTTAGTCTATTTGATGGCAATTGCTAAAACCATAAGCGTTAGGCTTTCTGTTTACCTCGCAGTAATGATAGTGCTCCACCTCCGAGGATGAATAGAAGCATAGAAGTTGGTTCAGGTACGGCTTTAATTGAAAAATTGTCAAAAGTTTGATTAGAATAATCATAAAGAGCGACCTTACCAGAAGAAAATACATTAGTGACAAGGGTGGATGTTGGTGTTGTTTCTCCATTCAAAAATGCCTTGTAGGTATTTCCCATCACTTCTATTTTTAAATGGGCATTACTACCTTGTAGGTTGGGATAGGGACTTTGTTCATAAGTAGGACCAGAATTATTCTGGATGATATGCCAATAGAGGCCGTTATAACTTCCTCCCGCTCCTCCTGTGACTAATAACACACCACTCTGGTTATCTTGACTTCTTAACCAGACACCGCCGTCTGAAAGTGCATTAATATCCATCTCGACTATAAAATCAGTTAAATTCGGCAAAGAGGTTACGCTTGAATAAGTAAGAGGTGAATTATTCGGATAGAGGGTATTGTAAACCCCTGCGTCAGCATACCAAGAACCAGCTTCGTTTCCCCACTCGGGTCTTGCACCATTGTCAAAATTATCAGAGAAAAGCAAGATAGCATGTGCTTGGGAAGAAAAAAGAACAAGTAAGGCTATGGATAAAATTATCGTTCTCATCGCACCCCCTTTTTTCTAAAAGCTTTCCTCAGCAAACCAATACCTCCAATACTAAAAAGGAAAATAGAAGCTGGTTCGGGAGTGGTGGTTAATGTTTTCGTATTTTCGAGTGTATAGACCTGATTAGGTTCAAGTGTGAGGATCCACTGAAAAGCAAAGCTTGCATCCCCAGGGCCAAAGGGGCTTCCTGTGTTTATTAAATTGGTTGCACTTCCATCATTGAGAGAGCTTATGATTGAGCCAGAACCACTGGCTTGAGCAATCTGAAATGCTGAGGGCGCAAGGCTTGTAGGAATTATAGTGGCAGTACTCCAGGAATCAGATTGAATTATGCTTGCAGTATTGCCAAAGGCAGAATCATTATCGTGTGCGTTATAGCCGTAACATAGGTCAAAATCAGCGTATTTAAAGAAGGAAAGAGTACGGGCGTGTGTCCCGGTATTAGTTAATGTGGCTTTTTCGAAAATCGAAGAAGTCAAGCCAGAGCCAATGAGTTCGTAGGACATATCGATATAGAGGGATTCATTATCTTTGAGATTCAGAATAATTTTATTTGTTGCGGGTTGAGAACTTGAAAGTAATTCTAAGGAGCTGAAAGGTCCTTCAGCAGAAGCGGTACTGTCTCTTCCCCACCAGGAATCCTGAAAAACATAATCATATCCAGCAGGGTCTTTCCAATTTATCAATCCTTCGGAAGGGGTGCCTTCACTACCTCGGATGAGGCGTTCGTTATCTACCGTCATTGACCAGCCGTTGCTATGAACGTTTAATTCGACAGCGTAAACGTTTACTTGCACAACAAGAATGACCAGAAGCATCGCGCATACAAGCATTACTTTTTTCATTGTATCCCCCTTTTGTTTCGTAGAGAATTTTCTTTAGTCACGTTCGGTCTTTTACGGTGTTGCAAAGCCAATGCTATTCCTCCAAGTCCAAATAACAATAGGGATGCGGGTTCAGGAATCGCGGTTATACTCAGTTGTGGCCCAGTGCGGTCTATATCTGGGCTAAACGGATAAGGCACTTCGCCTGCGGTAATGTAACCGCTTAAGGAGTCAGCTTCTGCCCGAAACTCAAGGAAGCGTTTTGAACCTTGCAAAGTAGCCTGGATAACTGGGGTTACATTTATGCTAAAATGAAGAAATTCGCTAAAGGTGCCTGAATTTGGTAACAGTACTGCGTTGAGATAGGTAGCTGACTTAGTAAAGTCATCCAGGCTAACTAATCCGTCATCAGCATAGTGATAGAACGTTATCAAAATTGGATCGTTATTTGTCCAGGCATCAACTCGTCTGCCGTAACCGGTCAGATATGCTTCAGTCACTTCTTTTCCAAGAAATTGATTTAAATCAAAGGCCATAATTGCCTTGCTTTGGATTGCCGCGCCATTTGAAAGTATTCCTTTGGCTGGCAAGAGAGAATTTGTGTTGCCGATTCTATCGGGAATTCCATCAAGGATTCCCAGGGTTGAATAATCATCGATATAGGCGTCGTTTAAAACATTGATAGTTGCTGTTTCAGCTTGAAGGAAAACCGGAAAAGACAAGAACGCGACTCCAAAGAAAAGAACAGTTTTGAGTTGTTTCATTGTTTTCTTTCTGATTGTTGAGTTGAATTGTTTCTTATAGGCCGACTTGGCAGATTTACTATTAAAAGTAGATGATGCATGAGAGTGGAAATATTTTCTCTCAATAAACAGAATAGTCAACACATAAAATAAATAAAATAAGTATTTAATAAGTGAAAAAAGGTTGTTTTTGCTAGCTTTTAGTAAAGTATTCTTAGCTATCGAGTGGATGGAGTTGGCAGTGCGAAAATAAGCATTATTCGCAAACTAAAAGTAAAAAACCGCATATCGTTTAGGATATGCGGTTTATCGATCGCTAACACGCAGAAACTTCGCGCGTTAACGCTTAGTCCATTGAACTTTTTTACGCGCACCCTTCTGACCAAACTTTTTACGTTCTTTGGAGCGTTGGTCACGGGTTAAAAGTTTTTCTTTTCCGAAGAGAGAACGAAGTTCAGGTTTCATTAGGATAATTGCCCTGGCAATGCCAAGGCGAATAGCTCCTGCTTGTCCGGTAATTCCTCCCCCTTCGACTTTTGCTTTGATGTCAAGAGTTGCTTCGCAACCGCCTTTCATCAGCGGTTCACGCACCAGAATTTTCTGGGCCGAAGTTGTGAAGTATTGATCAAGATTCCGTCCATTGATTATAATATTTCCTTTTCCTTGGGTGTAGCAATAAACGCGGGCAGTCGCCTCTTTGCGTCTTCCTACGGTAATGATTGGTGTTCTAGGGGTTTCTGATTGAGTCATAATGTAATTGGTTGTGGCTGTTGTGCTTGTTGATCGTGTTCTGCTTCAGGGTAGACTTTCAGTGAGAGCATCATCCTTTTTGCCAAACGGTTTTTTGGAAGCATTCCCGCGACTGCGTGAGTCATAACTCGAACCGGATTTTTGGCTAAAAGTTCTTCGAGCGACAGCTCTTTTCTTCCACCGTGGTATCCTGAGTATTTCTGATATATTTTATCGGTAAGTTTCTTACCGGTAACCCGAATGTGTTTTGCGTTAATTACAACAACACAATCCCCGCAGAGTATGTGCGGAGTGTAAATCGGCTTATGCTTCCCGGCAAGAATCCGTGCAATACGGGTAGCTAAACGACCAAGGATCTGGTCTTTTGCGTCAACCAGATACCACTTTCGTTCAAAGCTGTGTTCTTTCGGAAGATATGTTTTTTTTCTTTTAATAATCATATAAAAATCATAAAAAAATTAAGGGGGCAGCGACCTACTCTCCCATACCCTTGCGAGTAAAGTACCATTGGCCCAGGAGGGCTTAACGGCCGTATTCGGAATGGGAACGGGTGTTTCCCCTCCGGTAAGACCACCCCCAAAATATCAATTAAAAAAACGGGACGCTGTGCGTCCTCATATATAAACAAGGCTGAATATCAAGTCGATTGGGCGATTAGTAATGCTCGGCTGAATGCGTTACCGCACTTACACCTGCATCCTATCAATCTCGTAGTCTACGAGTGCCCTACATCCCGGTTACCCGGGAAGGGATTATTAATCTTAGGGTAAGCTTCGCACTTAGATGCCTTCAGCGCTTATCTTGAACAGACATAGCTACCCAGCCTTTACCGCTGGCGCGATAACTGGCACACTAGAGGTCTGCTTGTTCTGGTCCTCTCGTACTAAGAACAACTCCCCTTCAATAATCCAACGCCCACAGTGGATAGAGACCGAACTGTCTCACGACGTTCTGAACCCAGCTCGCGTGCCCTTTTAACCGGCGAACAGCCGGACCCTTGGGACCTTCTCCAGCCCCAGGATAGGACGAGCCGACATCGAGGTGCCAAACCGGGCTGTCGATGTGAACTCTCGAGCCCGATCAGCCTGTTATCCCCGGAGTACCTTTTGTCCGTTGAGCGATGGCGCTCCCTCAAGCAACCACCGGATCACTAAGCCCCACTTTCGTGCCTGCTCGGTCTGTCGACCTCGCAGTTAAGCATCCTTATGCCCTTACACTCGACGGCTGATTGCCGACCAGCCTGAGGATACCTTTGGGCCCCTCTGTTACATTTTGAGAGGGAACCGCCCCAGTTAAACTGCCCGACTGGAACTGTTCTTTCTTTCGAAAGTTAGAATTTTAATACAATAAGGGTGGTATTTCACCGACGACTCCCCTCGAACTAGCATCCGAGGATCAAAGTCTCCCACCTATCCTACACATATCGGACCAAAATTCAATACCAGCGTACAGTAAAGGTTCCGGGGTCTTTTCGTCCGACTGCGGGTAAGCGGCATCTGCACCGCTACTACAATTTCGCCGAGTACCTCGTTGAGACAGCGCTCTCGTTGTTGCACCTTTCGTGCGCGTCGGAACTTACCCGACTAGGAATTTCGCTACCTTAGGACCGTTATAGTTACGGCCGCCGTTTACTGGGGCTTCGGTTCAAAGCTTCTTCTCACCGAAGCAAGAATGACCTCTTACCTTAACCTTCCAGCACTGGGCAGGTGTCAGTCCATATACAGCGTCTTACGACTTAAGCATGGACCTGTGTTTTTGCTAAACAGTCCCGAGAGCCCTTTCACTGCGACCCCACCGAAGTGGGGCACCCCTTCTTGCGAACGTACGGGGCTAGATTGCCGAGTTCCTTAACGAGGTTTATCTCGAGCGCCTTACCATATTCTGGTAGTCTACCTGTGTCGGTTTCCGGTACGATTAGCTAAAAAGAATCTGTATGGCTTTTCTTGGCACTTAGTTCCGATGGCTTCGTCTTTGCCGTAGCGCCAACTCGTCGCCCGGCTTGCGCCGGGAAAACGGAGACATCCAACACTCCGACCATCCTACCTCATGCGTCCCCACACAGATTAACCCTTTTTGCTAGGGCTGGAATATTAACCAGCTTTCCATCGCCTACTCCGGTTATACCCGGATTCGACTTAGGATTCGCCTAACCTCCTGCTGACTAACATTGCAGGAGAAACCTTAGACTTTCGGCGTTTCGGTTTTTCACCGAAATTTCCGCTACTCATACCAAGATATTCACTTCTCTGCGCTCCACCCCATCTTACAATGAAGCTTCACTGCACAGAGAATGCTCCCCTACCAAATACTAAAGTGCAAGCACTTCAGTAAGTCCGCAGCTTCGGTAATAGGATTGAGCCCCGTTCATTTTCGGCGCAAAACCACTCGACCGGTGAGCTATTACGCACTCTTTAAATGATGGCTGCCTCTAAGCCAACATCCCGGTTGTTTGTGTGATTTTACATCCTTTACCACTTATCCTATTTTTTGGGACCTTAGCTGGCGGTCTGGGCTGTTTCCCTTTCGACCAAGAAGCTTAGCCCCCCTGGTCTTACTCCCAATTTAAGGTGCTTGAATATTCGGAGTTAAGTTGGGTTTGGTAATCCATTCGGAACCCTAGCCCATCCTGTGCTCTACCTTTCAAGTCCATTTAATTGAGGCTAGCCCTAAAGCTATTTCGGGGAGAACCAGCAATAACCGAGCTTGATTAGCCTTTCACTCCGACCCACAGCTCATCCGAGAATTTTTCAACATTCACCAGTTCGGGCCTCCATATCGGTTTCCCGATACTTCGCCCTGGCCATGGGTAGATCGCCCGGCTTCGGGTCTGGTCTGTACAATTAAATCGCGCTATTCACACTCGGTTTCCCTACGCCTGCGTCCTTTTTGAGGACTTAGACTTATTGCACAGAACAACTCCCTGGTTCATTAAACAAAAGGCACACCGTCATCCCGATAAATCGAGACTCCGATCGCTTGTTAGTTTACGGTTTCAGGTTCTATTTCACTCCCCACACAGGGGTTCTTTTCGGCTTTCCTTCACAGTACTTGTGCACTATCGGTCTCTCGCGAGTATTTAGCCTTAGCCTGAGGTCAGGCAAACTTCTCTCAGGATTTCCCGTGCCCCGAGATACTTGGGAATACTGCCAGAGAGGTCTTCACCTTTCGTTTACATGACTATCACATTCTATGGTTGCCGTTTTCCACAGCATTCAACTAGGCGAAAACTTTGTAACTCTCCGAAAGTTCTGCAGAACTTTCCAGCAATACCCCGTAACTCCTTGTATGCAACGCCTGCAGGCTTGACACATACAAGGTTTAGGCTGTTCCCTGTTCGCTCGCCGCTACTAAGGGAATCTCATTCGATTTCTTTTCCTTCTGGTACTGAGATGTTTCACTTCCCAGAGTTTACTTCCTAAGAGTTGCCTCTTAGGATTTCCGAGTATAACCTCGGAAGGGTTCCCCCATTCGGAAATCTCCGGATCAAAGATCGCTTGCATCTCCCCGGAGCGTATCGCCGCTTGCCACGTCCTTCATCGCCTGCGAGAACCAAGCCATCCTCCGTAAACCGTTAATTCCTTGATATTCAGCCTTATTTTCAATGAGCAGATTTATGTTTCTCGTATTTTTTGCGAAATACGGAATATTCTACTCTTCTGGACCTGAGGAGATTTGAACTCCTGACCCCCTGCTTGCAAAGCAGGTGCTCTCCCAGCTGAGCTACAGGCCCGAAACAGTCCTCAAAAACAAAAAAACAGTTTTTGAAACTGTTTACTGATAACTTTTTAGTGGGCCCAAGTGGGATCGAACCACTCACCCCCGCGTTATCAGCACGGTGCTCTGCCAACTGAGCTATGGGCCCATAAATTTGGCAGATTCCCATAAATAAAATAAGCCTTTTGGAGGTATCCTTGTGAAAATTTAAAGAAAGGAGGTGATCCAACCGCACGTTCCCGTACGGTTACCTTGTTACGACTTAGCACCAGTCATGAAATTCACCGTGACTTCTTGCGGAGCTTCAAGTGCCTCCCACTTCCAGCGCTTGACGGGCGGTGTGTACAAGGCCCGGGAACGTATTCACGGCGCCGTAGCTGATGCGCCATTACTAGCGATTCCGGCTTCATGTAGGCGAATTTCAGCCTACAATCTGAACTGGGGCGCGCTTTAAAGGATTTGCTCCGCCTTGCGGCTTAGCCTCCCGTTGTACGCGCCATTGTAACACGTGTGTAGCCCAAGACATAAGGGCCATGCTGACTTGACGTCATCCCCGCCTTCCTCCTACTTAACGTAGGCAGTCTCCTTAGAGTGCACCTCAGTTATTCACCAAAGTTAGCAACTAAGAACGAGGGTTGCGCTCGTTGTCCCACTTAAGGGAACACCTCACGGCACGAGCTGACGACAGCCATGCAGCACCTGTGCTAGCTTCCGATTGGATACGGATCGCTCAATGTTTCCACCAAGCTACATCTAGCATGTCAAGCCTTGGTAAGGTTCCTCGCGTAGCATCGAATTAAACCACATGTTCCACCGCTTGTGCGGGCCCCCGTCAATTCCTTTGAGTTTTAGCCTTGCGGCCGTAGTCCC
>CAZWJT010000003.1:3732-192316 GCA_964634935.1 uncultured Planctomycetia bacterium | reverse complement strand
TTCTGCATGGCGAGCATAGGGTTTTATCTTAACACAAAATCATGAAAAGTAAACCATTCAACGCGACAATATTTCTTTCTGTCGCCCAGGAAATATCCTCCAAAATCCACAAATTAACCTACGCAGCGGATGCATTCTCGTATTCTATATTGAGCAGACCTAAAACAAACAACAATACGTGCTTGCGAGAAAGATACAAACCAATATAATAGTTTTATGGAAAAACTGTTTTATCATCTTCCGGGTCTGTTTATTGAGCGGCTCAAAACCATCTATCCTACTCAATACATACAAATCCTGCGAACATTCCTGGAACGAAAAATCTCAACTTTTCGCATCAATACCATAAAAACAACCACTGAGCATTGTATGGAACTACTCCAGGCCAATTCTGTTCTTGCAGAAAAAGTCAGCTGGTATCATGATGCGTTTATTCTAAAAAAACCAAGCCAGCGTGATTTTCAAGAACTTCAGTTTTATAAAGACGGTTTTGTTTACTTCCAGAATCTCTCCAGCATGCTGCCAGTGCTTCTCCTTAGGCCGCTCCCGGGCGAGAAAATACTTGACTTGTGCGCTGCCCCTGGCGGGAAAACCTCACAAATAGCAGCTTGCATACAAAATCAGGGAGAAATTATCGCTTGCGAGAAGATAAAAATCCGTCTTTATAAATTACTCGCTAATCTAAAAATACTCGGCATCGAACATATTAAAACCTTGCTCTGGGATGGATCCTTTATCTGGAAAAAATATGAGAATTACTTTGATAAAGTGCTGCTTGATGCACCCTGTACGAGTGAAAGCCAGTTTTTGATCCATTTCCCAAAAACTTACTCATACTGGTCGGAACGAAAAATACACGAAGCCCAGCATAAACAAAAACGACTCCTCTACTCAGCAATCAAATCCTTGAAGCCCGGTGGCCGGTGCGTATACTCAACCTGCACATTTGCACCGGAAGAAAATGAAGCGGTGATCGCTTGGGCGATTGAGCAATTTCAGGATCTGATTGTTCTGGAAAAAATAAACCTACCCTTTAAAAACTATCAATCGGGAATACGGCGCTGGCAAGGAGAAAATTTTCCAGAACAACTCCAGTACACTCAAAGAATCATCCCCTCAGAAACAATGGAAGGTTTTTTTCTTGCTTCGCTCAAAAAAATCAAGGCCTGAGAATTTCTCGCCCGGCGCGGTGAATTTCCTGAAGGAACGGATCAAAGAAGGAATGAAAATCCGAAAGATCCGGACGCCCAGGCACAAGCGTTACTCGAATCAGAAGCCATTCATTTTCAAAAAAACCAAGATTCCCGGCAAAGTTAAGGAAACGCTGCATATAGTAGTTCGCTGTCGCCTGTGATCTCGAAAGAAACCAATAGGCAACAAAGAATTTTTCTCCCTTGATTTTCGACCGAAATTCAAGCATTGTATACGGAACATCTCCCCTGTCTGCTACAATCCATCCTCTGCTGCGCCGCAAGAGCTCAGCTTCGCCTAAACCGATATAGCAGTATTCAGGGGGATGAAAAACAGAAGAACCCGCAGAATACACAAGATACACATCGGCAGAAGCATTGAATTTTTTCTGGATATACCGGCGCACTAAAAGATTGCTTGTTTTTAGATCAGAAACTACCGCCTGCGTTATAACAAGATCCTTTCCCTGCCAACCATCGAGCTGATAGGGAAAACTCTGAATTTTGTTGTAGAGTGAATCACTATGAACAATTGTACTGACCCGGACATGGAAAATGAATACCATAAAAAACCCGCCGGCAAAAAGGCAAAGAAGAAAAAACTCACTCTGTCGTCTCACGAGCAGCCTTCGCTAAATGATCCCTACTTAAAAATCGAACAAGCAACAGATAAAAAATAACCCCAAAACAATACAATATCAACCCTAAAACAAAATGAGCAGGGCCAACTAAAATAGATACCGGAACGACAGTGCTCAATAAAACAATCAAAATAATGCGTACTATATTGAGGAATATCGATAGAGGGAAAGAAAGAATAAAAAGCAACGCCTTCATTGCCCGGGAAATGGGGGCAGAGTATCCCAAAAAGATACTAAACGCAAAAAAGGAAATGATAGAGCGCAACCCGCTACATGGTTCACCGATGGAAATCTTTTTTCCGATGAACGTAATGACATTGCCATCGGCAAAAACAGGAAGCCCAAACAATTTCATGACAAACACAGATACTTGCGTTGAAAGAAACCGGAGGTAGAACGAAAACGAAAGTATGACGATATTCGGCAAGGGAACCATGAAGAAAAGAAAAAGAAGCGCGGGCAGCGCCTTGCGGAAAAATGCTCGCCCTTTGTGAAAAAGTGTGAGACCCCAGCACGAAAATACAAAGGAAAGACCGCCAAGAAAATAAATTTGGACCAGAACCGAGAAGCCGTTCAGAAGTACAGCAAAACAGAGAACGATTCCTCCGAAAAAGCGATCGCGTGGATCAGCTTCATAGCAGTCAGCAGGATGCACAGCGCTTTTGAGAAGAAAAAAACTGACAAACGGCACGAGGTACCCATGAAGATAAAAACTGCTCTCCTCAAGAAATCGCTCATGCATCCACAGAAAGGTACGCCAATAATTACCGGCAAAAAGGATTAAAAATAGAATGGGAAAAGATAAATTTTTTGCGTATTCTCGCTTACCCATGGAAAACTTATATTTTGAGTTAGGATATCCGGAGCATCCTGCGCAAATTACGGAAAAAACCTTCTCCAAACACCCGTAACAATAAAACTTTGCCGAACATACCTAGCTGCTGCTGAAAAATTTTTAGCGGTGATACCCGAGCAGACTCTCGAATAAGAGCGCGAAAATCCTGAATGGTGTGTTGACCATAAACCGGAAAACGAGGCAGCGTTTTTCCAGCCACATCTTTCTTTCTGATTGCGTGACGATCAGAAGTAACAATAAGCTCAAACCCCTCGCGTTGAATAAAAAACAAGCTCTCTCGCGTATAAACGCCTTGGGGAATCGAAAAAACCGGAACAAAATATCGGGGAAAATTATCATGAAAAAAGCAATACGATCCTCGAATATCATCAGAAAGCGTCTTCTTGCTCTGTGCAGGCAAGAAAGTATGCCGCATGCCGTGAGAACCAATTTCTAAAATATGCGGATCACACGCTTCGATTTGTTCGCGCCGGATCATTCCTACTGTGCCCAATAAAGACACAGTGATAAATAACGAAACTTTAATGCCGCGTGAATACAATACCGGATATACTTCAGTGAAAAAATTTTCGTACCCATCATCAAAGGTAAGAATGGCTGATTTCACAGGAATATTTCCACCAGAGCGTACCACGCCAAGGAGTTGGCGAAAACTAAAGAAAGAAAACCCCTCCGCAGTAAGCAGATCAACCTGTTCAAGAAAATTCTGACGATGGACAGAATAGCGCACACCCTTACGGGTGTCTACCGAATGGTACAATAAAATAATCAGGTTATCCGCAAGATTCATAGCGTCGCATTGCTTAAAACCCCATAATCCAATCATACAGCTTTCGTATACTTTGCTTTACTCCAATTTTCCTGGCTACAGCGCTTACAAGACGAAGAGGAAGACTCTTTTCTTTTTTGTATTCTGGATTCTGAGCTTGAGTCTGCCGACCAGTTTCTCGGAATGAAAAAACCGTCACCTCGGGACGACAGAAAAAGCGGATGTTCCTGTCTGACGCTCCAATCCCCCTGCTGACATAAACATACGCATCTTGCACCCGATAAAGACCGGCGATAAATTCTCCAAGCTTGCTGCTTGCGTAATCGGAAAGATTCCGTAAGAAACGAATACCCACTTGTCCACCCTGCGTATTTCCAGCCAACAAAAGCTTCCCTCCAAAATCAGCAACCTTATAGATATTTTCGGGGTAATGAGAAAGAAATAAAGCCGGCCACTTGTTGTCGACCTCCTTCACCGCCTCCTCAAAACCGGTCTTTCTATCTAAAAAAACAATCCAAACATACTGGTTATTGTTTTTGGGTGAAACCTTTACTGCCTGGTTACGGAGAAAAACGATACCAATTTCACGTAATCGTTTTTCGAGTAAATCCATATCCTTAATATTCGCGTAATCATCATTCCCGCTCACCGCATAAAAGAATCGAGTATGTTTCTTGAGCTGGGAAAAAACTCCTATCGCTTTTTCAAAATAAATCCATGAGTCAACCAGATCACCAGTAAAAAGAAGCACATCGGGCTTAAGGTGAGAAATAATTTTGACAAGTCTTTTTTCTCGAATTCCCGGTTCTTTCATATCCAGATCGGAAATCTGAACAATAGTCAACCCGGATAATGCCTCAGCAAGTTCCTTGTGGACAAAAGTCACCCGGCGCACTTCAATCCAGTTTGGCTCGATGTAATACGCATCAAAATAGATAGCTATGAAAAGAAACAAACAGAGCCCGATGCCTAACGCAGAAACAAAAAGAACTTTCTTGATCATTAAAAAACTCTCCTGAGTTTATAAATCCAGACGATGCGTAAAAAAGAAAAAAACATTCGGACCATTGAACGAAAGGTGACTTTTGTTTCTTGGGAATTCAGCCATTCAACCGGTTGCTCTTTCATCGTAAGTTTATATCGTCGCGCCAACAAAAGAATTTCTATGTCAAAGGCAAAGTCAGAAATCCTTTGTGCCTGAAAAACCGGCCGTATTGCTTCGGTACGGAAAAGCTTAAAACCACACTGCGTATCCATATATTCAGGAAGAAGCAAAATCCGTACCCAGATATTGAAAAATCTCCCTAAATGCTCACGAAACCAAGGCTGGTGCAATGTGACGCGGGAAGCAGGCAAGGCCCGAGAGGCAAAAATGACATCATAAGCGTCTTTGAGTTTTAAAAAATTATCGAGTTCTTCAATCGGGGTGGAAAGATCGGCATCCGTAAACAAAATATAATCTCCCTGAGCGCTCAAAGAACCGCGCCGGACTGAAAAACCCTTTCCCCTGTTTTCTCCATTTTGTAAAAGCAAAAGTGAAGGGATGGAGTCCTGTAAAGATTCTACAATCTTCACCGTGGAATCAATCGAACCGTCATCGACTACGATAATTTCTGCCGCAAATCCTTTCCTTAAAAGATAGCGGTAAATTTTCCCAATGGTAGTTGGGAGCCGCCGTGCTTCGTTATAAGCAGGAATGACGACAGATAAAAAAATACCGTGCGCCATTGTATTACGTGTGTTGCATCATGAACTTACTTCTCTTCCACACACCTGTTCATAGAGTCGAACAAGCGTTTGAGCCGCTTTTTCCCAAGAAAAAGATTGAGCGTGTGCACGAGCTTTTTGGACCAAAGTAAGTCGTTCATCTTCATGTTGGATACGCTCAAAAGCGTTTTCGATCTCGTCAGAGCTTTCTGGATTAAAAAAAAGAGCTGAATCGTGGGAAATTTCGCGTAATACTGGCAGCGCCGAACAGACCACAGGACACCCGCATGCCATGGCTTCTACGACGGGAAGACCAAACCCCTCATAGAGAGATGGATAGACAAGAAATTTTGCTGCGGAGTAAAAATACGGCATATCTTGACTCGGAATATACCCAAGAATCTTAACCGAATGTCTATGTTGAGAAGCGGTTACAAAACGCCTGACGATCCCGGAATATGGGGTAGATTTCCCAGTGAGTATCAAATTGTAGGGAAAGCCCTGCTGGCGTAAGCGGAAAAAGTTCTCCAAGAGAAACAAGTGATTTTTCCGGGGATAGAAATCGGCGGGAAAAAAGATAAAATCTTCTTGTATCCCATAAAAAGATGCAAGAAATTGCCGGGCTTCTTCTTGAGGCCGTTCAAAAAAACTCTGATCGGCTGCTTCGGGAACAACGGCAATCTTCCGCTCTGGAATGGTAAAATTCTTCAGAAGTTCTTCCTTGGTAAAATTCGAAACACAGACGACCGCATCAGCCATTGCAATACTCTTGGCAAGACGTTCCTTAAAAGTCGAGATATAAACCTTGGTGCGCTCAAAAAATGGGTGTAAATCATGTACCGTCAAAACAAGCCGCGTCTGCTTTGTTTCCGGGACTGCTGCTGAAAGGCCGTGGAAAAGATCCAAACGTTCCTTCCGGAGTACCGCAGGCAACAGAACGTTATACCAAAGGACATCAAAATGCCGCGCGCTTACCCAAAGAGGTGCGAGAATATTACGTACACACAATCCTGGAACATGAGAAGAAACATATCCTGGTCGAAAAAAAAATGGATTATACACAATAGCGGTCAAGTCTGGGTTTTTCCTGATGTTTGAAAGGGTATTTTTTGCATAAACCCCAATTCCTGAAAGTTCTTTTCTGGCGAGAGGGATCGCCTCAAACCCGACCTTCATAGATACTTTTTGTCTGCTCTGCAGTGCGATCCCAGGAAAATGCTTTTGCTCGAGCCAGCGCCTTCTCTGAAAGTTCACTCTTGAGCTTATCGTCTTCAAGAATCGAGTAAATCTTCTCATAAAATTCTGTCGAATCGGCATGATTCGCGAACAACACAGAGTGTTCGGCGACCTCAGGCAGAGACGCAGAAGATGATGAAACAATTGCACAACCACAAGCCATTGCCTCAAGCAGTGGGAGCCCAAACCCCTCATAGAGCGAAGGAAAAACAAAAACATCACACAAGTTATAAAAATACACCAGATCTTCGTTCTCGACCGCCCCTCGCAGAATCACATCCTCCCCGAGCTTGCGCAAAAGAGGCCGGATATCTCGGAAGACATTTTGAGACATAACCGCAGCTGAACCGATAATAACAAGCTTATGGGGAACTCGCTTGCGTTGCTTTAACTTCAAAAATGCCTCGAGTAAAATTTTCAGATTCTTCCGTGGTTCGATACTGCTGACCGTTAGAATGAAAGGACGCCAAAGCTCGAACTTCTTGCGCGCCTGGTGCTCATCGAAATCTGCTAGTTTCTGAAAAATCGGGTCGCATCCATAGGGAACAACCTCTATTTTATGTTTAGGAATTGAAGTATACCTCCAAATTTCGTTACGGGTAAATTCAGAAATCGCGATTACCTTTTGAGCGTGTCGACCGCATTCTTCAAGCCGTCTTTTCAGGTAATCTGCTTCTTTTCCTTTGCCGTATTCCGGCAAAGCCATAAAAGCGAGGTCATTAATTGTCACTACCGTTGAAACACCTGGCAGGAAGACCCCGCGCAAATGTGGAGCATGCAAAACATCGCACTCATCCGTTTGGAGGGCCGAAGTCAAAGCTCTGGAAAAATACTGAAAGAAAAAGTCTCGGCCGAGCAGCTTCTCTAATATATTCGGACATTTAAGCACCTGAATCCTAAACCGCTCTCCGGGAGAAAAAAAACGCTTTGACTGGCGTATAAAAGAATTGTAATACAGGATATACTCGTTCTCGTGATCAAGTCGAGCCAAAGCCATAAGAAGATTTCTGAGATAGTAAAAAATTCCCGTTTTATAAGAAACATCTAGGTATGTACTGTCAATACCTATGCGCATTCCGGTTATGCCCCCCTTTTTACCTTATGAAAAAAATGCCAAGACCAGTAATAGATAACCGTAGTATAAACCCAATTACGCTTACCGTTCTGCCAGTATACCCGTAATACGAAATCGAGCAACCAAAATAATCGCAACATACTGCATAAGAAAACAAATCGTATGAAAATCCTATACCGAAATGGCTTATTCTGCAATAAAAATTCTAAATGATACGCCTCTCTGTCTTCGGGCCAAAGCTTGCGAAGCATGATGTTTTTCGATCGCTCAAGAAGTAAGGTTCGCTTGTGCACATCCCGAAGCGATGAATAATGCCTATGTACGGCGAGTGCTTGTGGGTTATAGAAAAATTGCACGCCTTTTTTCTGCAACAGATATCCTAAATAGGTATCTTCAAATCCTGCGTAAGGAAAATCTTCATCAAAACGCAACCCGCCTAAAGTCTTCCGCCTTAATGACACATTTGAAGTATAAAAACACTGGTAGGAACGCGCAGGATCAGAAATCGTTGCATAATGAAACCATACTCCTTCATCTTCAATAACCTGCATCACCGGAGATATTCTGTGCGTGCGGTCCCAAACTACCTTTCCAATAACGCAAAAATCCCCTTCTTTTTCCTGATAAAATCTTAGATGCTCCTCCAAGAAGTTCTCAGATACAATGATATCATCTCCGATAAAAATAAGGATTTCCCCGTGTGCGTTATCAATACCGAGGTTACGCGCCGCTGCTGGACCACGACCGTGAGAAGCAAGAGCGATGACAGTATCAGAAAGCAGGAATTCATTCTTTACCGTTCCCTGCTTTGTATCGTCAACAAGGATAATTTCTGTTCCGGGACACAGCGCACAAGCCGCCTTTAAAGCATGAAGCGCATCCAGCAAGACTCCCCGGCCGATGGTCGGGATAATCACTGATATCTGGAACATTGTTTTTGTTCCGTCAGCGTTTTAACTTTGTGAACTTATAAAAGCAACTGCCTTCATAAAAGCGGCGAAAAAAACCACCAACCCGACGGCAATAACCTTTTTTACGGCTAAATGGCTCATTTCTTTGCGAACCGCTTGAATGATGTCTTGAAAAACCATCTGGGCGTGAGAACGATCCAGCATGCGGTCAGCACGACAAAGAGCAAAAAACTGATAATATCTGGAGAAACAGGAACAGAAAAAATCAAGGAATAATGCAGGTGCGCGAGACAGGCCGCTCACTCCAAAAAGCTGCCGCACCGCGTATCCTTGCTTCTGCAAAAGAAATACCGTGGCAACAGAAAATATCTCTTGGGAAGTTTTAGGAAATCCACCCAAAGAACGCAGGGCTTTGGCATTATAAGCGACAAAACAAAAACCTAAAGCAAGCGGTTCATAAGAACATCGGGCATTAAGTTGAGCTGCCGCATGCACACAGAACCAATCTTCAAGAATATTTCGCTTTTGAGCCGGAAAATGCCCCCAAACACAATGAGCTCCGTGGGAAAATTCATATTTAATCCTGGATAAAAAATCCGGTGTCAAGCAAATGGGCTCCTGGAAGAAGAGAACAATCTCGCTGGTCACCTGACTTAACCCGGCAAGATAGAAGGCGGAACTATCCTGGCTCTGAGTGGATACTGTTTTGATCTTTTCGCCGACCGGAATGTTTTCTTTTTCAGAAACCAATATCACTTCATCAGCAACCTGTGTAAGGCTTGCCGCACAGTCATAGATACGCCTGTGGGAAGAATATGCAGGAGCAAAAAGAACAAGGCTAACCTTCATATCTGTGACCATTATTGCCGATTTGGTGCAAAAACCTTTTTCAGCTGCTCGTAGTCGGTTTTATCAACTCCTCCAATGAAAATCATACTGACTAAGAAAACGACCGGAGCAAGAACAATTCCAAATACCATGTTCCCTTCCGCCAGAAAAAATAAAAAAGCCAGCATGACAAAACTGCAGAATACAGGTTTCACTGAAACACGCATCTGGACTAAAACATACGTACGCAGGTACGGGATACAATATACAAGACCGGTCGCCGCGGCATAACTAATAACCGTAGCCAAGGCCGCCCCAAAAATACCCCAGCGTGGGATAAAAAAAATATTGAGCGCAATGTTTAGAATTGAAGTCAGAAATGTAATGAGAGCGTTGATTTTCTGCTTGCCGATAGAAGTTAAAATCTGCGTGATGAGGGCTCCGCTGAAAACAAACACTAAAGACCATGAAAGAACGATAAGAACTTGACTTGAAGAAAGATATTTCTCGCCAAACAATAAAAATAGTATTTGCCGCGCATAAAAACTCACAAAAGTTGCAATTGGCCATACTACAATCAAAAGGTATTTCGCGCTTAAAAAATATACCTTTCGGAATGAATCCTGGCAATTCACACACTGGGCTGCCATGACAGGAAACACTGAAATCATGAAGGAATCTGAAAGAATATGAAAAAAATCGGTAATCATTACCGCTACCGAATATCCGGCCAACTGGGCTACTCCAGCCATCTGGTGAATCATAATCTGATCGATCCGAAAATAAATGCTCACGAAAAAATAGGTCAACCCCAATGGCCATCCCTCTTTTAATAAATACCTCCAGATGGAAAAATCGATCTTAAAAACTGGTTTGATGAATTTATTGGAAAAAATTCGGTTGGCAACCAGTTCAAAAAGCGCGACACAGATCCCGATCAAAATAAAGTGGATGAGCGCGCCACCAAGGTAAATAAGAAAGATTGTCAAAGCCGCATCGAACAATCCAGAAAATATTTGGATTACCGCGTGGTAATAATTCTTCAATTCAATCTGGAATACCAGGCTGTAAATCGACTTAAAACCCAAAAGCAGCTCAAAGGAAGCGATGTAAATAAGGATCTTTGTGGTAACCGGACAGCGCAAAAAATTCAGGATAAGCCAAGCAAGCAAAATGAAGAATACAGAAAAAATAAGCTTCAGCACTAATCCATTTCCAATCAAAACACCTGATCGATCCTTGTGCTGGGAAGCTTCACGGATAATGATATTATCGATCCCGAGGAAAGAAAAAATCACAAAAAAAGAAATATAGGTATAGACAAACCGGAACTCCCCGAGTTGTTCGGGAGTTAAGTATCGCACCAAAAGTATGGACGCAAGAACGGAAATTCCCTTGGTGAACGCTTGCTCAATACCCAAAGCGATCGTATTGGCTGCAATACTCTTGACTACTTTCATAGAGATATAATTGTACCATAAATAGAAACTCGGGTGGATAAATAATTCAGGTTTACCCGGATATCCAAAACGACAACGCTATCCGGACGTGTATTCCTCAATATTTTGTGTTATACTACAACTGCAAAAAAATGCCTATGCCTAACCGGAAAAGAAACATTATTGTGGTTGTTTTTGGATGGTTGTCCGCTTATTCTGCTTTAACCTACGGCGCATGGACTGAAACTATCGTAGATTCATCACCCCATACTAGCAGCATGTCGATCGATATTGACAGTAACGGGTTTGCGCACATAAGCTATACGGACGGGGATGACCTGCGCTATACGAAATATACTGGCTCGGACTGGGTTATAGAATCATTCAATCTACCGGGAACAGTTGCAAAAAATTCACAAACCTCGGTTCAGGTTGATTCTCAAGGGCACGCGCATATCGCATATATGACAGAAGAGGGCGGCCCAGGTTATGCCAAGTATAACGGCTCTGGCTGGGACATCACTGCTGGCATCGGCATTGGAGCCGGGCTCTCCATATCGCTCGGCCTCGATGATAACGGATATGCCCAAATAAGTTATTTTGATGATTTGGTCGCAAATTTGCATATTGCAAAATTCAATGGGACCGACTGGTCAGATCAAGTGGTACAAGCAGGGGGATTTGTGAGCACTTCGATAGCCATGGATAATCAGGGCTATGCGCGGATAAGCTACCACGACGTAACATTTGGCAATCTCTATTACGCGCAATTCAATGGGACTGGATGGGCAAATCAAGCGGTTGATATCGGCGGAGACACAGGCAGTAATACTTCTATCGCGGTCGACACTTTAGGGCACAACCACATAAGCTATGTCTACAACGACACGCAGGACTTAAAGTATGCCTATTTTAACGGAACGAATTGGGTTCTGTATACGCTCGACACCGGGGATGTGAAAGGATACACTTCAATCGAAACCGATTCTGAAAACAATGTATTCATAAGCTACATAGCAAGCTCAAACGGAGGAACGCTATTCGATCTAAAGCTCGCGACATTTAATGGCACAGGTTGGTCAACTGAAACGCTCTATACGAACATCTCATCTTTAGGGGGAGAACCAAGCGATACCTCCCTTGTACTCTTTAACGACTACGTATATATAACCTATGGTCATGGCGGTTTGGCAATGACCACGAATGCGCCTGCAGGATTTGTGCCTGAACCTACCTTAGATATTCTGGGAAAAATTCTCCTGTCCGGCATCCCGTTGGGCGTGGTGTTTTACCGCGCACAACATAAAAAATAGTTTTCCGAAAAATGAACTCTCAGCCCTGCAACGAGACAACGTCCAAAAAAAACGAAACTCCTTTTTCTTCATCATACAATAAACATCGCATCCCCATACGAATAAAAACGGTACTTCATCTGCATGGCCTCATGATAGGCTTTCAGCAACAGTTCCCTTCCCGTAAAAGCGCACGTTAGAATAAACGGACTTGATTTGGGAAGATGAAAATTAGTGAGAAATCCGTCAACAACCCGGAATGTGAACCCTGGTGAGATGAAAAGCCTGGTGGGACCTTGAAAAGGGCATAGCTTGTCGCCTTGAAAAGCACTCTCCAGGGAACGAACAACAGAAGTTCCAACGGCAATAATTCTTCTTTTTTGGCTTCTGGCGAGATTTATTCTTTCAGCAGACTGCTGGGTAATATTGACTTCCTCTTCGCCCATGCGATAACTGGAAATATCGCCCTCGGGAATCTTTTGGAAGGTGGCATACCCGATATGCAAAGTGAGAAACACTATTTCTACTCCAGATTCGGCGAGCGCTTCTAAGGTTCTCTTTGCAAAATGCAACCCTGCCGTAGGAGCAGCGATGGCGCCTGTATGTGCCGCATATACTGTTTGATAACGTTCCCTATCGGCGCTCTCTGCTGACCGTCGAATATAGGGAGGCAAAGGCACATTTCCTATTTTGGCGAGTACATCGAAATTGACTTCTTGCTGAAAACAGATTATATTTTCGCGCAAATCTACAATTGATGCTTCTATTTGATCATTGAAATATAGAACTTGTCCAACAAACAGTTTCTTTTTTGGCCGGAGGAGTGTTTTGTATACTCTGTTTCCCGTTTCTTTTACTAAAAAAACTTCGACAGACTCATTCTGCTGCGTCCGCGCCATAAGTCGAGCAGGAAAAACCCGCGTATCGTTGAGTACTAACACGTCCCCACGTTGCAAAAGACATGGAATTTCTGAAAATTGTCTATGCTCAAAGACTGAAGAGTTTCGGCGGATACAAAAAAGTTTGCTCTGGTCTCTATCGGAAAGCGGGTATTGAGCGATGTATTCCCGGGGCAGCGAAAATTCAAACAAGGACAAATCCATTGATCAGCGGCGGGAAAAAAAAGAAATAATGACACTGAAAACAAAGCTGATCAACAACGAGGAAGCAAGCGGAAAATAGAAAGAAAAATTCCCCCGTTTTATGGCAATATCTCCTGGCAGTTTCCCAAGAAATGGAATTTTCAGTTGCGTGGTTAAGAATAAGATACCTCCGACGCAGAGACACATAAAGCCGATTGCGGTAATGACTTTTGCAAAAGAAATAATCTCTTTGTCCATAGAACCTACTTCTGGAAAGTTTTTCCAAGATGCGCATAGGCAGCCTCGGTAGCAATGCGCCCTCGGGGGGTTCGCTGAAGAAATCCTATTTGCAAAAAATATGGCTCAACCACATCGATCAATGTATCTGGGGATTCATTCAGTGTCGCTGCGATCGATTCAATACCCACGGGTCCTCCCTTATAAACATCAATCAGGGCAACGAGATATTTTTTGTCGAAATCATCAAGACCCAGGCTGTCGATGTTCAAAAAACTCAATGCTTCCTCGGCAAGCGGAAGGGTGATTTCATCTTTATTTTTCACTTGGACGTAATCGCGCACGCGACGCAAAAGGCGGTTAGCTAAACGCGGAGTGCCTCTCGACCGTTGAGCAATAGCCTGGGTAGCTTGATCCAGAATCTTCACGTTGAGAATCTGCGCTGATTTATCAATGATCTGGGACAGCTCGCAGATACTGTAGAAATCAAAATGGAAGAACAGGCCAAAGCGGCTTCTCAATGGCCCGGAGAGAAGTCCCTGCCGGGTAGTTGCGCCGATCAGCGTAAAAGGCTTCAAGTTAAATTTTATGGATTTGGCATAAGGCCCTTTATCAATGATAAAATCAATTTGGAAATTCTCCATTGCCGGATAAAGAAATTCCTCGACTACCCGGGAAAGGCGATGCATCTCATCAATAAATAGAATATCTCCTTTGTTCAAATTAGTTAAAATTCCAATGAGATCTCCCGCTCGCTCAATGGCCGGACCGGAAGTCGCGGTAATTTTTGCAGAAGTTGTTGCTGCGATACAATACGCGAGTGATGTTTTCCCGAGCCCTGGCGGTCCGGAAAAAAGCATATGCTCTAAAGGCTCCCCTCTTTTTTGGGCTGCTTGGATAGCAACCAAAAGAGCATCAACGACTTTCGTCTGGCCAAGAAACGCATCGATTGTTTTGGGCCTGAGCGACAGATTCAGAATAAACTCTTCTTCGCTCTCCTGAGGCAACGGGAAATGTTCAGGTGTCGGGCTTATCTCATTCATGCTTAGTGATAATAATTTCCGAGAAAAATCCTTCTTGGAGCGCAACTATTTCTTTTAAACGAATGAGTTCTAATATTGCGAGAAATGTAGCGACAATCTCCAGTTTGTTTTTGCTTTGAGCAAAAAGCATCGAAAGTGCGATCTTGGGGGTATTCAATAAAAGATGTACGATAAAATGTATTTTGTCTTCAACGGTAAATTCATCCTTAATTACCTCGAAAAAAATCTCCCGTGGAACATCCTTTAACGCTGTCTTAAACGCGTTGATTAAATCAAAAATGCTTGCTTCAAAATACACCTCTTGGCTTTCAAATTCGGTTGCCGAGGATGCGCGAGTAAGATAGTTAAGCCGCACCGACTCTTTTTGCTTGAGAAGCTCGGCGATCTCTTTATATTTCTGATACTCAAGAAGTTTGCGCACAAGCTCATCACGAGGATCTTCTTCTGGAGTTTCTTCCTCTGGAGGCTTCGGGAGGAGCATCCGAGATTTTATCTGGATAAGCGTCGCCGCTGTAACCATATATTCCGAAACAACATTAATGTCTAGCAGACGCATCAATTCAAGAAACTGTAAGTACTGGTTGAGTACATCACTGATCGGTATATTGTAAATATCAACATGATTTTTCTTAATCAGATAGAGCAAAAGGTCTAATGGTCCTTCAAAAATATCGAGCCTCACCTTCATAACCCGATTGCCTTTCGTACCTCTTGCAACGTTCTTGCCGCCACGGAACGCGCCCGAACGCATCCACCCTGAAGAATTCTCTCCAGATATCCTTTCTCTGCCAGAATCTTCTCACGTTTCTTCCGGCATGGTTCAATAAGTCCAATCAAAAGCCCAGCGAGCTGCTTCTTACAATCAGTACAACCGCGCAGAGCTTGGGTGCATTCGGTATATACCACATCTTTTTGCGCTGCAAAAAAGATGGCATAATACGAAAACACATTGCACACCGAAGGCCTTCCTGGTTGGGTACGCTTAATTCTTTCGGGATCTGTAAACATTGTTTTTACTTTCTCGCTGATACTATCGTTGTCGTCTGAAAGATAAATACAATTCCCGTAACTCTTACTCATCTTCCGTCCGTCGAGACCAAGCAACTTAGGAGTAGACGATAAAATCTGCTGCGGAACACAAAATAGTTCTCGCTGGTACAGATAATTAAATTTCCGAGCAATCTCCCGAGTAAGCTCCAAATGAGGCAACTGATCTTCACCAACAGGAACACGCTCAGCGTTATAGATGAGTATATCCGCCGCTTGTAAAACTGGGTAACCAAGAAAACCGTACGTATTCAACTCTTTATCCTTTAACTGTTGGATTTGATCTTTAAAGGTCGGGCAGCGAAAAAGAAGCCCGAGTGGGACAAAAGAAGAAAATACAAAAAATAGCTCAAGATGCTCCGGAACCTGCGACTGGATGAACAGCGTCGCCTTCTTTTCGCTAATTCCCCAAGAAAGCCAATCGGCAAGGTTATCGAATGCATTCTCCTGTATAGCCACAGG
Organism: uncultured Planctomycetia bacterium; assembly: GCA_964634935.1. Classification (GTDB taxonomy): domain Bacteria; phylum Omnitrophota; class Gorgyraeia; order Duberdicusellales; family Duberdicusellaceae; genus CAZWJT01. The sequence goes on along the minus strand of CAZWJT010000003.1, from coordinate 176,501 downwards.
ATTCTTGTATTCGCTGAGTAACGCATGCCAATCAGCAAGCATAAAAAAACATTCGTATTCTTCTTGAAACGTAACCCACTGACTTAAAATTCCAGCGAGATGACCCAGGTGGAGTTTTCCAGTAGGACGGGCGCCACTTAATATTCTCATCTTTTTCTCGGAATTATCCCGGGATTTTCTCTGTGAAGAACTAACTGCTTATTCTCCGTGCGACAGTTTCTTCCGTAAAAACATCAATAATATCGCCTTCTTGTATCGAATCGAGACCGACACTGATACCGCATTCAAAACCTTGCGCGACTTCCCGCACATCATCTTTAAACCGCTTGAGTGACTGGATTTTACCCTGGAAAATCACGCTGCCCTCCCTTGAAACATCAGCAAAACAAGAACGGGAGATCTTTCCCTTTTCTACCATGCATCCAGCGATAATGCCGGCCTTGGAAAGCGTAAATACTTTCCGCACCTGAGCACGCCCCATAAAAACCCTCTTAATTGTTGGTTTTAGCATTCCCTCGACGGCAGCCTTAATATCGTTGAAAAGCTCGTAAATAATCTCATACCGCTGGATCTGGATATTTTTCTCCTTTGCTAAATCCTTCACTTTTGCGTCAAGACCAACCTTAAAACCAACAACAATCGCGTCTGAAGCATCAGCAAGCAAAACATCCGATGTGTTGATGTCGCCGACTCCTTTATGAATAATCTCTATTTTTATCTCTTCAATCTGAATTTTTGCCAATGTTGTATCGATCGCTTCCAAAGTACCGAAAACATCGGATTTAATAATCAGCTTTAACTGCTTTACATCACCAGCTTTCATCTGGTTGTAAAGATCCTCTAGTTTCATATGATTCTTTTCTAAAGAAACTCCTGGTTTTTTCTTCCTGCGTTCGACAATTTCAAGTGCTTCTTTTTCAGATGGCACGACAAAGAACTTGTCCCCTGATTCCGGAACATCAGCGATTCCCAGAATCTCAACCGGAGTTGAAGGGCCAGCTTGTTCCGTCCGTTGACCTAAATCGCTGACAAGCGCACGGACTTTGCCATACGAATCCCCGCAAACAACGATATCGCCAAGCTTCAGGGTGCCCTGCTGAACCAAGCCAACAACCAGAGGTCCTTTCCCCGCAGAAAGCCTTGCCTCGATAACGATACCGAGTGCACTACGAACAGGATCCGCTTTCAGTTCTAACATCGATGCTTCAAGCAAAACCATATCTAAAAGCTCGCTGATTCCTTGACCGGTTTTCGCAGACACGGAAACGGTAATGGTTTTTCCTCCCCATTCCTCCGGGGCAAGATCAAGCTTAGAAAGTTGTTGTTTGACCAAATCGATATTTGCGTTCGGCTTATCAATCTTATTAATGGCAACCATAATGCAGACTCCTGCCTGCCGGGCATGGTCGATAGCTTCGACTGTTTGCGGTTTTACTCCTTCGTCAGCAGCAACAATGATAATTACAATATCTGTGACTTGCGCTCCCCGAGATCGCATTGCAGTAAACGTCTCATGCCCTGGAGTATCAAGAAAAGTAATCTTACCATTGGCATGCGCCACTTGATATGCTCCAATGTGCTGAGTGATTCCGCCGGATTCCCGTTCTGCAACTTTGGTTTTACGGATATAGTCGAGCACCGACGTCTTCCCATGGTCAATATGACCCATGAGCGTAACGACTGGGGGCCGGGGAACCAGTTGTCCGGTATCGTTTGTTTTTTGGCTTAAGATCGTCTCTTCAATCAAAATTTTCTTTTGGAGAGAAAAACCAAATTCTTTGGCGATATCACCTGCAAACTTTTCATCGATATTCTGATTGATATTAAACATCTTCCCTTTCTTGAGCATCATCTGCAACAGGATTGAAGGCTTTGTCCCGAGTTTCACCGAGAAATCTTTTACCGTAATTGGGAAATCCACCTCAAGGATATTTTCTTGAATCTTCTTCTCTTCGAGGGAAGCTAACTCCTGTTTGATTAACTCCGCGGTTTCCTTGTCTACCGCAGACATATGGTTTTTGACAGGGAATTTCAGTTCCTTGAGTTTCTCAACCAATTCTTTTGAGTCTAAATGCAACTGCTTTGCTAGTTCATACACCCGCATTGTCGTTTTTTGTTTTAAGGAGTTCCTGTGCTTCGCTTATAATCTGTTTTGCCTTTTTTGGCCCAATCCCCTTGATATTTACTAACGCGTCCAAAGATGCCTCGGCTAATGATTTGAGTGTTCGAAAACCGTTCGCCGTGAGCAATCCGAGAGCCTTCTCTCCAACTCCTTTCAATTTTTTCAGTTCTTCTTGTTCCTCCTGGAGACTCTCTTTTGAGCGGACATCAAGCTCCCATTCGGTCAAGCGAGAAGCAAGACGGACATTCTGTCCGTGTTTGCCAATGGCGATCGAAAGATCACTCGCATTGACAATCACCAACGCTCGTTTTTTTTCTTTGTCTAAAGTAATACTCGTTGCTTTGGCAGGAGAAAGCGCAGCCTGAATAAACTCAACCGGGTTACTCGACCAACGGACTACATCGATTTTTTCCCCGCGGAGTTCATTTACAATGCTCTTTACTCGAGCGCCGCGCACACCGACACAAGACCCGACTGAATCCACTTTTTCGTCCTTTGACATAACTGCTATTTTCGTACGATCTCCGGCATCTCGGGCAATTGATTTTATCTCGACAACCGACTCATAGATTTCTGGAACCTCCAATTCAAACAACTTTTTCACAAAAGCCGCTGCCTTACGCGATACGATAATTTGCGGAGACCTGTCCCGGCGCACTTCTAAACAATACCCGCGAATTCTCTCCCCAATCTTGAAGTTATCCAAAGGCGAAAGCTGGTCTCGCGTAATAATCGCCTCAGCTTTCCCTAAAAGATCAAGAATCACTCCCCGCTTGTCAAACCGGTAGACTGAACCGCTAATCAACTGACCTATTTTTTCTGTAAACTCTGAAAATACAACGTCCTTCTCAGCTTCCCGTAATTTCTGAATAATGATCTGCCGTGCTGCTTGAGCGGCAATTCTCCCAAGCCCCTCAGAAACAATCTCTTCATTACCGACAAACGCTTTGATATCTCCTGTTTCCCGATCAATCTTGACGCTCGTCTCAGCATCGGGATTGGTAATTTTCGCAATTTTCCGTGCCGCCACCACAAGTGCTTGCTCCACGGCTTCAATAAGTTTTTCTTTATCAACGCCTCGTTCGCGTTCCATTTGTTCCAGAATAGCAATAAATTCACGGTTCATAATATATCTCCTTTATCCTATCTTCTGTCGTGCTTTCTTGATGGCACCAAGAGCAAATATTTTCTCTCCCCGCTGAGTCGTAAGAACAATCTCTCGCTTGAACGCGTCGATTTTGCTCAGAATCCCTTGATAGTAAGCACCCGCCTGCGGACCTTCAGAAAGCCAAAGCATGATTTCTTTCCCCTGGACACGAATAAAATCACGCTCGGTCACAAGATCGCTGTCAATGCCGGGAGAAAAGACTTCCACATTTACTCCGCTATCCAACGCCCCGCTTTTTTCGAGAAACTCACAAACTTTCTGGTTCAGTTCACTGCACTCATCAAGCGTAATGCCTCCGCGGGGAAAATCAACGATCAACCGCACTGTCGGTCCGTACGGGCCCGCGAAAGATCTGAGCGAAAAAAGAGTAAGCCCCGTTTCAGCTATAAATGGCTCAAGAATAACTGATAATTTCTTTTCCAGTTCGGTCATCGTCTTAAGTGTTTTCGTCAAACCAAGGAAGCACCGCGCTGCTGTCAACGAGGAATCTCTCCTTTTTCTGCCGAAGTGTTATCTCAACTTTCCCCTGTGAAAAATTCTTAAGCCCAATGACGACGAGATAGGGCAACCCCAGGAGAAAGGCGTCGTTAAATTTCACCCCTGCGCTCTCATTGCGGTCATCCAATAAAACCGCGTACCCCAACGCTTTTGCTTTTTCGTATAGGTCAAGCGCGAATGATTCCAACTCAGGATCTTTTCCGAGTATCACAATCTCGAAATCAAATGGAGCAACCCTGTTCGGCCAAATAATACCCTCGGCATCATGATGAGTTTCGATGATTGCGGAAATAAGCCGGCTCACCCCGATACCGTAACATCCCATCAACAGTTCTGACCGTACCCCTTGGTCAGTCAAAACAGAAGCGCCTAAGTCTTTTGAATATTTGTTCCCAAGCTTAAAAATATGTCCTATTTCCAGAGCTTTCTTTTCTTCAAGTTCTCGTGCACATTGAGCACAAGATCCGACAGTCTTAAAATACTTGCCACACCCGGAACACTGCCACACGCTGTCTTCCCCGGACTCACTGGCGATTAAAAATTCCTCAGATTGACTGCCGCCCATAGCCCCAACATCAGCCTCCAAAACAATCGGAGACAAACCGCAGACGCGAAAAATATTCTGGTATGCTTCACGCATCTTATGATAGCTCACAGCGAGACCGTCCGCATCCTTATCAAAACTATACGCATCTTTCATCACGAATTCACAGCTTCTGACCAGCCCAAAACGGGGGCGCAATTCATCGCGGAATTTAGTCTGGATTTGGTACAGAATCACCGGAAGTTGTTTATAAGAAGAAAGGAACTTCCTCGCAAGATCCGTGATGACTTCTTCATGCGTAGGACCTAAGCATAAAACCCGGTTACGCCGATCCCGAAATTGAAACATAACTTCTTTCAGTACTTCATCGCGCTTTGTCTTCTGCCAGAGTTCGAGCGGTTGCAGAGCTGGAAGAAGCACCTCTTGCGCACCATAGAGATTCATATACTCGCGGATAATACCCTCAATATTGCGTAGAACCTTAAGCCCTATGGGTAAATACGAAAAAATGCCTGAAGCAAGAAGATTCAAAAGCCCAGCCTTAAGTGAAAGCTTATGGGAGATACTTTCAGCCTCTTTGGGATCATCCCGCAGTGTTGGTAAAAAATAATTACTGTAGCGCATTACTCTTTAAAAATCTTTTGATCAATGGAAACCCCGCTCTGTTTAAAAAGAGGGAGGAAAGAAGGGATAATCCCGGTGCTTTTAAAAACACCTTTCACTTTACCCGAAGAATCAACCCCTTCTTTTTCATAGACAAAAATATCCCGGATATCAATCACTGAGTTATCCTGCAGCTCTCCTACTTCGCTAATTCTAGTAATCTTTCTTGAACCATCAACCAGTTGTTCCTGCTGAACAATCAAATCGAGACCCTGCGAAATCTGTTTGCGGATCGCCCAAAGGGGAAGACTGACGCTGGAATAAAACACCATCGTTTCAAGACGCGTTACTACGTCTTCCGGGGATGAAGCGTGAATAACCGCCAGCGAACCACGATGACCACTGTTTAACGCCTGCAGATAATCAAGGGATTCTTGGCCGCGGATTTCTCCTAAAATAATCCTCATTGGTCTCATTCGTAACGTGTTAATAAAAAGGTCGCGAATCGACACAGAACCTTTCCCCTCGATATTATGAGGGCGGGTGAGAAGACGTACGACGTGCTTTTGGCGTAAATGTAATTCTAACGCATCTTCAATAGTAACAATCCTCTCTTCTTCTCCGATGCACGATGACAATACTTCGAGAGTTGTTGTTTTTCCACACCCGGTAGCACCTGAAAAAATCATATTTACTTTTGCCCGCACACACGCACTCAGAAAATCACCCATTCGCGCATCAAGCGTGCCGAGTTTCACCAGATCATCGATCATGTCGAGAGAAGCAAGAAACTTTCGAATGGTAACCACTGTCCCGCTTGCTGAAACCGGAGGGATAATCACGTTTACTCTGGAACCATCGCTCAAAGAAAAATCCACGTACGGGTAGGATTCATCGACGCGCCTGCCCGTAGGAGTCAGCATTTTATCGACGGTATAACGCAAGTGGGGTTCATCATCAAACATGACATCAGTAAGAACCTTATGGCCATTTTTCTCAATATAAACAGTAAAGGGCCCATTAATCATTATTTCGGTAACCTCTTTATCGGCCATGAGAGCTTCAAGAGGACCCCAACCGAACAATTCATCCTTTAACTCGTCACTTAACCCAGACCGCTCTTTCTGAGTAAGTTTAACATTCCGCTCTTTTTCTAAATATTCGTAGATATAATCTATCCGCTGTAATAATTCTTGCTGCTGAATCGATTCAAGATTCAAATTCTTCCCGTAATCAAGAAAGAGCCGTTCTCGAATAATCTTTTTAATCTCTTTTTTGTCCATATTTTCTTCTATGAGTTTGTTCTGCCCTGTGAATTCAAAACCTGAACCTGTTCTTTGAGTGTCTGGTAAAGAACTTCCAGCGCGCTTTCTGCGGCAATCCTTCTTACAATCTTCCCCTTTCTGAAAAAAGCGGCAAAACCCCTGCCAAATGCACATCCAAAATCAGCTTGGGCAGCTTCTCCTGGACCATTCACTGGACATCCCATGAGTGCCACAGTAAGCGGAACGGAGATTGGCGGCAACGCTTCAACCATCTTCTGAAACCGCTCAACCATAGTTATTAAATCTACCCTACAACGAGAACACGTCGGACAGGAGATAATTTCTGGGAAAAAAACACGCAGATGCAACGACTGTAAAATAAGTTTGGCAATTCGCACCTCTTCAATCGAAACACTGTTGAGCGAAATCCGTATCGTATTACCAACGCCCTCAGAAAGAAGCGTCCCTAAGGCAATTGCTGACTTTACAATGCCATTTTCCTTTGGCCCTGTCGCTGTAACTCCTAAATGCAAAGGATAAGGAAATTCGCGTGACGCAAACCTATTGGCTAAAACAGTGCATTGCGTGGAAGAGGCTTTTAACGATAGTATTATATCATAAAACTCTATCCGTTCCAAAAGCTTTATATACCCCGATACTCGACGCACCATCGCCCAGGCAAGCTCCTTTTCTGAAAGTTTCTGAGAAAATCCTCCTGAGTTAATCCCAACCCGGATCGGTTTTTTTAGTTTTGACGCCAATGCCGCGACCCGCAGAATATCTTTCTGTTTTTTGATATTCATCGGATTGAGCCGCACCGCATCCGCCCCAGCGGATAAAGCCTGCAGCCCAAGTTTTGCGTCAAAATGAACATCCGCTTCAACTGGTATATCTATTTTTTCTTTAATTCTCGTGATGAGCGAAGCGCTCTCCTCTCGTTCAACCGCAAAGCGTAAAATCTCACAACCAGCATCTTTCAGCCGTTGAACTTCTTTTAAAACCCCGGGAATATTCTCGACGTGAGTCTTTACCATCGATTGGATGGAAACCGGATGGGCTCCACCGACTTTAACCCGGCCAATTGAGACTACTCTTGGTCTCTTCATGGTTACTGTTCCACTGGAGAATCTGCCTTTATCTCTGTATTCTGTTTTTCTTTCTGGCGGAAAAACTTAGGTCCAAATTTGCGTATGTCCGCATAGAATGTGAAAATAATCAGGATGGAAAGGAGAGCAATCCCGACGCGGTTCACAATTTCCTCAGTACGCAAAGATAAAGCCTTCTTCCTGATTTTTTCAAGAACCAAGAAGAAAAGATGCCCTCCATCGAGAATAGGCAAAGGTAAGAAATTAAATACAGCCAGGCTCAAACTTAACACCGCCGTAAGATGAATAACCGCAAGAAGACCGATCTGTGCTGCCTGAGCAGTAATAACAAAAATGCCGAGAGGTCCGGAAACAGATTCCCGAAATGATAAAACCCCGGTCATAATGAAAAAAAGCGCCTGGAGAGTAAGCCAGGTGAGATCAACTACCCGTTGAGCTGCCATCACAATGCTTTTCCCGATACCGAACCGCACGGTAACTGTTTCCTCGGAAGGCGTAACCCCCACAAGAACAATGGAAGCAGTCTTTCCGGTAATAGTTTTCATCGAAACTTTTTTCGGGATGAGATTAAACACTTTCTCTTGACCTTGCCTGGATACCTTGATTTCCAGATTATCCCCTGGAAACGTGTGAATAATTTTTGTCATTTCTTCCCAATTAGAAATAGCCCGGCCATCTACAGCAGTAATAATATCCCCAGGCAGTATCCCAGCTGCTTTTGCAGGATACTCGTCGAGAACATCTTTTACTTTTGCGGTTGGAACCGGAAATCCCACAAAAAATACCGCGATAAAAAGAAGCCAAGCAAGAATATAGTTGAAGAATGGACCGGCGGCAATAACCTGGAACCGTTTTCCAACGGGCTGATGAAAAAATTCTCCCGTGGATCCTTTGCATTCTTGAGCATTTTCTCCAGCGAGTTTTACATAACCGCCGAGAGGAACAACACAAATTAGAAATTCAAGATCGCCAAGCATGCGCCGGAATAAAACTGGACCAAACCCGATTGAAAATTTCTCAACCCGAATCCCCAATTTTCTGGCCACAATAAAATGTCCGTATTCATGGATAACGATAAGCGTGCTTAAAACCAGAACAAAAGTTACGATTGATATAAACATCAGTGTCCCCTCTCTGTGTATTCAAATGCCTTTCTTTTTGCCCACGCCGCCTGTGCGATAATTTCTTCTGCAGAATGATAGTCGACCGGCTTATGCACCGCCACTACCTTTTCAAGTATCTGGTGAATTTGTGAAAACCGTATTCGTTTTGCTAAATACAATTCAACCGCAACTTCATCAGCGGCGACAAAAACCGCAGGGAGAGACTTCCCAACGCGGGCAACCTCTAACGCAAGTTTTAAAGAAGGAAACTTTTGGTAGTCTGGTTTTTCAAAAGATAGGCTCTGAATCTTTGTCAAATCCAAATATTGGCTGTATTTATTTACTTGTGGGTAATAGAGCGAATAGCTGATGGGGATACGCATATCCGTTTGGAAAAGAGAAGCAACCATCCTGCCGTCAACAGTCTCAATAAGTGAATGGACGATTGACTGAGGATGCACAACAATGGAAATCTGCTTCAAGGAAATGTCGAATAACTGGCTTATCTCCATTACCTCAAACCCCTTATTCACTAAAGTCGCTGAGTCAATAGTAATTTTCTTCCCCATGCTCCACCGAGGATGTTGAAGTATCGTTTTTATCGGAAGCGAATCTATCTTATTCTGAGCCAGAAGCCGCAACGGCCCCCCGGAAGCCGTGATACACACTGTGCGGAGTTGATCGCGCGGAATACATTGGAAAATCTGGAAAAGTGAATTCGCTTCGCTATCAACCGAAATAAGTTCGGTGCGGGTCTTCCGAAACTGTTTCTTCAGAAGTTCTCCGCAGGAAATAATCGCCTCCTTGTTCGCGAGCAAAACCCTTTTGGTCTTTCCGGCGCAAGCAAAAAGCGGCCGAAGCGCCGCCAACCCGCTGATTCCACAGACCAAAATATCCGCAGGCATCCCCGCAAGCTCGAGTAAGCCATCCGATCCTCTCAGTATTTTCCAACGACCGCGATCACGCCTGAGATGAACCCGGGAAGAACCTGATAACGCAATTACATCCGGATGGAATTCATCCGCCTGGCGGAGAAGCTCTGAGCAGTTTGAATGTGAAGAAAGACCGATAATGTTAAAATCATCCGGATTACGACGAATAATATCTAACGTGCTCTTGCCGATCGAACCCGTTGAACCAAGAACAATAACGTTTTTCATGATCCGACTATTGGTCTTACCATGGTAATATACAGATAGAATGCGGGAGCACCAAAAATGATACTATCGACTACGTCGAGAATCCCTCCCATCCCGGGAATGATTCTCCAAGAATCTTTCACTCCGCAGTCGCGCTTCAGCAAGGATTCAAATAAATCGCCCAACTGGCTTAAAATCCCTAAAATGGCCGAGATGAAAATCGTTTGCCAAAGATTTCCAAAACGGGCAGTTGTATGTAACGCAATCCCTAAAAGCACGCTCAACAGAAAACCACCGAGAGCGCCTTCCAGCGATTTATGAGGACTCACCCGCTTGAGAAGGGGCGTACGGCCAAAAGCCGTCCCCACCAGATAAGCACCCAAATCTGAAGCCTTAATGACTACAAGAAGAAATAGAAGAAGTTCTGCTCCTCCCGGGAGCTGACGCAGGCGTATCAAGAAACTTAAGCACCACGAAATATAAATAACTCCGAAAAGTGTCGCGGAGATCGAAAGAACCGTTTGGTGATTTTCTTTCCGGGAAAGCTCCAGGATAAAGAGGGTAAAGAGCGCGGCAAGAATAAAGATAAACTGCCACTCAACAGTAACTGGAAATTTAAAACAGATCGACAAGGGGATTACGGCTCCAAGAACCAACCCAAAGCCTTTAAAAAGGCGCACGCCTTTCTTTTCAATCATCCCGAAAAATTCCCAGAGCGCGATGAGAATAAAAGTCAAAAGAAAAATAAAACAAAGGGTATAAGAAAATACCGCCGCGGCGATAACCCCGGATAGCACTAAAGAACTAAACGCTCGCTTACCCATGGATTTCCTTTTTACGTTTCCTGAATACCTCCAAAACGCCTTTGCCGACTGGCAAAAGCGAGAAAAGCATCATCAAGGTCTCTTTCAGAAAAATCGGGCCAGTATTTGGAAACAAAATAAAACTCTGAGTACGCAAGCTCCCAGAGTAAAAAGTTACTTATTCTTTGTTCGCCGGAAGTCCTGATTAAAAGATCCGGATCAGGTATTTCCGGGGCATAGAGATACTGACAAAATATTTGTTCATCCAATTCTTCGATCGTTCTTTTCCCCTCAAAAATATCTTTCGCGTACTTTCTGCAGGCGTCAACGATCTCCGCCCTCCCCCCATAGTTTAAGGCTAAATTTAAAGTAAACGTCGAATTGGGCTTGGTCTTTTCCTCGGTATTCTTCATTTTTGCCCAGAGCTGCTCTGGAAAAGGTTCTTTTCTCCCCAGCATATGGCACCAAATGTTATTTTTCAAAAACGTATTCAGTTCTCGGGTCAAGTACACATCAAGTTCCTGTAACAACATATGAACCTCTGATTTTGGCCGCGACCAATTCTCGGTCGAAAATGCAAATAACGTAAGAATTTTTACTCCTCGCTTCTGCGCAGCAGTCGTTATCGTACGGACATTTTCAATACCGCGCCTGTGTCCTTCAATGCGAGGCAAATTACGTTCTTTTGCCCAACGGCCATTCCCGTCCATGATAATCGCAAGATGGTGTGGAATATGCTGCATGCGTTTTTGTGGTTCAGTAAAAAACATGGGGGCTTGAAGGCCCCCATGAAGTATCCATATGTGTGAATAGTTATCTGCTTTTCAGCAAGTTTTCTTTCAAATTACTCTCGAGGTTGTCCTTTGCTTTGTTCAGCTTCTTCACTTCTTCGCTCAGAAATACTATAGTTTCGTCTTTTGATTTCAGCTGGGACTCACGCTCTTTAAGCTGCTTGATCAAATCATCCTTGTCTTGCCGGACCAACGACAGTTCTTCGCGGGCATTCTTGAGTTCTTCTTCCAAAGACATCTTGATTTTTGATACCTGCAGATACACCGTGGATGTGTTATTCATCTGTATCGCCAAAGAAACGATGATAATAATCAGGATAACTATGACTCCAGCAAGAATTCCGACTATTGGATAATCACGCATATTATTTCAATACCTCCTCGCCAGAATCTTCACCCTGGCCTGGGTTTGCGACATCAGATTTCTTAACCAATTTGGGCATAATCACGATTTCAACTCGCCGGTTTTTCTGACGATTTTCATCATTCGTATTCTCAAATACCGGCTTATATTCACCATGCCCGTTTGCCGAAAGGCGTTCCGGGGCTACTCCCTTGCTTATCAAATAATCGACGACACTCAAAGCCCGGTGTGCCGACAATTCCCAGTTTGATTTCCACTTTGAATGCTTAATGGGCTGGTTATCGGTATGCCCCTCAACCCCCGCATTGTATGCGGCGACCTCGTTTTGCAAAAGATTGGCAACTTTATCTAAAACAGGGGAAGTTGCGCTTTTTAAATCCGCCTTACCAGAATCGAAAAGCACCCGGTCAAGCATGGTAATGACTAATCCTTTTTCAGTTAAAGCAATACTGATGTCTTTATCAGAAATTTCTTTGGCGAAACTCCGCTCAAGAATATCTTTGGCATTGCGCAGTTCCTCAAGCTCTTGCTCAAGAAGCTGGATACGTTCCATGTCTGAACGTCGGCCTTTCTGAAAAATTACCATGCACCCTTGAGAAAAAACGAAAAGACTAATACAGCCGATACAAATAATCTTTTTCATCTGCTTCATATCCTTTCCCTGGTTAGGCAGGACTCCTAAACTCTTTATGCCCAGCCCAGCTTTATGTGGGCAATTGTACCATAGAAAAAATTTAAGTCAAGAAAACCCGAGGCTCTTGCAATTTATTTAAAGAAAGTAAAGCGCATGATAAACCCGGCAAATACAATGGAAACCATCGACATAAGCTTAATCAAAATATTGAGCGATGGACCGGATGTATCTTTGAATGGATCTCCAACTGTATCACCAACAACTGCGGCCTTATGGTTGCCTGACCCTTTACCGCCAAAGTTACCTTCTTCGATATACTTCTTGGCGTTATCCCAAGCCCCTCCGGAGTTCGCCATCATCACAGCAAGAATAAATCCAGATACTGTCGCGCCGACTAAAAGACCAATCTCTGCTTCAAGCCCGATGCAGATACCGACAACGATTGGAGAGAGCAACGCAATAAGCGAAGGAAGGATCATCTCATGTTGAGCGGCGGAAGTCGCTATGAGCACACAGCGGGCATAATCGGCTTTCCCTTTGCCTTCAAAAAGACCTTGAATCTCTTTAAACTGGCGCCGAACCTCAAGTACAATCTTCCCAGCCGCACGTCCTACAGCCTGCATGGTAAGCGAACAGAAAAGATACGGAAGCATACCCCCGATAAACATGCCCACCAAAATCCTGGGATTCATCATATCTAAAGTTAATTCTTTACCAAGAATTGACACCTGGTCTTTATAGGCAGCAATCAGGGTAAGTGCAGTAAGAGCGGCGGAACCAATCGCAAAGCCCTTTCCGGTAGCAGCTGTCGTATTCCCCAGCGAGTCAAGAGCATCGGTGCGTTTTCTGATTTCTGGAGGAAGGTGCGACATTTCCGCATTGCCCCCGGCATTATCTGCAATCGGTCCATACGCGTCGGTGGCGAGTGTGATTCCCAATGTTGAAAGCATCCCAACCGCGGAGATACCTACTCCGTAGAGACCGAGATTAAAATTATGGGTTCCCCCGGAAAGATAGAATGAAACAAGAACGGCGATACCGACAATAACGACCGGGATGAGCGTAGAAAGCATACCGACAGACATCCCGCTAATGATAACCGTCGCTGGACCGGTAATCGAAGACTGGGCAATAGATTTTGTCGGAGCATACCGCGAAGAAGTATAGTATTCCGTCGAAACACCGATAATAATACCCGCCAACAGTCCGGCAACAACTGACCACCAGATTCCGATATGTTCAACCCCTAAAATTTGGCGGATCAAAAAGTACGAAGCGATAAAAATAAGAACGGCGCTGAGATAAACTCCCCGTCTTAACGCGTTTAAGAGCGCTCCCTGTGAAGCCTCTTCTTTGGTCTTTACAAAAAAAGTTCCAAGAATGGAAGCAACTACCCCTACTGCTGCCATAGTCATGGGAACAGTGACTCCATGAATCCCCAATCCGGCAGCAACTCCCAATGCGCTTGTCGCCACAATTGAACCAACGTATGATTCATAGAGATCAGCGCCCATGCCTGCGACATCGCCAACGTTGTCGCCTACATTATCGGCAATAACCGCCGGGTTCCTCGGATCATCTTCAGGGATCCCTGCTTCTACTTTACCGACAAGATCTGCTCCCACATCAGCAGCTTTCGTAAAAATTCCGCCTCCTACGCGGGCAAAAAGCGCTTGGCTTGAAGCACCCATACCAAAACAAAGCATCGTCGAAGTAATAATTCCTATCTTGTCCATCCCTTCAGGAATTGGATTTACTGAAAAATACCAATTAAGAAAATAATACCAGATACAGAGATCAAGAAGACCAAGCCCAACCACTACCAGACCCATAACACTGCCTGCAGAAAAAGCAACACGCAGGGCCGCGTTTAAACTTGTCCGAGCAGCGGATGTGGTCCGGTTTGACGCTCGGGTAGCTATGGACATTCCGATGAAACCAGAAAGCCCGGAGAAAAACCCCCCGCTTAAAAAAGCGAAAGGAACAAAATAACTCAGATAGCCCCTTGAAGCCATCCAAAGAAGAAGCATAAAAACTACCGCAAAAAATATTCCTACGACTGAATATTGTCTCTTGAGATACGCATATGCTCCCTCAGAAACATACCGGGCAATCTCTTGCATGGTCGCTGTGCCGGGATCTTTCTTAAGAACCGCCACAAAGAGATAGAAAACGAACCCCAAGGCAATTATTGAACCAACTGGAGCAAGAACGAGTAAATCCATAAAACCTCCTGTTATCGTATAATGGTTTCTTCCCGTTTGGAACCTACAGAGATATAGGCAAATTTAATCCTCAAAATCTCCTCGAGCCTTTCCAGATAAATCTGCGCATTCCGGGGAAGCTCCTGATAGCTTTTTGCCGTATGCACATCTTCCTTCCAACCCGGAAGCTCTTCGTAAACTGGCTTTGCGTTCTGAAGCACCTCTAAATCATAAGGAAATTCCTGAAACGTTTTTCCTTTATATCGGTATGCAGTACACACTTTAATCGTCTTCATACCCCCTAAAACATCGAGTTTCATAATAGCAAGCTTGTTAACGCCGTTAATCAAAAGCGAAAATTTCACCATCACGCTATCAAACCATCCGCAACGCCTTGGCCTTCCTGTGGTCGCGCCAAACTCCCGTCCTTTCTGCCGAATATATTCCATAAGTTTGCTGGAAAATTCAGTCACAAATGGCCCCTCGCCCACTCGTGTTGTGTATGCCTTTACCACGCCGGTAATATCATGAATATGAGTGGGGCCTACTCCGGTTCCGATACAAGCTCCAGCAGAAACCGCGGAAGACGAAGTAACAAAAGGGTATGTCCCAAAATCAATATCCAGAAACGCTCCCTGAGCTCCTTCAAAAAGAATTGATTTCTTGTCTTCCAGGGCTCGGGCAAGAACCAAAGGACCGTTGCATACAAAAGGCTTGATAATTTTGCCATACTCGAGGTATTGCTTATAGAGCGCGGAAAATCCAAATCCTTTGTGGTGAAAAACCTTTTTAAATATTTCATTTTTCTCCAGAAGATTGTCGTTTAACTTTTGTGCCAACAATTCTTTGTTCAATAAGTCTCCAATCCGGATGCCGCATCGAGCTACTTTATCAGCATAGCAAGGGCCAATGCCACGCCCGGTAGTGCCTATCCTAAATTCACGCTTGCTTTCCCTTAATCCATCCATGATGCGGTGATACGGAAAAATGACATGGGCTTGACTGGAAATTTTAAGCCTATCCTGGAAAACAACGCCAAGACTGGAAATTGTTTGCAGTTCTTTGAGGAATGCTTCCGGGTCGAAAACGACACCGTTGCCAATAAGACAGATTTTACCCTTGTGAAGCACTCCGGAAGGAATAAGATGGAACACATACGTATTCGCACCGACAACAACCGTATGACCAGCGTTATTGCCTCCTTGATAACGCACAATATAATCGGCATCCTGGGCAAGGATGTCAATCAATTTCCCCTTCCCTTCATCTCCCCACTGGAGACCAACCACAACTGTATTACGCATGAAGTGTTTTTTTAAAGATTACTTTTTTTGGAAAATATTCTTCAAGGTTTTATCGCCGTCTTGAGCCTGCAGCGATAAGGAAAATATCCTTTGATTGTCAATAAGCATCGCGGGTTGGGCTGACGCTCCAAGCTCAGCCAGCATTGCGATATTCTCTTGCAAAGCCTTCTCGCCTTCCCCAGACTGGGAGAAAACGCTCACCGCGTTTTGGTCGATACCCAGTTCCTGCATTGGTTTCTGCCACCAGCTACTTTCAATTGACTCGATACGTTTTACAAGGTAATCCCATAGTTTATCAGGAAACAGTTTTTCCACCGCAAAAATCCTCATATACTCCTCACCAACATAGGCGGGAAGCTCATCAGAAATTTTATTGTCTTTAAGAGGAAAAATGAAATAAATCTTCACTTTTTTGTCCTTTTCGGCCTCAAGGATACTTTTTAATTGGTTTAGCACAGGAATACTTTTTTTGTCATAAATATCGAAGAAAAGATCGATTTTCCCCGGAATTGCTTTACGATTAAGAAACAAAAATATCCCCGAATAAGGAGCTTCCAGGAGATATGCGTTGTTGATTTTTTTGAAAAGCTGGCTTGCCTTGCTGAATACCTCTTCTTGCTCAATCTCCTGAGGAAGAATAAAAGCCGGGAGAGCGCGCAATGAAAAATCCTCAAGTATTTTTGCCGCTTTTGTATCGCGGTAATCCAGAAGCGTAAATTGTATCCCCGGAAACACGCTCTTCAATAAATTCTGGGTAAGTTGGATAGAACATTCTTTACAATCAAGTACGCTTAATACCGTCGCTTGAAATTTCCGGTGTTCCTTATATGTGCATTTTGCCTTTGCTCCCGGATTCTGGCACTTACTCGCGTACCCTTCTTTTCGAGGACAATCCTGGTCTTTATAGCAAAGAGGCAGCAGGTTTTTGACAGTAGTGTCTTCAGGTTTATCAAGCGAGAGGCGCTCCTGAGTGAAAGTGGACGTCTTCCAGAGATTGTTCTGATCAAATTCAGCGTTCACCACACTTACCATTTTGCCCTGGAAAACCGGAAAAAGCATCGTGGTTTCACCCACTTCTTCTTTATCAACCCGAGCTGGCGGAAAACCACCTACGATCGCAAGGTTAATTCCCTTAATTTCTCCTAAAAGTTGCTTTGTTCTTTCTTGGCCAAGGGTTGAGATGAGAATAACGTAGTTCGGCTTTTCCTGCGCGTTGAGCTGGGAAATTGTTTTCTCAAGGCTTGCGCGGACGGGTAAAATATCTATCCCCGATTTATTCTTTAATTCCTCTGGACTTATCCCAAGAATGGCAATCTTGAGATTCCCTGATTTCTTCAGAATATAAGGACGCACGCTTTTTAAAGGAATATTGCATGAAACAAAAGGAACAGCGTAAGTTTTGGCTATTTTCTCAAAGAATTCTTTCCCAAAATAAAATTCACTTTCGCCGACTCCGACCGCATCGTATTGCAGGTTTTTCATCACCCGCATCATAGAGTCGGTTCTCTCTTTGTCTAACTCCTGACTCAACGACGCATCGTCAAGATTACCACCGGCAAATACGTCCCCGCTGTCAAGAAGAAGTACATTTTTATATAATCCTCTCGCCGATTTTATCACTTCGGCTCTTCGCGCCACCCCACCACCTACCGCAGCAGGACACCTACCGCACGGATAGAGGCTCGCATGTGATTGTCCGGTGACGACAAATACAGCATTCTCCGCATAAACCCCCACGGCAAAAAACAACATAAGCAAGAAAACAACTATCCCCTTCCGCATAGTGCCTCCTCGTTTTACCGCGACATCCTCCTTAAAACCTCAGGCTAATTTTATAGCCTTAAGGAAAAGAAAATCCTTATCAGCAAGAATCTTTTTCCGGACCGCCTCGGTTAACGGACTATCAATGCTGAGTACAGTCAACGCGACCCCTCCTTTTTTCTTCCTCCCGAGGCTGATATCTCCAATATTAATCTTATTCTTTCCAAGAATTGTTCCAAGCCTCCCGACAACGCCTGGTTTATCTTTGTTGGCGAGAAAAACAAGATGCCCCTCCGGAGAAATCTCAAGGTATGCATCGTTAATCCGTACAATACGAGGACGTTTACCAGCAAAAAGAGTGCCTTCAAGCACAAATTGTTCTTTATCCGTGGTTATCTCCAGGATAACGGAATTAATGTAGTCGCTCACCTCGACAGATTTCAGTTCTTCCACCTTGATTCCCCGGTCTTTGGCGATGGCGATAGCGTTGATGACACTGACTGAGCCTTCAAGAATCGGAGAAAGAACGCCTTTCAATATCGCTGCGGTGAGCGTATTTGTGTTATATTGGTTCATCTCACCCGTATAGACCGCTCCTACCTTGCTGATTCGTCCTTCAACGGCCTGAGCGGCGAAACGACCCATTTTCTCTGCCAGACTGAAGTATGGGGCAATAACCTTATACACGTCTGGCTCCAGAGCAGGAAAATTCACGGTATTCCGTAACCCTTTGCCGAGTAAAGCGTCTTTAACGCAGTGGGCGATTTCAATAGCAACATTCACCTGTGCTTCATCGGTTGAAGCGCCCAAATGAGGCGTAAGCACGATATTCTCTAAGGAACGTAACGCGCTCTCCTTTTCTAGGGGTTCATTGACAAACACATCCAGCGCCGCACCGGCAATCTTTTTTTCCTGAAGTACTTTTGCCAAAGCTTGTTCATCAACAATACCTCCACGAGCGCAGTTAATAACCCGGCAGGTTGGCTTCATTTTTTTAAACGCGTCTTCGTTCAAAAGACCTCGCGTTTCTTCGGTAAGCGGAGTGTGAAAAGTGATATAATCTGCCTCCTTGAGCAATGTCGCTATGTTGACAAGCTGAATATTGAAACGGTGTGCCATTTCTTCGGTGATAAACGGATCATAGCAGAGAATCTTCATCCCAAATGCTAAAGCCCGCTTGGCAACTTCTTTTCCAATGCGGCCAAACCCAACAATGCCGAGCGTCTTGCTATAAAGCTCTGCCCCTTTAAACTTGTTTTTCTCCCATTCCCCCTTCTTCACTGATGCATCCGCTTGGGGAGTATTTCGGGAAAGAGAAAGCATAAGCGCGAACGCTTGCTCACAGGTTGAGATCGTGTTGCCCGAAGGAGCATTCATCACAATCACTCCCCGTTGTGTTGCAGCATCAACATCAACATTATCTACGCCTACGCCTGCCCGTCCAACAACCCGTAATTTTTTAGCTTTCTCGAAAACATCTTTGCTTACTTCGGTTCTACTCCGCACAACGAGAGCGTCGTAATCGCCAATAATGGCCAGAAGCTCTTCATGGGTAATTGCTGGCTTTGCGTCTACCTTGAATTCCTTTTCCGCTTCAAGAATACGAATGCCTTCTTGGGCAAGTTTGTCGCTCACTAAAACCTTATACATAGTAAACCTCCTGGAATCTTTTAAGCGACGTCCCCAGTGTAATCGGCAAGCCGTTGTCTTTCAAAACTTTTTCCAGGATCGACAAACACATAATTACATCCTGAGGATTAATATACCCCATGTGGGCGATACGGATAATTTTGTCTTCAATCTCGCCCTGACCAGCAGCAATACTAACTCCATATTCCTTGCGCATCTTGGAAGCTATGACTTTCGCGCTCTTTCCTTCGCCAACCAACGCCGCAGTTACAGCGGAAGATGGGCTCTGGGAATAAATCTGAAGACCGAGGGTTTTGAGTGCTTCACGCAAAGAAGCAGCAATGTGCGAAAAATTCCTCCAGATCGTCTCAATCCCCTCTGTTTGAATACTGTCAATGGATTCACGGAGCGCTACGATAAGATTTACCGCGGGAGTAAATGGCGTATCGTCCTTTTCATAAGCCTTGAGGGCTTTCCTCAGATCGAAATAATACCGGGGAAGAGTCGCAGTCTTCAGTAATTCTTGTGCTTTTTTACTTAAAGAGATAAAACCCAACCCGGGAGGTAACATTAAACTTTTTTGTGATCCGGAAACAACCACATCCACGCCCCAGGCGTCTGTTTTTAAAATATCCGCACCGAGTCCACTAATCGCGTCAACGACAAGAATCGCGGAGGTCTGCTTGACTACGGCTGCGATCTTCTCAATCTCAAAAACAGTCGCTGTCGAAGTTTCGCAAAGCGTCGTATAAACAGCTTTAATATTTTTCTCTTCTTTTAAAATTTTCCCGATTTCTTCAGGAGAAGGAGAAGTCCCCCAGGCCACATTCAGAATCTTCGCCTGGATCTTATATTCTTTGCAAAGTTCGGCCCAGCGCTCACCGAATTTTCCCCCACAAACAACAAGCACAGTATCACCTTGGGATAAAAAATTGCATATCGCTGCCTCCATGGCACCGGTTCCGGAAGAAGCGAAAGTCAATACCGGATTTTCTGTTTGAAAAACATATTTAATCCCAGAATTAATATCACGCAATATGGAAATAAACTCCTCGGTTCGATGATGGATAATATCCTTTGCCAGAGCAGATTTTACTCGTGGAGCAAGCGGCGACGGCCCTGGGGTCATCAAATATGGATGCTTCATAGCTCTCCTTTCGGTTGTCTCAATGCCATAAGAAGTCAGGTATTTAAACTACTTGGCGGTGGCGATAACTTCGTCAACAACTCCGTATTGCTTTGCCTCTTCGGCATTCATAAAGAAATCCCGATCGGTATCTTCTTGAATTTTTTCCATGGATTTCCCGGTATGAGAAGCAAGTAACTCATTCATCCGCTGACGCATCTTCAAAATCTCCTGCGTTTGGATAGAAATATCTGCTGCAGTTCCCTGTACCCCTCCCCACGGCTGATGAATCATTACCCGGGAATTCGGCAGAGCAAACCTTTTGCCTTTTTTACCAGCCGCGAGAAGAACCGCCCCCAAACTTGCTGCCTGACCTATGCAGTATGTCGCAACATCCGGCTTCACAAACTGCATCGTGTCATAAATCGCAAGCCCCGCAGTAATAACTCCGCCCGGAGTATTGATGTATATATTAATATCTTTTTCTGCGCTTTCCATCTGGAGGAAAAGAAGCTGAGCGATGATCACATTTGCAACCGTATCATCAATCGGCGTTCCGATAAAAATAATCCTGTCTTTCAGCAGCCTGGAATAAATATCATAAGCACGCTCGACTCTCCCGGTTTGCTCGATAACCATAGGGACGTAATGCTGTGCCTTCATATGATTTTCTCCTTCTTTACCCTGTAGATAATCCAGTCCATTATAATCACAAATATTCATTCTTCAACTTATTCTTTCGCCTGACTCAAAAGATACCCAATCGTTGTGTCATACAGCTTGGATTTATCTTCAAGCTTTAACTGTTCTTTTTCGGCAATTGCCTCAAGAATATAATAGAGTTTCAACTGCTCCTCTGCCATTGGTGCACATTTTTTTTCTATTTCATCCTTGTGTTTCTGTATTTCTTCCTCGCTGACTCCACGTTGCCGTAAATCGTGGAATTGGCTTTTCAGCAGATACTCTTTTTGTTCCTGCAACACGGAAGCAGGAAGTTCTATTTTTATCGCCTCAAGCAATACTTTACTAATCTTCGTTTCCAAGGATTTTCGGCGCTGGATGAACTTATTCAGCCAAAACTCATGGGTAATACCCGCCTTACATTCTGTAATATCCCGATACCCCATCCAGCGAGCAAGATAATCATCGGATATTTCTGAATCGGAAATTGCTTTCTTTAAGGAATCTTTCAATGTTGCAAGGACTTTTTGTATTTCTTCATCTTTCACTTCAATCGGAGCAGAGCCCAGTGTAATATTCCGGTACACTTTTTCATCGATCTCAACGCTCGGCTTCACATCAACCGTCGCAGTGAAAGTAAGCTGTCCTTGGGTTAACTGAACGCGCGTAATCTCAGGCATCCCCGCCGGAGTAAAATTTTCTTTTTTTACTGCCTCACTGTAGAACGCGGGGACGGCTTCCTCGAGAAGCTTCTCCTCTATCGTCTTTGCATACGTCTTCTCAACCAGATCGAGCGGGGCTTTTCCCGGCCGAAATCCAGAGATTTTTGCTTCTTTGGCAACCGCCTGGACAATTTTATTTCGGATTTCCTCAAGCGATCCCTTAGTAACTTCTATGTCGATCTGCTTCCGGGTTTTGCTTAAATTTTTCGCAGTAATTTTCATTATGCCTCCTCTTGGATTATAGTTACATCCGGAAATTCTCCCCAAGGTAGATCTGCTTCGCCTTCTGCGACGCAATGAGCTCTTGGGAATTTCCTGAGATTAAAATTCTTCCTTCAGCAATCAAATATGCCCTGTCGGTAATTGAAAGGGTTTCCCGGACATTGTGGTCAGTTATTAAAATACCGATTCCTTTGCGTTTGAGTTCTCGGATAATTTCCTGCGCTTCATTGACAACGATTGGATCAATTCCCGAAAAAGGTTCATCAAGCAGGATGAACGAAGGATTTTTAACTAATGCCCGGGTAATCTCTAGACGCCGTTTTTCTCCCCCGGAGAGCGTATAAGCCTTGTGTTTCCTTAGATGGCTTATCTTCAACTCATCGAGAAGCATATTTAAACGCTGCTGGCGCTCCTGAACAGGAATAGGAAGTGTTTCCAAAATAGCCATGATGTTTTCCTCAACAGTAAGCTTTGTAAAAACCGATGGTTCCTGCGAAAGATACCCGATACCGAAACGACTTCTTACATGTATCGGTAAACGGGTAATATCCTGGTTATCAAAAAGTATCTGACCTTCATCCGGAGTGACAACTCCAACGATCATATAAAACGATGTTGTTTTCCCGGCTCCATTGGGGCCAAGTAATCCGACAATTTCCCCTCGATGAACGGATAAATTCACCCGGTCTACCACTTTTTTGGCATGGTAACTCTTCACCAAGTTTTTTACTTCTAAGAGTCGCATCGCGCCCTGTTAGTTTTGCTCAGGAAATAAAATGAGGCGAGGAGCACCTTCCAGAATAATCTTCTTGGTTGTCTGCAGATATGTTGCTTTCTGGGAATAAGAAGTATTTTTCCCGCGGATAACGCGGACATTGCCTTCGGCAACAACCTTGACAATCGTTTTGGCGGTTTGGTCAAAATAGACTTTTGCCATATCCGCGTGTAGCTTTGTCTCGCTATCGCTCATTTCAACGTTATTATTAAATGTCGCTTCTGATTGGCTATAATCCATTTCTAAAGGACCATCACAGGTTACGAAAATAAAACCAGCTCCTTCTTGAGGAATCTTTACAGTTACCTTTTTCTCCAAAACAGCCTGTTTTGACTGAGTATCAACTTTCAATCCTGTCCCCTCAGCATCAAAAGTATCTGCTTTTTTAAGCATTACTTTATCGTCGCTTTCAGCGGTTCCCTTGCTTTTGTCCCATTCGAGGGCGTCTGTTTGCAGTGAAAGACCTTCTTCGGTACGAATATCGACTTTCTTCTCAAAACGCACCTTCTCATTGTCAGTAAAGAATGCTTTTTCGGCTTTAAATTTAATATCGCCGTTCTTCTCCTTGATCACCCCTTCTAAGTGCTCTCCTGTCGAATTACTTAGAGGAGAAACCGCTGATGGTTTTTCATTCAAACTTGTTAATGGGGCATCGGGTACGGCGTAGGCAAAACAGGGGAAAAGTACCCAAAAAATATAAGCTATTCTCTGATGAAATTGCATCATTCTTTCTGCATTTAGATTAATATCTTAACCGTAAATAAATGATTGTCAAGGAGACTCTTTCTCGGGTAAGAAACGAAAAATGCCTACAAAAATTACTCTCGTAAATCGAATAAAATACACGCTGATACTTCCAGATCTAGCCTCGGAAACAAGGGATTAAAAATGTTCTCCTATATCTTCAAGCTCAATCTTCTGCTCTTTATCAATTTTTACCGGACTGGAAGCATTGTAGTGCAAGATACCGGCAATCGCCGGAATGCTTTCCCCGTATGATTGAATAATCCGATTTGTTGTTCGAAAGCCGAAGAAATTCTGTCTTGTTAATCCAAAAGTTGGATCAACCCAAATCCAACCTGCATATGGTATATATACTTCAATCCATGAATGTCCAAATTTATTGATATCTTTACTGAAGAAAACTGCCGGACCGAAAACAACCCCATTTACCTGTCTACAAACCACACCCACACTCTGACAGAGCGCCGTATACACCCGGGCCATCTCCCAGCAGTTTGCCCTTCGTGAACGCAGAATCTCAAGCAACGGCCTGCGTTCTTCGGCGGTGACAATTTCCCGATAACTCATATTCTTCACCAGAAAAAGGTATACCAGGTAGGCTTTTTTATACGGGGAGGATTCCCCTTGAACTATTTTCTGTCCAAGACTGAGAAGCGTTGGATCTGAAACGGTGCGCGGCATGAAATGAAGAAGAAGCGGCATATCAATTTTACTGTATGCTTTTCCTATGTCTTCCTGAGAAAAATCCTGCGCGCGGCCCCGGCATTCAATAATATAGCCGATCTCAACAGAAACTTTTCCCTCTTCGGGAAAATTTCCGAGCGGGAAAAAACCAATCGTATTTGATTCGCCGTCGGCTTCAACCTTGGTGCAAACAGGATTCGAATAAAACTTTACCACCTCTTGAAATGGCTGCTGTGTAATCAGTGGAAATTGGAACTGAAGATCGCGGACTTGTTGGGGAATTTGAAAAGTAAACTGCCAAGAAAAATTGTAATATGCGGTCTGAGGAGAAAAAGTAAGGTTGGGCAATGTTTGCAATAGTTCTTTATCCGGAAAAGAAAACTCGTCAAAGTCATCAGCGACAGAAGAAAAAACGCAAGGATACAGGACAAAAAATAACAGAAGGAAACTAAGTATCAAATGGTTATTCAATGGGTTTGCGCAGATCCCTTACTGAAACAACGCCAACGAGTTTTCCGTCGACATTGACGACCGGAAGATGGCGGATATTCCGGTCGCGAATAAGCTTATTCGCGGTTGTATAAGTATCGCTGATGTTTATCGTAATGACATTCTTAGCCATCGCGTCTTTCACTTTGATCGCCTGAGCGTCAAAGCCAAGAGCAACAATCTTCTTGAGGATATCGCGCTCGGTAAGAATACCGATGGGCTTATGGTCTTTGTCAACCGCGATCACTGAGCCGATTTTGCGCTCGACCATTTCCTTCACTGCCCCGAAAACGGTTTCTTCTTTGTCAATCACCGCGGCGTTCTTTGACATCCAATATTCTATCGTTAGAGTTTTCTCCATGCTACCTGTCTTTTTTTACATACCCGGAAAGATCTTTGATAGAAAGCATCCCCATAAGTTTTCCTTTTTCGTTTACCACCGGAAGATGACGAATATCGTTCTTACGAATAATGTCGCAGGCGGCAAGGTATGTGTCGTTTTCTTTAATCATCACGGGATTCTTCGTCATCACCTCAGAAATTTTTGTGCAGACGTAATCGCGGCGCGGCAAAACGACTCTCACTAAAATATCCCGTTCGGTAAAAATTCCTACCGGCTTCTCATTCCCATCAATAACGACTATTGAACCGATATCCCGGGAAGCCATTTTTTTAGCTGCGGACAAAACACTCTCTTCTTGGCCAACCACCAAAACATCTTTACTCATGAAATTCTTAATCTGCAATCCTTCCATATGCTCCCTTGGGATATGATACAATTATAGTAGAAAACCCCTGAACGTCAAGAACTGCCTCCTACAAGCTCAGGCGGCAATAGAATGCTTTTTCAGATATGGTTTTAAAGGTCGCGAAACTTATCTGTTTCAATGTTTCGGTATTGTGCAATACTGTTTCCCGGCTCAAACCGGAGACTTTCTCTAGATACTTATCCTTGAGAACAATGAGATAAAGCGTGGCCTTATCGCGGAACGCAGCCTGGTATGAATGGTGGTTCCAGTCACTCCCTACAAAAACGAAAGGATGTAACTTAGGAAACTTCTGTTGTAACGCCCCCTGAAGCTTTTTGATCTGCCGCGGCTTAAGCGAAAAAAACAAAATCGCCTCGAGAAAGCGACAGTTTCCCTTGTGCTGATGAATGACATCGCATAATTGGGAAAAATTCATCAACGGAACTGAACCTGCCGCAGTACCACAGAGCAGCTTCAATTCTTTTTTGTAGACCTCAACGTACGGTTGATTCACAAATACCAGATTCTGGAAGGCAGCATAGAAAGCAACGAACAGTTGCAAGAAATACATCTGCGCCATAATATATACAATGGGTGAGGCCGTCGTGTAACAAGAACGTACTACGAAAAATTCTTTGGGGATCTTCCCTGATCCAACAACCATCGTTTTCACTTCTAAGGTTTCTTTTTTTGAGCCCAGGCTTTCATTGAAAAGTTGTACAATCCAGTTCTGGAAATGCTCTGTGACGGTCTTCTTCACTTGGATTGCGAAAAATGCTTTTTTTACTTCTCTGTGCTTTCGGGCGAGAGAAAAAGCGTCATCTATGAGAGTCGCCTGCAGGGAAGAATACCGCTCCCATAACCGCTCTGTTTTCTGGATATCTTGCCGCAAAAGAATAAAGAGCGGCAAGAGAAAAACAAGAGTATGCGGGCTAGAAAATCTTCCTCCGATATCTTCCTGACCATCAACCTGCAAAGGAAGAACATGAGCGCCTTGCCATCCTAAAGAATAAAGAATTTCTTTGGCGCTTAAATCAATCACCCATAAAAAATTGTCGAGCGATCCGATAGTTTCCCGTAGGCTGCCAGCAATACACTGTGTTTCCTTCGTAGTTGCGGTCTTGCTCATCGCAATAACCAGAGTCTGTTTCAAATCAGGTACTTCCTTAAGAATGTCTTGAAATGCCTGGGGATCAAGGCTATCAAGAGCAAAGATATTCTTGCGGGGAGCATAGGGAATAAGTACTTTTACTCCATTGACTGAACCGCCCATTCCCACAAATATAAAATATTTTTTACCAGCGGCGATTTTCTTAAACTCACAGAGCAATTCTTTGATCCGGGAATAGCCAGGAACTGTTACCCAGCCAAGGCGAGCTTTCCCTTCATCAAAACCGGCAGTCCGGAAAGGATTTGCGGAAGAAACGTCTTCTTGTTTTTTCCCGCAGGCCTCCATAAGATATTCTTTCAAGTTTTCCATGAGCATTCCTTGTTTCGTTTCTGCTTTTATAAACTCGTAAGAATGGTATTATATGCGTTTTTAGAAAAAATCAAATAAAAAATTATCCGTTTTGTTTTAAAATTTTCTTCCACACAAAGATAAGAAATTTTCCAAACAGCCAGATAAGAAAAATGGAAACGACCAGAAACAAAAGCACGCGTAGGATGGAAAGAAAAACCATAAAAACCGGAATAAGAATTATGCTGATGCGGGCCAGAATGAAAAGGACACACAGTGCGCACAAACCAATAAAAAAAGTTTTCATCGAGGATAGCTTCTGTTGACGTTTATATCCGCTCGCCTCTTAAAATCGCCGGTAAAGGAGTAGCGTCGATCCGCAATCCCCCGTCATGCTCGATATGGATAGTGTAGAGCGTCCCTGGAACAAACATCATCCCTGGAGCTTCGATTTGGGCATTCTTAATACCCTGCCGAGCTGCCTGAGCTGGATTCAATGCATAGCCCCAGAAATCTTTCCAAATTTTCTGCTCAAAAACATTTGGCGATGCATAAAGCCTGTAGCCCATTGGAATCTCGTTAATTCGCGTAAGCGCGTACTCCTGAGTATTCTTCCCGTCCAGCAAAAATACTTTCCAGAAGAGGTAAATACTCTTCCCGCGCCGGGGATCATTGGCCTTAATGAAATCGTCGGTAAACCGCACCACCAAAGACTGAAACTGGATGATGTTTCCGGCAAAGGTAAAATATCTGGGAACAAGGGGTCTATTTTCCGTATCGTATTCGAGAAATTTTATCGTGGTAAAGTTTTTTCCGGTATTTTCATCATAGTGCACCTGCGTCACCAGTACTTCGGCAATCCGTGAATCTGCCTGCAACCGGGCTATAACCTCACGAAGCACTTGATTTTCCTGAAAGAAAAGCGCCGCTTTATGCCAGATAAAAACTACAAGCAGAATGCTTACGGCGATGAACAATATTGTTTTGATCCTTTTCATCTGTGTTTGATAATTGTATCCTGAAATACCGTTTTTTCAAGAGTTGAAGTGACAAAGGAGTGAAAATGTAATAGAATGATTTTTATGAAAGAACACATTATTTTTATCGGTACCGCGAAAGATCTTGTACAGTACGCGGCATCCGAGATAAAACAGCTTGGGTTTTCCGAAGCAGAAGTAACCGAAGGAGGAGTCGCCCTGTCAGGAACGCTGAAAGATATAATCAGGCTCAACCTTTCTCTGCGCTGCGTCCACCATGTATTCATGCTCCTGAAAAGATTTCATTGTGGAAATATCGAAGAACTCTATAAGGGCGTTACTTCTTTTCCCTGGGAAAACTACATCGATACAAACGGGTACTTTAGCGTGTTCTCAAATGTCGAAAACCCAACGATCCGCGACCAAAGAATCGTCAACCTTAAATGTAAAGATGCGGTGGTTGACCGCTTACGAAGGCTAAAAGGAGAGCGACCTGATTCCGGATCCGCCCGCGACAAAACAGTGTTGTATA
Source organism: uncultured Planctomycetia bacterium (assembly GCA_964634935.1). Lineage (GTDB taxonomy): Bacteria > Omnitrophota > Gorgyraeia > Duberdicusellales > Duberdicusellaceae > CAZWJT01. The sequence goes on along the minus strand of CAZWJT010000003.1, from coordinate 148,303 downwards.
TTTACTGGAAAGAGAATTCCGTCTCTCTGTATCTCGATTCTTCAGGAGAAACATTGAGCAAACGAGAATACCGTAAAATACCTCTCCAGGCTCCACTCCAAGAAACTTTAGCCGCAGCACTCGTCTTTGCCACGGGATATTCCGGAAGAGAAAATTTTATCAACCCTATGTGTGGCAGCGGAACGCTCGCAATCGAAGCGGCTCTTATCGCCAAGCGCCGGGCTCCTGGAATCTTAAGGCATAACTTTGGATTCATGCATATCAAGGATTTTGACCATACACTCTGGGAAGACATCAAACGAGAATTGAAAGAAAAAGAAATCGAACATCCGCAAACAAAAATCATTGCGACCGATATCCGCCCGGAAGCTGTGGAAGCTGCCCGCAAGAATGCAGAACGCGCCGGTGTCAGCGAAATGATTGATTTTTCTGTGTGTGATTTTTCTCAGACTCTTGTCCCCCGCGGAAAAGGATTTGTTGTACTCAATCCAGAATACGGAATACGCATGGGTGAATCTCAGGCGCTCGTCGATACCTATGCAAAAATTGGCGATTTCTTTAAAAGGCGTTGCCAAGGATATACGGGATTTGTCCTATCAGCTCATTCTTCTTTACTTCAGAGTATTGGACTAAAGCCATCCAGAAAGATCTCTTTCCATAATGCTAATTTGGCCTGTCGATTCTGTGAATACTTCATTTATTGACGCAGCGCCGCATCTTCTCACATAGAATGCACAAATACCCCGCCTATGATTTTTGCTCTTTCCGGTTTGGCGCTCTTCGTAACTAAAACGCTGAGGGTAGTGAGAAGAAAATCAGAAATTTCTCATTTGGATCTGGGGCAGAAAAGTACCTATGTCTTGCGCTCGAAGCTTACCAGGAAAGAATGTTGTCGTATTCGCTAAGGCCCATGCCGTTGCTGTTTTTAAAGCTTGCGACAGGCAAGGGTGCTGAAAGTAATCTTTGCAAAATCCGGCCAGAAAAGCGTCTCCACACCCAACGTAGTTTTGTATTTGAATCTTTGGAGGTTTAGCGAGTAATAGTCCGCTTGAATCACCAGCCACGGCACCCTGGCTTGCGAGAGTAATAATACCAACCTGTATACCGCGGTTCATTATGGCCCGAAGCACTTTCCGTACCGAAAGAAAAGAAGGAAGTTTTCTGCCAAATAATTCTTCGGCTTCTTTCCTGTTAATCTTCAGGATATCCGGTTTTTCCAGCACCGCCAACGCCAAAGACTTGCCTCGGGTGTCTAAGACAGTGGGAACTTTATGCTTTTGGGCAATACGGACGAGATGGGCATAGAGCGATTCTTGACCGGGAAGGCAGCTTCCGGAAAAAATTACACACCGGCTTTGCTTCAACAAAGACAAATAGTGAAGGATAAAAAATTTCCGTTCTCTTTTGGAAATTACCGGCCCGGATTCAAGGTCGCGTCGTACGATCCGTCCAGTTTTACGCTGAATAAAAGAAGTGTTGACCCGCGTCTTACCTTGGATGAAATAAAAACTGTTGGGTATCCTCTCTTTCCGCAAACCTCTCTCTACCCACGCACCAGAAACTCCCCCTAAAAAACCGGTAGCACAAACAGGGACTCCGGAAGAACACAGCGCCCGGGAAACATTGATCCCTTTCCCGGCGGGATACAGCTGAACCTTCGCTGTCTTTGTTTCTGGAGCTATCTTTTGATCTGATAACCAAACAACTTTGTCGATTGACGGATTGAGGGTAACGGTCAAAAACATCTGTTACCTGCACATCCCTTGGTACGGGCACGCGGAACATTTACGCTCATCTCGGTCAGGCAAGAATGGAAAATCCTGGTTAAAGATTTCGGTGAACACGAACGCAAGCGCTCTGAAACAAATATCAAGAATTTCCTCGGCATGATCTTCTTCCTGGGACGAAATGAAACTATGCCGCTCCAGAGTACGCAAGCTGTATAATTCGGCAGAAACAGAATATCCGGGAAATTCTTGAGCAGTAAAGTGATGGTAAAGAGGCAGCTGAAATGACCGAATGATTTCTTGTATAGACTTCCGGTCTAAGCGCATTTGAGAAAGCCCGGAAAATCTTTTTGGGGCGATTACATTTGCGCCGCTTTTATAATCAAGTATGAGCAAGCGGCGATCAGGAAGTTCATCCATCCGATCAATCGTATAGCGGAACTGTATTGTCATCCCAGACAATGCCACACTCCCCAATTTTTCCTCCTCCAAACAAATAATTCTGGATATGTTCCTTCTTTTTTCTGCCTCAAGAAAATGTTCTAATCGATTACGCACAATTCTGTGCAATAAAAGTGCTCCCGACCGCATCCTGCGGGATATTTCAAGTTCGAATTTCTCATCCATCCGGCGAAAAAAATATTCTTGGAACTTTTGGTCAAGAGTAATATCTCTGTCCTTAAATCTTCCGAATGTTTCGGCAAGCAACTCATGAAGAAAAATGCCAAGATACGCCTGATCCGGCTCTTCCAAAAGATCTTCTGTCTCCTTTAAACCAAGCACATACTGAAAATAAAACTGAACCGGACAACGAATATAGGTATTAACGCGGCTTGCCGAATAAACTTGTTTTTTGAGAAAATCAACCATAGGCCCGGTCTTTCGTATTTCTCCAGGTTTCGGGTGCACCCTGAAATGAAACGAAATACGCGGAAATACTTGAAGCTCAAGCGTCCTTTTCTTTTTCTGCTCCTGCCAAAGCAAAGCTTCAAGAAATCTACTTTTTTCTTTGAGCTCATTGTGCTCATAAACAAAATAAGCCTGGCCACACCCCTGAATCAAACGCATAAACTGATAGCGCTGAATTTCTTCTTCCTTCTCCAGACGGTCTAATCCCAGATTAATCATAACTTCCCGGGGAATAAGGGGCTCATGTATTTTTAATTTTGGCAGGACCGACTCATTCATATCCATCACAATAACATTCTCAAAATTAAGCGAACGGGTCTCAAAAAGACCAAGCACTTGAGTCCCTTGCAGAGGAGAACCGTGGAAAGAGACCAATTCTCCTTCGAGCAAATGCATAAAAATATCCCAGATGTTTTCTGCCGAAAACTTTTCTTGGGCAAATGAGAATTTGACCATCGACTCGCTCAGTTCCTGGAAGCGTTGGAGAATTTTAAGGTTAGATGGGAAATCAGCGAGATTGCTCTTTGCTGCGATTAACTCAATCAAAAGACTTATCTGTTCGGCAAATTCGGAAAAGTTTGATATGCTCTCCCAGGCTGTAAAAAATTTTCGGTTGAGCTCGCTAAGAATATCTTTCAAATCCTGCACGGCAAGATCGATACCAAGATGCGCAAGCGTTTCCTGAGCAGAACAAATAATCATCTGCTCTTGCTCTACATCGGCAAGCCGCAAAAAAACAGCTCCTCCAATAGAGCTGGATTGTTTTCCCGAAAGCACATCTTCAAGCTTATGAATAAGCACCCGGGTAACCTGGTGATCCTGGTGAAGCTTTAAGTTCTTAATGATCGGGTGCTGCAAAAGTTTCAGATAATTCGGAGTATAGTAACATTCTCCTCTCCGCGTTACCTGGCATTCCTTCAGATGATAAAAGAAAGCAAACAGCTGGTTTTTTTTGACCGGAAATCCCATGGAAACATTGCATGTTTTCAAGATATCAGCCATCCCCACTAAAAGTGGAACTACCGTTTCCGGACGCGGCAAAACAATCACGGTTTTTTCCGGCGAAGTAATTTTCTGGAAAATCCTACGGACTGCACAAACCTGCGAATGCAGATCAAACGCCTGAATAACCGAAAATTTTGGAATTTCCGAAGCAGAAGAACCAGGCTGAATAGAGACGTTCAGCTCTTTGGCTACTTTTTTTAAAACTGACCAATCGTCCTGAGAACCCTGAAAAATACAGACACCTTTGTCGCGTATGATTATATTCTTCAGAATTGCCAACTCTGTGGCATGGAGGTAGAAAAAATTGCAAAAAACAATCTGAGAGACCCCAGCCAGGTCTTTCTTGGCCGATTGCGCCGCGGCTTCTTGATAGAGTAATCCACGGGAAAAAATTTTCTGATCGCGCAGAGAACAATGCCAGGCCTTGCGCAAAAGAATAATATTTGCCAAGAGCGAATTAATCGTTGGGGGGACATCATATCCAATGGTTGCGCTTTTTTCCACGGAACGAAGCTGCTCATCGCTGATCAGCTCCAAATCAACCTGCTCCAGAAAAGAAACGATCTCGTCGGCCCAGGGCAGAAAATCTGCAAACCCCTGGAATTTCTCCACAATTGTTGGTGCGTATCTTCGGGCTAACTGATACACCATATACGCTGCATCTAACCTTCCAAGCGTTTCATGTTGCTCGAACCCAACGGCAAGGTAACTGACAAATTCATCCATAGAAAATATCCGCGGCGGGAAACATGGTTGTCTAAGCCTATGGGCCAATGCGCGACGCAAAAATAACGCCGGCCTTTTACCACCGAAAACACAGATAACGTTGCTGAAATCTATACTCTGCTTATGGGAATCTATTAAAAAATCAGCAAGCTTCTCGACAAAGTTTTCGCCCAAATCCCAACTAATGATCTTATCCATGAAATTCCTCAGCGGTTAAGCTGTCGAGGTAGACGAAGAAACATCGAACCAGAAAACCAGAATACATGGCTTGGATTATTGTGCGATATTCACGTATCTGCTTGCGGCGCGCCGCTTCCTCCTGAAAAGAGCTCTTATAGTCGATAATCCAGACTTCTTGTTCGAGAAGAATAAGCCTATCAATACGTTTTAGATCTCCCCGGGCATCGGTTACTTCTTTTTCGCAAAAAACAACTCCGGAAGAAAGATAGAAAAATTGATGCAGATTTTCCTCATGCAGGATTCTTTCCAGAAAAACATTGCTCTCAGCCTTATCCACCCAGGGATATCGTTGAACAACGCTCTCGACAGCGGCAGCGATCGTAAACTTCAGGTTCCCTTTGGCGCAGTCTCCTAGCTGCGCAAGAAGCATGTGCTGTAAAATTCCTTGCTGTATTTGGTTGCGGCGAAGAAAAAAATCAGAGCTGTCAAATTCGCCTTGTACTATATGTATCCAGTCATATTGAACAACAGGCTCAACCAAACAAAGCGTCTGTGCCTGGGATTTCTTACGATCCGGATAAACTACTTTTGTTCCATACTCAAGCTTTTCTTTCGGCATAAGAAAAATAGCCTTGTTATTACTCCTGCCGCTTTTTGGCGGGATAAAAATATACAGCTCGCGCTGGGCCCGGGTAAGCGCGACGTAAAGAGCATTCAATTCATCCACACAGGCTTTCTTGTAAGCCTCGGCATAAATCTTCTGGAGCAGAGGTGAATAGGCCCGGTGTACCTTAGTAATACGCATCAGACCAAATTCGGCGAGAACATGCTCATCAATAAATGCGGCGGCATCGTGGCTTGTACTTTCAGGATTAATTTCCATACGCAGAAATGGGATGACAACAACCGGGAATTCGAGCCCTTTTGATTTATGAATGGTGAGTACCTTTATCGAATCGGAAACCAAACCATTCAAGTATTTACTCTCGACTGGCAAGCTCTCTAAATAATCCAAAAATCCCCCAAGATCGACATACTCATCTTCCTTTTCTTGAATGATCTCAAGAAATCCCATAAGAAACGCCTGTTCATTCGGAAATATGCTGGTAATGGAAAAACGCCAACAGATGCTAACCACGAGTTCGTAGACGGAAATAAATCCAACCTTTTTGAAAAACTCCTCGATATAGTTTTCCCAAATCACCGAGTAATTCTTCCGGAATAATCGGTACAGAGCTTGAGCAGGAAACATTGCGCATGCGTGAGATCGAAAAATAAAATCAGCAATCTCATTTTCTGAAACACCGGCAGCCTGGCAAAAAAAACTACTCCTGATAAAACCAGCAAAACTCAGATCATCAACCGGGGAATGCAAAAATTTTAAGAAAAGGACGACTTCTTTCACCAGAAAATTCTCGGTAATATTCAAAGTTTTCTCTGATTCCACGGAAAATCCAGCCTCCAGAAGCCAAGAGCTGACTAATTCGACTTCGTTATTATCCCGGCAAAGAAAAGCAATATCCCGAGAATGAAAACGGCTGGAAAGCTCCGAAAGAAGGTGAGTAATTTTTGACCGAATCAATTGATCGCGTTCGGTATGCGTGGATTCAGTAATATGTTGAACTGAAACATACCCTTGAGAATTTTCTTCTTGGGGAATCTGGCTGGCATCAGAGAAAATATCGAGTATTTCCTTCTGGGCACCAGAGAGGCACGCGAGCTCTTCCTGTATCTGAGCTTCCTGCAGAAATCTCTCCAGATTCTCTGGAGCAAAAATACAGTTATTGAATTCCACTATGGTTTTTTGGCTACGATAATTTTTCGTAAGAGACATCCGAGTAACAGAAAAACAAGAAAATTGCCGGGCAACGGCATCAAACAACCCCACCTCGCCACCTCGAAAACGATAGATTGCTTGCTTCTTGTCTCCCACGTAAAAAAGACTCCCCCCGGTAGCGAGAGCCTCTTCGACCATCACCCGGAAATTCTCCCATTGTAAAATACTCGTATCTTGAAATTCATCGATCAAGTAGTGGCGAAACCGCAAGGCAAGCCGATAGTAAATTTCTGCCAAGCTAATCCCTCCTGGATCAAAAAGCTTCTGTGCGGTCCGGTTAAGCTCTTCGAGGAAAAGTACGTCTTCGCGCTGAGAAAATGTTTCGAGAAAACCGGACAGGAGCGCAAAAAGTTTAATATAGGGATTGTAGAATACTGTCGAATCGAGTTCCATGAGCCTCACAAGTTCCGCCCGCAGTGATATCCATTTCCTTAATAAAGAACTATCCGGACTTTTGTCCTTATGAAACGGCATGCTCTCCTTCTTGAACACCCCGGGCAGATCGCTAATGTCAAAAATATCCTTACTCTCCTCGACAAATGTTTTGATGGAGTTTTTTTCTCGTATATTGAACCCTTCGGGAATAGAACCGAGGAAATCGCGGATTTGGGAAAAAATACGCTTCTTTAATTTTATAACTGTAGCGCTTTCTCCGGATGAAAGTTTAAAAAATCTCCCGGATCTATTTCCCAGGGTAAAAAATGAATGCATCAGACGGATGATATCTTTTTTGGGAAACCAGCTCATCCGGTTTTCCACAAAAAGGTAATGCTCAAGGAATTCCTCAAAAAAATTATAAATCTCTTTGTTCACCAACGCTTCTTCAATGACCAAATCAAGGCAATAGGAAAGTTCTTTGGCATAATCTTTCCTGATGCGGAAGCTTGCTGAGCGGCCGATAGAAAAAGCACATCCAGAGAGTAAGGCGTTGACAAAACTATCAATCGTCTGAATTTGGAAAAAATTATAGTGAGCGATGATCATTTCGATGATTTGGCTGGCGCTCTGCTGGGCCTGCTCTTTTTTAAGTCCGATCTTTTCCAAAAGATTGCGTTCCTCTTGGACCGAAGAAAACTGGCCAAGCGCTAGCTTCTTGAGTAACTCAAGAATCCGCTCTTTCATCTCGATCATTGCCTTATTCGTGAAGGTAATTGCGAGTATGCTCCGGAGAATTATTTTTTGTGAAGCAAAATCTGGACTCAGTAAAAGAGTAAGATACTGCTGAGCTAAAGCATACGTCTTACCTGAGCCCGCAGAGGCTTCAACAACCGTGACGGAAGGTTTTTGAGTCAAACTCACGATAGGGGATTTTCTGGATTCTTATCTGAGTGTCCGATCATGCCATTAAAAATGGGATCCATTCTAGCAAAACTTTATCACAAAAGCAGATTGAAAAACCATAGCGCTCGATTCTACGGTATACCGATGGACGTTTTGTAGGCCTCGATGATTTCCTTATGGTCAAAGGCTATAGCATCGGGAAGATTATGATAAGGAAAAACCTTTGCTGAACGCGCATCAGAGGCAGCTGATAAACAACCTTTCGCTTGCCCCGAAAAAACTACCGAAATCGTGTGGAATCGGGGATCACGCTTCGGAGATGAAAAAACACGAAACTGCTTATAGTCGTAAAAATCCAGATTCGTTTCTTCTTTGATTTCGCGTATCACCGCGTCTTCCACGCTTTCACCATAATCAACAAACCCTCCCGGCAAAGCCCAGCCCAAGGGAGGATTCAATCGTTCAATAAGTACTATCCCGTCTTGATAGAGAACAATTCCATCGACGGTCACAAATGGGCCTTGCGCCATCTTCTCTTTCATATACTGTAAATACCCCTCCCCATATTTTCGAAAATCTTGAAACGCTTCCGGTGAAAAAAGGACCAAAATAATTTTCTGAAGCACTGGAGACCTTTCAGTTAAAAAATATCTGTAGATCTCCTGGGCAATAATCTTTGCTGAATCTTTATAGGAAAAACCTCCCACACCACAGCCGAGAGCGCAGAATGCAAGCGAACAAATGTTATGTGCATGGGCACACCGAAGCGCTGAAGACGCAGCTTGCCGGATAAAAAGTTCGCTTGTCCTAAAATCCATACCCATCGTCACAGCATGGATAACAAAGCGCGCCGGAAGTTTTCCTCCTCCGGTGAGTCTTGATTCACCGATAGCAACCGGTCCTTGACGCACAGCTTCTTCCTCTATCGTGACTCCGCCTTTCTGCTTGATAGCCTTTGCTACTCCTCCTCCCATAAAAAAATGATTGTTCGCCGCGTTCACAATCGCATCAACCCGAAGCTCAGTAATATCGCCCTGAAAGACTGTTATTTCAGCATTCTTCAGTTGCATGTTTTTTTACAAATGTTGCCGCGGCAGTCATTGCCTCTTTCCGGTTCTTAATCTTCCCTAAATGCTGCAACTCCTCCAAGTAAAACAAAGTCTTGCCTACAAGGGGCGAAGGCGATATGCCGCAGGATTTCATAATATCATGCCCATTTACGAAACGCGGGAATGATTTCCTTTTTTTCTCCCGAAAATAACCGCGAAGGAGCTTCCAGAAAAGATTCTTTGACTTCCTATGCAGATGAGCGGGAAAATGCCGTCCTTTCGTGGCGGCCAAATCAGCGCAGGCAAGAAAAAGCACCGATGGTCCCTCCGGATCACTGCTTCGAAAAAAACGGAAGACGGCCTTGCGAGAAAGCGGACTTGCTTCAGCAAGATAACCAGGTCGTAAGTGAAAAAAAACGACGGTTTTCAAAAACTCTATCTCTTTATTGGAGAAAGCAAGCCGCTTCAGGATAACCTCAAGCATATCTCGGCCGATCTTCTCATGGCTGTAAAATGTAACTCGTTTTTTTGTGCGCCTCTTGGCTTTCGGTTTTCCAATATCATGGAGTAAAGCTCCTATTTTCAGAAGATGCTCGCGGGAGAGCTCCCGGGAAACAGACTCTGCAAGAAATTCCTTTAAGGCAGGGAATAAATATTCCTTCCGCAAAATTTCTTCCAGATTCTCCAGGGTTGCCTGCGAGTGGTTGCGCACGTCGAGATGATGATATCCTCCCTGACGTACGCCTTGTAATCTGCGCCACTCGGGGATCAGAACCGACAGCACCCCAGTGCTATCCATCATTTGGAATACCTGCGGCGTCCGATGGGTACGCAGAATCTTACAAAGTTCTTCATGGATCCGTTCCGCGGATACGGAAAAAATTTTCTTTTTATGAAGCTTAACCCACTTGCGTGATTGTGGAACGATAGAAAATCCTAGACGAGCGGCGAATGAAAAGATACGCAGAATCCGCAACGGATCATCGCAAATGTTTTTTTCCGAAATAAACCTGAGTTTCTTCTGAAAAATGTCAGCGATTCCCCCCGTGGGATCAATGATCCTGCCCTGTTGATCATGGATATCGATAGCAAGAGCGTTAATACTGAGATCACGTTCGGCAAGATCTTTGAAAAGATTCGAACTGCGCAATACGCTGAAATCAAAATGATAGGTATCCTGGCTATGGACTTTTACTATCCGAATATTTCTTAGCTCTTTATCAAGAATGACAAGGCGCCCATGGATGTTCCGGGAGAAATCAGCGGTGAAACGCTCGACGTCGCTTGAGACAACAAAATCAAAATCACTCCCCTTAGGAAAACCGAGGATGGCATCACGGATGCACCCGCCAACAAGCCAGACTTCAAGTTGATGTTCACGTGCGGTTCTCTGCAGAACAGAAAAGTAGGGAATGGCTTTAAAAATTTTCTCAAGAAGCATTGTTTAAATAGAGACTATTTCTGCTTTCATAGTTTCGGTATCAAGTAAAGCAACCGTTGCTTTCCCGGATACCCAGCCGCACGCCTCTCCGGGGTTGAGCAAAAGCTGTAAATTTTTCTCAGTAATTTGAGGAGTATGGGTATGCCCGCAAATGATAATATCAGAATCTGTTTTTTGATAATCATGCATCAGGGCAATTGTTTTTCCGCCAAGAGTCAGCAATAAAGGACCAGGAACAATCTTTCCCCTGGATATTCTTTGAAGGCCATCCCGTTCCCCGTCATTATTTCCAAAAACCCCACGCCATTCACACTCTACTGTATTGAGAATTTTGACTGAGAACGGAGCTATGAAATCACCAGCATGCAGCATCATTTCGATTCCCTGCTGCATAAAGAACGCTATCGCCTCTTGGATTCTTGGGATGTTGTCGTGCGTATCAGCAAGAATACCAATACGCATTGTTACCGTTGGTTTGACTTCTGGAATACCTCTTCTTCAACAAACAATGGGACCCCCAAACGCACTGCCAATGCAACTGCGTCGGAAGGCCGTGAATCAACGATTTTGGTTACCCCGTCTTTTGCTTCGACGATAAGTTTGGCAAAAAAAGTCCCTTCTTCAATATTATCAATAATGATTTTTTTGACCGCTGCCTCAAGATGCGCAAGCAGAGACACAATGAGATCATGCGTAAGGGGCCTCGGAGGTTTAACGCCGCTCAATTTCATTCGAATCGCCAGAGCCTCGTTGATACCGATCACAATAGGCAAGAACCTCTCTTGGGTTTTATCTTTCAGAACAATCACCTGCTCTGCCTTAGCTTCATCGATTAAAATGCGGGCAAGCTCTACCTCGATCATTTCTTCCACCCTCGCTTATCCAAAAGGATTTTTAACTCTTTCATGAATTCATTCACATCTTTAAATTGCCGATACACTGAAGCAAATCTTACATAAGCGACAGCATCGATCTTGTCGAGATGCTTCATGACAAATTCACCAATTTCTTCGGAAGAAACTTCTTGCTTGTTCCGATCAAGGAGCTGTTGCTCTATCGAATAGGCTACCTTGCTAAGTTCTTCAAGGCCTACCGGGCGTTTTTGGCAGGCCTTGAGAAGTCCAGCAAGAATCTTTTCTCGGCTAAATGCTTCGCGTCTACCGTCTTTTTTTACAACCATCAGAGGAATTTTTTCTACATATTCATAGGTGGTAAATCGTTTTTTGCATTTGAGACACTCTCTCCGCCTGCGCACAGCGGAAGAATCCGCCGTTTCCCGCGAATCCACAACCTTGTCAGTATTCAACCCGCAGAATGGGCACTTCATTATGCTAAAATCGCTTTTATCGCAGACAGAATTTCCCTTGGCTCGGCCATCCTCCCCGTTCCAGAAACGCCACAAGCCAAAGGACCTTTTGCCGGACCAACAAGAACAACGCGCTTATTCCGCCGCAGGACATCCAGATTGTCCTGGGTAACAGGATTCTTCCACATCTCGGTATTCATTGCAGGAGCAAGCAGGATTTTTTTCTCGGCATTAAAAGAAAAGACGGTGGTCGTTAATAGATTGTCGCAGACTCCCGTGGCAAGTTTTGAAAGTGTTGCCAAGGTACAAGGAGCCACAACACATACTGAAGCCCATTCAGCAAGCGCAATGTGCTCAATAGAATACTCCTGCGTATGAGCAAACATCTCACAGTAAACCGGATTCTGACTCAGCGTCTCAAAAAGATACGGGGTAATAAGCTTGGTCGATGCAGGCGTCATCACTACTTTCACTGCGAAACCGTCTTTCCGCAAAAGACGAACAAGCTCGCAGCTTTTGTAGAGAGCAACACTCGATGTCACTCCTAAAAGTATATTTTTATCTTTTTTCGGCATTACGATCGCATTCGTTCCTGAATAACCCTCAGAAGCTTTCGAGGAAGCTCACCGCCGAAAGCCACAATTCTATTGCCAGTCGCATCCATAATATACCGCGTATAATCCCCGTTTTCAATATCTTTCAGCGAGTTGGCTACGACAAAATCCGTCTTATTTCTTCGCAAGCTCTGGAGAGCAGCCCCATAGAGATCTTTTTTGTTTGCCGTATTCTCGAGTTTAAATTGGACTAAGACCGCAGCAGGAGCGTGCCTTCGGATCATCGGAAGCAGTTTTGGCAATGGCGTAAGCTTCAGCAAAAGCTCTTTTTTGGAAGAAATCTTCCCGGAATATATTCTCCGCGGAGCATAATCCGAAACAGCTGCTGAGTGGATGATTATCGCGTATCGTTTTCGGGAAAGCTCACGACGAAGAATTTTTTCTAAGTCTCGATAATAACGAAATCGACGGAGCATTAAGTTTTTGGAAGAAATCGGTTCAAACTCGGTCGGGCCTAAAAGCAATGTAACCTGATATCCACGTTGAGCAAAGTATCTTGCCAGACGATACCCGGTCAATCCCCGCGCAAGATTCGTGAGACACCGGACATGATCGATCCGAACCCACGTAGCTCCCGCGGTGATGAGTACTTTTTCTCTTTTACAAATTCCCTTTTTTCTCATTCAAGAATTTCTCCCGGTAAAACTCGGTGGCCGTTCAGAAACGAAAGCGCGGATGCAATCTTTCTCCCCTCAAGCTGAACCTCATAGATACAGATATTACCTTTTCCAGTGGCAACTTCAAAAAAGTCTTTGCCGACTTTTATAACTTCCCCGTGCGCGGCAGTTCCTGTTCCGAATTTCGGGACAGCTTTCAGTATTTTTAGTCTTTTTCTGCGAAAAAGGCAGAAAGCCGAAGGATAGAACCGAAGCCCTCGGATGAGATTTGAAAGTTCTGCCGCGGATTTCCCCCAATCAATCCTAGCCGTATCATTGGTAATCTTGACAGCAAAAGTAACCCGCGAATAATCTTGCGCACTTAAGGAATAAACGTTCCTCTTGACCTTATCGAGCAAAACTGGCAACATTTTTTCTGTTACATTGAGGAGTTTTTCCGTAAGCGAAGGATAATCATCCGAATCTGCGATCTGCAATCGTTCCTGCATGATAATGTCTCCAGCGTCCATTTGTTCATTCACTTTGAAAAAGGTAACACCGGTATATAAATCGCCTCGAAGCAAAGCCCAGTTAATGGGGGCCGAACCGCGATAGAACGGCAGAAGGGAAGGATGAATACCTACGGCTAATTTCTGAGCGCAAGCTAAAATCTCTCGAGGAATAATCTTTCCATAAGAAGCGACAAGAAAAAGATCGGCTTGGAATGCTTTCAGTGTATTGATAAATTCCTGGCTCTGGAGGTTGGACACTGAAAAAACTGGTATACGCAGATTTTCCGCACAAGATTTCACATCAGTATTTCTGAGCGACAAGCCCCTGCCTGCAGGTCGTGCCGGAACCGTTACTACTGCGCAGACATCCTGCCCCTGATTTCTTAAATACTGGAGAACCCTGCAGGAAAAAGTGCTACTTCCAAAAAAAATGATTTTCATTATCCTAAGAGTAAATCGCAGTTGCTATTTTCACGCTCGCGTTCCCCGCGTCTCGCCAGACACTTAAAATCATATCACGAAGCGTGGCGAAATTCTTCGCTCTGGCTGTAACCGTATAATAAAAATTGCCCCTTAGTTTTAACGGCTGTCCCTCTTGGGGCGTTGAAACAAAAACACACTCAGCGTGTTTAGAATATACTCTCATCTTCTGCGAAAGTAAAGCTGCTTTTTGCAGGACTTTTGCTTGTTTTTTAGCCCGGAGATTAATTTCGGCAAGAAACCCATAGGGTGGATACCAAAGTTCACGGCGTGATTTTAATTCCTGAAGATAAAACCATTTTTCTTTCTTCATCAGTCCGGCAACAGGGTAATAGGCTGGATTACCGGTAAAAATATACATATGTTCTCTGGCAAGACTAACGAGTCTTTTCAAAACAATGAACCCTTCCTCGGCAGAGTCAAAGCGCGGGCGCGAGAAAACAGCATCGATGCCGAGAACAATCACGCAGGGTACCGCGTATACTCCCGGCGCGTAGAAAATCTTTTCTGTCGCCACAAGAATATCCCAGTTATCTTGAAAAAAATCTTTTTTCTCGGTCATCGCGATGCTTGCCTCGGGGAAAATTTTCTGCAAACTCTGGACAATGCGTTCGATACCGGCTCCCCGGCTCCGTAAATATCCTTTAAGACAAACGGGACAGCTGTCCTTTGCTTCTTCAACAAAACTACACCGCGGACACCTATAGGCTTTCTCGGCGAAAACATATCGGAGCGAAACACTGCAACGGGGACAATGGGGCGTATGCCCGCATTGGTTACAAACTACAAGGGAAGAAAAACCCTTTTTATCCCAGAATAAAATTACCTTCTTTTTTTGCGCTAACTGCGCCCGAAGCACTTCCTGAACCAAAAAAGTAAGCGGGTAGCCCTTGCTTTTCTGAGCTTGCGTGTCCAAAACCGCTATTCTTTGGGTATTGGGAACCGTATAGTCAATCATCTTTTGCCCTTTCGTCAGCATTCGAGCTTTGACGGACATCGTATCTGAAGAAAGCACCAACTGTGCCTTTTTGATCTGGCATAAAAGAACTCCGACATCACGCACATGGTAAAATGGTTTCTCGGTCTGATAGTGCCCGTAGAAACTTTCCTTTTCGATAATAACCGCCCCGAGCCGATCGAACGGGGAAAATATGCAGGAACGCGTTCCCAGAGCTATGGCGATCTGTTTCTGCCTGACTTTTTTCCAATTCAACAACTGTTCTAAAGCGGGCTGTTGGCTAAAAAAAACACAATACTTGTTTTTGCAAAATGTATCAAGAAAATCGGTGAATATTGCTATGTCTTCTCTTTGAGGAACGCAAATGATTACCCCAGAATTTTTTTCCAAACAATCCTCTATAATACATCGATACTGCCCGAAACGCTGAGTACGCCAGTATTCTTCTTTGATATAGCGCGCATGGGCGTTATCGAAAACCGTTGAGCATTCCCGTGGAAAATCTTCATCTGTTTTGGTACGCCCGCGGAGCGCCTTAGGCAACATCATCTTCAGTATCTCCCCTTCCGGACAGAGGTACCGCTCGGAAAGCATTTTCGCCAAGAAAAGCATGTGTTGAGAAAATACCGGACTGTTGTCGAGCACTTCCAGGATAGGTTTTAAAGGTCTCTCGAAGGACGATTCCTGGGAAAAACCAACAACGAAGCCTATGGTTTTTCTCCGCGCAAAATCAACCCAGACCCGCACACCTGGCAAAAGAGCAGTTGTTGCAGAATAATCAAAAACTCTGTTCACTTCCAATCCAAAAATGACCTTAACAACCATTGTGCTTATTGACCAACGAGTTGATTTGAGTAATAAAATCGTGCGTATGGTTCCTGCGGATAAAATTTTCAATGTTGATAACCATGCGAGCGCGTAAAGCAGGATCGTTCCGTAAAATCTCAATCGTTTCCTGGAGGGTTAGCGGAGAACGGGGGTAAAATGCCGTTTTTTCCTCAACCATCGCTTGAGCGTTTTCTGTTTCTTGCCCGTAGATAGCGTACATAAAGACCATCGGCTTATGTTTTGCAAGGCACTCCGAAACTGTAAGCCCGCCAGGTTTGGTGACAACAATATCAACAATCTCCATGAGTTCCCAAATGCGCTCAAAACTGGAAAATCCACGAAGGTAAAATGCAGTCTTTGCTTTCTGCTCAATATATGCCTGCAGCTTTTTATCTGTTCCATAAATAACGAACAACGCACTGGTTTTATGAAATCGTTCGATGATTTCCCGTAGCGGACCTTGTGCGATATAACTCGAAAACAGAAGTATGCCAAAACCCGGGGGCTTGCCATGCAAAGTATGCAGAACTTGGGTATCGTAGTTTTTGAGCAAAGACGAGCGTAAGGGAATTCCCGTATACCAGATTTTTTCTTGAGCCACACCGTAGGTATGCGTTAAAATCATCCCTGTTGATTGACTCGCAACTGAGTAGAAATCAGTACCCTTTGAAACCCACAGGGGGTGCACCCCAAAATCAGTAATACAGGTAACAACACGGGTTAAAGGATACCATTGTTTGAGCCATGAGGCGATTTGCGAGGGGATAAAATGAGTTGAGATAAAAATCCGCGGTTCTTCCTGCTTAAACTCTTGGATAAATCTACGAAAACAGAGACGCTGAAGCCAATCATGAAAACCAAAAGGGCCTCTCTGAATAAAGCGAGCCTTAAAAAGCAAAAATAAGTATTTCCATAAAAACCCATAGGAAACGATCAACCTTCGGTATCCATCTTCGAAAATAGCCTTAATCCGGATGTTTGTAAAATCCAAAATGTTTAACAGGCGTACCTGCCCCAGAGTCTGAAGTTTTTCGGCAATCGCCTCTGCCGCCTTTTTGTGGCCGCCGCCACAGCTGGCATAAACAATCCAAATTTTTTCCATTGCTTATTGAACGGTTCGGAAAACGACTCTGGTACTTATTGTTCGGAAACCACAAACTCTACGGCAGACTGCAAATCATCAAAAGTATAATCAGGCACAGTTTCCCACTGCGTATATCGTTGGGGTTTTTCGCGGCCGGAAAAAACTAGAATGCTCCTTAAACCGAAAGCCTTTGCGGCTTTTACATCCCGAATACTGTCTCCGATAAAAAAAGGGACTGGCTGCATATCAGCAAGGCAAAATTTTCGCTCTTGAAAAATCTGCTCGAATATTCCGGTATTTGGTTTACGGAAACGGCAATTCTGTTCTTCGGTATGAATACAATAGTATACTCCCTCGATAAAAGCATGATGCCCGTCGAGTTCAGAAAGCAAATTTTCAGTCATAGAAATCAGCGTCTCGGCGCTCACCAGGCCTTTTGATACGCACGCTTGGTTCGAAACGACAAAAACTAAAAAACCATGTTTACATAATTTCTGTATTGCTTCGCGGACCCCAGGCAAAATCTCTAGATTTTCCGGCGAAAGAACGTAATTGCTATCGCCTGGATACTTATTCACAACCCCGTCGCGGTCTAAAAATACTACTTTGCTCATTTCTCAGATTTATTTGGAGAATAATGCTCGATTACTCTGAATCCATCCAAACAACCTAGAAACACCTTGCTGCGGCGATACTGACGGCTTCCACCCCAGAATCCGCTGTACTTTACGAATATCAGATATATATACCTTTTGGTCAAAAGGACGCCAGGGTTTAAAGGAAATTCTTACTGTTTTTCTGGTCATTTTTTCAAGCAGGGCTATTAATTCCAGTAACGAAAGAGTGCAAGATGTCCCTCCTCCAATATTGAACACATTGCTTTCCATCCGACCGGTAATAAACCTCTCATATGCTTGAATTAAATCGCCCACCCAAAGCACATCCCGGACTTGCTTGCCATCTCCATAGATAACCAAAGGAAGACCTTGAAAAAAGCGTATAGCAAACCAGGCAACCCATCCTTGATCCTCAAAACCAAACTGGCGGGTTCCATAAATACAACTCATCCGAAATACTCCTGTTCTCAGATGATAGGTATGCCCGAAATCTTGCACGTAAAGATCCCCTGCCAACTTAGAAACACCGTATGGCGTGTGCCCCGTACGATCTATGCACATTTGTTCGCTTACTCCGGAACTTGCCGAAAAATGATACCGCAACTGAGTTTTGCAAAGCTTAATCTGGTTGACGTTATCGCCGTATACTTTATTGGTCGAGCAGTATACAAAAGTCCCTCGGGAATTTACCTTAGAAAAAGCCTCAAGGATATTGAAGGTACCGAAGGCGTTTATCGAGAAATCTTCTTGTGGATTTTCCAATGAGAAACGCACTCCAGGTTGGCCTGCGGCATGAACCACTACGTCTGGCTTTTCTCGCTGAAAGATGCGCTTTACTGCATGAATATCCCGCACATCCTGAAGGATACACCGGATAGAAGAAAGCCCTTTCAGATAGCGCCAATTATATTCAACCGATCGCTCGCGTGAGCCAAAAATCCGGGAACGCATCAAATTATCGAGCGCGATGACTTTCCATTTTTTCTTGGAAAAATATTCTGCGCAGTGCGAGCCAACCATCCCGGCTGCTCCGGTAATCAGTATTTTCATCCTCTTACCCTATCTTAATCAGTTAAGGGAAGAATCGGTACCAGAGAAGTGTCCAAATAGCCTCGAGAAAATCTAAAAATCCAATTTTTTTCCCTTCCCGGTATGTTCTCCCACAGTAAACGATAGGAACCTCCTGAACACGAAACCCTTTTTTAAAAACCTTTGCAGTAATTTCTGGCTCGACGTTAAATCGTCTGGAACGTATCTGCATATTTTTCAAAACTTCAGCCCGAAATACCTTTGCCCCTGTTTCCATATCGGAAAGCATGGTGTTATATAAAATATTTGTAATCAAGATTAACAGTTTATTCGCGAGATAATGCCAAAACATGAAAACCCTGTGAACCCCCAAGAAACGCGACCCGTAAACTACATCGGCATAGCCTTTCACAATAGGCTCAATCAACCCTCTGTAATTCTCAGCGGGTGGATACTCAAGGTCGGCATCTTGAATAAGAATAATATCTCCTGTCGCTTGTTCTAAGGCTGAAGCAAGCGCTGTCCCCTTGCCAGAGTTTTTCTTGTGAAACACCTTCTTCACTTGAGGATGACTAAATTTCTCTAAAAATTCCCTTGTTCCGTCCGTCGAGGCATCATCTACCACCACAAGTTCCTTGTCGATGCCAACCTCCACTCGTAAGACCTCGTTGATAATCACCTCGATAGTCTGTAGCTCGTTAAAAACTGGGATAAGAATTGACAATTTCATAATGCTTTTGCTTGATTTCTATTATACAAAAAAACTTGCCGCTTGGTAGCTATTTCCTCAAATGCCTGGAGAAAAATCCTCCGGTATATCCGTCAAGCGCCGCAGTAAGCTCTTCAAGACGTATTTTTTTCTCATCCGGCCATTCGCCATAAGCTATGCTTTGTAATTCGAGACAAAGTTTTTTTCGTTCAAAATACAGTCGGTTTATCTCGTCAAGAACATCAAAGCGCAGCTGCGTATTAAGGCGTGAACGCGTATCAATGTCATCTTCGTACGAATTCCAGATGAGATCGGCGATGTCCCACGACAAGCTTGCTCCCCAATCACGCGGCCCGGTCACATAACGGTCTACCCCGCTGTCATACGTGATAGTCTTGTCGTAGCTCAAATTTAGGGATGGAACTAATGCCCGGTATTTCAAGTTTCTGCGCCACTGCTTGATCTTTTCAGGATTAACTTCATTATAGGCACACGCTGCCTCTTGCACGATTCGTATGTCCGGAATCTTTGTACAACAATATTCATTCCTTGAGTTATTTTGGGTACGGCGAAAATCCTCTCCGTTTTCCCGAGTATGCAGCTGAGGGCCGATGCGAGAACCGAATAAACCCCTGGATGTTGCGAGAAAAATAGCCTGATCGGAAAAATCAGCAAAGCGGATATCGCGGGTATCGAGTCCCTTCTCAATCTGGACCAATTGTCCGTTCTTCCGATCCAAGCTGAAGAAACCTTTATCCGCAGCAACATAGAGAGCATTTCCATACTGAAAGATAGAAGTAATCCTCGCTCCTTCAAGCACGGAAAAATACTTCTTAGCAAAGTTCTCCCCGTTATAAGACACAAATAAACCCTCGGTCGTTCCGAGATACACTTCGAAAGGATCATATACAACTTTGACAACCCGGGGGACATTGCGCGCTTGGTCGATTTCTTCAGAATATGGATCTTCCGTTTGTTCAAAATCGCTCTTTATGAGAAGTCTCCGGAATGACTTTGCCCCATCGTCGGTTCGGTAAAGACCTTTTGAAGTTGCCGCAAAAAAACTCCTTGGAGAATCCTCCAGAAATTCTATCCAATAGACACTGGTATTTCGAGAAAAAGCAGCTATCTTCCTCAATCTCCCTCCGAAGTTCGCAGCCCGATATAACCCATTGTTCGTCGCTGCATAGAGAGTACCGGCTTGAGCAAGATGAAAAATATTCAGATCCGTTTCATCCGAGTCTTTTCCTTTTAGAATCTTCTCGAAATGGACACCTGCGTCTTGGCTATAGTATAAGCCCGCTTCAGTAGCAATATAAAGCTTCTCCTTCTGGGCCCTATCGAAAAGAATAAAGTTAACCTGACCGCCTTCTCCCTGTATCGTAAGTACCCGGCTAAAATGACTTCCCCCATCGGTACTTTTCCAAACTGCATTCTTTGATCCAGCGAGAATCATCCGAGAATCACTGCTCACTGCGACGGTATACACGTTCATTTCAACTCCGGGAAGTCTGATAAATTCCTGCTCTGCAAAAACACAGCCAGAAATACTCAAAAACGATATAAGAACAATCGCTGGTTTTTTCATGGCTTGGCTCCTTTGGATACATACTGCCATCTCTTCAGTATACCCCGGAAATATCGCACAAGTTCGACATATTCCCCGATGGTGGAAAATATCCGTAGTTTGCTCTTCCCTTTTTTCTTTGCGTAATCATACAAAAATGGTATTTCATAAATCCGCGGTTTTTCCAAAGAAAGCTTCAGTAAAAGCTCGGCATTCGCGGCAAAGCCTTTTAATTGTAAAAGCCCGAACAGCCCAAAACGCGAAACTGCTTGGCGAATAATACCAACTCGGTAAGCCCTAAAAAAAATCGTATAATCGCGCACTCCAGGAACAGAAAATACAAAAGAAAGTAACTTATTCGCGATACAGCTAAAAACCATGCGTGAAAATGGAAAATTACGATATCCGCCACCACGGCAATAGCGCGAAGCAATGCCGATATCTTTTTCTCCTTGAAGAATCGGCGCGCAAAGGGCGGAAAGAAAATCCAAAGAACTTGTCTGATCAGCCTCCATAATAACAACGATATCATTATCATTCGCGCTCTCTGCGAGCGCGGCGTGAATCCCCGTGGAAAAAACACATCCGATATTCATGTTGAAAGAGTGGGTCGCGATGTGAAGATCATCCCCTGCTAACTGTTCCAAGATCCGCAAAGAAGAATCTCGGCTCCCATCATTGACCGCGATAATCCGGTAGGTCCCAGAAGTATTGTTTTTACGCAAAGCAGAAATAACATTTGCTATATTTTTCTCTTCGTTATATACAGGCAGAATAAAATAAATCATTTTGGAAATCCTTCCTCTTCGCGTAACAACGCGGTAAGCGCTCCGGCCAGGACCCAAAAAAGGGTGGAAAGTTGCAGTGAAAAGAAATGGTTATCAAAAAAAGCGTGGATGAGAAAAACGGCAACGCCCAAAAAAATACTCAGAAAAGAAAAATCAAGATGACCTCGGCGAATATACTGACAACTTCTCCGCATCAGTTCAAAAAGGAACCAAAAAAAAGTACCAGCGCCGATAAGACCAGTTTCAGCAAAAACCTGTAAATATGAATTGTGAGCGTACTGGGCTTTATTGCAATTTTCACACATCCAATAGTCTTTAAGCCGATCCATAAAAAGCCCTAATCCTTGTCCAATCAGGGGAGAATCCTTAATCATCGCAAAAGAAGGTTTCCAGAGCAAGAAGCGTCCGCTCCCCAAGCCTTCTTTCTCAAAAAATACCCACAAGAGCCTATCGCGCAGAAACGGGGTGCTCAATATCAGCAGTATAAAGATACTAAGAAAAATAAGGATCTTCCTTCTTATTTTTTTTTCCGTCACGAAAAATAGTGCCATCGTCAGCACTACAATGAAAGAAACCCATGCTCCCCGAGAATAACTGAACAAAAGCGAAGTAATCCCCAGGAGGATACCCAGAAGCGAGGCTAAAAAAAGCACCTTGCGTGCGTAGAAAAATCTGGAAACACCCTGGAACAAAAATAAGTAGACCGCACTATACAATCCAAAAGAATTGTAATGCTTCAGAGATGCGGTAATTCCCGCCTGACTGTTCCCAGAACGAATCAAGGGTCGCTGTCTTAAAAAATCGACGCCCGTTATCTTTTGGTATATTCCATCCATAAATAACAATGCGCCGGAAATAAAAAAAGATGTAAAAAAGACCTTGAGCGATGCCCGGCGCACAAACATTTGGATGATAAAAAACACAATCACCGCTTCCATCCATTTTGACAGCCAAGCTCCGATACTTTTCTGAAGAAATTCTCCACTTGCTAAGAACGACAGCGTAAAACAAAATAAGAATACTAAAGCAAGGAGATTGATTGGAAACGAGAAAAAACGTTGAATCACTCGAAAACCAGGCCTTTTTATGCTGACGGTTATAACCGCACACAAAAAAAGAAGCCCGATTGAAGATTCGACAGCTGCCGGAGAGATGGGAAGAAAAACGATAAGAAGCGCGACCGAAAAAAGACAAAATTTCTGGAAAAAAGCTTGCACTTTATCAATTAATTTCTTATCACACTTTTTCGACATCCACGGAAAAAATCCTACTTGCCCTGCTTGTGTCTGCACACGAACCCTTGAGGAAGAATCCTCTTTGCTTGCAACTTATAAAAATACCCGCAACGGCATCTTGACTTCTGTCGAAGAAAAAACAATCGCTTGCCGCACTTACATACATATCCATGCTGTACGGCGGGATTCCCGTATACAAGAGCGTACGCAGGAATGTCTTTCGTCACAACACTCCCAGCTCCTACGACCGCGTATGCGCCAATGCACACACCACAAAGAATCGTGGCGCTTGTACCAATGGAAGCTCCTTCTTCTACTGTAGTATTACTCACAATCCAATCGCATTCACTCTGTAATTTTCCGTGTGCATTTACCGCCCGGGGATATTTATCATTAATAAAAGAAACGTTGTGGCCAACAAAAACATTATTGCCAATAACAACCCCTTCGCAAAGAAAAGAGTGACTGGATATCTTACAATTCTCTCCAATCCGCACGTTCTTCTGAATCTCGACAAACGACCCAATCTTCGTATTGTCGGCAATCGTACAATGATACGCGTTTACGAAATTATAGATTGTAACGTTTCGCCCCACTCGAACGTCTTTTAATATCATCCTATTGTTTGCGCAATCTTTCCGCTCCATCAGAGAAACACCTCTTCTCCTTTATTCCGCAGCGACGTATTTGCTGCTTCCAAGATACGCACAACACGCGCCCCCATGCAGGCGTCAGAAAGAGGATTTTTCCCGGTCTGGATTGCAGTTATAAAATCAGAAGCTACTCCCCAGAGAGCTTCAGTGGTATCGAGCTTGGGGATGACAATGTCTCCGAAACGGTAGTCAACGAGCATCTCTTTTCCGGCAACTTTATAGCCATAATCGTAAATCTTTACTTTTTCAGTTGGCTCGATATCGTCATAGACAATCATCTTTTCTGTCCCGCCGATAAGGACTCTCCTGATTTTCATCGGAGAAATCCATGAACAATTCAGATGAGCAATAATATTAGATTGAAAATAGAGAGTTAAGAATGCGATATTTTCTATGTTTTTCTCAGTGTGAGAAATCCCTGTCGCGACTACGCTCACCGGTTCTTCGCCAATAAGAAAATCAAGAATTGAAACATCGTGTACTGCTAAATCCCAAAGAACATTCACATCATGCTGAAAAAGTCCAAGGTTAATGCGCGTGGAATCAAAATACTGCACCTTCCCTGCTTGTCCGCCTGCGATAATCTCCTTGATTTTCTTAACTGCCCCGGTATACAGAAAAGTGTGGTCAACCATCAAAATACGCTTCTCCTTGTTCGCCAAGGTTAAAAGCTCTTCTGCTAACTTTACCGTATAAGTCATGGGCTTTTCCACCAGAACGTGTTTTCCTGCGATCAATGCGCTCTTGACAATCTCATAGTGAAGATGAACAGGGGTAGCGATGACTACCGCCTGAATCTCTGGATCCACTAAAACCTCCCGAACATTTTGACTCGTATGGAGGTATGGATAGAGTTTTTTGGCCAAAGACAGCCGACTTTGGTCTACATCGACTATCGTTTTTACCTGACACTGGCTATGGGATATAAAGTTTCGACAAAGATTCGGTCCCCAGTATCCAAACCCTATGATTCCTATTGTGATTTTCTGCGCCATACTAATTTCTTACTTTGAGGTTCTATTGTATCACAGAATCTTATTCCTTAAAATAACTTCAGGAAGACTTGGTATGTCGAAAGATAAGAAACTACGCCGCCGGAAAGAAAAATGCCTTAAAAGCAGTATACCATCCTATCCTCCGCCTTTGCCAAAAAATACTACAGGGATAGTCCTCAGAAGAATGAGGTAATCAAGCCATAAAGAATAGTTTTTGATGTAATACCAGTCAAGAATAATCATATCGTCGTGGGATACCTTACTGCGGCCGTATACCTGCCAAAGTCCGGTAATACCAGGACGTACAAAAAAACGCCGCTTATGCCATTTTTGATAGTGTTCAAATTCATATTCCAAGGCCGGCCGAGGACCGACAAGGCTCATATCACCGATAAGCACATTCCAGATCTGAGGAAGCTCATCAAGGCTGTATTTTCGAATAAAGCGGCCAAGCGGCGTGATTCGAGGATCGTTCTTCAGCTTCTCGGCCTTCAAGTTTGGGTTCGTGATGATATCTTGGAGGTGTTTTTTGTGTAAAGAATTGTCGTTCTGGTACATTGAACGAAATTTATACATTGTAAATTTCTTTCCTCTTTTACCGATTGCCTTTGAACGGAAAAACACTGGGCCTCTGGAAGATAATTTTACAAGCATACCCAAAACAAGAAATACCGGGGAAAAAACAAGAAGGAAAAGACATGAAAAAATAATATCTATAAGCCTTTTTATTGCTTTCCCTAAAACCCGGTTGGTTTTTCTGCTCGCGACCGCAAATGAAGCGTAAGAAAGAGATTTATATTCAATGAGATTGAGCTCTTCTTTCAAAATATTGAGCTGATCAGACACAACATGCACAGGCAAATGTACGCGCTTACATATTTTCAACAAACTGAGCAGTTTTTCATAAGAAATAGCATTTATGGTAATGAATATTTCGTGGGGTTTTTCTCGTTGAACGACTTCGGCAAGTTGGCTGGTATCTCCGAGAACCCATAGATTCAAAATGCGCTCTCCATGTAATGCCTTGTTATCATCGAGAAACCCAATGATTTTGAAGCCAAGCGACGGTTCATTTTGAATCTGAGCAGCAAATAATCTCCCTGCTTGGCCTGCACCAATCACCAGGATTTTTCTTCGGAAAAAACCTCGGTGCGAGAATTTGGAGAATAGCTTGCGGAGCAGAAAAACCCTCAAAAGAAGCAGGTAGAAAAACGAAGACGAAACATAGAGGAAAAAAACAGTTCTGATATGAAACGCAAAACCTCCGACCAGAAGAAGAATAAGTATCGTAGCGAAAAAAGAACCGTATAAAAGACATTTCGTAAGTAATAATATCTGGGACGCGCCACTGAGAAAAAGTACAGGCTTATAGAGCTTATTTTCCTTGAACAGAACGATGAATACTAAACTCGGAGGGATAAGAAGTAAACCCTCGTGCCAAGGAAAATCTAATTGATAACTGCCGAAAAAATTCGTTTTATAGCGGATATAAAGCGCTGTGAAAATCCCGATGCAAAAACAGATACTGTCTGCGAATAAAAAGATAAACCGGGAACGCGGATAACGCTTAAGAATGTTCATTGTACTTTTTCACTATCCCAATGACGTAAGAGATCTGGGCATCTGATAGCTCGGGATAGAGCGGCAAAGAAAGAATCTCCTGGGCACAGCGTTCAGCGATTGGAAAATCTCCCCGCCGGTACCCTAAAGAGATGAACGCCTCCTGAAGGTGCAAGGGTACGGGATAATGCAAACCCGCGGCAATACCATGTTCCTTAAGAAAAGATGTCAATCTTTCTCTTTGCCGCGCACGTATCACATAAAGGTGATACACGTGTTCTCCATATGCCATTTCCCGCGGAGGAAGAATATCTGTATGTTGAAAAAAGTCGGTATAAAAGTGCGCGTTTTTCCTGCGTAATTTTGTCCATTCTTCGAGATAACGTAACTTTATATTGAGAACGGCTGCCTGAAGGCCGTCAAGCCTGCTGTTGATTCCTGGGACAGAATGTAAATAGTTTTCTCGACGTCCATGGTTCGCAAATCTTCTGACATAAAAAGCAATATCTTTATTGTTGGTGGTAATTGCTCCGCCGTCACCGTAAGCCCCTAGATTCTTTCCGGGATAAAAGCTGAAACAGCCACAATCACCAAAACCGCCAACTCGTCTTTTTGTTTTTCCTTGTCCGGAGAAATACATGGCTCCGTGTGCCTGGCAAGCGTCTTCTATAACTTTCAGATTATGTCTTTGCGCAATAGCTGAGATCTTATCCATATCCGCAGCTTGACCGTAGAGATGAACCGGAATGATTGCTTTGGTATGAGCGGTGATTGCCTTTTCTATCTGGGCGCAGTCAATCGTGTAACTATCTTCACAAACATCAACAAATTTTACCGTAGCCTGGGCCATACACACTGCTTCTGCGGTCGCAATAAACGTGTTCACCGGAAGAATTACTTCATCTCCTCGTCCTATACCTAAAGCGCGAAGCGCTAAAAACAGCGCATCTGTACCGTTCCCAACCCCAACACAATAATTTACGCCACAAAACCTGGAGAAATTTTGCTCAAAAGATTCGACGGCCTTGCCTCCAATAAACGCTGAGTGGTTGAAAATTTCACTGAACGCTCTGTCTAGTTCTGGCTTAAGCGTGTCATATTGAGCTTTTAAATCAACGAATGGTATCTCCATATAAACCGTCTTGGCTTCAACCAAAATTATTCAAAACAATCCGGACTATCCTCTCAGCTGTTCTCCCGTCCCACAAGGGAGGAACTCTGCCTATTTTACCACGCCCCCTTAAAATCGCCATACTTTCACCAACAAGCCTCTGAGCATTTATTCCAATAAGGGTATTTGTACCGAGACGTACTGTAACCGGACGCTCGGTATTTTGGCGTATAGTAAGACACGGTATCTTTAAATACGTTGTTTCTTCTTGAACGCCTCCTGAATCAGTCACAACGAAAAGCGCTTCCGAATACAACTTCAGAAAATCAATATACCCGAGCGGTTCAATCATAGTAATTGCGGCACCCTCTGGCTGCAAAGAAAATTTCTCAAGATAATGCTTTGTGCGCGGGTGAACTGGAAAAACAAGACGGATATCCTGCGAAATGCGCTTCAAAGCTGAGAAAATCAGAGTTAATGCCTTCTTATTGTCCACATTGCTCGGCCTGTGAAGAGTAACAACCGCATACTTTTTCGGCAGAACCTTTAAGGCTGTTAAAACATTTGAACAAAGAATTCTTGGATAAACCATGCGAAGCGCATCGATCATAATATTACCAACAAAAAATATCTTTTTTGTAGAAACTCCCTCACGTTTCAAATTCTGATTTGCCTCTGTACAAGAAGTAAAAAGAAAATCCGAGAGCCGATCGGTAACAATGCGATTTATCTCTTCGGGCATAGTGCGGTCAAAACTCCTGAGCCCAGATTCAACATGCGCGGTAGGCACATGCAATTTCGCTCCTACTAAAGCGCAGGCAAGGGTAGAATTTACGTCTCCGACTACCATAATTAAATCCGGCTTTTCTTTCAGCACGACCGCTTCGAACCGGATCATGATTCTCGCAGTTTGCTCCGCATGGGAAGCGGAACCAACACCGAGAAAAATATCTGGTTTTACAATATCCAAATCCTTGAAAAAGAATTCAGACATACATTCGTCATAATGCTGACCGGTATGCACAAAAACGCAGCGCGCTGCTCTTCGATAGGGGGCGAACGCTCGAAGCAGGGGGGCAATCTTTACGAAATTAGGCCGAGTACCTGCAATGATAAGAATTTTTCTCATCTTCTTAACGAAAAACCTTGAGGGCTTGATTAATAATATACTGAACAAGCATGTTGCTTTTTTCCTGTAGCTGAATTTTGTCAACAGTGATTTTCGATCTTTTCCGAATCACAATAGATTTTATATCGGATAGCGTGCGGATAAAAGAAATCTTTTTTTGTTGTTCAAGACATCGGTCAACCGCACCAACTTTACCGGTAAAAATACTATAGGCCGGGACTCCCAGTGCCGCTGCCTCGCGAATCATCGTTCCACCACCGCTGATCACCAAATCTGAGTTCCAGATCAGATTCAAACCATCCACTGCCGTTTCCGGGATAACGACCTTCTGTTTCCCATGAAAATACATATCCTGAATCTGTATTTTTTGTTCTTTTCTTCTGGGCAATACTACCAGTTCTATTTCGGGAAATCCCAACAGATAGTCAAAAAGCGCAGAAAGAATATTCTCGCTTTCTTGATTGTGATAATGACCAAAAGTTGCCGGCGGCCGTACCGTAACAATTATTTTTTCCGGGTTAAGACCAAGCAGATGAAACAATTCAGCAGAAGGAATAAACCCCGGGAGATAAAGCTCTTCTTTTAACCCGGGATATTTTGCTATATTTTTCGGATTGATGCCAGCCTGGACAATATCGCGGTCGGTGATTACATTAGGAACTAGAACTTTCGTGGAAAAGATATTAAAAATGGTAGTGTCCACATATTCATAATCATAAAGAGTTACCGAAGGAATTCCTTTAAAAAATGACGCCAAAACTCCTGCCCGAGAACCGTGCGACAAAAACCCGAAAATTTTTTGAGAACCAATGCGTTTCTGTAACTGGAGCGCTCTATGAAGCGTCCCAAACACCTTAGCAATCTTCGACTTGGCAAATTCTCCACCGATACTCAAAAATTTCACACCCTGGCTCTTTAAAAGTATCGTTGTTTCTGCGTGATTACGGGCCGTATAAAAAAGATAAAATCCGCGGCTTTCTAATTCCCTCGCCAGCGGCAGAAGAAACGCCACATGTGGCGCGTTGTCAAAATCTACCCAGATCGTCCTTTTGTTGTCCATTGGCATCCGAGAGCACTTTCACTAAATGCACAAGCGCTTTAAACATCCAACATTGAGACCAGCGTATGTAGTTGATGGTATTCCTCCAAATCTTGTGCTTTTGATAGTAAAAATAACCTTTCTGATCTTGCATATGTTCTATCGACCACAATGCAATTTTTTTCGCATCTTCAAGAGCGCAACGATCGAGAAACCGCATTTTCAGCACCGTCAGAATACCGACGGCGAGCGCATGAGCGTCAACCGGGTATTTCTTTTGCGGATAATAACTGACTGAACCATCTGCAAAAATAAAATTTTTCTTAAAAAAATCATACCCTTTTTTTAATTTTTCTTGGTATGTTATATCTTTAGTATAGTCGCCATAATCGGCAAGCGCCATCAAAATATACCCTGTATGAAAACTGTCAACCCACTTTTGATGAGCATCTTCACCATAGCACCACGATCCATCTTCTTTCTGGAATTGCATGGTGTATGCGACAGATTTTTCTGCGTATGCAAGTAATTCCGGTTGTTTTACCAAAAAGTATAACCGGGCCAAGAATGCCGCCCCAAACATATTCACGTTATGGATTACTGTAGCATCATAAGGAGTATAATGAAAATACGAAGACCCGTCGGGGGTTTTCCTTTGCAGACATTCGACAAAAAATTTTCCGGAACTTTTTGCCACTTCGAGAAACTTATCTTCCCGGGTATGTTCATAGAGATCCAGAAAAGCCGAAGCCACAAAAAAAGTTACCACCATATTAGGCGCATTCCGTGCAAGAAAAAAACTCCTATTCGCCCAAGCAAAATTATATCCCCAGCTATAATATTGAGGATATGCCGCGCTCTTGTTTTCCAGAAGCCATTCTTTCAACCATTGAATAGCTTCTAAATCATTCTGCCCAGCGCACCCAGAGAATCGCTCAAGGTACCCGGAAAGCAATAGCCCTAACCCTTTTGCATTGTAACTTTTCTGAATGCCAAAAAGCGGCCGCATATTCAATGGAATGCGCTTCATGAGCTGGAGAAAAAGAGTATGTACGTGCCTATTCTTACCTAAGAAAATGCTCAAAGGTGCATTAAGTCCATCAAACGGATCATAGCCGCGATACGACTCAGAAACAAGCCATGCCTCAAGTCTCTGAAGACTTGCTTTAATTTGTTCTTCTGTATTCAAAGTTGTTCTGGCCAAGATATATATCTCAGTTTACCGTCTACGGAATATCTTTTTTCCCTCCAAGCAAAGAATCATACACCCTGATCAACCGCGTACTTACTACAGAAGCTAAACATCGACTTTCAATAATATGCCGATTATATTCAATTATTTTTTTCTTCGCACCGATTGGAAGTTGAATGGTCTCCACAATCATCTTTGCTAAAGCCTTTGGATCTTTCGGCTCAACGAGAAAACCCATCTTTCTATCTTGGAAAAAATCTCTGATCCCTGCGGCGGGACAAGTGATTGGCAGCAAGCCAGCCCCCATAGCCTCCAAAAGTACATTGGGTAAACCTTCTGGATAATAAGTGGGAAAACAAAAAAGATGATGCGAGAATAAAAGATTATCTTTTTCCGCGCCCCTAATCATACCGACTAAAGACACCCAATTCTGCAGGTCTGGATTATCCATGATTTTCTTTTTAATCGCGCAGAAAAGCTCTCCATCCCCAGCTATGGTAAGATAAATTTTATGCCCCGCCTGACGTACCAATTCGCCGGCCCTGAGAACATCAAGAATGCCTTTTTCTTTCTCAAGCCTCGACATAAAAAGAATCTTATAAACAGGGGGGCTTGCAAACATTTTCATCTTTTGATCTAGGTCAAACTTATAAAAAACACTATCCTCAACCACTGTGGTTTCCAGATAGATTGGCTTACTAATCTTCCAGTGTTTTAGCTTTTTTTCGATATGAGAAGAAAGAACGATAAAACTATCCACGTCACCATAGAAAAAATGAAACATTTTCTTTAAGTATTTCTCAACCTTCCGCTCAAAATAATCCGACCAACCACGGAAAAAAACAACGGTCTGAATCCCTCTCCTTGCGGCGCTTTTTCCAAATATACCATCTCGAAAAAAACTCTTTGGATCAAAAGAAGGGTTGAGATGAACAAGCGCAAAATTATTTCTCCGCAAGAGCAGCTGGTAGCGCACCTGATCCCCCAGGGGGCGAAAAAGCTTGAAGAAAAATGTTTCACCAGGACGGCTACCAATCTCCATTATGACGATATCATAGTCTTGACTCTGGCATAAAGCTGCGCGTATCGTCGAATAATAATGAGCGACACCGCCGGGTATAGATAACACGGGAGTAACAAGCAAAATCTTCTTTTTCATAGGGACAATACCCAGTGACTATTTATGTCGGAATAAAGAAAAATAGAATAACCCATATTTACTTCTTGATAATCCCTAAAATGCTTTCCGCTCGTTTTTCCCAAGAATATTTTTCTTCGGCTTCTTTCCTGGCCTGTTGAGCCATGCTCTCTGTTAATTGTGGATTTGACAAAAGAAGACGAACTGCCCTTTTCCAATCTTCTGCGTGTTCCGGATCAACTAAGAGAGCATTTTTCTTGTCAGTTAAAATTTCTCTGATTGCTGGAAGATCTGATGCGATTATTGGACGCCCGGAAGCCATGTATTCAAATAACTTCAGAGGAGACATCCACTGTGCCGTATTCGTTCTTCTATCCTGAAGGAAAACAGATTTCTGATAAGGCAGGAGTAGAAATTGACACCGGGGAAGATTTGTGAAAATTTGCGCGTGTGGAATGAAACCATGAAATTGAAGATTGAAGATGTGCTGCGTTTTCTGCTTCCAAGAAAAAACTGTCTTATCATCTCCTCCCCAAACATGGAAAGGAAGTTCCGGAAAAGCTAAAGCCAACTTCTCAACAAGAGGCAAACCTCTTCCCTCATAGAGATGGCCGGCGTACCCTCCCCCAAATTGAATTTGCTCCGGAGCACAAACAGAAAACCTATGAACCGCTACGCCATCAGGAAGCAGAAAAACTTTCTCCGTATATCGCCGGTAGAATCCCTCCAAATATTTACTGATAACGATTAAGCCTAAACAATATTTACTGTTTAAGAAGAATTTCAACCGCTCTCGCTCTACGATAGATTCTACGGGACGATGCATTTCTAAGAAAACGGGCATCTTTTGGACAACAGACCAAAAGGCAATGCTGAGAAACCGAGTATATACAATATCCGGACACAAAGAACGCTTCATATAGGAAACAAACGGCAAAGAAAAAAAATATTTTCCGCGAAAGGGAATCTTCCAAGGCAATTGGTGTATGAGAAAATTTCCCTCGACCCCATAGAGACGTAAAATTTCAGCTTGAGTACCGGCAAGAAAAGGAGTAAGGCAAACAACGGAATGACCATGGGTCGCGAAAGCATCGCACATTTCAAGAATATTTACCGCATGTGCCGAGCGACTCGGGAAAACAGCAAAAACAGGACAGCATATTTTCATAAATTTTCTCTACTGAAACTTACCGTCTTCGTAAATCACCCATATTCTATTGAGAGGCACAGCAAAACCCATGCTTTCGTACGATAGAATAAACCCGCAATAAAAATTTTGCAGAATTATTTATTAATACTCCTGATACTGCTGAATAACCGCAAAGCGCGAAAGCGGCAATTCGATGATGTCCATCAACGATACTAAAATGATCTTTATCTTTCTTGAGTGAGATAAAATTAATGGAATCATCGTACTGCTTCCCCTGGATAGCTTCAAAGAGTTGAAAACGCTCTTTGACCCTGGTCCGGATACCTTCTAAGATTAAGTTTGTATCTGCATTACTCAAGTCGTCGCATAGAATGATCCCCGAGGCCCGATGCATAGTCCGCACCAGCCGAAACAAAGAACCATTTTTCATCCCCCCTATTCTTTTAGAAACGCTGTAGAGCTTATTCTTCATAAACCGGTTGTAATACCATTCCAGCATAAGCTCATGGGCGTGGTCTCTTTTCCCATCTTGATAGAGCGAATAAAAAATATACGGCGGAAAATAGTGGATACTTTTACCGCCCCAGCCTTCGTCTTTGGAAACCGTGGTAGCTTCTGTTGTCATCAAAGAAATTGGTATGCTGGTTAAGCTGGTTCGGAGCAACAAGCATAAAAGATTTGTCATGCGCCTCTTACTTTCTTTCAATCAAAATCATTTGATATTTTAGGCCTCTTCCGAGATCACGGATAATAAAATTTGGTCCAAAAATATCCCGAATAACCGATAAACTAGGAACGAACATCCAACCGGCATCCGTATGCCGGATTTCCCCTATATTGGAAAAAGTCCGGCGCGCCAGAAGATCTTTCAGGTACCTTCTGGAAAAAGAAAAGTAAAAAAATCTTCTTGCCAGAGCAAGCTCTA
The DNA here is from genome assembly GCA_964634935.1 of uncultured Planctomycetia bacterium. Taxonomy (GTDB): domain Bacteria; phylum Omnitrophota; class Gorgyraeia; order Duberdicusellales; family Duberdicusellaceae; genus CAZWJT01. The sequence continues at coordinate 114,933 of CAZWJT010000003.1, read as the reverse complement.
TGTAGGCTTTCTTTCCGATAATGTTCTTGATAACCGCAAGCGCGCCAAGCAAATTCTGAATCTCGGTTAATACAGCGAAGCAGAATACGACATCAAAACGCTGAGTACTGTCAAGTTCAAAAAGACTCTTCTTTTGATATTCAATGGTTAGATTTTCAAACATACTTAAGGTCTTTGCTTGCTGAATCCGTTGTTCATCAATATCGATACCATACACACAGCGTGCCCCATTCCTTTTTGCCCAGAGACAATAAAATCCAGAATTACATCCAATATCAAGAACGGAGCTATTTTCCATTTCTTCCTGCGGCAGAAAAACAAGCCGCTTCGAACAAGCATTCTTACCGGCAGTCCGAAGTCCATTACTCAGAGAAATATCCTGGTACCAATCTTCGCTCGCAATATACGCTTTTACTTGTTCCCTGCTCCATGCATTCATTTGTTTGCTTAAGGGTTAAAATATCCAATGCCGATATGCTCGTGAAACCGAATATTCTCAGATGGAAAATCAAATCCAGTATGTACGAATGTGGAAATCTCCGCCAAAGTTAAACAAGCAAGCCATGTATCCCATAGATTCGCCTCATCAAGACGCCTTGGAGTTTTTGTCCAGCTGGTTAAAACCATATCGCGCTTTTTGAGTATATAACTCAGGATATCTTTAAGTCTATAAAACCAGACTGGGCCACCGAAGCCACCGATCAAACAGGAAAGGCTTTGGCAAATCCCCTCAAGATTTCTCGGATAATATCGAGATTGACAAAATCCTTCACCTTTCTTATATCGACTGCGGATCGCAAAAGATATTTGCTGCAGGCTTTTTTTGATCTCATCCCGCCGATAATCCAACCGGGAGAAAGCGTTGAGCAAAATATGCGCTGCATCGTATTCCCAACACATGCCGCAAAATGGACTCGGGGTAAAAGATCCGTTCTTATTCTGAATTTTTAAAAGTAAATCAACGATACGTTCAAATTTATTTACTTTTTTGCGCCAATAAAAATAAACCAGCAATTGATGAAACCCGTTTTGGAAACCTTTGTAGTGATAAGCGGAATAATAACGCCCCCAGAAGCCCGCTTGATTTTGTGCCTGGTCATGGAATGCAAACCAAGCGTCTAAAAGCTGCAAAAATTCTTGATCCTTAGTCCGTTCATATTCGTGGGTGAGAAAGATAGCTAAAAACATAGCCTTATTTCCTGAACCACCCCTTCCAATATGGCATCCCTCTTGGTATAAATATTTTTGAATATCGTGAGGCGTCTGCCATTGCCGCACAAATTGTAATGGATATTTTGGAGAAGCGGATAGGATACGAAACGCGCTTAAACAAAAGCTTGTAAGCTGGTATCGGGTTCTTTCTTGCTCTCCGAGAAAATAATCTCCTGGCTCAAAATAGCCGTATTCTTTATTCTGGAAGCTTTGGATATAAGAAATCCATTCTTCCCGCTCCTGCTGCGTAAACTTTTCAACTCCCCGAAACAAATCGATTAAAAATAAAGCAAAACAAGCGCTAAAGGCTGTCGCACCTTGGGATGCACTAAACTTATAGCCTGCGCTCTTCTCTCCAGAGCGCAGTTTTCCTAACCATTCCAAAAGATCTACCTGAGAAATCTTGCCTAAAATACTCATTCACCGAAAAGACGGTTTTCCACAATGAGTTGCAATGGTCCCTTATTTTTGTCTGTATAAATCATGAGGCTCATTCATCTTTCTTGTAATATTATAGCAATTTTACCAACTTATGAGAAATGGGAATACAAAGAAGCAAATTTTTATCCAGATTCTTGAATCTTATTGCCATATCCAATAAGCGACCAGAAGAATATCGCACTGCTGCTGACATAAAAAACCTGGTTATAAATAACCGCCGCGAAGTAACAGGCGGTTACTGGAAGAAGCAAAAAAATCATCGCTTGATCCAATGGGTGGGTCATGCTCTTATTCAAAAAAACGGGAAATTTAATTTGGTGTACGATAAACAAAAGATATAGAAAGAAACCGAGTAACCCAAGCTCAATGAGGCCTTTACTGAGCTGCGTACTTTGAAGATGCAGCTGTAAATACTTGTTATCTTTCTGCGCATACTCCGTTGCCACCCCTATACCTTTACCCAAAAATGATGAAAATAAAGTCTGCTTAATCTCATGCCAGGCAAAGAGAATACTCGGAATTCGGTTTAATTTTCCCGCGTTGTTTTTTTCGACACAGAGAGAATATTCCCGGGGGCTAAATAAATTTTTAGTTGCAACACATTTGTCGGAAATAAGATAGTGAACTGCTTTTGAAGGATATAAAAATAGCCCCTTCAGATCGCTTCTCTGAACAAAAGTATCCGAAAGTAAAACCCCACAGATAATCGCGAAAAATGCACAGCCTATCACTCCAAAAGCCAGTTTTGTTCTTATTCTAAAAAGCAAAAACACTAACCCTGCAGGAACCAGAAAAAAGCTGACTTTAGTTTCAGCGGTAAGAAAAATAAGAAGAATACCCAAAAGCATGAAAAAATGTTCGACCTTCCTGGTCAATACCCCGAGTGATAATTCCAAGAAAAACATAAATACACCGAACACTGCCACTTCCCCGGAAGAAAAAATTCCTCCTGCTTGATCTGATCCCCATTGAAGAAAAAAATATTCAAAAACTGTAAGCGGTATCGAAAAAAGAATAAGCCAGCGAAAAAAGATAAAAATGACCCGATAGTCTTTGTAAGACAGGAATACGTTCACTAACACAAGAAAAAAGAGAGGATATTTCAGGTAACTCCTTAAACCATAAATCAGATCCTTTGTTTCAAGATGCAGGAAGAATTTCTGTAGCATCGTGAGAAAAAGTATTCCTACAAGGCCGATGAGAATGCGTTTTGGATAAATATATTTTTTGAGTAAAAATCTATAGCATACAATACCAAGCAAAATACCAAGGCATGCTTCAGCGAAAAACCTAAAGCCGGTAACCGTTGGCGCCGGAACTTTTTTTTGTAACGCAGAGGCAGAAAGATCACCAATAATAAAAAACCATACAAGAATCTTGTCAATAGGATACATCCGTTCCTTTAGGTGTGGTTACGATTCACAGCCGCAGACATATTCATCTCAGTTTTTAACAATCGGCTTATGCTTAATCTGAAAAACCCTGTTTAAAAATTTCTTTAGCTGTCCCCGATTGTACAATGATCCCGTTCTCTAATCTATAGATCAGTTCCACATTTGCAATACTGAGCAGGCGATGGGTAATAATCAAAACTGTTTTCTCTTCCGCAAAGGACATTATTGTCTGCTGAATGAGCTTCTCGGTTTCATAGTCTAAAGAACTTGTCGCTTCATCAAAGATGAAAAAGTGAGGGTTACGGATCATCGCCCGCGCAATAGCAATACGTTGCCGCTGGCCCCCTGAAAGAGCCAAACCCCTATCCCCAACGATAGTTTCATATCCTCTCGGAAAATGTTGAATAAACTCGTGGGCTCTCGCCTTCTTCGCCGCCGCGATTACTTCTTCATCAGATGCCTCAGGTTTACCCGCTAAAATATTTTCTCTGATGCTCGCATGAAATAACAGTGTATCTTGGCTTACAAAACCAACTTGTTTCCGCCAGGAACTCAGTTGGAGAGTCTGGAGATCTTGATGATTAATAAGAATTTTCCCTGCATCCGGCTGGTATAAGCCAATAAGTAAGTCTGCGAACGTGGACTTCCCGGATCCAGAGCCGCCGATGATCGCAGTTGCTTTTTGAAAAGGTATCCGCATATTCAGATTGTTGAATAATGCTTTCCTGGCACCGTAAGAAAAGCTTAAGTTTTCAACAACAATATCTGTTTCAAGATTACCCACAGAAATACCTTTATCAAGAATTTCAAACTCAGCCTTTCTTGTTGTATTCTCGAAGATAACTTTCAATGAAGCAAGTAATGAGAAGAATAAAAGCCGGTTCTTTATGATGATTGAGGCGCAGCTGAATAATCGTAACCCAATAACCGCAAAAAGCGCAATAGTCGGAACATACGACAATGCTTTCGGGCCTTGGCTGGTAAAAAGATATATGATTGCTCCTATTGAAAAAAAAGCTATCGGTATTTCTGCGAGCATGTCAGGAAACACTTGGATAATCTTGAAGCGTATCACGAGTTTGGAGATGTTAGCTAAAATACCGCCGAATCGCTTGCATACGCGCTCTTCGAGAGAGAATGTTTTTATCTGACGTACCGCACTGATATTTTCGGCAGCGTTTGCGTGGAGTTGCTGATTCCATTGGAGCTTGATCGTGCCATATGTCGTTGCTATTGTGCGCGTTATCCGATAAACAAGCATCACGATAATAATTGCGATAATGCTTATAGCGACTGTCATCTGCCAATGAACAAGAAAAAGAATTAGATACAACCCGAGCATAAGCAATAACCGAGACGTGAGTAACAGGGCAACTTCTATAAATTTAATCGCGTTGGGTGGTTCAGCGATAACATTGTTAAGCAACAAACCCTGCGTACGGGAAATGACGAATGAGTATGGAGAACGCATATATCGCTCCATAATGCCCGTAGACCATTCACGAAGCACTCTCCATTCAAAGTGTGCGGCATAGGCAGTTTGGACAAGAGTAAAGAGACTTTTAAAAATTAACAATGCCAAAATACCTCCCCCAATGATATAAATCTGGTGCTCTGCGGGGAAAAAATCTAGGAATGGTTTTAAAAAAACAGAAGCTTTTTCTTGGGGTAGAGAAGCAGAAAATACTGTCTGGAAAAAAGGTAGCAGCATCCCTAAACCGATGCTCTCTGCAGCGGTATTGAGCATAACGAAGAAAAAAAGAACCGTCGTCTCTTTTTTATAATTGCGGAGAAAATGCCAAAAGTATCTCATGATAGTCTGGATTATCCTTGAAAGATTTTTCGCAGCGCGAAAAGATCGTTCATTTTTTTGTATACCTTTACTTTCTTAAAAATATCTTGCTCTGTTACTCTGGCGATAAAACGGATCCCTGTTCTTTGTGCAGCGTCCCAGTCGCTCATCGCATCGCCGACAAAGATTGCTTCTTTTGCTGAAAACCTCCATTGACGAAGAATCTTCCTGATTAAAAAAGATTTACTCCGAGGAGCTCCAAAAACGCCGTGAAAGTACCGTGCAAGCTTCCGTTGTTTCACAATCCTCCGTATTTCATCCTCTGGAGTTCCGGAAACAATAAACAAAGGAGTATGCGTATAGGTACTTTCCAGAAATTCCTTCGCTCCGGGAACGAAATCGGCGTTGAGCACTTTTCGGTATGCGAGCTTTGAGAACCGATTGCAAAGAGAATTAAACTCGCTTGTTGAAAGAGGTTTCTCAAGAATGTGTTTGTAAATCGAGCGAAATTTTTGAAACCGCGATATGCCTCCGTTGGCAAGATGATAAGCGACAATTTTTTCTACGTGTTCTGGATATTTGGCAAAAAGCTCCCGAAACACCAGCCCTTTAAGGCCGACTGTTTCTAGGATAACCCCGTCGAAATCGAGGAGCAAAACCCTTGGCCTTCGCATAATCACGGCGTATCGAAGATTTTCTTGAGAAAAGATAGTTCTTTTGTGGCGTCAGCAGAGTTCGAATATACTTCGTAGATGACATCAAGAATCCCTTGCCCTAAATCATAATATTCCTTAAGCGCAATCTTTTTTGCCGGGCGAGGGCGAAAAGCATAAGGGGTAATTTCATAATGATCCTTGTCAGACTCAGAATGATATTCGATTTTAATCTTGCCCTGAAAAATCTCCTGAATCATAATTAAAAGATCTTTTACTTTGACTGATTGGGCCCCGGTCAACAAAACATACTGGTTCTTGTATTCTTCAGACAAAATATCCACGCTGCATCTGGCAGCATCAAGCACATTGATATAATCGCGAATTTCTTCTCCGTCGCCTTTCCGTGTAATCTTTCCCGTTACGATTGCTTCCTGTATCGTCCGGTAGATAAAATTAAACTGATTTGCTCTTTTCCCGTAAAGCGATCCATAGCGCAGAATTGTATAGTCTAGCCCGAAAAGATTGTAATAATCCTCAGTAATAAACTCACAAGACTGCTTACTGCTCCGGTAAAATGGCGCTATATCGCTGTACACGTAGATTGAGCTTGCAAAAATGTACCTTTTTACCTGGTGTAAGCGGCACGCTTCCAAAATATTTGTACTCCCGAGAATATTCACTTCTACCGTCTTTCGCGGATCAGTACACGCCTCTTTTATATCGGCGATTCCAGCAAAATTATAGACATAGGCGTTCCCCTGTATTGCAGTGCTGACGGATTTCACGTCAAGGATATCCCCGATAATCATCTTCTGGGTATCCCGGCGATACGCTGATGGATTGCGATCGTAAATAGTAACAGAAAATCCTCGCTCAGTAAGCGCATCAGCAACATGGCTGCCCAGGAATCCAGAACCACCAAAAACTATTGCTTTCATGAAACTATCCCTCCTTCATTGAAGCGCTTCTCCGCTTTAAAACGCCGATTGCCGTACAGGGAGCGCTATCGATGCCCTCTATGATTAATGGAATGATCAACGCTTGCTTAAGCTGTTTTAAGCCACCGGAAAGATTCATGTCTTCCACGATCAAAATCGGATGACCCGGAGCCTTAGGATTTAAGAATGCCTGATGTGCCTTTTTACCTAAATCCCGCTGCTGAAAAGAAGAAATCGATATCCAATCAATTCCTATTGCTCGCAAGTTGGGATAGTGTTTTCGTAACCAAAAACCAATCTCGGGATGTAATCCAGGATTATTGCGGCTATACGCTGTACTTCCACGCAATCGACTTAAGCCAGAACAAAGAAGTAGCAAATCCGTACTCATATCTACCCTGCCCGGAATATCCTGCTGCCGAAGAATCTGGCCAAGAGCAAGATCCAGATGCAGTACTTGAGGATGTTGAAAAAACCAGAAATCAGACGGATAATCTGCGACACATTGTCCCCGACGGAAAAAATGGGCCGGACAATCAACATGAGTTCCCCAATGATTTTCCATGCCAAACCAATGTGTCTGGCAGAAATTATTGCGACTACCCCGTTCAGTTTTCTTGATGCTCAATCGCTGTCTAGGAACCCCATACACAGGAATGTGCCGAGTTAACACATGCGACAGATAGACAGTCATGGGAATTACCAAATTACTTACTTTTATTGTGTTCCAATACTTCAAGGAGATTATCAACTGCCTGCATTTCCATAGCTATTCTCGCTTCAACAGCATAAGAACCGATATGGGGAGTAAGAATAATATTATCCAGCCTAGCCAAAGGCCCCGTATACGGTTCTTGCATAAATACATCGCACGCTGCACCAGCAAGATGCTTGTTTGCCACCGCAGCATAGAGAGCATCTTCATCTACTAACCCGCCCCGAGAAACGTTGACGAGCCATGCTCCTTGCCTCATCAAAGCAAATTCACGCGCTCCAAGGATCATTTTTTTATTCTTGCTCGATGCATGTATGGTAATAATATCCGCCCATTGGAGCAAAGGATCAAAATCCATAAATTGGCAACCTGGATTAACCTGGCTCTTGGAAAGATCGTAGTATCTTATTTCAACTCCAAACGACCCTAGCAGAGTAGCTACTTTCTTTCCTATGTTTCCAAAACCCACTATCCCCACCCGTTTGCGGCAAAGAAGATTCCCCATCATCTTATTCCAAATACCCTGGCGTATGTTTTGGTTCATCGTTGCGACGCGCCGAAGAAGCATGATCATAAATCCAACGGTCAATTCAGCTACGGCAACGGTCGGAGCTTGGGGGGTATTCAATACCGCTATTCCCTTTGTTGAAGCCGCGATGACATCGATAGAATCAACACCAACACCGCAACGGGAAATGACCCGCAAATTCCGCATTTGCTCAAGCGCTTCTTCTGTAATCGGCTCAGTACCAGCAATCAAACCTTCGACATCAGAGGCCAGCTGGATGAGTTCCTGGGTGGTGATGGTGCGCTTGTAAGGATTCAAAACAACTTCACAATTCTTGGCGCGCAGCTTCGCAAGCGGCGCATCATCGTGCACGCCGAATGATGTCGTTGTGATGGCTATCTTCATCTTTTTGCCGCGCCCTTTTGATATGAAGAAATCAAAGAATCCCCCTTCATCACTTCTTCAACCTCCCGAAGATCATCAGGCGTATCAACGCTGTAGGTCACAAAGGAAGTCAAAACCATCTTCACTTTATGACCATGCTCAAGAACACGCAACATGTCAATCGATTCTGCCTTCTCTAGAGGGGTGGTTGCAAGATTATTGTATTCGAGAAGAAAATTTCTCCGGAACGGAATAATACATACCTGCTTATAAACAGGGGTGGGCGGAGCGTCTTTTTTCCGATAGGGAATTGGGCTACGAGAAAAATAGAGAGCGAAATTCTTGAGATCCACCACAACTTTTATTTCATTCTGGTCTTTTTGTTCATCTTCTGAGGTTAAACAAGCCATAAGATTAACGACATGGCATGACTGATCTTCATACAGAGGTCTCACTGCCTGCTCAATCATTTCAGGCACAAGCATAGGTTCATCGCCTTGAATCATAACGACTATGTCTATTTTTTCTTTCCGAGTTTCCTCAATCTTTAAAAGAGCTTCTGCTGTTCTATCTGAGGCTCGCTCATGAGCTGAAGAAGTCATAATCACGTTTCCATTGATTGAATGAAGATACTGTTCTATTTCGGTATCACAGGTAGCAACATAGACCGCAGAGAGCGCCTTACACATTTTACTTCGTAAATATACATGACCAATCATCGGTATCCCGCATATGGGCATTAAAGGTTTACCGGGGAACCGACTGGATCCCATCCGGGCAGGAATAATACCGACAATATTCATGATTTCTCCTTATTTATGAGCAACAGCCACCATGTGACTTGAAAGCCCGTTTTCTACAAGAAATTTCTGGAAATTACATACAGTTTGCTCGTCCAGACCTAAAAGATAATCTATGTATTGATTTTTATCCGCGAGAGGATACCCTGATGCTTTTTCTTTCTGTATAATCTCAACATCCAGCTTTCCGGGAGTCAGAATACTAACCGGAGAAAAACCTGTGCGCTTGAGCAGAAAACTTAAGGAAACGGGGTTCAAATAGGTAAGATGCTCTGGAGGAGTAATATTGTTGGTTTTTTCTCTCAAAATCTTGAAATCGAAACCCTCGCCGTTCGGGGTTGCTATTGATAAATAACCGCCTTTGCGCAAAATCCGGAAGCATTGTTCTAAAAAAATACCCGGATCGAATAAATGCTCAATAAAATCATTTGTGCAAACAAAATCAAAAGAATCGTCGGCTATGTCAAAAATGGTTCCCAATTGTGCTTCTAACCCCTGCGACTGGCAGGCGTGTACGCATGGTTCGGAAATATCAAGCGCAATAACCTGGTGGAAAAATTTTGTATTTTTAAGACAAAGGGAAAAAGCCCCGCTCCCCGCTCCTATGTCTAATGCCCGTCCGCCCTGAGAAACACCTTGCTGTTTTATAATCGCCAGAATTGCTTCAACTCGGGGTAGATATTGAACGGATTTGCGGAGAGCATCTGTTTTTATAACAAGCTCCGTCCAGAGTTGGGGAGCTTTATACTGGGTATAATATAAAGAGAGTAAGTCTTCCGGGGGTCGAGGGGAACAAAACAAAGTATGACATTCACCGCAGGTCCGATGTAAAAAACCATACTTTACAAAGGAGAATATGCCATTATTCCCGCATACGGGACACGCAACCTCCACAAATTTATCGTGGTAGAGAGCAAAAAAAGCTTGCCCATCAGTTTCCCGCTGACGCAACACTTCAGCATAAAGGTCTTGCGGACGCATGGCATCATAATTATTTAACGGATCTTTCGTAGAATTTCTCGGCATTTTTCTCCTAAATAAAGCGTATCTAATCCAACGGCTATAAAACAGTATCCATGTTTGCGGCGCAGCCGCACTTGGAGCACATCCGGTCTGACTACATGGAATCCTGCTGGTTTTTTCATCGTTCTACAAGTACTCTCATAATGGGACACGGCTTTTGTAAATTCTGGGTGCTGAAAATCACCGGGAACCCCCAGAGAAGCAGAAAGATCATATGGTCCGATGATAGTTCCGTCAATTCCGCGAATTGATAAAATTTCTTCCAGATTCCGAACAGCCTCAATATGTTCGATTTGCGCAATAACAACGGTTTCTTTGTTTACCCATCGTTTGTACGTTTCAAAACTTAACCCATAACCTTGAGCCCGAGCAAGCCCAACCCCTCGCTTCCCCCACGGAGGATATTTTACCGATTCGACTGCACGTTGGGCATCAGAAGCAGTATTAACCATCGGCACCACTACTCCATATGCTCCTATATCCATTGCTCGCTTGATAAAATTTTGGCTATTCTCACCTACCCGCACAAGAGGTATGCTCCCGGCTCGAGAAATAACCCGTACGAGATCCTGGGCTTGTGCAAAAGTAATCGCTGAATGCTCCATATCAACGACCAACCATTCAAATCCAGCGTCTACCATAATTTCCGCTATCGAGGGTTCAGCCTGGGTGATCCAAGAGCCGACCGTATAGCGACGCCGAAACATCGATTGCTTCAGTGTATTGTGTCGCATATCCTCCACTCCTTCAAAAATATCATTTACTCAGTATCATATATTATACGCTAGCTGTTTACTTGGAGATAGTGTTTTTTTAGGCTGAAAATCGGGTTCGCTTAAGAAATAAATGAAGGTTTCATGAAAAATTGCTTTTTTCGTTTCAACGCGCGTACTGCTTTTCGCACAAAAGACCCTCCTTTATTATGGAGGAAAATCTCCTTGGCAAGAACCCTCTCGACTTTCTTCCTTTCTGGTCCTGAAAGATACAAAGAATTGATCCATTGCTGGGTTCTCCTATCCAAACACCATTTTAATACGATAGCTTGGTTATGCTCAACGTCATCTCTCAGCCGATTTACCTGTTGAGTGTGTTTCCGGCGATAAAAAATCGTCTTGCTCGTTCCAGCGAACGAACCGTAACAAGAAATCTCTGCTAATAAAGCAAGGTCTGGCGGAATTCCTAGCTCCGGAAAGACTGAAGTTTTCTCAAGTATCTGCCGCCGGAATAAACCATAAAAAATACTGCAGGAGTTACGCTGGAGATTCTTTATCACCCTTCCAACGGCGTTCGTCCTCGGATGATCACTCCTGGCTTGCGTAGGTTTCCCCAATTGTCTGCCAAATTGGTCAATCCTCTGTACCGGAGAAAAAGCTAAAACCGCATGAGAATATGCCTGCAAAAGTTCAACAAGCGCTGAAACATAGTTATTCGCCCATAGGTCATCTGAACTTGCCCACATAAAGTATTCACCCGTAGAAAGCTCGAAGACTTTGCGGAAATTAAGAAAAACATTCGTAGTTGTAGCATTTCTTTCGTATCGCAATCTGCTATGACGCATGCTATATTCATGACAGATTGCTGGAGTATCATCTGTAGAGGCATTATCGGAAATGATCAGCTCAATATTGGAATAATCTTGACGCAAAAGAGCTTCGAGAGCGTATTTTAAGTATGCCTGCCCATTATAAACAGGTAATCCAATGCTTACTTTTTCCATATTTCTTCCGCGTTATTGCTCAATCTTACCATGCACGACACAATCTACTCTTCATTTTTTTTGCCCAATGGAAGAATTTCACAACCGAAAACCAATTACTTCTCCTTGCTGTCCGTATACTGGTATCTAAAGAAATAATTTGTGCAATGATTTGCGCTGGGCCACAGCCTATGCTGGTGCTTATCCCTTTTTCCTTTCGGGCCAACACCTCCATCATGCTGGATGTTTTGCTTTTGTACGTAAACCGGACTACGCTAAACCCACACATACTCAGTAAGTATTGCAAGTTATAGTTATGATAATTGTACGGGTGATCAATAGTGGAAAAACTCTCGAGAGTTTTTCCTGTTAATGCCATTTTCCGTATGAGATCGGCGACCTCAATATAAAGATACCCGCCTTCCATCAATAACTTATTTGCAACCATAAGACACAAACAAGGATTGTCCACATGCCGCAATGTACTCAAGATCGAAACGAGTTTACATTTATGCCAATAAGCTTCCCCTTCTTTTTGCTCTAAATCTTCAACGGCACACTGTACAATAGGCGCGTTTAATCTTTTTTGAGCATACTCGGCACAAAAAAGCGCCGGCTCATTCCCGGCAATCTCACATTGACAAACATCCCGAACGCCTGCGAGTATGCCCCCAAAACCACATCCAATATCAAAATAAATATCCCGGGTAGACAAAAAATCTTTAAAATATTTCTTAGCGATAAAACAGCCGGCTTCTTTACGCCGCAAGAATTTATGATCGCTTTCTTCTTTTGAATCACTCTCTTCTGACTTTCTGCCTTTCACAACTTGTAAAAATTTTAAATAATCCCCCGTTGCGTAAAACTCTTTATATTTCTTTTGCGAAAGGCGCGGGTTGAGATAAATAAGCGTGCAGGTATTACAGATTACGGTATTAATCTGAATGCCGCCTCGACTATTTCTCCCAATGACAGTTGCGTCGTCTTTTTTGCAAAGAGGGCAGGAAACACTTTCAAAATACTCCAAATACGGGGTGAGAAAACTGAGGGCTTGATTTGTAAGAGTCACTGTCGGCATAGAGCAGATTATTATGAAATACGCTTCAGGTACGCGCTCGGCCAATAAGTGATATCTTTGGGCAACTTACTTTCATTAAAAATCCTGGGTGGGCGTTCCAGCCGAAATTCAGGATGTTGCTTTAAAAATTTTCTTACTGCGCAAACAGGATTATCAAAAATCCATTCTTTTTTCCCCCGGGGAGTATCTGATAAATCCTTCATAATGCCGTCGGTAGCGACAAGATAGGAACCTTTTGTAACAAGCTTATAGTATGCGTTAAGCTCTTCTTCAACATGCCTTTTTGTATGGCATGAGTCTAAAACCACCAACACTCTGTCGTTCTTCTTTATCATCTGTTCGACTGCTTTCCGCACCGAAATTTCGGTAGAACTTCCTTCTACTAATGAAATTCTCGAAGAAAGCTTATGAGCTTCTATGGCCTTGCGGTTAGGTGGTTTAATTGCAATATCGATGCCTATGACTCTGCCCTCACCCAGAAGCGTTAAGATACTCGCGTAAAAAATAAGGGATCCTCCATGCGCAATGCCGGTCTCAATAACCACGGTTGGCCGCACCGTACATAAAACTTCCTGCATCCGGAGTAGATCATCAGGCAATTGGATAACCGGGCGGTTCAACCAAGTATAGGAATAAGAATATTTCTGGTCCCATCCAACCTTAAGCCACTGCTGACTCAGTATCTCAAATGCCTTGGGCGAGTAAAGGTTGAAAACTGCCCTTTTCCCATTTTCTTCTTTTACTAAAATTTCCTTTTTTGTATCAATTACCAGTTTCATCTTATACCTCTCATAAGCAGAAAAGCTTGAGTTTACTTCGCCTTGTGAGATCTTTTATTTCTCGATAATAGTTCCTGTTCATAACAAAAACGGATTGTATTCCACCCTGCTTCAGTAGTTCTGCGTATGAAATAATACGATGGCCGGTTCCCGGGATAAACATCCCTTGCTTGCGAGGGTTGAGATCAACAATACAATCAATCAGCACCCTATCAGGGTCGATAAGATTGACAAAAGTCGTACCCTTTGCCGCAGCTCCCCAGAGAGCTACTCTACCATTTTTCTTTATTTTTTCAATACGCTCTCTCCAATACCGCACAAGCTCATTCTCTTTGTCTTGGTAACTTGCAAACCACGCATTCGGAATGCGTTTATGTTTACTTTCGTTTGATATGCCCTGTGCCCCCGCTATTTCTATCCAAAAATACTGGCCCCCAAAAACGCTTTGACAACTCATAACTCGAAAACCAGCTTCGGCGAACAAAACCTCCAAGGACCTTTGACAAAAATACGAGCTGTGTTCATAGAAAAAATCCCAGAAGGCATGGTGCTGTAGAATCCATTCAAGAGAAGGGGTTTCAAAAAACATCCAACCTGAGAATTGCTTGGAAATAGTCTTCAGCTCCTCTAAAAACTTTCGAGGAGAGATAATGTGCTCTATGAGATGCCGGCAGACAATGACATCTGGGACTTCCTGAAGCAAGCGCGGATTAAAGAAGGAACGATGAAAAATAATCCTGCCATCAGCCACAGACAAAGGTCCTTGATAGGCTGGATCAAAACCCACGCCAACGTTTTTACCCTGTGTGCAGAGTAGTCTTAAGAAATATCCTTCCCCGCACCCTACCTCTACGATACGCTTATGGGTAGCTTGCCTTTTTCCCACAAAATATCTAAGAAGCGATTGGATATGCCGGGCAAAATATTTTGAGTGCATTTGTGTATTCTCATAATCGCTCCCGTAGGAAAGCAACGACTGATTAAACGAACTGTTAAAAACAAAATCGCAATGCGGGCATCTTCTTAAAACCAGATCTCCCCGAACGGCCTGCTGCGCAGCTTTCAGGCTCCTATAGAGAAGATTCTGGTGCACGGGAATGTTTGATCTTACCAAGAATCGTGTGGTGGTATGCGCAGAACAAACAGGACATTTCATAGATTACCAAAAACCTCTCTGTGCCATTGAACAGTTTTTCTTAATCCCTCTTCAATTGTCCATCGCGGACGCCAATGCACTTCTTGTTCTAACCGTTTTATGTCGGCAACCAACGCCGGTGGTTCTTGATTATTCTTTGATTCCTGGAAAAACTCGATAACTCCCGTCGTAGCAATCGTGCGCCTGAGTGTCTCCAGTAACTCCCGAATAGGAATTGCGGCACCCGATGCGATATTCACCGCTCCTTCAACCTGACTTTCCAATAAAGCAACAAAAGCAGCGGCGACGTCTTCTACGAAAAGGAAGTCCCGCTTTTGTTCTCCAGAAAAACAGCGAAAATTGTTCCCGCCTAAGAGCGCGTGGATCGCAGAAGGGACGAGCCGTTCTTTATGTTCATGCGGACCATAGACAAAAAAAATCCTCCCCCAGGCGCTGCTAACCTTGGTTTGCCGGCTAACGGCAAAAAGTAACTCGGAAAGGCTGCGTTTACATATTCCATAAAACGTACGAGGAACCAGAGAAGAAGTGGTTTCTGATAAGCGCTCATTTACCCAGTCATATTCAGCGCAAGTGCCGCTGCAGAGAATGCGTTTACCCCCACATTCTATAAAATTCCGGAAAAGCTCGAGACTCGCCTGAACCCAACGAAAATTATCGAACGATGTCCAATAAATTTTTGGAGTTGTAATCCAGGCAAAATGTATAAGATACACAGGACGGATTTGCTCAAATATTTTTTTCTGTGCCGCAAAATCGAAAAGATCACATACATGGTACTGACAAGGGAAAACCTTAAGAGAATTGTCACAGGAAGGATACAGAAGCGCATGCACATTATATCCCCGCTCCAATAAAAGAGGGAGCGTGTGCCGGCCGATAAAACCATTCGCTCCGCTCACCAACACCGTTTTATTCATGTTGATCTTTCAAAATCTGGGTATTGCGAGTCGCGATCAGATACCAAAGGATTCGGAAGCGGCCAAGAAATACGGAAAAAAGGATCATTCCATCGGATACCGGTTGCGTGCTGCGAATGATAAAACTCGGACATATGGTATAAAAGAAAAGTTTCGTTTTCGAGTGTTTGAAAGCCGTGTGCGCATCCGCGCGGAACATAAATCATTGTTGGCTTACAGCAGGTAAGCGAAAAAGCAACCCAGGTACCGTACGCGGGAGAATCTCTCCGCAAATCAAGAATTACATCATAAAAAGAACCACGGATACATTCAACAAGCTTGTCTTCTTGAAACGGCTCTCTTTGGTAATGTAAACCCCTCAAGGTTCCCTTGATCCGATTATAAGACAGGTTCGTTTGCCGAACCGTAAAATCAATGTGATGCTTCCGAAATTCTTCCTGACAGAACGTTCTTAAGAAAAAACCCCTCTCGTCTTGAAAAGCTTCTTTTTCAATCGAGAACACGCCGGGGATTGTGGACGGAAGAAACTTCATACTAGAGAACCGTCATTGAAGGAACTGCCGTTACAAATTTACCGCCCCATGAACGCACATAACCAAGCTGCTTGATAATTTCTTCTTTCAAATTCCAGGCTAGTATAAAAATATAATCTGGTTTTGTCTTTTTTAACATTTCCGGAGCTACAATCGGAACATGAGTTCCCGGAAGAAATTTCCCCTGTTTATACATATTTTTATCGACGGTATAATCGAGAAAATCTCGTCCGATGCCGCAGTAATTAAGAAAAGTATTGCCCTTGGCAGCAGCCCCATAACCTACGATTTTCTTCCCTTGCCGTTTTGCCTCGATGAAAAATTGCAGCGAAGCGTATTTTAATGCCCTTACCTGTTCAGCAAAAAGAAGGTATTTCTTAACTTCATGATATCCATTTAAAAGTTCTTTTTCGTTTAAAAGTTCAACGGATCGTTCTATGGACCGCTCTTGATTCTCCTTATGCGCGGCGTAAATACGTAACGATCCCCCGTGGGTGGGAATTTCTTCCACGCGGAAAATCTTAAGTCCTGCGGTATCGAAAATACGACGCACTGTCGAAAAAGAAAAATAAGAAAAATGCTCGTGATAGATAGTATCAAACTGCAGCCCCTCAATGAGCTTCAGAAGATGAGGAAATTCCATAGTAATAACCCCGCGGGGTTTCAGAAGAATCTTAAGGCCGCAAACAAAATCATTCAATTTGGGAACATGAGCAAGAACATTATTCCCCACGATAAGATCAGCAGATTTCCCCTGTTCAACAAGCCTTTGAGCATAGGAACTTCCAAAAAAAGCAATCTCCGTAGGTATGCCTTTTTCTTGTGCAACCTTGGCAATATTTTCTGCTGGTTCTATTCCTAATACCGGTATGTTTTTCTCTACAAAATACTGCAGAAGATAGCCATCGTTACTGGCGATCTCAACGACACAGGAAGACGGACGCAAGCCTAAAAAAGGGACTATCGAATCAACATACATCTTTGCATGCTCAAGCCAGGCATCAGCATACGAAGAAAAATAGGCGTACGTGCGGAAGATCGCTTGCGGATCCTCAAACTCAGCTAATTGGACAAGAAAACAGTTGTGGCAGATATAAACATCCAGCGGATAGAATGATTCTTTGCGCCCGAGATCTTCTTCAGAGAGATACGCATTGGCGAGTGGGGAAAAACCTAAAGAAATAAAAAGAAAGTTCAATGGAGTATCACAAAACCTGCAATTCATCGCTTCACCCTTCCTGCGATATATTGGCTCAACTGTCCCAACGAGAAATCCCACATATCAACCTTGGCATAATAAGCCTTGTACCATGCCATCGTCTCTCGCACGGCTCTGGTAATGTTCCACGATGCAAACCAACGTAATTTTTTGTTTGCTTTTTGACAATTAAGCCGCAGATATTCCGCTTCATGGGGATGTGTTGTTTTATCTGGTATCCAGCCGCTGGTTCTACCCCACAAGCGTATCATATATGTAACAAGCCACTTGACGGTTTTCCGGCCTTCACAGGGCCCAAAATTCCATCCCCCGCTAAACTTCTTTCCAGATTCAAGAAGGTTTTTCCCAAGAAGAAGATATCCATAAAGAGGATCGAACACATGCTGCCAGGGACGCACAGAATCAGGACACCGAACGACAATGGGTTTGTTCTTGAGAAACGCTCGGACGCAATCTGGAATAATCCGATCGACGGCCCAGTCTCCGCCGCCTATAACATTTCCGGCACGCGCTGAAGCTATTGCTCCAGAAACTGTGGAAACCTTTGAAAAATAAGAACGCTCATAAGCTCGTACAACAAGTTCGGCACAACCTTTGCTTGAACTATAGGGATCAAATCCACCCATAGAATCCTCTTCAGAAAATATTTTTTTACCGGAAGATTGCTCATAACATTTATCGCTTGTCACTACCACAAGGGCGCGAATAAACTGATACATACGCACCGCTTCACAGACATGGACAGTGCCCATAATATTTGTCGCGAAAGTTGCGCGTGGCGCAAGATATGACCGTTTGACTAATGACTGCGCCGCCATATGAAAGATTAATTCCGGCTTATATCGCCTGATCATCTTGAAAAGATTTTTACAGTCGCAGACGTCTCCGAGAACTGAATGCATCTTACCTTCCAAATGAAGAATGGAGAATAAATTTGGATTTGTTGGGGGAGGAAGCGCATACCCGATGACTTCGGCTTTCAAATGCTTTAGCAAGAATGAAAGCCAAGCCCCCTTAAAACCAGTATGCCCAGTAATGAGAACGCGCCTGCCCCGATAAAAAGCCGCTAAATGCTCCATTACCCATCCCATACTTTCCAGTCAGCTCGATTCTTATGCCATAACTGATTCAGATATTCCACGTCTCGCAAGGTATCCATACATGCCCAGAAACCACGGTGTAAATAAGCGACTAGTTCCTGCCGAGCGGCAAGTTGTTCAAGAATGCCGTACTCGAGATCGCAAGAATCTTTATCTTCAAGATACCGGAATATTCTTTTATCGAATACAAAAAAACCACCATTGATAAATTCTTTATGCGCAGTGCGTTTCTCAAAGAATTTCGCAACACGGCCGTTCTGAATTTTAAGTTCTCCAAAACGGGCAGCCGCATTTACGCCGGTCACTGTAGCAATCTTCTTATGCCGTTTGTGAAATTTAAGAAGCCCAGGGATATCGACATCCGCAAGACCATCTCCATAGGTAACCATAAACGTATCACCGGTGATATATTTTTCAATGCGCTTTAACCGAGCCCCCTTCAATGCTGCGTCTCCTGTATCGGCAAAGGTAATCTTCCATCCCACCTCGCGTGACGCAGCATGCATCTCGATGCTTTCTCTTTTCCCAAGTTCAATCGTAAAATCGTTGCTCAAAATCTCATAGTTATAAAAGTACTCTTTGATCATCTCGCCTTTATACCCCAAGCAGAGGATAAACTCCTTAAAGCCAAAATGGCTATAGATGCGCATAATATGCCAAAGAATCGGTTTCCCGCCTATCTCTATCATCGGCTTAGGACGGAATTCTGTTTCTTCTCGAAGGCGAGTCCCCAATCCTCCGCAAAGAATTACTACTTTCATCATCATCCTCCTCTGCTCTACGGTTCTGCGACAGCCCGGATAAAATCCACATACTCACCCAAAACATCCCGCTTTTGTACCCCGCCGTACACAACCTCGGTAATGAACGAATCAACGTCTGTTTGTAAGTAGGGGCGTTGGCGCGAATCCCGAGAGAGCTCCTTGAGTGCCTGGAGCAGTTCCTGAGCCGTCTGAACAACCCAACAAGCTCTCATCTTTTCAAACAACATTATATTCTCATGAAAAAACTTTGGATACAACAAAACTTTATTATTTAACAAGGGCTCTAACAAAATACTTGAGGTAGTACCAACCACCACATCAGCCCATGTGCACAGCGTAACGGAAGGAATATCGTAAGCAATCGTTATCTTACCGCCTGACTCAAATTCCTGCGCATAGAGTTTATTTGAGCGGGTGTGTGGTTTTATGACGAGATGGATAAATGGCAGCTTTGATACAGAAAGCATGGTCTCAGCAACCACGTCTTTATGGATACGATACATGTACGGGTACTCCATAAATACGACCTTCAGTTTTCCCGGAGAAGAAGGAAGAACATTTTCATATGCCGGGGCGATGCTATGATATACTTTCCTCCACTCGCGGCAAAAACGCGTACTACCCAATACTTTTATTCTTTGCGGATCAATCCCTGCCTGAACAAGCAAATTCTTGTAAGCAGCAAATTGAACAATAAGAAAATCAAAAAATCCTGATTTCTCGCCATAGTCAGTCGGTTCGTTTCTCTGGACATCGCTATCCCGCTGCAGGAGGTTGACAATAAGATTTAAGCCATGCGGAACGGCAATCAGAGGAATTTTTAATTTTTTTGCGGCATCGACAAGAGACTGTGTCACATACTGTTCTTTCTTAACCCGATCAAAAACAAGAACTTTGGGCTGGTACTTCTTGAGAATTTTTATGCCCCAGTTTCCAGAAAAGATTCTTGTAAGCCCCTGCCTGCAGAAAAAAGGATACAGCGTCTTGTTGTATAACAACCAGCAAGGGAAGAGAAATATGAAAAATAAATTTTTAAAATAAGAATCTAAACATTGCTTTATAAATATTTTTTTCAGACACATTGACCAATCCGCCATGCGCATCCGGACAAACCGGCTCGATACTAAAAATGACCCAAGCGCATAGCAAAAACTATCCCGATACGCATTGTAGACAAAATCAACCTTGACCTGATATTGATCTTGTAAAAACCGTAGCCGAAAATCATGCTCGATATCGAGTGCGGGATTGAGCGAAAATACATACGGAATTGCGGAACGATCCTTCGCAATCCGATAGACAATGGGAACAATATGATCGATGTCGTTAAACCTTCTGATAAAAAAAATGATATTCATAGACTCTTTGGGAGCGCTACGTTTCCAATATAAAAAACCTATGTTTGTAATTTTCAAATACCTGGTAGGTTCTTATCAGCTTCAGGCGCGCCTGCTCGAAACATACGATGATATCTTGTAGTGAAACCTTCCGCGTATTGACTTCCCACTGATGCTCACGGATGGAAACAGTGTGCGGAGGAGTAAAGAATGGGGAGTAAATGGCCTGTTTTCCCAAAAGTGGCAGCTGTAGAGAAAGGAATGGACGCCGGTCAGGCAGAGAGAGTATAATTCTTTTCCGCGCTACCCGGCGTAATTCTTGCAACGAAGAAGGAAAAAGATCAAAGGACAAGTGCTCCAACACTTCACAGCACAGAACAACCGAAAAACTCTGGCTAAGAAACGGCAAATGAAGAACTGATCCGACACAATCAGGATGGAGATCTTGCGCGATATCAAGCGTATGATACTTGTATTTTCCATCCAAGTACTTCTTTAAAAAACCACTGCCTATGCCTATCTCAAGAACACTCTCAGGCTGCGTTTTTTCTATTTCATCCATCTGATGCCAATAAGAAAATAGCCTTTTTTTTGTATCGTATGAATGATTCAGAAATCTTTCCATGGCTTCCGAGTTTACATTTCTGACAGAAGCAGCTGTATATACGAAGCAATCGTCTCCCCCGCTTTACCCGCATAAACGCTGCATTCCTGCTCACAAATCAATTTACGCTTTTCGCTGTCAAGCTGCGGGTCTCTTACGTATAGATTGATAAGGTCGATAAGCTCTTTTTCGGTTTCTGCCGTACGGGCAAAACCGGTTTCGAGGACTCTTCGCAGGTGATTCCGCCAATAGAGCTCCGAACTTTTCATTTCGATGTTCCTAAAATTATCGAACCCGATATTCACAATCGGAGTATCAAAAATAGCGGCTTCCAACATAAGCGTTGAAAATTGCGTGATAAGAATATTCGAGTATCGCAAGATCGACCCTAACAGATACTGGTCCTGGATGGGTAACTCAAACCCCACCGTACGAGGAATAAGTTTGGGAAAATTCAAACGAACTATGTCGCTATGCTCCCGTGAAATCTTCTCGATCGAAGCAAACTCATCATTGTGCGCATTTTTTTTTCTCATAAAATATGCCGGATGCAAGCGAACGATCAGCTTGGCTGGAAAAGAAAACTTTTTATTTCTGATGCCGTCCGCCAAAAGTAAAACCATCCGCTCATTCTCTTTGAAACTAGAAGGAGAGGCGGTCCCGTAGAAAATGATTTTTTCTGTCTTGTGGAGAGAGAAAATTTCACGAAAATTTTCTTCTGGCATAACACCGTCTTTACGAAAGTACCCATCGAAATGAGGAACGCCTCCAACAAAAATATTCTGAGGAGAAACTCCATGATACGCAATAAGCTCCTGCCGCATGTTTGCGTTCCAGGCTACGGCATAATCCGGCTTAAAACTCCCTATGCCTTTTGCAGTAAGATTATCCCAACTTAAGATCATTGATAAAATCGGAATGCGCCTTTTCCGTGCTTCATACATGAGGAAATTGCTGATATCGATAGTTCCTAAATCAGCAAGAATAAGCATATCTGGTTTATATCGATTGAATACTGCTGCATGGTATTCTTTAAAAAAAACGAGTGATTCGAGCCCAAGAAATATCTTCCGGAGCATTCCGCTCTTACGCAACAAAAAAGCAATCCAAAGAGGCATAAGCGCCCCAATACGATTTATCCAAGGCAAATGCTTGACGCGATAACGGATGACTCTTTCTTTATCATGCAGCGTAGCACAATCACAACCACCGGGAAAGATAAACCGCTTGATTTGAATAAAAAATGCGTAAAGCTTCTTTTGTCTAACCTTGTTGATTGCCTCATAATTGAATTGTTCTATCGACACTTGGGCTGAGCCATAATCAGCGCGAAAACTCTCATCTGTGCTATTCGGAGAAAGAATCACCACTCGATTCCCATAGCTTTTCAGGAACCGAAAAATATCCGTCTGAAGAAGATACCGCGTGGTAAACCCTTGATGCGTAGCAATGAGAATTGTTTTCTGAGGGCTCTTAACCATGCAAATCCGCTATTCTTTTGGCCTTTGAACTCCTCAAGAGCACCCTGGCCCGCCGCATAGCCATCCAAAGAATAACCAGAAACCACGGCTTAAAGAAAATTTTCCAGGTCATAATATGTTTCAGCATAAACTGCGTAGTGATCCAGCCAGGAAAATGCTTGTAATGGATGTAGAAAGCCGAAACTAATTTATTATAGTGCTTGGGATTCTTTCGGCTTCCCCCTTCCCCGCGCAGATGGCGGGCAAATGGCTTATAGCTAAAATAGATCTTTGCTCCATGCCGGAATAAACGATACCCCAACTCAAAATCGACCATCCGTGGAAGATATTCATCAAATCCTCCGACCGCGAGAAAGGAATCTTTCTTGATAAGTACATTGCATGAAGAAACTCCTAGCATCATTCCCTCCCACTGATAGTTAGGAGCAGCAAGAAAAAAGCGCACCGGGTCAAGTACATTGACATTCCAAGGATAACCCTTAGGTAACTGATCTTTTCGGGTTACCGCTCCATTTACTACATCAACGTTTTGTTCTCTCATAACCTTCAAATGCGCCTCAATAAAATCTTTCCCGATAACGATATCATCATCGAGAAATAAAAGAAACGCACCGAGCGCTCTGAGAGCCGCCAAATTCCTGGGATACGTAAGAGATGCCTTTTGGATATCAATTCTCCGGATCGGCAGATGCCCCTGAAATTGCTCATAAAAGTCTTTTGGACGCTCCTGCTCCGGCGTCTGATCTACAATAATTATTTCCAGAGGCTTGACCGTCTGATCTGATAACATCGTGAGAAGATCCCCCAGATATTTGTAACGGTGAAAGGTCGGGATAATCACGCTGACTGTCTGCAACTGTTCCATAATGCATTGCCTTTCTCTCTATGCACGGCTACTCATTGGTACGGATCTCTGCCTGTCAACAACAAGCCCAGCAAAGAAGGTCATTGTTTCCAGAAAGTTGCTGGGCGACTTTCCACACAAGCTCAGCTTGAACCTGCGGACTATCGGAGTTTGCTACCGATATACGGGAGATGTTCCGGAACCGCCGAGCTGTCTGCAATGAGTTTAATACCGCTGCCATATCATTATAGGAATCAAATAAATCTTTCTTTTCAAAATTCTGTGAGAAACTCTTAAAGACTGCGCGCTCGTCCCCTCTGATCCTCGACCTCTGTAAGGCTTCAGCCGGATCACAATCCATCAAAATACAGCGTATCTTGGATGGCAAACAGTCGCGATAAACCGAAAGCACTCCGGATTGTAATTCTTGCGGGGTACGCAACCAGATGCTTGCGCTTCGTTGGATGAATCCATCATCGATCAGCAAAGGTTTTCCGCGAAAAAAAGTCTCTAATGATCCGATGCTGTAGATAACGATGATTCTGTTGAGCAGCAAGAGAATATCGGCAACTGGCTCTGCTTGATTTTGATAACGGTCCGCGCGCGCCCGAAAGCATATTTTGAATACATGGATAATCCACTGAAAAAAAGTCTTGTGATGTATGCGTTGCGAGTAGAGATAAAAAATCCGTACAATCTTACGAAAATAAACCGTGGTTAAAATTAAAAAAATCTTGTCCATTTTGAATTTCTTTAGCCAACGGTACCATTGCGCGGTTAGAATAAACTTGCTTGTCGCATGAGTCCTAGCAATGATCTGGCACGCCGTTGTCTTCCCGGCTCCGGACAAACCCGCAAGCTCAATAATCATGTTAATGAAGAACAATTTTTACCATCAGAAAACTTCAAAAAATAAAATCGATATGGTTTTATTGTCCGCGTGCGATATGAAAAAGGAACATCTACGTCGATAACTCGTTCGATAGTAAGCTGCAAGGCAGAAAATATATCTAAAATATCTGCTCCCTTGTGGACCGCGTATCCATTTGATATTTTCGTGTTTTCTTGAGATGCCCAAGAAACCTCTGCAGATTTCATTTTTCGCAATCTACTCTTGAAGCGCGACAATGTTTTCCGAAACTGAAAAATTCCATGAACAACCGCGGGGATCAGATTGTAGATAGACCAGAAAAGAACACTTATTCCCTTTGACGCTTCTTCAACGCGGATGCTTACAATAATTCCTAGACGAGCCACCCGTGTAT
Source organism: uncultured Planctomycetia bacterium (assembly GCA_964634935.1). Taxonomy (GTDB): domain Bacteria; phylum Omnitrophota; class Gorgyraeia; order Duberdicusellales; family Duberdicusellaceae; genus CAZWJT01. The sequence goes on along the minus strand of CAZWJT010000003.1, from coordinate 90,297 downwards.
ATTCCTGCAGGATGTGCCGAAGATGCTCCGTGGAAATCCAGTTTAGGAAACGGATGGAAACAAGATAATCTATTGATTTATCACAGAAAGGTATCTTTTCTGCTTCCCCTACCCCGAAATAAACTTTCCCAGCAGGGTATCCAGCGATTGCCTGCCGCACCATATCCAAAGATACATCAAAACCGAAAACTTTCCTAAAACCGCTGTTGTAGAGCGGAATGAAACGTCCCGTGCCCACGGGGATGTCCAAAATTGACGAATCGGAACGACAGGCGGAAAGAATATTGCGAAGCGCTGCGAATTCTCTCCGCCACTTAGGATTTTTCTCCCGGCGGATATTGTAGTGTGCAGCGGTATCTCCATGATATCGTGTTTTTGCAGGATATGCGCTGAAAGAAAAACTGCTGAACTGTTGCTCTTTCTGGATATCTGATAAATCCATAGTTAGACATTATCCCCCCAGCGCCCGACAAAACGCCGTTTCGCTTTTCTCTCTTCCGGAAAAAGATAATTTTCACTGGCAAGCCACTGCGCATTGCCGAGAAACTCACGCAACATGGCGCGGTACTTGATAATCTCGGAAAAATCGGATGGACTGATATCCCACGGGGTCACCCTGCCAGGACCAGAATCACTGAGTTTCATATGCGCTTCAATGACGCTTGCGCCATGGTCCATGGCAAATTTTGCCGGGGTTATGGTTGCTGTATGGTTGCTGTAACCGACCAAAGGATAGTGGTCTTTCAGCCAAAGAAATTTACGCATAAAACATTTTTCCAAAGGGGTAGGGTACAAGGATACTGTATACAAAAGCACTGCGGGTATTTTATTGGTTAACAAAAATTTAATAGCGGCTTTGATTTCTTTGATTGAATGCATGCCGGTTGAAATAAAAATTCGGGGAAAGAATTGCGCCAATTTTTCAATCATCGCAAAGCTTAAAAGATCTGGGCTTGCTACCTTAATAGCGCGTAAGCCAAGCGAACCGAGAAAAGAAACTCTGCTTAAGCTAAAACAGGTTGTCAAAAAAGAGACCCCCGATCGCCTGCAAACATCTATTAAAAATAGATGATCTTCCTCGGAGAGTGACGTCCGTTTTATCCATTCTGCCTGCGGATCGTTCTTGCGCACTAAATCTTCATAGCGAGAAGATTGAAATTTGACATAATCAACTCCCAAGCGCGCAGAAACCTGTATAAATTTTTTGGCAATAGCTAAGTTTCCTGAATGATTCGAGGCAACTTCGGCTATAATTTCACACCGAAACGCTTTTTCCATGGCGTTGCTTTCTTTTTTTTAATATTGCCTCAGCAAGAAGCAAATCAAAACCGGAATCAATGTTCACGGAAAAATCTTCCTCCATAAAATACGGGATTACTCTTGTGCCAAAAAAACTTTTCTCTTTGAGCAAAACCTCGCGGGTAACAATATAAATTGCGCCATTCAGCCGGTACACCTCTGGCAACTGCTGGCGAGGGACGGTGCTGTCGGTTCCTGTCAAGAATGGAACAACAAATCCGTTTTTCAAGCGTTTCAGCTTATAGGGGTGCGGCTCGGATAATCTGCAAAGACTGACTAGTGAATCGCCCCGGCGTGCGCATAATTTCCGTATTGCGTCATCAATGTGCGCTCCTGTGCGTAGCGGTGCTGTTGGCTGAAGCAAAACAATCAGATCCGGAGAATAATCTTCATGCTTTTGCACATGCATAAGCGCGTGCAACGCCACATCTGTGCTTTTTGCCCGGTCAGACGCCAGATATTTGGGGCGAAGAAACGGAACTTCTATCCCATGTCGTAATGCCAATTGAGCGATGCGACAATCGTCGGTTGACATAATCATCCTGGTAAGCAACTTTGAGGATCTTGCTGCAGCAAAGGTATGGACAACCAAAGGATGCTTATCCAGTAAAGACAGATTTTTATCCTTCAAACCTCTTGAGCCTTTGCGCGCCGGGATAATCGCAAGAATATTTTTGGGAATTTGCATATTGTATTAGAAAATCTCCTTACCCGTAAAACCTCGTGCCAACTTGGTCATTCTCCGCAGATATGATCAACGAATCTTTTTTCAATTGCGAAATCTTGAGTAGCTAAAATCTGCGCAATCTTTTTCCCGGCGCAACCCTCTCCATAGATGAACGCTGGGGAATACGGCTTTCGGCAGAGTAACTGTTTCTTCAAGGCTTCGATGATCTCATCTTTATTATGCTCCACATCAATCACATTCGGGCCTCGCTCGCGGTCTCTCTGGCGACTCCCAATGTTGATAACCGGAACACCCAAGAAAGAACATTCACGTATTCCCACCGAGGAATTTCCCAGAAGACAGCTTGATTGCATCAGGAGGGCAAGAAAATCTTCAGGAGTAAGATTCCTGAAAAAATGCATGTTTCTTGGCTTTACACGCTCGCGGAAACTACGGATTGCCTTGGATACTGCATCAGAACCAGCATCAACGTTTGGCCAAAGGATAATAGCAGGAATTCCTGTTTGCTGCACCGCGTACAAGGTCTGATTCATTTGCTCGTAGCCATCCGCAACTTCCGTGGTAACCGGATGTTGCAGAACAACAACAAAATTATCCGCGATATTCACCTGGTCGCCTAAACCGCCATACTTTGAAAATAAATAGTCCGTTGTCATATACGCATGCTTCTTCTGTATGTCTTTTGCTAAATCTATCGAGGGACAACCGGTGATAAATATTGAATTTTCCGCTTCTCCCATCATCTGCAATCTTCGTTTGGCTGTTTGATTGGCAACGAAATGGGCGGAAGAAAATTTTGTGACGGCATGGCGCACTTTTTCATCAATCGATCCTGAAAGCTCTCCACCCTGGATGTGAGCAACTGGAATATTGAGATAAGCCGCGGCAATAGCGGTACAGATAGTTTCGAACCGGTCAGCGATTGAAATAACAATGTTTGGCTTCACATTGTCGAAAAGTGTAGCAAGCTCCATCACCCCAACTCCAACGCTTTTTGCCATAGTCGTGGGGTTTTCTCCTTCGATAATCAAATACACCTTCTGATGAATAGTAAAACCGTCTCGCTCAACAATCTCCGCAGCATTTCCGTATTTATCGAGTATGAGTGACGCGGCTCCGATTAAAAAAAGCTCGAGATCTTTGTTTTCCCTAATCGCTGCGAGCACGCTCTTGATGCGCGCGTAGCTCGCTCGTGATGTTACTACTATCGCTATCTTTTTCATAGATACTCTATCCACCGATAAAAACTTTATTCCCCAATAGTTTGCCTGTAAGGTAACCGGCCAAACGTTGGATCTGTTCTGCAAAGTTCTCATTATTGTCGGGGGCGGCAGCATCGCTTCTGTGCAATAATCTTGCATAGAGATCAACCCTCGTAGCATGATGCATGATATAACAAATGTAACGCAGGAGTTCTTGCTGGTCATATTGGTATGTTTCCAAAAGTGATACTATGGCGCTGCTTAAAGCGGTTGGGGACTCTACTTTTCGTAACGAGGAAGTGCGCATTAATCCATAGAGCGCATTCCCCAAAACAATAACCGGTTTCTTCAAAAGCAAAGCTTCAAACCCGACAGTACCGCCGAGCACGACTACAAGCTGCGCATTTTCAATGACGATTCTGCTCTTTACCTGCGGATGAATAAGAGAAACGTTGGGAATCGACAGAATCTTTTGATAATAGCCGCTATCGCGATACCCGACGCTCACAGGATGTTCTTTTACAAATAGCCTCATGCCACAAGGCAGACTTTGGGCGATATTCCGGATCACTTCTATCTGGTTCAAATAATACCGATTATAAACTTGCAGAGTTACTTCGGGTTCTTTATGCAAAGGATAAAATGCATACTGATTATCCGCAAGATTTTCTTCCTGAATATAGCGGTCTTTCAAGAGAGAGTGAATCTTACATATCCTCAAAGGAACGAAAATATTCTTATAGAGCGCGGGGAAAATAAATCCTTTCACGTGGGTATCGCTCTGGTATCTTCCCAAGCGGTAATGAAATTCTTTCCTCAAAAGCCGCGCGCATCCCAAGAATTTATTCTTGAGACCGCGAAACCATCGTTTTCTTCTTTTTGGCTTGCCCTGGGAACCACTTACTCCTTCATACAATGTTTCTCGTACTTGAAATTCTCTCATAAAATCCTCGGCCTCTTTTTTTACCTCAACCGCGCAATCACTCAGGCGAAAACGTTCATACCCAGCCGAGAATGAAGCGGGCGGTTCATAAATAGTGTCTGCTGCGTAGATGTAATTCTTGATTCGAGTAGGACGAAGATTGAGAAACTGGATTTTCCTTTGGGCCGCAATCCTATAACCTAAGTATTCTCCGATGGTAACACAGATAAAACTCAATATGAAATTTGGTTTTATCTGGTCAAAAAAAGATTCAAGGCGCTCGAGCGATTCCTGCAAGATACCCATACGTTCACCATCAGTAAACGTTTGTTTCTCATCGTGGTAAAGATTATTGAATTTTCCTAAATACAAACGCCGGTCAGCAACAATGGCGCTTGCCAAGAAAGGATCGCCGTATTTCTTCTCATACATACGCAGCGTCTTTACATCCACTTTCTTACTTTTCCCGTGTCGAATAATTTCCCATTCCTTGAGTAGCGGAAACTGCAAAAACTCTGGATTATCGCGCGAAAAATTCTCGAAATACAGCGAATTGGTTACATAAAAACCAACCGTATCAAGAACTTTCTCCCGTTGTAAACGGAGGGCTAAAGGATAAAACATGCGCAATGTTCCCGATTGAGTAAAAATAATCGCGTTCATGTATGGTAAATTTCCGGTTTAAACTTCTCTCTATTCTGCTGAATCCACTTGCAGGTACGCGTAAGTCCTTCTTTGAGCGCCACCTCTGGCTGCCAACCGCAATAGTTTTTTATCTTGTCAGCATTACAAAGCAAGCGCTGGACTTCACTCGCCACAGGGCGCTTGCGCATATTTGTCTGACGTATATTGACTCTGGAACCGGTAATATTTTGAATGAGAGATACAAGGGTGCCTATCGATATCTCTCCCCCGCTCCCGATATTGAATACCTCGCCAAAACCAGCCGACGCCTCTCCCAAGGCGAGAAACGCATCAACCGTATTAGCAATATAATTGAAATCCCGGGTAGGAGCAAGGCTTCCAAGTTCAATTGTTTTCTTCCCAGCGTAAATCTGGGAAATAATTGCGGGAATAACAGCGCGCGCTGATTGTCTGGGACCAAAAGTATTGAATGGCCGCGCAATGACTACCGGGACACCAAAAGAATGATAAAAACTCAACGCAAGCGCGTCAGCGGCGCTCTTGGATGCTGCATAGGGAGACTGGGGATTCAGCGGATGCTGCTCATCAATCGGCACGTACTGCGCAGTCCCATATACTTCGCTCGTCGACGTATGGATAACCCGCCGCACTCCGTGTTTACGAACCGCTTGCAGGATATTCAGAGTTCCCTTGACATTCGTATCGAGGTAACTTTCCGGAGCAGAATAACTATAAGGAATCGCGATTAAGCTTGCGAGATGGAAAACGATCTCTGAACCGCCGAGGGCCTTATCCAGTGAAGCTGCGTCGCGAACGTCTCCAGGATAAACATCAATTTTCTGAAGACATCTTTTTTGGAAAGATTCCAGCCAACCCCAGTTACCAAATGAATTATACAAAACAAAAGCACGCACAGAAGCACCATTCTGGACGAGCCGCTCAACAAGATGCGAGCCGATAAATCCATCCGCTCCGGTAACAAAAACTTTCTTTTTTTTCCAAAAGTTACTCATATTCCCGGCGTTTAAAAATTTTGTCATATTCATTTCCCGCGCGGTGGAAATCTCCCTTGTTGCCGATATCAATCCAATACTCGTAGAGCGGGAAAGCACCAATGGGTAACGATTTCCCCAGAAGCAACTTGATTAAATCTGTCATGTCATATCGTTTATTTTTTGGGATAAACTCAAGAACCTGTTTATCCAGCACATAGATACCTGCATTACAAAAAAACCGCTCAGAAGGTTTTTCTTTTAAACCCACGAGGTGCCCATTCGCTACTTCAAAAATTCCGAAAGGAATATCAAAAACATACTCCTTGGCCGCAACACACATTAAAAGATGGTGGTCGCGATAAAACTGGATAAGACTTGTGAGATTCGTTGCAGTCAGCACATCTGCGTTCATCACTAAAAGGGTTTCATAGGGTAACGCTTTCGGTAACAGCGAAAGAGCCCCTGCTGTTCCAAGCTTTTTCTTTTCTTCAAGATAGGTAATATCTAAACCGAGCGATGACCCATCGCGGAAATAATCTTTGAAGTCTTTGGCCCGATAGTTGAGCGCAAGAAAGATTCGATTGATATGATGCCGTTTGAAGCCAAGTAAAACCTCTTCAAGAATTGGTTTTTCTTTAATTTTCAGCAGCGGCTTAGGAATGCCTTGCGAAATTTCACGCACTCTGGCACCTTCCCCGCCCGCCATCACCACGGCGGCTACGCTTTCTTTTAATTCATAAATCGTATCGGAAATAAAGAGTGAAAGTAGTTTTTTATCTTTACCCAGATAAGGTATATGACGAATCCTTTGCCGGGTCATGAGTTTTTTCGCTTCTTCGGGCGAACCATGCGTACTATAAAAGTACTCTTTGTTCATAATCGTATCACACCGCGTGGAAATATCCCCGTTCTTTAAGATAAACCGACGGACATCGCCATCAGTAATAATCCCACAGAGACGGTTTTTTGCGTCAACCACAAGAACAATCCCTTCTTTATTTTGGTCAATGACCCTGAGGGCTTCCCGTAAAGAAGCATCTTCACGCACAATAAATTTCGCAATCTTTTCTATCCGAATCATGGAGTTAGTAGGTAATCTTCTTCTGCAATAATCGCCTGCCTAAAGAAATCTGCGCCAGCACGTTGGTTATTTTCTCTCCAGCATGCCCCGTACCGTATGGATTTTTACACCGAGCACAGTTTTTACGAAATTCTTTATCGAAAATGCTTTTCCCGATTGCTTTTCTAATCTGTGCAGAGCTATACGCCACATCAAGTACATTTGTCGAACGTAACCGCCCTTGCTGCCGGCTTCCAATATTAACAAACGGACAGCCAAATGCCGGGGTTTCTTTTATCCCGCTCGAAGAATTACCGACACAAACCCCAAGGCCTTCTTTACCGCAGAGATATAGTATACCATGATAATAATAACGTCCCAAATGTGGATATATTTTGAGCGTAGGGATATTTTTCCTCTTAAGCCCTTCTAACTCATGGATAATGCGCCTGCCACCGGCATCATTATTCGGATACGTTATCACCACTTGAATTCCTTTCTGTGCCCAGAAACAAAGCGCATCCAGGGAAGGCCTTATTTGTTGGGTGACTTGGTCAAGTTCTGTGGTAACTGAATGCTGGGTAAAAAGTACTGTTGGCTTTTCTGGAATAATGGAAAATCGTTCAGTAATTTCTTGGGGAGCGGCAAATTTTTTCTGACGAATAAGGTCAATTACCGGAAAACCCACATTGAAAATCCTCCATTTTTCTTCTCCTAATCGAGCGATTCGCTCTGCCGCTTGGATGTTTGTCGTAAAATGCAGATGTGAAAGCTTGGTCATCGCATGTCTCACGTAATCATCGAGCGCCCCCCCCTCAGTAATATCCCCTCCTTCGATATGCGCAACAGGAATGCCCATCTGGCTGCCTGCAACGACCGCAGCTAATCCTTCAAAACGATCCGCATAAACAATGAGTATATCCGGCTTGATTTCGGCAAGAACTCGGCTCAAACTTAAAATAATCTGCCCGACTGCTTGGGTAGCTGAATAAAGATCATCAGCCCTTACTTCTGCCCGTACTTCACGATATACCAAAAATCCATCTTTTTCTATCTCGCGCTTGGTATACCCGAATTTTTCATCAAGATGCGCCCCGGAAACTAACAGAAAATAACGTAATCTGCTGCTCTGAGAAATCGCTTTGATAATCGGAAATTGCAACCCATACTCAGCGCGGTTACCAGTAAAAATTGCTATCTTTCGTCTAGGCATATGCGGAATGTACCATTTTTTGCAATCCCTGTTCCAAGGAATATTCTGGCATCCAACGCAGATCATGAGTAATACGATCATGAGAAACAACCAGTTTCTCATGATGCTGCAGGGGTTTCTGGATAGCGCCAAATAAATTTTGTTTGCCTGTCAGTCCAGCCATGAGTTTTACAAGCTCATAAATTGAATGACCTTGCGCAGTACCAACATTATATATCTGAAAGGAACAAGCTGAAAAGACTGACAACCGCAACGCAGCAATAGCATCTTGGATGTAAAGAAAATCCCGAACACTCATATATTCACGTAAAGCAAGCTCGTTATTCCGTAGTTGTTTTTCAACTGTGGCAATTACACTGGAGGGACTCATGCCTAATCCATAAATATTCGTAAACCGCAGAATGATACTCTGGGGAAAGTTCACGCTTTTTCCGAGGATATATTCTTCGCAGTCCCGCTTGGCTTGCGCATATGCATTTTCTGGCGCAAGAGCAAAATCTTCAGTAATACATTCTGGATACTTTGTCCCATAAACAAGGGCGGATGAAGAAAAGACGAACTTCTTTACCTCTTTGAGGGATGCAAGCGCCAATGTATTTTGCAGTAACCGCACATTCATCTCACGCAACTCTTTCTCGCTGTAACAGGAGGAATGAGTAACGGCAGCAAGATGGACGAGATAAATTTCTTTATATTGAGATTTGCGAAGAAAATCAAGAACGTTAGAAATATCCCCGGAAGAGAGAAGATCACACCGGAAATATTGCACGCTACGATTCGTAACCGGAAGGTTATTGACTTGGTCAAGAGCCAAAATGCCGATATCTGAACTCCTCATTAATTCATCTATAAAATTCCGGCCGAGAAAACCAGAACTGCCAGTAATGACTACACAGGTTCTGTCAGACATCGCCCTTCTTGAGTTGCACAGACTCTTCAAGGTGACGCCTTGCTTTCCTTCCAAGAATCCGAGAAAAATCTTTGGCCAAGAAATCTCCAGTACCAGGCCTTTTTACCCAGATATTATCCAAGGTGAGCGGTTCGCCTTGCTGAATCTTCCGTATCGTGACAACCGAAGCATAGGCAAAATCGATCACCGGTTTTTCCTCTTTCTGAATACCCTTATGTCCTCCAAGCGCTTGCCAGACAGCCCGCGAGCCAATGACCAATTGTTGCAGTTCGTGTGGCTCGATAGAAAGAGGAATGTCCGGGCCAGGCCAGGAACGGGTAATAGTAAAATGTTTTTCGAGCGCACAAGCGCCCAAAGCAACGGCGCCTAAACATGTGTAGATACCGTGTGAATGGTCGCTTAAGCCCACAGGGACACGGAATATATCCTGCAGTTCTTGAATTGCTCCCAGACGCAAGTCTTGATAAGGCGTGGGATACCGAGAAACACAATGCATGAGCAAAAAAGGAACTTTGAAGTATCGCAAGATCTTTACACTTTGCATAATTGAAGCTACCGTGTTCATCCCAGTTGAAAGAATAACTGGTTTTCTCTTCTGAGCGATATGTTCTACAAGCGGAAAGTTGTTGCATTCTCCCGAACCAATCTTAAACCCGCTCACCCCTAGTTTATCCAGACGGTCTGCCGCTTCTCGGGAAAACGGGGTAGAAAGGTACATAATCTTTTTCTTTTCACAATACTTTTTGAGCCTTTCTTCTGTATCTTCGTCCAATTCACATCGCCGTATGATATCCCAGAGGCGTTCCGAAGAAATCTTCCCGGGTTTCATATCGGTAGGAATCATTTCTTTATCGGTAATATGGCATTGAAATTTGACGCAATCTGCCTTAGCCCAAACAGCGGCATCAATAAGACGTAATGCTTTTTTATAATCTCCTTCGTGGTTAATCCCAACCTCAGCGATCACGAAAGGCGGAAAATTTTCTCCGATCCTACGCCTTTCGATAGAAAATTCTGACTTTCTTGATTTCGCTTTTCGCCCCATGCGGCGACTCCTTTTACCAGACACTTAAACCACCATCGACGATTAAAAGTTGTCCCGTCATATAACGCGAGGCGTCCGAAGCCAGAAAAAGCATCGGGCCGTTATAATCAGACCAATGCGCCATCCGGCGCAAAGGAACCCTATCTGCGTAGCGTTTATAGAACTTGTGAGATTGCCCATCATACACTCCTCCCGGCACCAATATGTTCACGCGTATATTACGCTCGGAAAGCAACACTGCCAAATATTTTCCTAATCCGATCAGGCCAGATTTTGAGGCTGAATAGACCGGCGGTACAGTAAGTGGATATTTTCCGCCGTAGATATTACCTCGAATCCCTTTATAGATACGCAAATCTGGAGCAATGATCCCATAAATTGAACTGATAAAAATAATGCTGGATGAATTCGCAAAATAATTCAAGAGTTTTTGAACGAGGAAAAAGGCTCCGCTCAAATTTCCCGAGAGCGCCGTGTCCCACGTTTTCTGAGAATAATCCTCGCAGGGGGCGTAGTAATGAGGCGGCTTGTTCATCACCGCGTAGACACATATATCGATCAGGCGGATTTTGGTTCGGAGAAAAGAGGCGATTTTTTTGGCAGCGGTCTTTTGGGTAACGTCTGCCTGAAAGATCTCCACGGAACTTCCGGGAAATCTCTTTGCCAAGCTGTCTTGAATCATGAACAAACGATGGGAATCTGTGTCCACCAAAATCAGTTTTCGGCAGCCGGCTTCAAGAAAAGTCCGAGAAAAAGATTCTGCCATTTTCCCGCCGCCGCCAAAAACAACGATATTCTTCCCAGCCAATGAAAAACAGTCTGTGACAGAAATAAGTGGTTTTACGGACGATCCTCTTTTCATTGTATTCTCCCTGAATCGAGATACTGCCGGAACCGTTCAAGATCCGCTTTTCTATCAATATCAATATAAGGATTTTTTATTTCATACACTGCTGTTCTCCGTGGAATTCTTTGCCTAAGAAGAATCGCTTTCCGGGAAAAGATCCAACAGGTATTGGTAATATCAAAAGCCCGAGGCGCGTCCTGCCTCCGGAAAAATTTCTTTTTGGAAATCAGCCGCGCATACCCGTTCGTTTCTTTAACAAGCATATTAAAATACGGACTGCGTCTACTTGGTGTCACAGCAACGAGCAAATCCGGTTGATGCCGCACAAACATTTTTATCATTGTCTCCATCTCTTTTGGTTCGCGCACGGGGCTTGTTGGATCAAGCAGGACAACCCCCTTTACCCGACAAGCATAGAATTTCTCGCACTCAACCAAAGCATGCTTTAGTACAGCAAGCATGGGGGTTCGATCGCGACCCAGTTGTTTTGGACGGAGAAAAGGAACCGCCGCCCCATATCGAACCGCAACCAAAGCAATCTTCTTGCTGTCTGTTGTGACAATAACTCTATCGATACCTGCATACCGCAATGCTTGTCTGATGGTATAAGCGATCAAGGGTACATTTGCGATGCTCTGCAAATTTTTATTCTTAATCCCCTTTGAACCGGCCCGGGCAGGAATAACTCCAAGGATTATCTGTTTTTTTTCTATCATGACACCGTTACCCATTTTTTCTGCTCTGCCGAACGATGAGCCGCGATGGCAACAGCAGACACATAAATTCCTTGAGCCAAAGAGCATTCGGGGTCTTCCTTTCCCCGAAAAACAGAAAGCCAGTGTTTCGCCTGTCGATAAAATGTTTCATCTCGATGATAATCCGCAGGCTGTGCCACCGTGCCTGTTGTTTTCCCGCGAAAAACATTAATGCATCCCTGTGCATAATCCCACACAATCTCTCCCCGTTCGCAAACCACCTTAAACCGCCGGGTGTACTTTTTCTGGAGATAATCAACATGAATGTGCGAAAATCTTTTATTCTTATGCCGCAAACTGATTTCGGCAATATCTTCTGTCTGAATTTGTAAATTGGAGATTTTTCCTTTCATACAGCTAACTGCACTGACTGGACCGAATAAATCAACCGCCATATCCAGTTCATGGGTAAGATCAAAAATGACCCCGCCCCCAAGAAGTTTCTGGGCAGAATAACTTTTCCGATAATCGTCGTTCCGCCAATATGGCAAAAAATATCCTGTCTCTGCGGAAAAAAAGAGGGGTATGCCGAGCGTTTTCGATGCGATGAGGTGCTTCAATTTTCGATACAGTATATGGTAACGCAGATTAAAACCAACCAGAACCGGGATTTGCTTCGAATGAACGGCATCCGCTAACTTTTTGGTATGCTCTAAGCTGGTGGAAACTGGTTTTTCAATCAAAAAAGGGATCCCGAGCTGGGCAAGCGATAATGCTGGTCGCATATGTAACGCTGAAGGATTAGCAATAACCGCAAAATCTATCTTTTCCTTTTGCACCCTACCCCAATCACTCAAAATTCCCTCTGCAAAATGAGCGCGGGACCTGTGAAGAACGGGACGAAAAGCGAAAATAATACAGGGAACAATGCTTTTCAGAATACGCGCATGCCGCGTTCCAATCGAACCACATCCTATGACGAGAACTTTGTATGGTTTCACGCTATCCACCCATTGACAAACCAAACGTATCTTATTTTGTTCTACTGCGCCGCACTATATGGAAACTCTCTTTTTTACGTACCGCTCAAACGCTTCTTTCAAGAACGCAATGACTATGCCGCATATGATTCCCAACACAGCATACTGCAGAAATGTTGCTTTCCGTGAAACGCTCATTGGATTTTGAGGAAGCGTCGCCGGAGAAACAATACGCACTTCTCCAAGTTGTGCAGAATTCACAAATTTAGTATCTTCTATTCTCGCTGAAAGATTGTTATAAGCTTTCTGCACAATCTCAACTTGCCGGTTTAATTGTTTTAACTCAAATTGGTATTGGCTGATTACCATCGATAACCCGTCAATCTCTCTTCTAGTTTGCTGCTGTAACCGCCTGATATATTCCATCTTGGGACGCAAGGTGTTGAGTTCTATTTCTGTATTTACAATTCGAGATGCAAGGTCGCTATAGATAGGGTTAAGTATCTCACTCTGCAGTTTACGATTTGCAAGCGCCCCTAAGTCTGCCTTCTTAGAGACCGATTGCCAGAGGGCGTCATCGGTAATGGCTTTTGAAACTACAATAAATTTCGGTTGTGATGCGATCTCTTTTTTCAATTGTTGCAGTTGATTCTCTTTCGCTTTGATATCTGCGTCGAGCTCGATCAACATCTTTTTATAATCGTTATATTTTGACTTTTTCAGATCAAGATCCGCCTGCGCGATATCTATTTTATTCCGTTCTTGAAATTCTTTCACCTGCTCCTCGGCATGGACAAGCTCTTTTTGGGTAAATTCAAACTGTTCCTGGATAAAATCACCCGTTCCTTTAATCTCTCCAGCAATGAGCTCTTGACTGTACTGCACGTAAATCTCCGCCCAAGCGTTGGCTGCCTCCTGGGCTTTTGCCGGGGTTGATGATTGTACCTGAAGCAAAAGAATGTTCGTATCGGGTATTTCTCGTATCGAGAAATTTCCCGGTATGACAGCCGGTGAAGCTTTTGTTTTTGCTTGTTCTTCTCTCTGGAAACAGCGCTTTAAGAGGCGGTCTAACACTACTGATGATTTCAAAAGTTCTTTATGGGAAGAGATTGAAATCGTTGGCCTGGGACCAACGTACTCTCCACTCGCCTTCTGGTCAGCTTGAAGAACGATATTCGTTGGGGAAAATACTGAAGTGAGCTTGGAAGGAATAATCATGATTGACGCTTGCGCTTGATACAGTTTCTCCTCAAACAGAATTCCCGGAAGGGCCAGGAGAAGAACCAGGGCACAAGTTACGGCTATGGCAATTTTTTGCCGGAGAAGAAACTTAAGAAAAACGCTGATATCCAAAAAATCATCGTCCTGACGAGTGTTCATGGCGCACAGCACCTCCCTTTTCTCTTATCTATGCTTACTGCAAACTGCCTTGAGAATAATGATTCTTGAGCTGCAAACAGATATACCCAAAATCATCGTCGCTGAGATATGGATGAAATGGAAGACTGATAATTTTCCGCGCGACAGCTTCAGCAACAGGAAAATCTCCCGCTGTATAACCAAGATAGGCGAAAGCATCTTGGAGATGCAACGGTTTTGGATAATGTACGGCCGTAGGCACCCCTTTTGATTGCAAAAAATCTTTCAGCAAGTCTCTCGATCCTTCCGTGCATATCGAAAACTGCGCCCAGATGGAACGGTTGAACGGCTTAACGACCGGAAGCGCGAGGAAACCTTGCCTTGCCAAAGGAGCAAGCTCTGTGCAGTATTTTTCAGCAAGAGACTGACGGAGCTTTGTTTCTTGAGAAAGAAAAGTTTCGAACTTAGCAAGCAATACTGCCGCCTGCAACGTATCCAGGCGGGCATTCAGCCCAATGCACGAATGGTTGTAACGTTTTTCCTGCCCGTGGTTGCGTAGAAGCTTAAGCCTCTCTGCCCATGGGTCATTATTGGTGAATAGTGCTCCTCCGTCGCCAAAACACCCCAAAGGCTTGGCCGGAAAAAATGAGGTACAGCTTATATCCCCGAGCGTGCAGGATTTACTCTCTTTATAGAGTGCGCCGAACGATTGAGCGCCGTCTTCAATCACCAAAAGCCCATAGTGTTTGGCTGTCTGCAGAATTTGGTCATAATCGGCACACTGGCCAAAAAGGTCTACGGCTATAACGGCTTTTATCTTTTCTCGAGAAATCGCCCCTTTTATGCAAGGAAGCTTCGGGAACTTGAGAAATTGTTCAAGTTTATCCGGCGAAATATTAAAAGTATCAGGCTCGATATCAACAAAAACAGGATAAGCTCCCAGAAGAGAAATCACTTCAGCGGTCGCAACAAAGGTAAACGGAGTGGTGATGACAAAATCGCCGGGCTGTACCTGGAGAGCAAGCAAGCTTAAAAAAAGCGCGTCCGTGCCAGATGAAACACATACCGCGTGTTTTACCCCTAAAAAAGCCCTTAACTTCTCTTCAAGCTCGCCGATCTCCGGCCCATTGATGAATTGGGTATGAGCAATGACTTTTTGAAGACGCTGGTCAATCTGTGAGCGTAAAAGAGTGTGCTGTTTTTGTAAATCGCAAAACTTGATTTCCATACGGCTTTCCCATGCCAAACATGGGGTTAAAACTATGGAAAAGATTATACCATAATTTGCGGGCTTATTCTATCTTTTGGGGAAGCTGGCTAGGAAGGTAAAAAATTGTTCGAAAAATACTGCTGTCCAACTTGTTTGCTATAAAAATGGATCATCTCAGACCAATCACGGTAAGGGATGTGAGTGATAGACAAACCGCACTGGAAACGTTCACGATTATTATGGGAAGGATCATGATCAATCCATACGACCTTTGCCGTACACTGAACAGTGCTTCCGTTAATAGTGATTTTTAAGTCAAGTACATCGCCGATTTTTGGTCCATAGTCAGTAACAAGGCGCACTCCTTCAGGGGTTATATCGCGGGTAACAATTCCAAATTCAATTCCTTGCTCAAGATTTTCCGCTCGACCTCTTGCGTTACACTCTACCCGTCTAAACTTCCTCCTTTCATCCATTACACCTCACCCAACATAGTATAGAATATATCCTATGCTTTTTTCAAGAGCAACAAACAAGGCGAGAATAAGTAGGGAGGGAATTTTGTTTTTGCGCGGAATGCCTTTGGAGCATATCTTATTGTCTCGCAAAGACTAATAGCGCGCCCGGGGTGAATTGAACACCCAACCTTCTGGTTCGTAGCCAGGCGCTCTATCCAATTGAGCTACGGGCGCATATTAGTCGCTTTCTTCTCCAGCCCGGAACGTACGGAAAAGGTTGATTTTCTGTACTTTAACCTATGACGAGATACAGAGAATTGTACCATGGAGGAAAGACGCACTCAAGAAGATTTAATGAACTTCTATTCTGCCAAAAATAAGACCCAAGGTACGCAGAAAGATAAAGAAATCAAGGGTTGGCGACATATTTTGGATATAGTAAAGGTCGTATAAGAGTTTTTCCTGATTATCAGCAATGCTCGACGCATACTTAAAGTTAACCTGGGCCCATCCGGTAATACCTGGTTTAACGTTAAACCGCTCGGCGTAACAAGGAATCTTTTCGATCAACTCCTTGATAAAAAATGGCCGCTCAGGCCGAGGTCCTATAAGGCTCATTTCTCCGCGCAGAATGTTAATCAATTGAGGTAATTCATCAATCCGTGAGATACGGAGAAGCCTCCCCACCCGGGTAACTCGCGGATCATTCTTTTCCGCCCAGACAGGTCCGGTCTTTTCCTCGGCATCATCAACCATCGTCCTTAATTTATAGAGAACGAACTCCTTTCCGTCGAGACCAACCCGAACCTGCTTAAACAGTGCGGACGAAGGCATATTTTCGAGCTTGAGCGCGAAAAAAGCAAGAAGCAAAATCGGCGAACAAACAAGAAGCCCAATAATTGCCAAAAGTACATCTGCCAAACGTTTAAATCCCGGATACCATCCTCGAAGCGGCTCAAGAGTAAGCTTGACAAGCGGAATAGCAACATTATGCCGGACCGTAGCGCCAATAAGCATCTCATAGAGACTCGGAATAATCCGTACGGCAATTCCATACTTGTTCACTCGGCTTAAGAGAAATGTCAGTTGGCGATCCGTGATTCTCCGATCAGCAACGATAATTTCATCGATGTTAATATCCCGCACAATATCCTCGATGTGATCGAGTTTTCCCAAAATCCGGAAATTGTTCAAAAGTACTTCTTGAGTGGCGACATCATCGCCGTTGAGCGCTATAAAACCTACGATCTTAATTTGCTCATAGCTGTCCTGTATAAGATTCAAGCCCAAACGCTGGGCCTCTTTATTCGTGCCGATGATAATCATTTTTGAAAAGAAATAATCCGTTTTGAAGAAAGCGGCGGTAACTTTGCGGATCAAGATGCGTAAACCGAACAAAGAGATAGTCGTAATAACCCAAGAATAGACGATGACGATACGCGGATAGGAGAAGTTTCCGAAGAAAAAAGCAGCAACAATAATGAGCAGGGAACTGAGCGTATTCGCCTTAATAATCTCCACGAATGATTGGAACGCTGATTTTGTTTTGATGTGGTGGTACGCACGAAAAATGTAGAGGCAGGAAAGCCTTGTCGCTGTTAATAAGAGAATCATGTTCTGGTACGCAGCGAAATTATACTCGGGGAGTAGGCCCTGAAACCGTATTTCAAATGAGATCACTTCCGCGATGTTAATCAAAAAGGAGTCGATGAGAATAAGCAGAAGCAATAAGTTTAAAGATCGGTTGTGTTCTTCGGAGCGCCTTTGAAGAGACTGCATAGAATGGTTACGGAACGGCTGGACTTAAGCGGACTTTGTCACCTTTCTTGATCTTTTGCGTCTTAGCGACGATATCCGCGACCGACATGCTCTCACGAATATTCTTGATTTCGATCTTACCGATCTTCGTGTTGCTATTCTGATCGAGCACGTCAAACAACATTCCTTCGCTCACCTTATCTTTTTCTCCAACGCTGATCACTACAAAGTTATGCACCTCGTTTGTGGTCCAGATGAAACCTTCAACTGGAGGAGCGCTCTTGGGAGGATCTTTTTTCTGCACCGGCAAGTTGTTTTCGACCTCCTGTCTTGCCGCCACAAGCTCCTTTTTTAAAGAATTTATTTTTTCAACCATTTCTAAAACCGTAGTATTGAGCTGGGTGAGTTTTCCTTCAAGACTCGTATTGGCATCTTGTTTTTCAGCAATACTTTTTTTAAGCTGCTCGATCTCGGTTTCTGTCGCCTTGACTTTATCCTCCAGCGCTTT
This sequence comes from uncultured Planctomycetia bacterium, assembly GCA_964634935.1. GTDB lineage: Bacteria > Omnitrophota > Gorgyraeia > Duberdicusellales > Duberdicusellaceae > CAZWJT01. Next base: position 72,503 of record CAZWJT010000003.1, on the reverse strand, counting down.
CTTCTCTAGGGCGGCTGCTCCGCTTGCCACTTTCAGGGTATCACGTTCGGCTTTTACGTCAGCGAGTTCAGTTTCAAGCGCGTTGAATTTTCCCTGGATCTCCTCAAGCAGCTTCTGGGATTTACCGAGATCTGTCTCGAGGCTAATCCGTTTATTTTCTTCTTTTTCTTTCTTGATAAAAATAGTGACCAGCGTGAAAAGGGCGAGCAGGACAAAAATGAGGAAGAAAACAATGCCTAACAGAGAATTAGGCTTCCCTTTGGTAACTTTTGGTTTTGCTTCTTCTTGCGGCTTTTTCTTTTCCTCAGCCATTGAAATTGTTTTTTCTACTATAACACACTAAATTTTAAGTGTCAACTCTGGGTTCATCTTGAGACTATGTTATCGATATATTTTTCGGCAAGATATGAACTTCGGACATAGGGGCCACTCTCGACCGCTCGGAATCCAAACTCTAAAGCAGCGCGCTTTAACTTTTCGAATTGCGCAGGGGGAACATACTCCTGTACGGGATAGTGCGAACACGAGGGACGCAGATATTGGCCAATACTTAGAAAATCACACTCCACTGAACGTAAATCATTAAAAACAGCGCGCACCTCTTCTTCGGTTTCCCCGAGTCCAAGCATTATTCCTGATTTTGTATAGATCCCCGGAAACTTCTGCTTTGCTGTCCGAAGAAGCGCAAGACTTACTTGGTAATTCGATGTGCTGCGCACGGCAGGATACAATCGAGGAATGGTTTCTATGTTGTGCCCGAAAATATCCGGTTGTTCTTTTGCCAAGGCCACCAAGGATTCTGGGTTCAGTTGAAAATCAGGAACTAGAATTTCAACGGCCACTTTACCTGAAAAAGCGGCTCGCAGACAAGCAATGGTTTCAGCAAATAACGCAGCTCCTCCATCCGCCAGGTCATCCCGGGTAACACTTGTTACCACGACGTGACGTAAATTTAATTTCCGCGCGGCTTGAGCGACACGCCTCGGTTCATTCGGATCTACATTGCGAGGTGTTCCCTTCTTAACCCCACAAAAACTGCACCGCCGCGTGCAGATATCCCCCAAAATAAGAAATGTCGCTTGCCCGCGCGAAAAACACTCGGACATATTCGGGCATAATCCATCCCGGCAAATAGTTGATAGACGCTCAGAATGTAAAATGCGGTCTACCCGCGCGCACTCGCGCAGATCAATCTTTTTTGAAAGCCAGGGCGGTTTCCTGAGATGATACTCAACCATGGGTAAATGAAACGCTGGCAAGACGATAATTCCATTCCCGAGATAAATATTTTTGTTCTAGAATCTCCGTCCAGAATGGTCGTACCACCGTAGGGTCCAATTCGAAAAACTCAATGCCGAACGTCTCCTGGAACGCCTGTTTCAGAAAATACTTGGTCTGTTGATACTCCAGGCGTTTTCCAAAAAGTTCATCCAAAGAAACGCACCCGGTAAGATCTATCGAGCCGCTCCGAAGAACTTCTTTGATTGCTTCCCGATGAATGGAAAGCGGTATCGAACCATGCTGCAGTAAGAAGTTTTTCTTCCGTCGTTGGGCGTTACCGCCGATTTTCTTGCCGCCAATAGTAATATCGTATGCCTCTTTCTTGGAAAAACAGAATGGAGAAAATTCTCCGAATCGCTCCTGAGCCTTCGTTTCACAAGCAAAAGCGGGATGGAGTCCTAAACGTTTGTAAAAAGCAACCAAAAAAGCACAAATATACTTGTAGGATTCTTTCACTGAGGAAAAAATTCCAAAATCTTCAATCTTGGCAGCGATACTATACGTAAGCTCATTTTCATGGTAAATAATCCCTCCGCCGGTGATCCGGCGCACAAAACACAAATCCGGGAATCTTTCAAGGAAGAATTCTTCTGTTGGGTTCTGGCTATACCCGAGAGAAAAAGCGGGAGGATTCCAGCCGTAAATGCGAAAGATGGGATAGAGCAAGGTTCCCTCGCGATAACTACGGAATAAAGCTTCGTCCAAGGCCATATTTTCAGGACCGGAGAGAAGCCCGCTATCCAGAAAATACCACTTTCTTATGGCCGCCATCGCAAGTTTAGTTCGCGTGCGGCTTTTGCTTCATCAAGACGGGAAAGAGCGGTTTTGAGCGGAGCATTCTTCAGAAGACCTGGCTCAGTTTTGATCTCGTGCGCGATCTGTCTCATAACTTCGATAAAACGATCTAACGTTTCCTTGCTTTCAGTCTCTGTGGGTTCAATCATCAAGGCTTCTTTCACAATCAAAGGGAAATACACCGTGGGTGGATGTATTCCAAAATCAATCAACCGCTTGGCTATATCCAACGCAGAAACCCCTTGTGCTTTCTCTTTTTTTGCCGAGAAGACAACCTCGTGCATGCAGCATGCGTCATAAGCAAGTTCATATAGATCTTTCAGTTTTGCCCGTATATAGTTCGCGTTCAACACAGAATAGCGTGCCACATCACGAATATATTCTTGTCCCAGACTTAAAAGATATATGTAGGCCTTGATACAAACAGAAAAATTGCCGTAAAAACTCCGCATCTTACCGATCGTGTAGGGAAGGTCGTAATTCAGATAATACTTTTCCGCTTTCTGCTCAACCAGAGGAACCGGGAGGAACGGCATGAGTTCAGAAACAACGCCAACTGGCCCCGCTCCAGGACCTCCTCCGCCATGAGGAGTGGCGCATGTTTTATGGAGATTGATGTGCATAATATCAAAACCAATGTCTGCTGGCCGCACTACTCCCAATAATGCATTAAGATTTGCCCCATCGTAGTAAAGGAGCGCTCCGGCGCTATGGACAATTTCCGCAATCTCAAGAATTTTCTTCTCAAAAAGCCCGACAGTATTTGGGTTTGTCAACATCAAAGCGGCTGTATCTTCACTGATATGTTTCTTCAGGGTATCGATATCCACGAGCCCGTCAGGACCACTCTTTATTTCAACCACTTCGTACCCAGCCATAGCGCAACTGGCCGGATTCGTTCCATGAGCTGAATCGGGTATTAAAACTTTGGTTTTATTCGTACGGCGGGAATGATGGTAAGCACGGATCATAAGTATTCCGCAGAGTTCCCCATGGGCCCCAGCTGCCGGCTGGAAAGTAAACCGAGACATACCGGTAATTTCGCATAGAAATTGTTCAAGACACGATAAGAGCTTCAACGCTCCCTGTACCTGCTCCTCCGGAGCGTAAGGATGCAATTCAGAAAAACCCTGCTTTTGAGCGGCCAGCTCGTTGAGCTTTGGATTGTACTTCATCGTGCAAGATCCAAGTGGGTAAAAATTTGCGTCGACACTGAAATTGGCATGAGCCAGAGCAGTATAATGCCGGACAACATCAAGCTCACTTAAAGAAGGGAAATTCAAAGGGAGGCTTCGGAGAAATTTTTCTGGAATAAAAGACGATACCGAATCCCTTGGTACGGTCGTTTGCGGAACGGGGACCCCGGGACGCGACTGAACCGACTTATCAAAGATGAGCCGTTCCATAATTACAGAATCTCCTGGAGTATATGTATTGCGCTATCCATGGCTTCTTGCGTTTTCAGTTCCGTAACCGAAAGAAGCAAATGGTTTTTTAGTTCAGGATAAAATTTTCTGAGCGGGAAACCGAACAAAACGCCTCGCCTGAGTAATTTTTTATAAATTGAATTTGATTGTTCACAAGAAATTACGAATTCATTGAAACATGGCCCGGAAAAAGGCAGTCGTATCCCCGGAATCCGCGTGAGAGATTTCATCAAATAGTGCGCGTTCTGTAAACAAGCTTCTCCTACATTGCGGAATCCTTCTTCGCCGAGACACGCCAAGTAAACGCAGGCAGCCAGCGCGTTCAAAGATTGGTTAGAACAAATATTGCTTGTTGCGTGTTGCCGCCGGATATGCTGTTCTCGCGCCTGCAAGGTTAACACAAATCCTTCTTTCCCATCCTTATCAATAGTGCGACCGACTACGCGACCGGGAATTTTCCGTACGAATTCGGTTTTTGTCGCCAAGAATCCAAACGAAGGACCGCCAAAATGAAGCCCTTGCCCTAAAGGTTGCCCATCTCCAACTACGATATCAACGCCGTATTCTTGAGGCAAGCCCAGAACTGAAAGCGCCAGAGGATTGACCACTTCAATCATGAGTGCCCCGTACTGATGACAAATTTCAGCAATTTTTTTAGTATCTTCAATAATACCAAAAAAATTTGGCCTCTGGAGAATTACCGCGGCCGTATCGTTATCAATCTTTCCTGCCAGATATTCATGGTCAAAAGTCCCATCCGTCTGATATGGAATATCGATGAGCTTCAGAGGTATTCCTTTTCCGTAAGTACCGAGCACCTGCCGGTATTCTGGATGGACAAGCGTCGAAACATAGATTTTCTTCTGCCCGCGAATGCGCAAAGCCATAAGCACAGCTTCAGCAAGAGCAGAAGCTCCATCATACAAAGACGCACAGGTAACATCCATACCGGTAAGCAAACAAATGAAGCTTTGATACTCGTAAATCGCCTGCAGTGTCCCTTGGCTTACTTCCGGTTGATAGGGTGTGTACGCTGTCGAAAATTCTGGCTTTGAGGTAATATATCCGACCAAACTTGGAATAAAATGCTCGTAACAACCGGCACCCAAGAAAGAATTAAGTTCTTTTGTAGTCATGTTCTGGGCACAAAGAGCATCGATGATGCGCAGTATTTTATCTTCGGTCAAGAAATTCGGAAGACGCAGATTCCGGGCTAAGAGTTTTCCTTGAGGGATTCCGGAGAAAAGCTCATCGACTGACGCTATCCCAATAGCACGCAGCATCTCCTGAACTTGTTCTGGGGTATGAGGCGTATACGGCATTAATGCACCAAAGCTTCGTATTCTTTTAAATCCAGAAGTTCTTCAATCTCTTTTTCATCGCTCATCTTGATCTTCACAAGCCACCCCTTCTCGAAAGGACTTTCATTGATAAGTTGCGGATGGCTGATGACCTCCTGGTTTACTTCAAGAAGCACTCCGCTGACCGGCGCGTACAACTCGCTTGCGGCCTTGGTAGATTCAATGGTTCCAAATTGCTTCGAGGCAGAAAGTGCTGCTCCGGATTCTTTTGTCTCGACAAAAACAATATCGCCCAATTCTTTTACGGCATGCGCAGTAATACCAGCGATTGCTACCCCATTTTCCACCTTAACCCATTCATGGGTCTTGGTGAATTTAAAATTTCCTTCCACCATACATCCTCCTTCTCAATTCTCTTTCAAAAAGCCTTCTCTACCCGTGATGCCTGGTACGAGCAGCCCAGAAAGGCAGTTGGCGTATTTTGATCTGATGATTTTTCTGGCGTATTGAGACAAAAATTTCCTGATTATTTTGCAGGTGTTCATTTGCAATATATCCCATGCCAATAAAATTATTAAGATTTGGAGAAAAACCGCCGCTCGTTACCGTCCCGATCGCAAGACCACTATCAGATACAAAAGGATACCCTTGCCGGGGCATCCCGCGCTCCTCCATAAAAAATCCGATTCTCTTCCGGGATAAACCTTTTTTCAAAATACAAGAGAGCGCACCCTGGCCGATAAACGCTCCTTTCTTCATCGCCACAGCCCACCCTAGGCCGGCTTCAAATGGATTCGTGGAAAGACTGATTTCATTCCCATAAAGTGTATATCCCATTTCGAGTCGTAGGATATCTCTCGCCCCCAAACCGCATAATTTTAATTCCGAACGCCTTTGGAAACTTAAAAGAATTTCCCAAATCTTTTGAGCAGAAGCATGATCCACAAAAAACTCGAACCCATCTTCCCCGGTATATCCGGTGCGAGAAAGAAAAATCTTTGCTCCCTGCCAAGAACATTCCATCGCATGCATATACGGTAAACCGTGAACGTCGATATTGAGAGACTGCTTCAAAATAACTTCGGCTAAAGGCCCTTGTAATGCAAGGAAAGACCGCTTTTGGCTTTGATCAATAATCTCCACATCAAATCCCGTCTTGTTTTTGAGCATCCAGGAAAAATCTTCTTTACTGTTTGAAGCGTTCACAACGCAAAAAAACTTATCGGATACACGGGTAACCATCAAGTCGTCGATAATCCCGCCATCTGCATCACAAAAAAGATTATATTGGACTTGCCCATCTTCGATCTGCGCAATATCGTTTGAAAGAATATACTGTAAATACCGACACGCTTCCGCCCCGCGTACTTCTATTGTCCCCATGTGCGAAATATCAAACAAACCGCAGGTCGAACGCACAGCCTTCGCCTCTTCAAGAATGCCGGTATATTCAACCGGCATAAGCCATCCATGAAAATCCACGATCTTCGCGCCACACAATCTATGTTGATCATAGAGCGTGGTTTTTCGCGGCTTGCCTGCCAATGTTATTACTTTATCCGCCATGTACGTTTGAAGAGGATGGGAAAATCGAATCGTCAGGGTTTTTTCCGAAGAAACGTAAAAATATGCTGCTGCAATCTTTCTTGATCAAAAATTCCCATTTCGGAAAACTCAATCCCCAGTTCGTATCGCTTTCGCGTATCCGTGCTTACGCTAAATTCGTTCTTCCAGACAACTTTCCCTTTGACGTGAATCTGATCCGGCTCATCTGGTATTTTAATTAAAAGTGACATTCCAGCGCCTAACTGAACATCCTCATAAACGATAAGACAAATGCCGCCGGCGCTGATATTTTTTGAAGTAGTCGCTTTTTTAGGGACCCGATCGAGCAACGAGTATGAAACATCGACCGAAGTATCCAAACGTGGAAATTTCCGACGTTCTTCAAGCGTTTTTACCCTTTCCTTTTTCATCGCAATCTTTCTAAAATCAGTTTTTTATTATATACCTACTCGGAATTTTTTCCAATATTTTTTATATTCAGGAACTGAGCGCTTTTCCCCACGGAAATACCTTTCTTTTGTGCCATTCCAGAACTTATTTCCAAAACATATCGAATTTTCTTCTCCGGATAAAAAGAAGGACAATCGCTCTCCAAACAAGGTTGAGCATTTTCAGTAAGAGAAACTACCCGCTTCTGGCTATCAAGCCAGATAATATCCAGTGGTAGTTTCATATTTTTCATCCAGAAACCCTGGTGGCTTTCGCGGGGAAAAACAAAAAGCATGCCACGATTTTCCGGAAGACTGGAACGGAACATAAGCCCTTGAGCGCGATCACGACTCGTAGAGGCAACCTCGACTACAAAACAATTCTTTCCAAAGCATACTCTCCCTGAAGAAGTGTGGCTCGAATGGCAGCCGCTCCACAAAAGGAAAAAAATAATAAGAATACATCTGTGGTTCGCCAACAAAGTACACACGGATTTCTTTGAATAGCGGTTACTGGGCATGTCGATATTTGACTATCCTGACTTTTTCAAGCGTACCCAATCCCCCATCAACGACTTGATCAAGAAATGGCATTAGTTTGGCAAGGTTTTCTTCGGTATCAACGAACTCAACCACCACCGGGAGGTCTTAGGAGCTATCGTCCTGTTAGGCGGTTTATGGCGAACCCATAGTCTATCAGATTCTATCGATCTCGGATAAACGGGGACGATGGGATTTGAACCCACGATCACCTGCGTGACAGGCAGGGGTCTTGAACCGGGCTAAACGACGTCCCCATATGAGAAAGTAGTATAGATTTTATGAAATAATCTTATCTTGTCAACTCTTTTCGCTCATAACCCGAACCAGCCAGAAACTGGACTCTTGTCAAATCCAATCCCGGTATGTTTGGTTTGCACATATTCAAAAAATCCTTCCTCCCCCAAATTCCGGCCAAAACCACTCTGCCGAAAACCACCAAAAGGTGTTTTTGCGGACATTTGGGCAAAGGTATTAATCCAGACAGTCCCGGCTTCAGCACTTGAAGCAAACGTTCGCGCTTTCTCCAGGTCTTTTGTCCAGATTTGACAAACAAGCCCTGTAGGATTCTGGGAAACGATTTTGAGCGCTTCGTTGTAATCTTTGAATTTATAAACAAGTAGAACTGGAGCGAAAAACTCTTCGTAGAGCATGCTGGATAATTCAATAATTGTAGCTGGATAAAAATAGCCTTTTTGTCTCGGGATCACGCCTCCGCAGAGAAGTTTTCCTTGCGTTTTGAGAAGTTGCGCAACCTTTTGTTCAACATTGCTGCGGTGCTGTTGTGAAACAAGAGGACCTAAACCCACAGCCGGCTCAAAGGGATTGCCCAGGGTAATTTTCTTTGTTTTTTCAACAAGGCGGGGGACAAATGAATCATAGATATTTTCTTCAACTAGGGCGATGCTTGTCCCAATACAAATTTGCCCTTGTTTCATGAATGACGAACCTAAAATATTCTGTTCCGCTTCGAGAAGATCGGCGTCTTGAAATACAACAGTACAATTAGCCCCGCCGAGTTCGCAGATAATCTTTTTAGGATTTTTTGCTGACGCCGCGACAACCTTTCCCAATGTTTCCCGCGAGCCGGTAAAAGAAATAAGATCTATATCCTGTTCGGCAAACGCATGTCCAAGTTCATCGCCCCTCCCAGTCACCACTTGAATAAGCCCCTTAGGAAGAGAAAGCAAATCCAGTAATTCCGTAAGGCGCAGCAGAGACAACGACGCATATTCTGAAGGTTTGATGATGACTGCATTTCCGGCGGCAAGCGCCGCAGCCGCAGTAAAACCAAAAATCATTAATGGAACGTTATACGGCAGATAAATCCCGCATACGCCGTATGGTTTATATTCAAAAATGTCGATCGTGCTTCCGGTTTGCTGAGTGCGTTCCTCAAGCCGCTCTAAAAAAGAAGCATAATAAGAAAAAACTTCGGCGGCGAGGGGAATATCGACAAAAAGGCTTTCTTTCAAGGGTTTTCCGATTTCTTTTGTTTCGAGTTCTGCAAGCTCACGGAGATTCTCGAGAATGATCTGAGCAATATCCTTCAATAATTTTGCCCGTTCGGCAAAAGACCTTTTTGACCACAGCCGATAAGCTTCACGCGCACAAAACACAGCCTGCGACAGTTGAGAAATCTGCGTGTAAGAAATTTCGGCAAAAGGTTCTTCTAAGAATGGGTCGAAAACGAGACTCTTCTCGGAAGAACCCAAGAATCTTCCTTCCATATAGTATTTATATTCGCGCATAATCCTCCTGAATGAACGCTATTCGACTGGCGCTTGTTCCCAAAGCTGGAATGTCCGCACCATCACTGGATACCACTTGCTCATCTTAGAAAAATCGCCTTTTGACCGAACCTTACCCTGCGTGAGTGCGACGAATGGATCTAATTCTCTATTAAATACTTTGCGCAGAATATCAGCCGAACCAATAATCATAAACTCGGCATCCTCTCCACTGCTAGTCTTGGTAATCTTACCTTGGTCATAGGTAAACCCGGCGCTCTGCCCGGTATCCTGATTCTTAATCGCAAACGTCATGGTTAAATTATACTTTCTCCCCAGCGCTTGCGCTTCGCTGTCCGAATTAATGATCTCCGTGAGCTTCTGGATATGTTCCTGCGATAATAATACATAGGTTTTTTTCTCTCTCTGCTGAGCCGGTTGAGATGAATCAGGAAAAACGCCAGAACGGCTGGCATAAATCATCAACCCGACTCGGGCTTGCTCTTCCAAGAGCTCAATGAGCGAAAATGCCTCCCGAAACGTTGACCCTTTTGCTACAACCCCATGGCGGCGTAATACAATGATATTATTTTTTCCGAAAGCCTGTAGCACCGGAGTAAGTTCTGTCACAGTGGGAGTTATTTGGTCGACAACCGGAATTTTCCCGAGATAAAACTCTGCTTCGAATGAAAATACAGGAAGAAGTTTATGGTAGTAGAAAAACGCCGTAGAAAAAGGGGAATGGGCATGCAACACAACCTGGGTATCCGGAAAAACCCTGTAGAGGGTAAGGTGCAATTCTTTTTCTGAAGTTGGTTCACCTTGACCCTCCAGAAGATTTCCGGATATATCCGTAAGCAGAATATCCTCGTTGGCTAAACTCCCTAAATAACTATTGTGCGACGTTATTAACAATTCATTTGAGCCCACCCGATACGAAATATTGCCGCTGCGGGCAGTGACAAAACCTCTTTCATTTAAAAGTTTTGCCCAGAAAATAAACTCTTTCCTTTGCTCGGAAAACTTCATGCAAACTCCTTTCGGGATATTATCTCAGATTCCTGAGAAAAAAGAAACTCCTGCTTCAATTGTTCTACCAGAGGCTTGCCGGAAATAGTCTGCGCATCTTTATCGATAAGGACATCTTTTTGAAACAATCCTGCCGGAAGCAATTTCACTGGAACGGAATGCAATCTTGCCAGCATCAAAAGGGTAAATGTACCCGGAAAACAAACAATATTTTCTTTCTCCTCCTTCATAGAAAACACGACTACCTGCTTTATTTTTTTCTGAAAGAAAAGATTACCAAGCATGTTGTCGGTACAAACGCAGAATGGGATATTCCGGATGTTGCATATCTCTCTATTAATCCGTAATCCAATACCGGAAGGGCGCATCTCCGGAAGAATGCAGAGGCCAGAACAAGTTTCCAAAAAAAGGAATAACTCTTCCCCGGGCACGCCCCAAATAATAATTCCATTATGAAGATCTCTTAGTTTCATAATCCCTCCAGAATTATCTGTTCGGTAACGTATTCACCCGGAATGATATCGAACGCGGGATAGATCCCATCGGAAACTTTGAGATCCCCACAAAACATAAAAATCTCCTCGCTGTTGCGTTCCTCGATTTCCACCTTACTGATATCAATATCCTTGGGATACTGAGTGAATGCGTAAAAGGGAATGCCAAAATGCTTACTGAGTACGGCAAGAGCATAGGTCCCGGTTTTATTCACAATTCCGCCTTGCCGGGAGGCTCGGTCCGCACCACTCACAACACAATTTACCATTTTCTCCTTCATACACCAGGCAATTTGGTTATCGCAGAGAAGACGACAAGGAACGCAAGCTTTCGTAAGTTCCCAGAAAGAAAGCCGACTACCCTGCAAGTATGGTCTGGTTTCTGCAACATAAAAAATGGATTCTTTTCCTTGGGCACGCAATGCCTGCTCGAGGTAGAGCAGCTCTCCGTTAATATTGCAAATTGTCAAAACTTTCGCTGGATTTGGTAATTTAAAGGCAAGCCGCTCCGCCCGCGTCTTGCGTGCTTGATCGAACTTGTGCAGGAATAACTCTACTGCTTTCTGGCGGCTTTTTGTCTTTTGTTCAATTTGCTCAAGAATTTCCGCAAGAGTCATAAAGTCAAAAGTCGGACGCGTTGCATGAAATTCTTGCGCGATCTTCCGCGCATCAGCGTCAGCAAGCACAACGCACGCATAGAAAAAAAGAAGAACTTGTCCCAAGGAACGAGTTTTCATCGAACCAAGCACTGTCAGAGCCTCAGAAAGGGTTTTAACACATGTGTACTCTTCGATAAAAGGCAGCTTGGTTTCATCAAGCACCTTGATGATCCCCTGACTCATTGAAACCGGAAATAAAAGCGGGCTTCTAAACTGCGTGGGCATTGTTTATTTCTTCCAAATATAAAGAGTGTAGTTTTTTTGTCCAAATACCTGGGTTTTTTGCTGTAAAAGCGCAGCCTTGGATATACACCAGAGGCATAATTTCCATCAAAGAACTCGTAAGAAATACTTCCTGGGCCTTCGTTAAATCTTCGGGCTTAAATTCTCCTTCTTTACAAAAGAGCCCGATTCTTTTACTGATCGCCAATACGCGCTCCCGGGTAATTCCGGGGAATACCCCGCAGGCAAGAGATGGCGTACATAATACCCCATCTTTGACAAAGAATATGCTGCTCCGGGATCCTCCTGTCAGAAAATCATTCTCGTTGAGCATCAGTGCCTCTTCAGCCTTTTTATCCTGGGCGATTCTCCAAGCAATCCGGTTCTCGCAATAGCTGATCAATTTAAGCCCTAAGAATGGATTTGCCGAGTATCTGCGAAAAGGCGCGATAACTGCGCTTACTCCCTGGTCAGATTCACCGGATTGATAATAGGCGAACGGGGCAACATGAATAAGGATACCCGCCCCTTCCCGTCTTTTATAGACAGTAACCCGGCAATACGCGTCGTCGAGCTGATTTTCATCAAGCAGCTTTTCCAAAATCGAGGGAATACAACAATCAGGAAACTCCAAGAATAACTTACGACAACTTTTTTCCAAACGCTGAACATGCTCGGAAAGAAAAGCTGGCTTTCGCTGATAAACGCGGATGGTTTCAAAAACTCCCCAACCAAACAAAAAACCTGGTTCCAGCAGCTCTTTAGGGTTGCCTTCGGAGGAAAAAGATCCGTTAGAGTACAGCTTCATCATCGCATAATAACTTTAAGAAATTTCTGCTTAATATTTTCTCGCGCGCGACCTGAGAAAGTCCAGAGAAAGACTCCAGCTGGCCCATGATATTTTGTTGAGCTGGATAATCCGAAGCAAACAGAATGTGGTCCTCGGAAAAAAGATTGAGCGCACATGCCAGGATATCGCGAGACTGCACGCCCGCAATATCGATATACGCTTTCTTTAAGAGCTGCGAAGGAAGCGCTCCTAGATCCTCAACCATATTCCGGCCGCGGAGCATCATATAGACGCTGTCGAAACGATCACGCAAGAATGGAATGACTCCGCCTAACGAAGAAAAAACTATTTTCGGATTCTGTTCTTCGGAAAAAATGCCTGAAACCATACATAAGCCAAAACACAAGGAAACATCGAAACTATATTCCAGAACCGGCATGAGCAATGGATCTTGTACCCGATCAAATCCGACAGGATTGGCAACCTGGGGATGTACAAAAAGCGTAAGGTTGTGTTCGGCTATCCTGCGACAAATAAGCTTTAATTTTTCCGTGATGTATTTCCCTTCATAGCTCGATGCGAGCGAGATGCTTCGAAAACCTTGCTTCTTGAGTTCGTCAATGGCAGAAATAATTTTATCTTCGCCCTGTGAAACATCCACAATACCGGAAGGAAGAACGACTCCCCCGGTTTCGCAGGCAAAGCGCAGCACCTCTTCGTTATAAATTTTACAAAGTTCAACAGCCCCAAGTGTTCTATGGGCATCCGTCGCCGGATACACAAGATGAGCTTTCCCGATGTTATTCGTCCGTAAAAAATCAAGGAGCCTGGCTTTATCCGACCAAACACCCCGGAAGAAAGATGTGTGCTCAGCGATAACCTGAGGAATAAAATGTATGTGAAAATCACAAATCATAGATAAAGTTCCTCTGAATCAATATGTTCTTGTCTGACTAGATATGTTTTTTTCCTTTGACTGCTCCTTCTTCCCAGGCGCTCACTCCCTGCATAACATCCTGGAAACAAAGTTTTGCCAGCGGATCAAAATTGCTGGTCATAATCCTTTGGATTCTCCCCGGCTTTGAGAAAAATTCCCGCATACACCACGCCCCAAGCCTGCCCAAATCTTCGGTTGAGAGGTAGTCGGTCGGGGTTACTGGATGTAAAAAATCCCATTTCAGAAAATCGATCTTCTTCGGATCAATCCACCCCTTCTTCAGGCCAATCCTCCACATTGGAGAATTCGGGGCTGGCGTAACATACCCAATCCAAAGGATGTCTGGATCGACTTCATCGGTAAATTCAAAACGTTGCTTAATGATTTGTTCATTGTCGTAGTCAAACCCCATCATGATATCAGCGACAACCGCAACATTATTCTTTCGTAAAATTTCTACGGTTTTCTTGATTTGGGCGATGGTAATCCCTTTTGCAATCTTCTTTAACTCTTCCTCGGTGGTAACTTCAATACCAAACACACCAGTGAATAAGCCTGTTTCTTTCATCAGTGGCAAAATCTGTTCACAGTTAATCCAATCAACCGCCCGACCGAGCGAAACCCATTTAATCGGATTATTTTTTTCTTTCTTCAACAAACAGAAGCGCTCGACTCTTTTCGCATCTACGTTAAAGTTGTCATCTTGAATAACAACCACTTTTGTGCCGAATTTTTTGTGGAGTAATTCGAGCTCTTCGATCACGCGCTCTGGAGATTTAGCCCGCCACTTAAGAAAGTCTTCCGGATGACGCGGGTCGTATTGATCCCATTCGTAGCAAAATGTACACGCAGAAGGGCAACCCCGGGAAGTCACCATTTCTACAAACGGCTTCCAGTGAGTGTGTCCCACGTAAGTATCCATCGGGAATAAATCATAAGCTGGAAGCGGTAAACTATTCAAATCCATAAGCAGCGGTTTATGAGGGCCCAGAAAAACTTTTCCTTCTATCCGGGAGCTCACCCCTGCCACATCTTTCAGGTTCTTCTTTTTGTCCAAAGCCGCAAGCAGATCATAGAATGATTCCTCTTCGCCCATAACCACAAAGTCAACCGCCGGATTCTCCTCCATAGTCTGTTGCGGTGTTGCTGAATACCATAATCCGCCCATAATAATGGTTACCTGGGGGAGCGCTTGTTTGATTCGCCGCGCAGTATCGTTAAAATACCAAACAATCGCGTAGCCGCCGTACGAATGGAGCATGTCACCGAGAACTACAATCGTTGGCTTTGCTGCTTTTACCTTCTCAACCATTTCTTCTGGAGAAATATTTAAAGCTCGACAATCAAGCACTTCCAGATTATCGTATCCTTTTTCTCGCACATAGGCTGCCCACTGTGCGTAGAGCTGATTTGGAGCCCGATGTTGTCCATGAGTAGCCCAGGCACCGACTTTTGGCATGACAAATAGAATTTTCATTTCTTCCTCCATTTTCGGAATAACTGGTTATTGTTTTGGATGCGCCTGTGTATAAGGAATAACCGGCTTTGTCCAAGGTGTCTGCTGATTAATAACCGCAATCTCGAGAGGACAAACATTTGCCGGAACAGTCAATGCAAAACGAAGCGCATTCTCAATCGCTTCTGTAGTCATCAAACGGCTTGTATCAGCCGTTATTTCTTGCAATTTTCCCGTAAGATCCGTATCGGTAACCCCAGGTAGAATGGAAGTTACTTTGATACCGCAGTCGCGCAATTCCCAGAATAACCCTTTGCTGAAAGCGCGTAAACCCACTTTGAGAGAGCTATACACAATAAAATTCCTGGGAACAGGATCACAAAGCGTTGAACCAGAAACCATATTAATAATCGCGCCAGATTTTCTCTCAATCATCTCTTCAATAACTAAACGGATCAGGCGCACATATCCTAAATAGTTCGTGTGGGCAAGCTTCTCAAAATCAGCAAGGGGCTGCTGAGGAAACGGGTATTGGCTTGATACGCCGGCATTATTGATTAAAATGTCAACCCTGCCGAACTCTGCTTTGGTTTTAGCAACCAGGTTTTCCAAGTCCTCAAGCTTGGTCACATCGCAGACAACAGGAAGCACTTTCACCTTATGTTTTTTGGAAATTTCTTCTGCGGTATCCCGAAGAGGACTTTCCTGCCGCGCGGCAATACTTAGGGTAATACCAAGACTCGCGGCAGTCGACGCGAGCGCTTTACCGATGCCGCGGCTTGCTCCGGTAACAATCGCTACTTTCCCTCGTAATTCATCCATAGCCCCTCCTTATTATGCTTATGCCTTTTGAATGCGTAAAAAATGGTCGTGCGCCATATATAAGAACAACAAGCATACGCCAAACAGAAGAAAACCCAGTGAAAAACTCTTCTGTAAAATAATTCCGCCAATAACCGTACCAATACCTCCAGACAAAAATCGAATACCGCTGTTAAGGCTTGCCGCCTCATGGACAAGATTTCCGGGTAGATCCGTAAGCACAGTAGAAACGCCGGCGTGATTCAACGTCCAGCCAAAACCCCACAAGAGCATCGGAAGTATAAGCAGAAAAAGCGGCAAGCGTACCAGTAAAAGAACAAGTCCAGCGATCATGCAGAGAATACCAAGATTAATCGTCGGTATCCGGCCGATAAGATCGGAGAGATACCCTCCAATGGCCTCACCAAATATACCGCTAAAACTCGTTAAGGTCACAAGTAAGCTGATTGTCATTTGATTGAAAAGGTATCCCTGCGAAAAATATACTCCGAGCCATTGCTGAACTCCATGGTAAAACATGCTGATAAAAAAAATATAGAAAAACACCAGACGAACTCCTTTGTGCTGAAAGCTCTGCCAATAGCGGAATACCTTTTGTCCCGGTAGTACGCCAAAATTTGGTAACCAGGAAACCATGCCAAAAAAGAGTAGAAATCCAGAAACTGCGGGGATAAGGAAAAGATTTCTCCATGGAACAAAACCGCTTAACACAAGACCAATTAATGAAGCGATAAATGTCGCGCTGAAAAAAAAGCCGACATACTTCCCTCGCTCTCTCGACTTTACTTCCTGAGCAATAAGGATAAGTCCGAGAGGGATAACCGACGCACCGGACAAGCCCATGAAAAACCGAGAGATAAAAAGGGCTTCGATTGTCTGGGAGGTTGCTGCAAAAAAATTACTGCACGCAAAAAACAGAATACAAATACACTCTACTTTTTTTGCGTCAACAATCCGAATCAGCGGACCATAAACCAAGGCGGCAACACCGTAAGGAAGCATATAAATCCAGGTCAGTCTGCCCGCGATGAATTGCTCGACTTGGAACGTTGACGCAATCTGGGGGATAAGCGCGACGCAGGCTGCTACATTAAAAGACAACACCGCTCCTTCAATACAGAGAAGAAGAAAAGTGCTTTTTTTCATTATGGCGCTTTCGCCTCTTTCTCGATAATTTCTTTGAAACGTTTCAGATTTTCTCCGGAATGTTTGTTCATCATTTCCTCTACTTGCGTATCCGTAAACTTAGCCTGCTTGTCCATTGTAAAATCTTGGATCCAGGTCATCTCAACTCCCGAGGAAGTTTGGCGATACAGCCAGATAATTTTCATATACGCAAAAGGGAACAAGGGAGTAAGCCGTTCGGCATAGGTAAATCTTTCTTCGGGAAAAAGCAGGCGGTAGGATTGCCAACTGGTACCATTGGTATGAGTAAGCTTAAAAAGAATCTTGTTCCCCTCATGAGAAAGCACTTCGGACGCAGTATATTCATCAAAAAAATCCTTCCAGCGAGCAATATCGTTGCTCATCGCAAATACTTTTTCATAGGGCGCATCGATCACGATTCTATTAACGGTATGAGCCATAACTTTTTCCTCCTTGTTTCAATTCTTTTACAGACACGCCGAAGAGTCACAGAGCGCCACCACGCGAGCCCAGGCAGCTCCCGTACATTTGATCTTGATCGGAAAACAAATGATCTTGAAACCAAAGCTGGGAAGTTTTTCCAAACATGCCAAGCGCTCAATATGGATGAATGCCCGCTTCCGACCATAGAAATGAGCGGGATAAAATCGTTTTGGATCCTTCGTCTTCAAAAACTCTCCCAGCATAAATTTGTAAGGCCGGTCAATACCCATCGTATCAACGCCAAAAATTTTAACACCCCGGTCAAGCAGATAATCAATAGCAGTTATATCAACCCCTGGGTAATCAGAAAAATACCTTGGGCTGCCATAGAGAGCGCTGGCGCCGGTATGAAAAAGAACGATATCAAAATCCCGGAGTGTATACCGGATCTTTTCAAGCGCTGCCTTCACATCTCCTGCAGTAATGACCTCTTGCGGCTTTTTGTGGGTAAAATCGAGTTTTACGCCGCTCTGATAGCACCATTCCAGCGGAATCTCTTCAGCTGTTTTTGACGGCCGCTCTTCTGAAGAGGAACCGTAATGAAATGTATAGTCTAAATGCGTGCCAACGTGCACAGGGGCATGCACGATTTCTAACGAAAGAAACTCGCCGTCAGGTAAATCTTTTTTCTGAATAATGCGTTTGCCAAACCAATAAGCCAGTTTCCCTTGAAAAGTTTTCCCCATGATAACTCGATTGAATTTCTCAACTCCATCGCCATGCGAAATACGCTCAACCTCAACTTTGTGCACCTCAAAGGCTTTTTCGTCGATCGGAAGACTTAAGTCAATCAAAGTCATCGATTAAGCTCTCTTTTTCCCAATCAGCGCAATAATATCAAGGGGGGTTGAAAACTTAGTCATTTCATGGGCCGCAATCTGTACTCCGAAATGCTTACTTAAAGCAACGGTGAGTTCGACCATTTCCGTTGAATCAACACCGATAGAATCGTAAAGTTTTTTGTCCACGGTAAGCTCTTTTTCATCAACATCCAGAGTCTCGCAAATTTTCTGCAGTACTTCATCGCGTAAATCCATACCTTCCTCCTTTTTCAAACTTCTAATCGCGCTCAAGAGCGAGAACAACATTTATTCCGCCACGACCGCGCGTAAGAATCAACGATTTCTGAATTTTCTTCTCGCGGGCCTTAAGCGGAGTATAATCTAAATCACAATCCGGATCTGGCATTTCGTAATTCACCGTGGGCAACACAAGACTGTTGTTCATGGAAAGAACCGTGGTGATTAAATCCAACGCTGCCTGAGCTCCCAAAAGATTCCCATACATGCTCTTTGGGGCGCTTAACGCAATGTGACTCAACTCTTTCCCAAAAACAGCCTTTAATGCCTTGGTCTCCACCAGATCACCCAAAGGAGTTGCCTCTCCATCCAAACAGATATAATCTATGTCCTTTTTGTTCCATCCGGAATCTCGCAAACATTCCTCAATCGCATATTCCAGGGCATCGGAAGAAAGACTTGGACGCATATAGTGGTGTCCGTCGGAAGAAAAACCAACCCCGGAAATATATCCGTAACTCCGCGCCTTGCGGGCACTAGCATGACTTTCTTTCTCTAACATAACAATCCCGGCCCCTTCTGCCAACACAAAGCCGTCTCGGTACAGATCATAGGGTTTATAAGCCTTTTTGGGAGTAAGGTTGTTCTTGGAAAGATTACCGCATGTGTTTGCACAGAGCAGAGCATAAGGAGTAATTGGCGCCTCCATGCCACCGGCAAGGACATAATCATTCTTATTTTCCTGGATAACCCTGGCTCCATACCAGATCGCAAAAGCGGAAGACGCCCGGTCCGCCACTATTGTCTTACTGTATCCCTTAAACCCATAGTAAATCGTAATTTGCCCTTGTGGGGCAGCGGCAAACCACGCGGATGCCATATATGGAGACACACCCTCACGGCCCTCAATGTAAAGATCGCGCAATTCTGTCTCAGCAAAAAGCCAGCCGCCCAAAGCGTTTCCCATAAAAGCTCCCACTCTGCGCTTATCGATTCCCTCAAGGTCTAAGCGGGCATCCTGCAACGCTTGTTCGCTCGCCACTAAAGCCAGATGCGAAAATACATCTATCTTTTTCACCAGCCGGCTGGGCAGATGTGAATAACAGTCCAACTCATGCACTTGCCCTGCTATCCGGGAAGGATAAAGTGTTGCATCAAATCTCGTAATCTCATCGACAAAAGAACTGCCCCGCTTTAAATTTGCCCAGACAGTTTCTTTTTTTAAACCAGCGGGCGAAACTACCCCCATCCCGGTTATGGCAACTCGTTCGTTCATACGCACTCCCATCGTTTAAAGATGATTGAGGAATGAATGCCTGAAAAACCACTGCTTGTCTTTAAAATATATCGCGGCCTTCCCTCCCGCTTTACATTCGGGATATAGTCTAAATCACATTTTGGATCTGACTCCTCCTGATTAATGGTGGGCGGAAGATATCCGCGTTGAAAGATCATTGCACAGAGTACGCTCTCCACGGCGTTCGCGGCGGCCAAAGGATGTCCAATCATAGATTTCACGGAACTGATAGGAACGGCATAAGCATGCTTTCCAAAAACCGCCTTATACGCGTTTGTTTCAAAAACATCGTTCTGGCGGGTAGAGGAACCATGGGCATTAATATAATCAATCTCTTCTTTCTCAATCTTGGCATCCACGATGGCATCATTGATGCACCGTTCCATCGCTTCTCCATCTTCGGGAAGATCGGTCATGTGGTATGCGTTACAACTTGTTCCGTAGCCAACAATCTCTCCATAAATTTTCGCTTTTCTTTTCTTCGCATGTTCAAGTTCTTCGAGTATCAAAATACCAGCGGCTTCAGAGATAACAAACCCATTGCGCTTATTGTCAAATGGCCGACTTGCCTTATGGGGATCATCGTTATTCTTGGCCAAAACGTTAACAACATCAAAAGCCCCAAATGTGATTGGGCATACCGGCGCCTCGGTAGCTCCGGCAATAATAATATCCTGTTTACCGTCGCGGATCAACTCATAGGAAAACCCTAGTGAATCCGTTCCGGCGGTACATCCGGTGGAGACGGTACAATTCATGCCACGCGTTCCATAAAAACCGGCTATTTCGGCAGAAGGAGCGTTGAACATCGCCGCATCATACAAATAAGGACGACCTTTGCGTGGATCAATCGGGCGTTTTCCCCATTCTGTCACCAAAAGAAATTCTTCTTCCATAAAACGGGTCCCACAAATTGCGTTTGCCAAAACAACTCCGCAACGATAGCTAGAAAGACATTCCCGGGAAAGAGCCGAATCATCAACAGCCTGTTTGGCTGCGGCAAGACCAAATTGCACGTAGCGGTCCATGCGGACATGATCGGTAATCCCGAATTTTAAAGGGTCAAATCCCAAATCTTGAGATGCTATCTTTGAAACAAAAAGGCTTACGTCAAAATTATCAACACGTTCAATGCAGGGTTTTCCCTCAATCAGCGTTTGATAAAAGGTTTCTTTGTCTTCACCCGCAGCTGAAATAACCCCAAGGCCGGTAATCACAACTCTTTTCATACGAATCTCCTTTTCCAAAACTATTTCTTGCGGCTCACTTTAAATACGATATTCCCTCCATCCGGGCAAGTAACGGTATCAATACTATCGGGGTCTTTCATAAAAAAGAACTTCGCTCCAAAATTGAGTGCAAAGAGCGCCGGAAAAGCAGTGTGGTAAGCAGCTCCGCAGAAACCATGGGGACACTGCAGCCCTTTCACTTCAAAAGTGTCACCGATCTTATAATGGTAAGCACATTTCCCTTTTGCTTTCACTACTTCCAAAATCATATCTTTGGGATTTGGTCCTTTATGGGCTGGGTCTTTAGGAACAAATTCAACGCTTTGATCTTTTGGAGAGAGAACCTCTGCCTGAAACTCTAATTTTCCTCCATCAGGGCAGGTAACTAAAAGCGATTTTTGGTTCTCCCTGAAGGGAAATTGAGCTCCGAAACTTAACGCATAGATCACCGGGAACAGAGCATGAGCAAGCCCCAGACAGAAATACTGAGGCGGATGCGTAAAATCTTCGAGAATAATTTCATCTCCCAGTTTATACCCATGGTAACATTCGCCTTCAACCTTGGTGACAGTAAGCTTTAATCGAGGAAACGGTGTTTTAACCATAGTGCCCTTTCTTTATCGAGAGCCCGGCTGAACCTCTGCCAAAAGCTCTTCAGTTGTGAGAAAATTTTTCGTTCGCTCCACACGATGCACAAGTGCAACGAGTTTCGCATTCAACGGCGCGTTGAGTTTGTGCTGTGCGGCTAATGAAACAAAAGCCCCGTTCATATAATCGATCTCTGTTGGTCTGCCGCGTTTGATGCTTTGTAAAATCGAACCATACAAGGGTTCCCGGCTTAAACCTTGCATAATCCCAGAAAAAATCTTTCCAGATTCCTCTATCGGCAATGACGTGAGCTTAAAGATTCTCTCAACCGGGAAATCAGGCAATGAGGCAAGCTGCACTCCTGCGCGTTGCACTATCTGAAGCCCTTCAATCCAAATGCGGATACCGAGCTGACCCACCGATTCATCCCGAAAAGATTCCTGGATGCTTTTCCCTAGAATTGCCGGGATGCAATTGTTGGCGTTGACAAAAACCTTAACCCATTTCATCGCCTGAATTTCTTTTGTATTGCTCAGTGTAAAGGCCGAACGGAGCACTTGCGCTACTTGTTCGCACTGATCATCATATCCGGTAGGATATTTCCCCAAGACCCAAATGCCTTCAAAATTATGAATAATCTCACCTGGACGGAGTGAGGTTGCCCCAAACATAACAATACTGGAAACGATTCTCCCGGAGCCGAGCTCTCGACTCAAAAATTCTTCAGCGTAAAGACCATTTTGAGTCGTAAGCATGGGCGCATTCTTTAACTGGGAACGATTCGCTTCCAAGAACTCTGGTATATCTTGCGTTTTCATCGCACAAATCACCAGGTCAACCTTACACGGTAAACCTTCTTCAATCGGAACTTGAACCTGTTTTTCTCCGCGTACTCCGCGTATCGACAGGCCATGTTTTCGGATATGCTCGCATCCACCTTTTCGTCCCACTAAAAAAACTTCGGTACCCTTTTCATAGAGATACCCTGCTACTAACCCGCCGATCGCCCCAGGACCAACAACTGCTATTTTCATTCTGGCTTCTTCTCCGAAAGGTACTGCTCAAAAGCGATTCCCTGCTGCGTAAACAACCGCTTCATCATATCCTGGAATGCCGGAGGAACTTCGTTGAAAAATGCCTTTATTAAATCAGCATCTTCTACTTTCTGAGAATTTCTCATTCGAGCAAGCTCTTCCGCTTTTTCCTTAACAAGTTGCTTGGCAATATTCCGATGAAACTGCGGAAGATTTTCGATGAGCCGCTTGAATTTTTCCTCAGTTTCTTTATTCCACTCTTGGACCATATGCCCTGCCTTTTTTATAACTGTTCAATTGCCGCAAAAGCGAGATCAGTCATTTTCATTTCTGCCTGGAAGAACCGAAAATCAGTAAATCCAATCGCCCCGGTTATTAAATTATCCGATACCGCGAGAATCGCCCCAACATCTCGCTGATAAAGATTGGCGACGGTGATAAAAGGTGAAGTTACCATATCCACTGCCGAAGCTCCCTTTTCAATATAGGAGTTCACAATACCTTTCGTTTCCCGGAATAACGCGTCTGTCGTCCAAACATTTCCCTTATGCACGGAACCTTGCGCCGAAAATACTTTTTCCAATGCCTGGGTAATGCGCGGAGTCGGAGTAGACTGAAAATCGTCGGCAACATAATACCTGGTTGCGCCATCTCCGCGTACCACCCCTGTCGTTAACACATAATCACCGATATGAATATCTTCCCGGAGAGCCCCGCAAGAACCCAACCTGATAAAAGTTCGAATACCGCCGACGCAGAGCATTTCTGTCACAAAGGCAGAGTCTGGGGCATAAAAACCGCCATTCCCCACGGTTATCTTTTTCCCTTTATAGACACCTGTCCAGAAGGTATAACCGAGAAAAGTAAAATTCTTGACTGCGTTTTCCAGTTTTGGCAGACACATCTGTGCCCGATGCTGCTGGCCGCTGATTAAACCAATTTCTCCAAAATCTCCCTCTCGAAACTGGAGTGAAGACAAAAGTTCTTTTGGACTCAAATGGATCTCCCTTTGCATCATAATGTTCTCCTTATCCTTTTCTGGCCACAATCTTTTACGGCAGTGTGCTGATCAGCACGTAGACTTCAACCGTTCTGTTTCTGGAGAAACTGTTTATCGATCTTCCCGACCCTATTCTTTGGAAGTGTCTCAAGAAAAGTAATACGATGAGGGATTTTGAAATGAGCGAGTACTTCTTTCAAAAAAGAGCGTAGGATATCTTCGGTCAATGCCCCGCCGGGTTTTAAAACAACAAAAGCATGGGGAACTTCCCCTCGCAATGCATCGGGTACCCCAATAACAGCTGCTTCTTGCACCTGAGGATGCCTCTGGATAACGGCTTCGACTTCTGGCGCAAAAACAATCTCTCCTGCTACTTTAATCATTTCCTTCTTTCGCCCTACAATATAATATAATCCATTCTCATCAATCCGGGCAATATCTCCTGTTTTAAGCCATCCGTCATCCGTAAGCGCCTCTTTGGTAAGCTCTGGTTCTTGATAGTACCCAAGCATAACCCCTTTACCCTTCACCCACAACTCTCCCTGCTCAGAACGACCAAGCTTTAGCCCCTGTTCATTCACAATCTGCGCTTCCATATTAAAAGAAAAATCTCCAATACTGTCTAGCTTGGACAAGTCAAACGGCGAAAAACCATTTGGGGCAGCGGTCTCAGTCATACCCCATCCATTAAGCAAATTGGCGTTTGGACAAATAACGGAAAACCGCTTCAGCAATTCCGGCGAAGAAGGCGCTCCGAACACAACGGCATAACGAAGCGCTGGAAAACAAAATTTCTCGTACTCCTTTAAGGAAAGAATTGCGATATACATCGCGGGGACTATGCAGAAAACTGTAACTGAATACGCTTGGAGTTGTTTTAAAAACTCAAACGGCTGGAACCGCTCCATTAAAACCAATGTCGAACCAAAGGCGATCATAAATAAAATATAATCCAAACCCCCAAGATGAGAGAAAGGAACCCCCCCACAGAGAAAAATATCGTCAGACTTGAAACCAAGAAAATGCCGTACTGTTTCTACGGGCACTCCTAAATGCTGATAAGCAAGCATCACCCCTTTCGGATGACCCGTAGATCCTGATGTGTAGAAAATTGCGCAAAGATTTTTTTCGCTATACGGAAAACTTTTGGTTTCTTCCTGACTTTGTGAAAAAATATTCTCCCAAAGGATTGCATTGGCTGCCTGTCCGCCCTGAAGAATAATGGAGCGCAGTCCCGGGCAGCGTTCTTTTATCCTTTCGAGATCAATCCCCTTACGGGGTTGAACGATGAGCACTCGAGCCTTGCTGTGGTTGATGAAATCAATCACTTCCTGCTCAGTAAGCATAAAATCAAGTGGAACTATGGAAGCTCCTGTCAGGAAAACACCCAGAAAGCTGATGACGGCTGAAGGCGTGTTAGAAAGAAATACGGCTATCTTGTCTGACTGTCGAATACCAGATTCAACGAGAAACCAAGCCAGATGAAATGCGTCTTTTCTCAGGCTTCCAAAAGTAATGACCTTGCCCTCAAAAACCAATGCTGGTTTATCTGGGAAAAGCGATGCATTCTTGGTGAGAATTTCTTGGATATTCATAAATATTAGGAAAATTTAATTAGTAAAATTTTACTAATATTCAGAAAAAAGTCAACCTCTTTTTTGGATTTTATTGCTCTTGAGAAACATCAAGCGCAGCAAAAACCTTTTTCGATAGAAAATCGCTGAGATATCGGTTTGGTGATACCACGGTTACTTTGAGCAATTGGGAAGAATCAACTTGAAAAAATACTCCTGCTTCTGTAGTATCAGAACAATTGCGGAAGATATTCTGAAAGTTGATAGCCACAATTTTCCCGGTTTTCTGGTCTCCCACGACAATAGTCGCCATCATCCCGGCAAAAAGCTTCGCTACCTCTGAATACGCTACATCTTGACTAAGCTGAAAAGTGCGAGACGCTCTACCGCTTTCTAAGACTTCAAGATCAGCTGTAGAGATGCCGATGACTTTTTTGCCCATCTCGGCACACCCACCACTAAGAATGATGAAGGAAAGCGAAAGCATTTTGAAAAACTCAGTAGATCTTTGCAGACAAGCCATATCCGCTCCTTTCCATATGGTATAATACGGTTATGAAACTGTCAGCGATGAAAACAGTGTATCGCATTCTCCGAAAATCATCCCGATCCTATAAAACGCCCAGCGTTGATTTTATCAAAATGCAGACAAAAAATCCATTTAAAATACTCCTGGCAACGATTCTCTCGGCAAGAACAAACGACCGGACGACAACCAACGTATGTAAAAAATTATTCACCGTTGTTGCAAACTTTGAAGACTTAGAGAAAATTCCTTATTCGCGTTTAGTCCAACTTCTTTACCCGGTTGGTTTTTTCCGTACAAAAGCAAAACATCTGAAAAAACTTCCAGAAATTATTACCAATGAGTTTGCGGGTGCGATACCTGAAACTTTGGAGCAGCTACTGTGTCTTCCGGGAGTTGGCCGGAAAACAGCCAATCTGGTTTTGGCGGTGGCCTTCGATAAACCGGCTGTCTGCGTTGATACCCACGTCCATCGAATTGCGAATCGTTTAGGTTTTGTAAAGACGAAAACCCCCTTAGAAACCGAAATGGAGCTCCGCAGAAATTTGCCCAGGGCTTACTGGAAAACTATCAACCGAATTCTGGTGAGTTTTGGGCAAACAATCTGTCGCCCGGTTACTCCGTATTGCTCACGGTGTCCCGTAGAAAGATTCTGCGACCGGATCGGGGTTCCCCCAAAAAACTAGCTGGCGCTGGAACGTTCGTTATCTTCCTGAGAGAAATTTCTTCTGGGCAAAAAGAATATGCTGAGTCAAGGCAAGCTTCCGTGAAAAACAACGAGTTCTAAAAATACACATACTGTAATGCAGGATCGTAGGCAATGTTCCGCGCGCAGGCAACCCCAAGACATATCCGCATGATTTGTTGTTTGCCATAGGAATAATATACCCTGGGTCGAAAGGAATAAATTTACCCAGCGGCTTACCTTGAACCAAAGCTTGAATATTGCGTCCTGCCAATCTCCCTTGAGTAAGAGCGAATTGAATTGTCATCCGTATGGGACGCCCTTGTTGTAAGAAAGCGGCGCAGTCCCCAGCAACTAAAACATTTTTGTCAACCTGTAAAAAATCATTCACGATGAGCCGACCTTGCTGACTTTGGTCATATGGAGTATTTTGGGCACAGGAAGAAACTGTAACTCCCGCACTCCAGATAAGAAGTGCTTGTTTGATTTGTTGTCCTCCCGCAAGAGAAACGCACCCACCCGAACATTCGGCAACTGACGCGTTCAAAATAATTTCAATTCCAATACGCTGGAGATTCTTGAAAGTATATGTCCTGATCCACTCTGGGACTTGAGCGAGTAAACAAGGTCCCTTTTCAACAAGATAAATTTTTGGTTTCCGGCGGAAACCCACTGTAGAACGCCAGATATTCGTGGCAATCTCAATGCCGGTATATCCGCCTCCCACGACAACAAAATTTTCATAATGCCCATGCTGAACTCTATTCTGAATCCGTTGTGCATCCTCCAAAGTATCCAGCTTAAGAGCCGCCGCTTCAAGGGTTTTGTTTCCGTAGAAATTCGTCTTACTCCCCGCAGCAAGAATAAGAAAATCATAAAAAAATTCCTGATTGGAACACTGCAGGCGCTGAGCACGAAAATCAATTGCGACCACGGGCTCATTGATCAGGCGAAAATGAAACTTCTCGCTTAATTCCCCAAGCGCAAGACTTACCGCTGTTTCGGGTATGCTCCGGCCGATAACATCCGGGAGGAGCGGTAAAAAATCAAACGTCTTCTTTTGTTCAATAACCAAAAGTTCAATATCCCGAGCGTGGCTGAGCACTTCTGCGGCAGCAAGCCCGGAGAAACCGCATCCGACAATAACACATTTTTTCATATAGCGATCCGATTCTTGGTGATTCCACTGCTTTATGATATTATACTCTTATGTTTGAAGAAATCAGAGCAAAAATTAACCGAGAGCTAGTGGAATTTTTTAGAAGCAACCACTCATTTCTTACCCTGCACAAAATTTCTCCATTTCTTGCGAACGCATTAAAAGAGTTTATTGTGCGCGATGGAAAGCGTATTCGCCCGCTTCTTTGTATTATTGGGTACCGCGGTTTTGCTAAAAAATCAGCTCCTTCCCTTTATCGCGGAGCTCTCGCGATGGAGTTTCTCCATGACTTTATGTTAATTCACGACGATATTATAGATAAATCCGACACGCGGAGAGGAAAACCCGCATTTCACGCTTTATGCAACACTCACCTGCTGCGTTTCAAAAAAATAAAATTCTCTGGGCAAGATTTGGCGATTGTTGCCGGGGATGTTCTCTATGCGCTTGCAATCCAGGTATTTCTTGAAATCAAAGAAAACCCGCTCCGAAAAGAAAAAGCTCTGCGAAAATTCATTGAAACTGCGATGTATACAGGAAGCGGAGAGTTCATCGAGCTAATCTTGGGGGCAGAAGATATAGCATCGGTAAAAAAAAGAGCGGTTTATAATGTCTACGATTATAAAACAGCGAATTATACTTTTTCTTGCCCATTGGTGATTGGAGCGATCCTTGCTGGGGCAAATACAAAACAGCTAGAACTTCTCAGCCAATACGGCATCTTCCTTGGCCGGGCATTCCAGATAAAAGATGACATCCTTGGTATGTTTTCGGAAGAAGAAGAAACAGGGAAATCAGCACTCACAGACCTCAAGGAAGGAAAAAAAACCCTGCTTATTTGGCATGCATTCCGTAACGGGAAGAAAGAAATCAAACAAGAAATAAGCACGCTCTTAGGGAAAAAAGTGATTCAGAGAAAAGATTTAATTCGCATGCGGATTCTGGTGAAGAAATCCGGCGCACTTGAGTGCGCCATGAATGAAATACATACTTTGCGGAACCAAGCAACAAATATCTTAGAACAGACGGCGCTAAAAAAGAATTATAAACAGGCTTTGAGTCTGTACGCCAAAAAAATTCTTGAACTGCCCCTTACCCTTTTCCCCCGATACAAATGAATTTACACGCACCACTCTGTGTATCACGCGCAAGTTCGTTCTGCGGATCGATGGCCAAAGCCTTTTGAAGATACTCTTGATATTTCTCATCGTCGCCTTTTGTCTTGTAGGCATGCGCCAGGCGCACATACGCATCGACCAAGAACGGATCAAGCTCTATCGCTCTCTCAAGATATGCGAATGATTTGTCCACATCACCCCCGGCTGCTGGCGGTGCCAACAGATAAAATGCACCAAACCCCAAAGCGACTCCCGCGGCATTCGGTTGAAGCTCGGCGGCTTTTCGAATATTAGAAAGCACTGCCGTTCCGTTGGCGATCTTAGCGATTGGGCCGCCGTAATGCGCGAGCATCCCCCGAATGCCACCCAAGAGAAGATAGGCGCGAGCAAGATTGCTCGTATCAACCAGTTTTCGGCCATGTTTGATCACCGCCTGACAAAGAGCAAGCGCTCTGGTAAAATTCATTTGTGTATATTCAATATAAGCAAGGCTTATAAAAGGAGGGCTAAAATCCGGATAGCGCTTGATTAAAAGGTCTAAAATCTTCTTACTCTCGCTGATTTGGTGCGTCCTTCTTAAAATTTCCGCCTGGCCCCACAGTGCTCCTGGATGTTCAGGATAAGCAACGAGCAATGCCCGAAACAGTCCCAAAGCTTTTTCCGTCTGATACGCGTTTAAATACACAAGGCTGGCCCGATATTGAACTTCTTCTGAACGCGGTTCCTCTCCAAGTTGAACTGTTACCTCGGCGACAGTAAGCGTGTCCGCTTTTTCATGAACCGCCTTCCAGTCAAGCGCCCAAGAAAAAACCTGCATGCCGCAGAATAAGAAGTACCCGAAAAAAAATATAAGCCTCATAGCGGTTTCCTCCGGAAATATTCCCAGAAAATAATTGCCATCGTAACCATGCTGAAACCAAACATAAAATCTTCCAAGGGGATGCTGAAAAGACGCACTCCGAGAAAGAAATCAGGGTTGTACCGCACCAAAGAACTGCCGGTAAGATAGCCGTTGACCGCTATCTTGAAAAAAAAGATCACTCCCAAAAAACCATAGTAGTGTTTTTTACGCAACAAATACACCCTAGTCTTTTCATCAAGAATGAGAGTAAGAAGCATGGAGCATAAAGCAAGAAACGTGTATTCTCTCATGCTTTTTTTCTTAAAAAATATTTCACCACTTCCCAGGTGAAGATGCAACAAAAAGGAATGACGATAAAAAAAAGTATTTCCTCAAGGGGAAGAGTAAAAATCCGGATGGGGAGAACTCCTTGAGGGTCAAAATCCCAATGGTTACGGTATACCGCATAAATATCCCACCCGCCGAAAATAAGGACGGTCAATCCTAGGCTAAAAATAAGCGCTGGGATATTCTGGTAAAATTTCAGCCGGGGATAAAAGCTGAGCAACAGAGGTAAAAACCCCGAAAGCATTAAAACAAGCATATATCGTGACATGCTATTATTGTAGCGGTACTGGGACATTTTGCAAGTATCGCAAAAGTTTTTGATTAAAGAAATTTGTAGTGTACAATAAAAATATGTGCAATAGAGAAAAACTGCTTCTTGAAGGATTTCAGATGGCCAGGGAAATTACTCGAAAATACGCAAAAACATTTTATTTTTCCTCTCATTTCTTGCCGCCGGAAAAGAAAAATGCTGCTTACGCTCTCTATGCAGCATGCCGCATGAGCGATGAGGCTGTCGACAACAATACGCAAAAAACCGCCTCCCAATTGAACCGGGCACACCAATATATCGCTCAGGCATACACACAAACTCTCCCGCATCATCCCCTGCTTGCAGTATTCCAAGAAACCGTGCAACACTACAAAATTCCACGGATCTATTTCGAAGAACTCCTTGAGGGAATGCGCATGGATATGGTGAAAAACCGCTACGCGGATTTCAGTGAATTGTATACCTATTGTTACAGAGTCGCGGGTGTAGTCGGCCTAATGATGCTTTGTATTTTTGAGGATGCATCGGAGGAGGCAAAAAAACATGCGATCGAATTAGGAATCGCCATGCAGCTTACGAACATCTCACGGGATATCGCTGAAGACTTGCTCCGGGGAAGAATCTACATACCCCAAGATGAACTGGAAAGATATGGAATATCAGAATTATCTCTGCAAGAAAAACCAAATCCTTGTTTGGTAAACGTGCTCAAATTGCAGATAGACCGCGCACGGACGTACTACCGCAAGGCCGAACAAGGGTTCACCTGTATAAAAAACCGCAGATGCCGTTTTGTGGTAAATGTTATGGCAGAGCTCTATGAAGGTATTCTTGGGAGCATCGAAAAAAACAACTATGATGTCTTTTCGAAACGGGCGTATGTACCGTGGTTTAAAAAAATAATAATCGCGCTGGCCCAAATAAGAAAAAAGTATGATCATTAATCTTGCGCGCTCCGCCGGATTTTGTTTCGGCGTAAAACGCGCTCTTAAAATCGCTCTCGAGGCGGCAAGCCAGAAAAAAGATGTCTGCATGCTCGGAGATATCGTGCACAATGAAGATGTAGTCCGTACTATACGGCAAGCCGGAATTCATAAAATTTCCCGGCTCGGCAAGGGGAAAGGAAAAATTTTACTCCTCAGGGCTCATGGAGCAAGCAGAAAAATTCTCCAACAGGCAAAGCGCCTTGGGTTTACCATTCTTGATGCAACCTGCCCGATGGTAAAAGAAATCCATTCGATTGCAACCTCGATGGAAAAGAAGGGTTACCAAATCATCGTGGTGGGCGACGAAAATCACGATGAAGTAAAAGGGATCGTGGGACAGCTGCAGAAAAAATACTTGGTCATTGACCCGATACACCTCCCAAGTACCCAACAACTAAGAAGGATAAAGAAAGCCTGCGTCGTTGTCCAGTCTACGCAGAATATCAAAATCGTTCTTGAAATATGCTCGCTGCTGAAAAAAAATATCGCCGAGCTCAAGTTTTTCAATACAATCTGCAGACCAACGCGGATGAAACAGGAAGAAATCCAGAAAATGCCTCTCGAAAATGACATCATGGTGATTATCGGTTCAAAAACAAGTGCTAACACAAAACGGCTCTATGAAATCTCAAAAAGACTCAATACAAAAACGTATTGGGTCGAGAATGCTTCCGCCTTAAAAAATATATGGTTCCAAGGAGTAGAAAAGGTGGGAATAACTGCGGGGGCTTCAACGCCAGAAACAACCACATTGGCAGTCATCCAAAAAATGAAACAAATAGCTCGATAAGAACTTAGAGGGGAATTTCTTTCTCAATAAGCCCAGCGGCAATGTGCGAACTCGCAATAACCACAGGCAAACCCCCGCCCGGCTGCGTACTTGCTCCAACATAGTACAGATTCTGTACCGCTTTATCACGATTTGCAGGCCTAAAAAATGCGCTCTGGAATAAAGTATGAGCTAAACCGAAAGTCGCTCCATATTCTATGTTGTAACGCTGGATAAAATCATTCGGGTAAAACTCATGTTCTACTTCAATCAACTCTTCGAGACGTATGCCAAAAGTGCGGTTGATTGTGCCGAAAACAACAGACCTCAGGGTTTTTGTGTATGAACGAATATCAAGAATGTCCCTGTGCAGATTCGGAACAGGGATAAGTACGTAAAAAATTTCTTTGCCTGGGGGGGCAAGTTCCGGATCGGTCACAGTAGGCACATGCAGATAAAATGATGGGTCGGCGGAAACAGCATGTGTCATAAAAATATCATCAAGATTCTTCCGTAAATCTTTGGCAAAAAAAAGATTGTGATGGCTACAACCTGCCACTTTTTTCTTCAAACCCAAGTAGAGAAGATACACTGAACATGAATAATCGTATCGAGGAACGGCGCGATGCAAGAGGCTACGCTGGCTGTACGCGTAATCAGCGTTGACAACCACCCCATCGGCACTCTGTTTTTCAGAAGTAGTTCTGATATTGAGTGAGCCGTTCTGCTCTATCCTTTCAACTTCGGTATTATAGAAAAATCTTGCTCCATATTTTCCCGCAAGCCGTTCCAGGGCAAGTGGAATTTGGTACATTCCTCCTAAGGGGTGAAAAATTTTTTGGACATGGTCGGCATAGGTAATCACGCTGTAAAAGGCCGGGGCTGAAAACGGAGAAACGCCGATGAACATTGCCTCAAAAGTAAATGCATAACAGAGCTTTTCGCTCTTAAAGAATGTGCGCGCCAAGTTCCAATACGACCGAAATGCCTGAAGCCGCACAAGAAGAGGCCAATACGCCGGATTAAAAATCGCCTGGGGAGAAAAACTCTTATAGAGGAGCGGCTCTACGCTCTGGTAGATCTTTTCTGTAGCCTGAATAAATCTTCCGTACGCCTGGGAACTGCCCTTCTCGATCTTTTCAAGTTCTGCCTTCGTTTGCTCTTGGTCAGCAAATACCGTGAACGTATCACCGTCGGGATAAAATATTTTGTAGTTTTGTTCAAGCATGGTAAGACGCAAGAAATCACGTAAATGCCCGCCACAGGAAGAAAATACCTCTTCAAAAAAACCGGGCATCAGCACAAAAGAAGGGCCCATATCAAACTTAAATCCCGCGTCCTCCAAGAGATGACATCGTCCTCCGCAACGAGGGAGTTTCTCATAAACATCCACGCTGTATCCCTTGTACGCTAAGCGGGCAGCGCAGGCCAAACCCCCTACTCCAGCACCAACAACTACTATTTTTTTTGCCATAGCTTCCTACGAGGCTTTCGTGGCGCTATTCGGTGATTCGGGCTTGATTGTGCGCACCTTTTCTTTCCCCTGCCATTTGAGCTCTTCAGAAAAACTCATCTTCCCGGGGCCGATAAACAAAAGTCCAAGAAAAAGCGTCCCCGCTTCAATTGCATGCGATGCGGTTTGCAGTCCATTACCGGAATAAAGATGCATGGAAGACGCCACAGCCATGACGATCATCAAAGCAAAACAAGCGGGACGAAAAAAAACACCGAAGAAAAGAAAGACGCCCCCTGAAAGTTCGGTCCACGCCGCGGCAAGGCCCCAAACTTCCGGATAGCCGGAAATCCCAAACAGCTCAACTGCCCTGCCAACCTGCAGCCACCCCGATGGTCCAGCTAAAATCTTACCGAGTCCGTGATAGACAAACATGACGCCGATTCCCACGCGTATTAAAAAAAGACCGATGTCCGCGGCGCTATTCCGTTCATGTGCGTTCATACTCTCCTCCTTCTTAATACCAATGTATTCCATACAGCGTACTGTTTACTGGGGATTTTCAAGCTCATTCATTCTCTGCTCCATCTGTTCTTCTAAAGCATGCAATTTCTCCCGAGTTGTGTCAACCAAAGCCCGGTTCGAAGAAGCATCAATGCCTTGCTCCGTGAGGGTCACTTGTGTTTGATTGTCGAAGTTATCAGATGGTTTATGCAGATATTGCTTGGCAAGAAAGTAGGTAAGAATGAGAACGATGACGCTCACCAGAAGAATCTCTAAGAGACTTGCAAACCCCCTCCGAAACTCACCACCCATACATTTTCCCTTTGTGCCTAATCTATTCTCTAAACCTCAAGAAACCGCGCCTGGGGTGAATTGAACACCCAACCCTCTGGTTCGAAGCCAGATGCTCTATCCAATTGAGCTACAGGCGCACACGCATCTTATGCCCGCAAGAAACCTGGCTGTTCCCTTGGACAGAGCGCCATTGCAGTTTCATATCTATTATAAAAGAATTCACGGGAAAAACAATGAAAGACCAAAGAGGTAAGACTCCCGGCATCTCAGAAATCAATCTGTACGGATAAAATAATAGTAAAGAACGATAATCATGAGTATCGTGCAGGAAAGAAGACGGACAATAATCGGCTCAAAGAGCCAACCGGCTTTCTGGAAAAAATCGACCAAGTATCCCTCAAAAAATGTAGTAAGCAGGAGCACGCCGCCAATTATTGTGGTAAAAGACAGCGACTTCCTGGGAAGCCAGGACCGCCGCGCGATGAAGTAAAGCAAAAGCAAAAGAGCCCAAAGAAGCGGGTTATCAAACTTAAATTGAAAACTTTGAAGCTCGGAAAGATAAGCATCAAAAAAAGGTATTTCGGAAAACCAATTCATACCGCGCCCCCTTTTTTAAATCATGCCTCAGATTCAGCAAGGTGGCTTTTTTATATCCTGCCAAGATATTCTCCGTTCGTCGTATCGACCCGGACAATATCTCCTTCGCTAATGAAAAGCGGGGCATTAATTCTAAGTCCTGTTTCCAGAACAACGGATTTACGCGCAGTGCCTTCGGTATCTCCCTTCAAACCGACGGGAGCCTCGGTCACTTTCAGGTCGACCCGCAGCGGCAGTTCAAGGGCAACTGGCCTTTCCTGGTAATAAACTAAATCAACTTCGCTGTTTTCCTTAATATAATCTTTCGCCCCACCTACAATCTCATCACTCAGGAGAACCGTTTCATAGCTTTCCATCTCCATAAAATGGAAACCGCTCGTATCATGATAAAGATACTGGGCTTTCTTAGGCTCAAGATGCGCCTGCTCTACTAAATCATCAGGATTATAGCGTTGCTTCACCACGCGGCCCGTTTGGAGATTTTTTAGATAAATCTGATACGAAGCTCTCCAATTTCCCGGGGTACGGTGTTCCATATCAACAACGACGCAGAGCGCCCCCGAATCATTAATAAACATTCCTTTTTTTAACTCTGATGCCTTCATCGCCCCTCCGTTGGCTACTGGTTACTGGCTTCATTGTACATAGTTTTTCTCTGAGCTCAAGGAAAATTACCGTTTCTGAAAGCGCCCTTGACCCCCATCATTTCCCTGATTATAATAGTAATGGTTTAAAAAATATAAAACATTTAGCGAGGGAGAAACAATGGCGTGGAAAAGAGTTGATGCTGAAATTATGGGAGAAAAACCCGCATCCAACCTGTCAAAAATGACACTGCAAATCCTCTTTACCAGTATCCTTATTCTATTCATTCTGAATACCTGCATCGTCTATATAAAACCTAACGAATTCGGGATAAAACAAGTCAATATCGGGTTCAAGACTGGTGTTCATCCAAAAACTTACCCGGTGGGATTTCATTTTCTTGTACCCTTCGGCATTGAAATTATGCACCGCTTCCCAAAAGACATTCAGGTTTTTGAATTGACCAACTCGCCAACAACCGCGGCGCGGGACGCACGCAGAGAAAAAGCAGCGCACATTCAAACTTCAGACGGTTTCTTTGTCGATGTCGATGTAAGCATTCTTTATCGGATCGTCGATCCCTATAAAGTAATCACTACGATAGGACCGGGGCTGCTTTACGAAGACAACGGGATTGTTCCCAAGGTTGAACCAAAATTGAAAGAGGCACTCGGAGAGATGACGACAGAAGAATTCTACAATAGCCCCCTGCGTGTCGATAAGGCCGAAAAAGCAAAAGAGCTTCTAAACGCCGAATTGGCATCGAAAGGAATCATTGTAGACCAAGTCCTGGTGCGGTACTTTTATTACAGCGATGAGATTCAAAGGAATATCGAAGAGAAAAAGCTGAAAGATCAGCTCGTCTTTACGAATCAATCGAAGGCAAAAGCATCAAGCGAAGAAGCCTTGGTAAAAAAAGTCCGTCAAGAAGGGGAAGCGCAAATCAAGATAAAATTGGAAGAAGGCAAGGCATACGCAATAAAGAAGAACGCGGAAAAAGATCTCTATGTACGGACAAAAACAGCAGAGGGCGATCTTACAGTGAAACTCGCCGAAGCCCAAAAGACGGACCTAATCAACAAAGCCTACCAAAATAAAGGATCGAACCGGCTTGTGGGCTTAAAAATGGCTGAAGTATACAAAGGACTGGGGGTTGTTATACTCCCTTCAAGCGGTCGCTACGGATTGAATCCGCTTGATCTTGATAATTCGCTGCGGATGTTTGACGTTTCTGAAGCAAAGGAGTAACCGATATGGCAAAAAGCATTTGGAATACAAAAAACCCGTTTATTCTCGGTGGACTTCTCATCCTGCTCATCATCTTCTTTGCTTCATTCCCCCATTCGACAAGATCAACGGAAGTCGGAGTACGCGTCGTGAAATGGTCGTTATTCGGCTCAAAAGGAATCTTGAAAAAGGTCTACGCTCCCGGAACAACTTATTTCTTTCCTCCGATTATTAACGCTTGGTACACATTCGATACCAAACTGCAGAATCTGGAAATGACTGCTTCAGCCCGCCGCGGAGGAACGGGACTCGACGATCTTTTATTCAAAACTATCGACGGTAACGATATCAGTCTCGATGTAATCATAGCTTTCCGTATCAACCCAGACCAAGCTCCTCAGCTCTTAGAAAATGTGGGGAAAAACAATTTTGAGATTGAAGAAAAATTAGTCCGCACTGTTACCCGGAATGTAACCCGGGATTTGTTTGGAGAACTGAAGACAGAAGACTTTTACGTAACGAACAAGCGATTTGAGAAAGCCGAACTCGTAAAAGAAATGCTGAATAAAATACTCAATACATACGGGATTATCGTGGAAAGTGTTCTCCCGAAAGATTACCGTTTTAACCCGGCATACCAGAAGGCCATTGAAGATAAAAAAGTCGCTGACCAGATGGCTGAACGGTTCAAATCTGAAGCCAAAGCGACCGTCGAAGAATACCGCCAGAAAACTCAGTATGCGCAAGGTGAAGTGAATAAAATGATTGCTGACGTCGACGGCGAATATGCGAAAGCAAAGATCGCAGTTGATGCGTACTATGAACAACAGACAATGATCGCAAAAGCGATTGAAGCTGAGGGATTGGCGGAAGCAAAAGGAATTGAAAAAATGGTAGAGGCGTTAAACGGAGCAGGCGGTCCGACTATGGTTAAAATGAAAATCGCCGAAGCGCTCCAAGGGATAAAAATTTATCTTTTGCCTCTCGGAGAGTCTGGAGGAATCGACCTCAGAACGACAAATGTCAATGATTTACTCCAACTCTACGGAATACAGAAACTCGGTGAATAAGCTATTTCTTTTGCAACAAATAGCGACCTTTTTCTTTCTGAACAAAACCTTCCTTGGCAAGCCCGAGAAGCGCCTTTTGAATCTTTTGCTTGGGAAAATGAATCTTCCGATAAAGGACATTGAGCGGAAAAGAACCGCCGTTCAATAACGCCTGGATAAGTATTCCTCGGAGCTGCCGGTTAGAACCTTGAAACTTTCCTTGCCGCACATAGTGGGCGCTGCGCACGTTGGCATTTTTAAATTTACCGAGCATCGCTCCATAATCCATCAATGCGTAGTACCAGATACGCGGGTTATCTTTTTCAAGTGTTTGTGCAACGAGCGCAAGTAGTTTACGATCATCGACACGAGTGCCCTTTGGGAAAAATATCTCCAGGAAAACACGCCGGATGTTTGTCTCAAGAAACACGGCTGGCTGGTTATAAGCAAATGCCAGGATCGATGACGCAGTAGCGTGGCCGATCCCGGGCAGAGCGCGCAAATTCTGATAATCGCTGGGTAACTTACCTTGATAGTCCCTGATAACTCTCTGGGCTATGCTGCGGAGAGCCAGAGCTCTTCGGTTATAGCCCAAACCACGCCACACTTTCAGCACAGAAACAATACTGCTCGTGGCCAAACTTTGGAAGTCCGGAAAACATTTCAGAAACTCAGAGTATTTGCTGACTACTCGTACTACCTGAGTCTGCTGAAGCATAATCTCAGATACTAAAATTCGGTAAGGATTCCTTCTATTGCGCCAGGGTAAAATCCTCCCGTGTTTTTTATAGTAAGCAAGTATTTCCCTTTGGAAACGTGCGATGCTTTTTGCAGAAAGTAATCTATTTTGACGAATAGAAAAAACTGGCGCAGGAAGGCACCCCGGGTGGATACCTTTTTTATCATGCCCGTTTCCTTTGACCATCTGGCGTTTAAGGAGAGGGTGCAGGCCTGGCTATTTTGCTCACTGAAGAATCGCGGAATTCGTCTAGAGAAAATTCCTGAGTCAAAGGAAAACCTCTTGTTGGGTAAGCTTTAACCTCGACTCGTTTCGCTTTCTGAAGACCAGGAACAAAAGCGGCAAACGAAAGCTCAAGCCAATTTGCCTGGAGATAAAAGATATAGTCTTTTGGGGTATTACCGTCAAGCGCAAGTTTTACAACCCGGATATAGTCTTTCCGAGTTGTAGTATGGTGCTGAATAACAATGGTAATCTTTTCGTTCTCAAAATCAGGCTGTATCGTAATCCCCGTCGGCGTGTGGGCACAGAGAGAATCAACCAAAAACACGCTCAAAAACATTATCAGAATCGCTTTCATAATCATCTCCGCAAGCAATCTGTTACTGTTGGTTGCTCAATCACACAATCCTTGTAACGAGCATATTGCAGGAATAGGATAATTTTACAACTAGCATGGCGCTTTGTCTAAAAAAAGATAGCCGCCCGCTTTATGATTTTGAATTCTTCTTTGATTTTCCTTTTTCCTGCATTGGCTTGTTGCAGCACCAAATTGTTGTCCGAGCTATGCCAGCAGTATGGACAACAACTTCTCTGCCGCAAGGCACGCATACTAATTTCTGTCCGTGCTTTAACTTTCCCATTTTCTCTCCTTCGCTCTTACGCATTTTATTTTCCAGGTACTACGGTTTCCAAAAGTTCTTTGTGCTTCATTTCTTCCGCAATGATTTCCCCGAGCTTTTGTTTCGTCTGGGCAGAATTGAGCATTTCCCGACATGCGGAATAAAATTGGATCGATTTATCTTCAACGATAATCCCCAGGCGGACCGCCTTGCGCAGATCAGCAATAATATTTTCAAGCTCTCCCATGTTTTCATACGGGGCGAAAATACCGGGGTTGATGCTTGAGATAAGATCATCGTCTTCAAAACGATCCTCAGTAACGGCCTGCAATTTGGCGAGATGCTCTTCGAAGAAACGAAGATGTCTCTCTTCTTCATGCTGTAAGAATTCAAGAAGCTCCTGCACCTCGGGCTTTTTCTGCGCTGATGCCAGTTTCTTGTAGAACAAAATACCGTTACGCTCAACGGCGCAAGAAATCTTATAAGCTTCAAGCTCGTTAAAATCAGTGACGACTAGCTTTCCATTACGTTCTTCTATTTTCATACCCATCTCCTTTCAAAAATTTGATAATCTCGCCGCAAAACCTGGGAAGATCCAGCGGGTTACGGGAAGTAATTAAATTCTTATCGACAACAACAGCCTGGTCGATGAATTTCGCTCCTGCATTCACCAAATCGTCTTGAATGGCAGTAAATCCCGTGACGAAGCGTCCTTTCAGAATTTTTGCCGAAACACACACCCAGCCACCGCGACAAATTGCGGCGACAAGTCCTCCTTTTTGAAATATTTTAAAAACAAAGCGGTTAATCGCTTCAAAGCGCCGCAGGAGATCCGGAGCGTATCCTCCGGGTATGATTACTCCGGAAAAATCTGCCGCACGAACCTTTTGAATTGGAATCTGCTCTTGGACTGGATATCCTTCTTTGCTCAAATATCTCCCCTTGCCGGTTCCAACAAATATACAATCTATCCTTTCTTCCAGAAGACGTAAGTATGGGTACCACACCTCAAGGACTTGATATTGCTCTTCTACTAAAAGGGCTATCTTCAGATTTCGCATACCTGCTCAATAATTTCAGCCATATGAAAATCATTCGTGGTAAGTCCTCCAACAGCATGAGTAGTTAAAATAACCTTGACTTTAGTATACGTCACTTCCATTCGAGGGTGGTGTCCTTCTTGTTCAGCCAAAGACGCAATAATCATGGAAAATAATTGCAGATCAGAGAAGATTTGAAAAGAAAACTCCCGTTCAATCTTTTTCCCGTTTACCATTTTCCAGCCAGTCAATTTCTTCAGTCTTTCTTTGCAATCACCCTCTGACAAGGGCTGCACACCACCTTCGCAAGGTAAGCAGTACGCCGACGGGACTGTTTCCGTATTCTCGGGAACAAGCTTCAGTATTTTCTCGAGAGCGCCCAATGCTTGCTCATAATTTGGTTGCATCGTAAGTTCCGGAACAATCTCCCGATAGCGCAAGATATTCTGCGCGTCCGCGATAAAGACCGTCCGGGCTAAAAGGTTAAGCTCTTTTATGAGAATGCCGTAGCGCATGCCGAAAGACGACGTTTTATAATCGGAAAAAACTCCCACATTTTTAATGGCATTTACTTCACAAAATCTCTTTTGGGCAAAGGGCAAATCTTTACTGATCGCCACAACCGCGATTGAATCAGCAAGATTTGTGGCGCGCTTGTTAAACTCTTTCAGCTGGAGATCACATACCGGAGTGTCCAAAGAAGGAAACGTAGTGAAAATTTTTATCTTCCCCGAAAAATCTTTGAGTGTCGCCGTCTGGAGGTCAAGCGCGGATACCGAAAAATCGGGAATGACTTGGTTCTCCTGAGGCATCCTCCCGACCAAGGTAAGCGGTGAACCATGAAAGGTGATTTGTCGCGCCATAGTAACTCCTTACTTAAAACTAACTATTCCAATTACCCTTTTTCTCGTTGAAAGTTCCGTTGGGACAACAAGTGCTTTTCTTCTTTTTGTCGCCCGGCAGACAGATGCGGCATACGGAATCTCTGTTCTTTTTAACGGATTTTTTCTTTGCCATACACGTTACTCCTGTGTAAGCCCGAGCGTCACAAGTTTTGTAGCTACCCCGCTTAAAAGATTTAATTTCCGCACGAACTCTTCCTGCCGTGCGCGCTCACCAACAAGTTCAAGAATGATCAGACCGGCATTTGAGCAAGAATCCAGGACTCCATCATGAATACCAAGCCGAGTTTTTATTAAACAGCCCCAATCAGTCAATATTTTCTGCACAGCGACCGCTGATTCTTTGCGTTTATCAACCAAAACAACAAGTATAGTTTTTTCCATGGGGTTCCTCCGTCTTAAAAAATCATTCCGGAATGACGCAGAAATTATTCGCCGCGTTTACCCAGCTGGGCATCGAGCATAAGGAGAGCGCCGGATTCTACTTTAATCATCTTGAGCTTTTCCAGGATGGCTGTCGCGTTCTTTTCTTCTTCGACCTGCTCGTTAATAAACCACTGGAGAAGCACAGACGCGGGATACTCATTGACTTTCTGAGCCAACTCATAGAGCTTATGGATGGATGCCGTGACTTCTTTCTCGTGCGCCAGAGTCGCTTCAAATACCCCGACAACGGAAGAAAAATTACTGAGCGGCTTTTCTATCGCCTCAAGAATGACACGCTCTCCGACGTCATTCAAGAATTCAAAAAACTTCATCGCGTGCTCAGTTTCTTCTTTAGCTTGGATTTTCATCCAATGAGCGCACCCAGAGAGGTTTCGCGCTTCGAAATAGGCAGCCATGGAAAGATAAAGATACGCGGAATATAATTCCTTGGCAATTTGTTCGTTCATAGCGTTACATAATTTCTTATCCATTTGTTTCCTCCTGATTATGAGATTACTGCCGAATTTTCCCAAAGCCCATGAATATTACAATAGGATGCAGCGTGGATAACCCCGGGTTTAGCTGATTTAAAACTTACCTCGATTTCTGGCTGGGTATACACGGTGCTCGTGTTTGGCCCTTCAACCGACGCTCCATGCGCAGCACAGCTATATCTGCCTATGTAATAAGGAAATTTGCTCCCCTCAGGGGCAAAATAAACATCAATCGATGCAATGTGATGCTCCGTGGTATTTGGATGAGGGATTTCCTTTCCGACACTGACGGAAATTTTATAGAGACCATCCGCCTTGGAAATCGTATCGACCGCAATAACAG
Organism: uncultured Planctomycetia bacterium; assembly: GCA_964634935.1. Lineage (GTDB taxonomy): Bacteria > Omnitrophota > Gorgyraeia > Duberdicusellales > Duberdicusellaceae > CAZWJT01. The sequence continues at coordinate 30,458 of CAZWJT010000003.1, read as the reverse complement.
GAATGTGTTTTTCTTTCTTCCAATCAGCGCTCTGGAATAATTCTTTCATACCGCCTCCTTACTTATGCAACCTGCTCGACAGATTTTATTTCAGGGAGTTTTTCTTTGAGTCTCTGTTCAATACTCATTTTCAATGTATAAGTACTCATCGGACAGCAACCGCAAGCACCGACCAGTCTCACTTTCACCACGCCCTTCTCGGTCACTTCCACCAGTTCAACATTGCCGCCTTCAGATTGGAGTAAAGGACGAACATCATTCAGCACTTCTTCAACTTTCTCTTTCGTAACCATATTTCCTCCTTGTTTCAGAATTTCTAATTTCCGCAGGACATCTATTCATACCCCACAAAACCCTCTGTTTTAATATTTTCTCTCCTACATCCGAATTCCAAACTTAGATTCCTCATCGCCTCTACCATGCGCGGTGGACCAAATATAAAAATAACGCGCTCAAGAAAATCCGTACATTTTTCACCGATCAGTCTCGTGCTGATTGCTCCACTGACACAGGAATCATCCTTGGGGGTACAATCTGTTACAGTATAGATAACGTTGAGAAGTTTGTTGTTTTCCTGCCAGAGATCAAATTCATCCCGAAATGCTATGCTATCATCAGTTCTATTCGAATAAAAAACAAAGGTATCCAGAGAGAGCCCTTGGCTGACAAAAGAACCAACCAAGGATACGACTGGCGTGATACCAATTCCTCCCACCAAAAATGCTATTTTCCGGTAATCAGGCTGGATCACACAATTACCCATCGGTTTCTTTATTAAAACTATTTCTCCGGGCTTAAGATTTCTTAAGTGTTGGGAAAAAAGACTTGTGCTAAGACGCTTGGTAACTTCGAAATACTCGTATCCGGGCACCGATGAAAAAGAAAGATATTTATTCAAATCGCGGTTGGCTGGATTCCCAGGATCAAACATAATTTGCGTAAATTGCCCGGCCAGAAAATCGAATTTCTCTTCGGGCTGGAAACGAAAACTTACGATATCCGGAGTCCGATCAATCCGTGTAAGAAATTTTGTTTTGAGAAACCCTGTCTCTTTCATCTCTTGGTGCTCTCAAGGCATACTCGACAAGTTCCATAAAAATACCCCTGTAATTGCTCTATAGAATGGCCGTCTACTTCCCGCCGTGATGCCGTGGGACAAAGTGGTATATGGATATCAAAAATACGTTTACAAGTCCGGCATAAAAAATGGTGGTGGATATTTTTTGTCCGCTCAAAACATGAATGAGTAAAATCAATCCGTAGTTGCTGGATAAGCCCGGCGGCCACCAAAGACTCAAGAATTGAATAGACGGTGGCCAGAGAAATGGTTGGAATATCTTTTTTAACGCGACAGTGTACTTCTTCCACGGTAAAATGGCTCTCGGTATGAGCCAGCACGCTCATCACAGCAACCCGCTGAGGAGTTGCCCGTATTTTGCTTTTCTTCAGTATCCCGATGCTCTTTTCCATAAAAGAGAGGATAGCAGAAAATTAGGAATAGTCAATAATTATTTTTAGATAATAACAATTATTATCTGATTATCCTTGACGTCCCCTCATTCCCTTGCAGATTTCGGCATATTTTTGGAAAGATTTACCGGAGTAATTCATACAAACGTGCTGCTAGACACGATATCGGCGAGTATTGTCCACTGTAGTTCTGGGCACATACCCGACTACAATGACCCAGAAAAACTTATTCTCTACTGCTAGGGTTAAAAGCTTGAATACCCCGAAGAACCCTGCATTCTTTCTAGAAAAGTGGCTGTCTAATCGTCTACGTTCTCGATGGAGAGCAAACGAAGCCCTTCCATTCCTTCTTGTGCCAAAATCTCCACAAAGAGAGTGTTCTCTGGATCTTGCAAAAACTCAGCAATCTTCTTGTTACTTTCGGAATCAAACTTTATCAAGGCATTGTCAGCAAAAATAGCATATCCGCTTGCCTGACATTCAGGCATAATCGCACATTCCCGCGTATGGGTTTTTACAAATTCAGCAAGCGACTCCGGTTTTTGTTCCTGGGCGCATTTATTGTCGATAATATACCCTACTACCTTTACCGCTTTCTCCGGAGAAGCTACCTCACGAGTCACCGCTTCCTGAGCATACAACATTGACAAAATAACACCGCTTAAGACAACGAAAGCAAAAATTCTTTTCATACAACCTCTTTCCCTGCTTAATACCCCTTGTTAATCGCTTCCAACCGACGCTTTAATACGGCCAAATCAACTCTTCCGCCAACTTCGACTTTCCCATTAATCAAAATAGCTGGAGTTTGAGATGGGTTTAAACCGTAGCGAGAAAGCCCCTGAATATTCGCGGTATGTTTAAACTCATAGGTGATTTTTGTTTTATTCGCAGTTTCGATACCTTTTACGATATCAGCAATCTTCTTCCCCAATTGGTCGCATTTCGGACATGGCGGACAAATAATTTCAACGGAACTAATAGGCATATCCCCTCCTTTTTCTTGTTGTGCTGCTGGGAAATTTACTGTGAAGGTAGTTTAGCGCATTCTCTAGAATTGTCAACAAAAGAGGCTAGGTGAGTGCTTCCAAGGAGAACAAGAAGGCTTTTACCCCTTCGTGGCCTAAGGTTTTACGTAGTTTCCGAACATAGTCCAGAACACCTGAAGCCTGCTCTTGTGTACAAGCTACAAAGAGCGCGCTGTTCTTCCCCGGCCAAATGTCATCTCCGCGATGAGTACCCGAAGTTGCCCCTTTACCGAAAACGTTTTGAAGCAAAGTAAATCCCTGCACCTTATTTTCCTCAAGCCCTTCCATAACTTCGTCTTCCATTACCTCATTATACACAATCATTAACATCTTCGGGGAAGAGGAAAAATTTGATTTACCAAACATGCTCTCTGCATCTGACTTCATTCTGCTTTCCTCGGTTTTCTTCTGATTCGTGTTTTTAAAGATTCAAAACCAGCATACACTGTGGGGACAAAAAGAAGCGTAAAAAATGTTGATATTGAAAGTCCCCCGATCATGGTGATTCCAAGCGGCTGCCACGTCTCGGAGCCTTCACCAGTAGAAAAAGCAAGCGGTAAAAGACCGACCAAGGTAGTAATCGTAGTCATGAGCACTGGCCGTAGGCGGTCTTTTCCACTCTGGGTAACTGCTTCGAGCATCGTGTATCCTCTTGCCCGCAAAATATTAATGTAGCTTACAAGAACAATGGCGTTGTTTACCACAATACCCATAAGCATGACCAACCCCAAGAAACTGATGATACTCAAAGTAACGCGAGTCACTGCAAAAGCAATAATAACCCCGATGAAAGTAAACGGCACGGCAAACATGACCAAGAATGGATGGTATAATGATTCAAACTGGGCGGCCATAACCATATACACCAAAGCAATACCTAAAACCAGAAGCAAAGCGAGATCGGAAAACGCTTTCCGCTGCTCTTCAGCATCCCCGCCAAAATTAACCGTGACCCCGACTGGGAGCGCGATGGACGCAAGTTGTTTTTTTATATCGGTGATAACTTCCCCCGGTGAGCGTTTATAGACATTGCACTCAACATGAACAATTCTTTCGCGGTTCTGTCGCTCGATATCATCAAGCCCTTTTGTTTCGCGGATAGCCGCGATCGTACTCAGCTTTATTGTTTCTCCGGTGGTTTGCGAAACTATCGAAAGATTCTCGATATCGTCTTTACGGGAACGGTTCAATTCTTCAAGGCGGACAGAAATGTCATACGTCTCTCCCTGCTCTCGGTATTTTGTTGCTGTCGACCCCGCAAGAAATGTTTTAACGCTCGAGGCTACCTGTGACATCGATAATCCAAGGCTAGCCGCTTTCTCCCGATCAACTTTTATTTGCAGTTCAGGCCGATCCATTTCCCGTGAAATACTCACATCTACGGTTCCGGGAATTTTCTCAATCAAAACCTTCATTCGTTCAGCAAGGGCGTTTGTATCGGCAAAAGAATTTCCAATGATATCAACTTGAACGCTCTTCCCGCCGGCGCCGGTGACAATACGGCCCAACGGATTTCCCGTCATAACCGTTGTTTTGGTAACCCCCGGGATCTGAGTAATCTTTTTCCGTATGACGTGTCCGACTTCTTGAACTGAGCGCTTTCTTTTATCCTTGGGAATAAGCTTTGCTCCGGCAGTAATGATATTCGGACCTGAAGCATTCCCCATGGAACGGCCAACACCAGTAACCTGCCCGCAGCGTGCATAGTAGTACTTGGCTTCTGGGATCTCAGTTCTCAGAATACTTTCGATCCGCCCGGCTATTTTATCGCTCTCTTCAAGACGAGTCCCAACTGGAAGATACACCGTGATGCGTAAGTCTCCGGAGTCCTCTTCGGGGATAAACTCTGTTCCTACGAAAGGCAGAAGTAACAAGCTTCCCAGAAAAACCAGGGTACAGACCACGATGATCATTTTCTTGTGGTGTAGACAAAAGTTCAACACTCCCGAATAAAAACTCTCCAGGGCGATAAAGAGGCGTTCAGAAAAATCATAGAATTTCTTGGCAATTTTTTGAAAAAAACTTTCCTCAGGATTCACTCGCATCCAACGTGAGCAAAGCATGGGAGTAAATGTTGCTGCGGTAAAAAGAGAAGCGGTCAAGGTGACAATAATAATGACTGCCATCTCTCCAAACATAATCCCCACAACACCGGGAATAAAAAGCATAGGCACAAAAACGACGACTGTGGTTAAGGTGGAGGCGGCGATCGCCAGAAACATTTCCCGCGCTCCGAAAATAGCGGCTTCCTGCGCCCTCTGTCCGCGTTCTATGTGCCGCGCGATATTATCAACGACAACAATCGCATTATCAACGACCATTCCAGAAGCAATAGCCAGAGAAGTCAGACTAATAACATTTATTGTCTTCCCGCTTAAGAAGAGATAAATGAAACTGATCAACAAAGAAAAGGGGATAGTCAAACCAACAATCATGCTCGGCAGAAATTGCCGCAAGAAAAACCAGACAACCACAATAACCAGAAGAATCGCTACCCAGACTGATGAAGTCAAGGAATGGAGCGAACGAATGATATCAGAAGAGGTATCAAAAATCGTAATGGCTTGCACGTCTTGCGGTAAGTTTTTCTTAAGCTCCTCCAGTTTTTTCTTCACTCGCTCTGTGACTTCGACCGTATTCGTTCCACTCTGCTTCTGAATCATCACCATCACACCCGGATTGTTATTAATGCGCACCTTGCTCGTTATCTCCTTAAATCCATCTTCAATACGAGCGACGTCTTTGAGATATACTATTGTTCCATCCCGTTTACCCAGAATTACGAGTTTAATCTCGTCTGGACTGGCGAATTCTCCGGGCAGGCGGATTAGATAATCCGTAAGTCCTGTTTTCAGATTGCCGACTGGCTGCGTGATGTTTTCTTGCTGCAAAACATTCTGAATATCCAAAACAGAAAATCCATATCCTTCAAGCCGGTTGCGGTCCACATAGATATTAATTTGGCGCTCCATGCCTCCGCCCTGGATTTGAACCGTTCCCACGCCGGGAAGCTGCCGCAAATTATCGCCAATTTGCTTATCGACAAGGTTATACAATGAAGGGTATGACTCCCGGCCAGTAAAGCCCACAAAAAGAATCGGAATATTCGCGGTGTTAAATTTAAAGATGAAAGGGTTATCCATTTCATCCGGGATGTCCGGCAAGAAACGTTTCGCCAGCTCAATCCTATCGCGGATGTCATTCGATGCTTCATCCAAATTTGTTCCCCATAAAAACTTAAGGCTCACAATCGCCGCTCCCTCAGAAGAAACAGATGTGATCTTCTCAAGCCCTGGGGTAGTGCCAAGCTGGTTTTCTAAGGGTTCAGTAACTTTAATTTCCACATCTTGAGGGCTCGCACCCGGATATGTGGCAATAACCGTAATAACCGGCGGTTCAATCTTGGGAAGCATGTCGATACCAAGCTTATACATGCTGTAGAGCGCAAGGACGACAATCGCGGTAAAAATCATCAAATTTGTCACTGGACGTCGTACACCAAATTCTGAAAGATTCATGGTTGTCTCAACCTACTCCTCAACATTTACCAAAGCCCCGTCGAATAGCCGCTGCTGCCCCATAATTACCACGGGTTCATCCTCAGCCAACCCCTCCAAGACGCTCAAAAAAGAATCCTGGATAAGCCCTATTTTGACTTTACGCTTCACAGCTGTTTGACCTTGAACAACATATACATAAGCATCCTCTCCGCTCCCTAAAAGAGACTCTTTCAGAATCACCGGAAACGGATCTTGCTCTTCAAGAATAATCTTCGCTCGAGCAAACATTCCTGGTTTGATGGCAAGATCACTGTTGGCAAGAATTATTTCGATTGGCGCAGTGCGTGTCGCCACATCAAGCACGGGACTGACCGTATAAACAATGCCTACAAATTGCTCGGTAGGATAGGCGTCGATGGCAATCCGCGCTTCTTGACCTCGGTAGATTTTCGGTAAATAGATCTCCGGAATATCGACCTCTATCTTCACTTTTTCCATATTCACGATTAAAGCCACTGGGGTTTGAGGAGTAACGCTACTGCCCTGGTCGACATAGATACGCCCAATTATCCCGCGGATGGGGCTTTCAACCGGAGCCTTTGCAAACGTAAGACCGATTTCATCCCGGTCAAGATAGAGAAAAGCTTCTCCTTTCTCTACAACAGCTGCTTCTTCTTTGATTTTTTCCGCAACCTTCCCGGTGACTTTTGGATACACTAAAATTTCTTCTTGAGCCCTTACGTTACCAACGTACTCAATTACCTTCCGCAAAACTTTCTTCTCGGCCCGGACTACCCGCACGGGAATAATCTGCTCTGTTTCCTTTTTTTCTTTTACTTGGGGTTGACAACCGGAACAGAGAAAAAATAAAACCAGCAGATACCGGAAAAAAGTAAATTGTGCATACCTAGAGTTTCGCATCTATTTCTCCTATTGCTTGTTCGATCTTTGCTTTGGCAATCATATAGTCATAGATCGCGCTTGTGTTATTGAAAAATGCGGTTTCGTATTTCACGAGCGCATCGTTCAAGTCAAGCTCGCTCAAAATCCCGCGAACACTCTGCGCATGAGCACTCTTCAGATTTTGCTCGTAATACATAATTTCGGCGCGAGTCGCCTCCATTCTTGCAAGGGCATCTTGAAACGCGATGTAAGCTGCTTTGAGATCCAAGGCCGTATCGAGTACCGCTTTCTGCCGTAAAATCTGCGCTTCTTTTATATCAATCATCGCCTGGTTGATTTTAGCGCGCGTTGCCCACCCATCAAAGATCGGCCAAGAAATCGTAACCCCTACGATCTGAGAATCGCTAGTATTTTTTACACTCGAAGCTGCTGGCCGGGAACGCAAATAATAATCCCAAGAAGCATAGACACTCGGCAAATTCTCTGCCCGGGCAATGCGTACAGAATGCTGGCTCGCTTTTTCCTGTGCTTCATACTGACGTATCTCCGGCCGTTTCCTCAATGCCTGCATCAACGCTTGGTCGTAAGAAATATTTTCAGCGGTATAAACAATTTCTCCTTCCGGCTTAATTTGTATTGTTCCATCGAATCCAAGTAAATTTACAAGTAAACTATTGTTTATTTCAACTTGGCGCAGAGAGTGTGTATAAACTTGGTTCATCGTAGCCTTTGATGCGCGCATCCGTTCAAGTTCCTGTCCGGAAGCCTGTCCGTTCTGAAAACGGATTTCCGCTACCCGAAAATGATTTACCGTATTCTCCAAAATCCGCTTATTCAGTTGCGCGTATTTCTCAGCCAACACGAGCGTATAGAATGCCTTTCTCACCTTAAATAAAATATCCAGTTTTTCCCGGTCAAGAAGCGCCTCCTGGATACTCACCCCCTGTTGATTATAGAGAATTGTGTGCAGGGTCTTCCCTCCGCGGTACAGATACTGTTTTAGAGTAAGTTGTCCCGTATAAGTAACCGCATCCTTGCTGATCAGCCCTATACTTTCTGAGGCTGCGCCTGATATGGAAACCGAAGGAAATAGGCCGCCTTGGGCTTCTTTGACCTTTTCTTGAGCTTTCCGGACATCTTCGATTTTAAGCTTGATATCTTTATTCTCGCGCAGCGCAAACAACTCTACATCATCAAGACTCAACCGCACTTCTTTTGCCAACGCCTGAGTGCAGAGTAGAAAGCACACCACAAGAAGAATTCTTGCTTTAAGATCCATTCTTGACCCCATTGTCGTTCACTGAACAAATAATTTTGGAGATTTTCTCCAGAAGCTTTAAATAGTCTTTGCGTTCTTCGGAGGAAAGCTTACCAAAAACTTTCAAGACCATTTTCAAGCGCTCTTCGCAAACATTCTTGGTAATCAAAAGACCTTTGGCGGTAAGCTTGACCCGAATGACCCTGCGGTCTTCTTGAGCAAAAACGCGTTGAACATATCCGCATTTAACCAGCCTATCGACGATGCCGGTCGCGGCTGCGGTGGTAAACCCCATGCAGTGCGCGATATCGGTCATGCAAAGAGCGCCTTTTTTGCTGAGACTTTCAAGAACAAAAAACTGGGGAAGAGTGATTTTCCCGCGGGCAAGCTCATTCGTCTCCTGCCGGATCAACCCTCGGATGATCTCCGGCATCAGAGAAACGATTCGCTCGGCAAATTGGCGGAGCTCGTTGGACATTTTCGGTACGTTTCCTTAATAAATTACATTGATTATTAACTATGTTAAATATTAACTGAATTTTACAAATCTGTCAAGCGCATTTTCATGAATACAAGAACTCCGAGCGTATGTTGTTCCGAGAAGAGTCGAGAAGAAAAAAGAGAAAACCTGCTTACGAAGAAATATCCGGCATTCTTTTCTGGTTCTCTTTTTTTCTGACTGGTTTGCGGAAAGACAAAAGAACTTTTCCGGCCTCAGGCCGGTTCAGCAGCCGAAGAGCTTCAAGAATGGCTCTTCGATTCTTAGGGTTGTGAAATTGGATCAAAGCGCGCTGTTGAAAGCGCGCTGTTGAACCCTTAGCGACGTACATATTTTTCCCGGTGAAAGGATCCTGCTGGGTGTAATACATGCAGCTTGAAGCGGTCATGGGCAAAGGAATGAAGTCTTGCACTTGTTCAGGATGAATGCCGTGCTGGGCAAGATAAAGTGCTAAACGCAGCGCATCCTCAAGTCTTGTCCCTGGATGGGCACTTAAAAAATAGTTCACCAAAAACCGCCGTTTACCGGTCTTTTTGGTTAACTCTTGGAAAATCCTTACAAACTCCTCATAGACAGAAAAATCTGGTTTACCCATGTATTGCAGAACCTTCGGAGCATTATGCTCAGGCGCAACCTTCAATTGACCGCTGATATGGTGTGCACAGAGATTCTGAACATATTCCCTGGCTTCCGGCTTCACGAGCAAGTCACAGCGGATACCGCTAGCGACAAAAACATTTTTCACCTTTGGAACCCGCCGGGCAACCTGGAGAAGCTCGATAGTTTTTTGATAATCTATTTTTAAATTCTTGCATACGTCCGGGAAAAGACAGCGTTTCCCCTGGCAAGCTCCTTGCGTTTTCCAGAGAGCGCAGAATGCATAGACAAGATTCGCGGTAGGGCCTCCGATATCGCTGATCGTTCCCCGAAAATCTTCACGTTGGGACAAAAGATGTATTTCCTTCAAGATCGACCGCGGACTCCTGCTCTGAATAATTCTCCCCTGATGAAAATACAGTGAGCAGAAATTACACTGGCCGGGACAACCCCGATGAGAAATAATGGAAAATTTTACCGTTTCAAATCCCGGAACGCCCCCTTCTTTCGCATAAACCGGATGCCAGGAGCGCATATAGGGAAGTTCGTAAATTTCGTCGAGTTCCTGTTCTTGAAGAGGAATCGCCGGTGGGGCTTGGATCACGAATCGATGATCGTGCTTCTGGATGACAGCCTTTCCTCGAAAAGGATCTTGTTCTTCAGAGATTATTTGAAACGCGCGGCAGAAAGCGTTCTGGCTACGAATTACTTCTTCAAAAGACGGAATCTCGCGTATATGCTCGATACCTCCAAGGGAACTCCGTACGATAGTCGTTCCCGGAATAAGGCTGAGCTCCTGCACGCTTTTTCCTTGGCTGAGTTCTCGCGCAAGCGTGAATACCTGCCGCTCACCCATCCCGTAGACTAAAATATCCGCCTTGGAATCTATCAGTATCGACCTGCGTATCGTATCGCTCAAGAAATCATAGTGAGCGAACCGGCGTAAACTTGCTTCAATACCGCCCAGAACCACCGGGATATCGGGAAACAGCTGCTTGATCCGATTGGTATAAACGATTACTGCCCGATCCGGCCGCAACCCAGAGCGGCCCCCCGGAGAATACAGATCTTCTTTTCTCCGATGGCGGCTCGAAGTGTAGTGAGCCAGCATTGAATCAAGGTTCCCCGAACTAACCCCAAAAAAAAGCCGAGGAGCACCAAGCCGCTGAAAATCTCCGGTACTCCTCCAATCGGGTTGCGCAATTACTCCGACCGAAAAACCTTTTTTCTCCAGAAATCTTCCGATGACCGCAGTACCGTAAGAAGGATGATCCACATAGGCATCGCCTGAAACAAGAATAATGTCAAGTTGCTGAATCCCTTTCTGACGCAGGTCTTCTTGATGAATGGGTAAAAAATTATTTGGCATCCTTGCTGGTGAGATAAAAAAGGACTAGTGTATTTCTTTCTTGGAAAAAACTTTGTACAAACAAAAACCAAGAAGTCCTAGGATGAAACTCCAAGAGAAAAACAAAAGAATCCACCCTCCGCTATTCATGGCTTGTATCCCCTGGACGCATTTTCCATGCTTTCCGCACTAACATGGCCAGACCAAAAAACATGCCGAGCAACCCTACGCGAGTGAGCAGAATATAAATTTTATCCTCGGAGGCAATGCCTTTCATACAGATCGTGGGAATCCCCTGCTGGAAAAACCAAAATCCCAGAATACAGAGCAGGAATAAAGGGGTGACGTATTTAATGATGAATTTATAAATCCTGGGAATCTGCATATCTGCGCCATGATGAATTTCTTTCCAGGCGTTCTCCATGCCGAAAACCCAAGCGAACAGGATTGTTTCAATCGTGGCAAAGAGCACAAGAAAAAAAGTGCCTCCCCAGAAATCAAGCTCGCCAACAACTCCATTTCTTAAGAAAAAAATGGCTGGTTGACATAAAACAAACGTGGTTACCGCAAATATGATCACTGACTTTTTCCTGCTGATATTGAATTCATCCTCAAGAAAAGCGATCGCTGGCTGGGCTAAAGAAACCGAGGAGGTAATCCCGGCTAAGAAAAGCAGGAAGAACCAGCAGAATCCAAGGAGAGCCGAGAGAGGAATTTTTGCAAGAATAAGTGGCATCGTGACAAAACCGAGATCGAACGTCCCGGATTGGGCGATGAGCCGGATTTGCTCAGGTCCAAAAAAGATAAATGCCGCAGGAATTACGATGCTCCCGCCAAGCACGACTTCTGCAAATTCATTTGTCGCGGTTGCGGAAAGCCCGGAGAGAACAACATCATCCCCTCTGGAAAGATAACTTGCATAGGTGAGAATCACGCCAATGCCCACGGACAAAGTAAAAAATATCTGCCCGGCAGCTGCAAGCCATACACGGGCATCAGCAAGAGCAGAAAAATTTGGATTCCACAGAAAGCCAAGCCCATTAAAAAAATTCCACTCAGGCCGCATGGGATCAGGAGCGCCCAGCGTTATAACGCGAAAGACCAAAATAAGGGCAAAAAGAAAAAGAAGAGGCATGGCTATCTTGCAAAATCGCTCAATGCCGCCTTTCACGCCTTTGGCGATAACCGCGATATTCACGGCAAATGTGACCAAAAAGAAAACATACGCGGGGACAAGTGAATTAAAAAATTCGTTCTGTTGAATCCCCTGGAATCCTGAAAGAAAATTCTTCATTGTATCTTGATCCGTTGCTTGAGCGTATTGACCGGTAAGCGCGAAAAAACTGTAGGCAAGAGTCCACGATTCTATATAGGTATAGTAGATAAAAATAATGAGCGGCCCGAAGATCCCGATAATGCCAAAATATTTGATAAAGCGGTTTTTCTTCCAGACGTTATGAAATATGCCCGGAGCAGTTCCATGCCCAAAACCACCGCCAAAACGGCCAAGAGTCCACTCTATCCACATCAGCGGTATGCCCAGGAGAAAAAGAGAGATGAAGTAAGGAACCATGAACGCTCCCCCGCCATTCTGGACAGCCTGCCCGGGAAAACGCAAAAAATTCCCTAATCCGATTGCTGAACCAGCAACCGCCATAATAACTCCGATCTTTGAACTCCACGAATCGCGCTTCTTAGCCGGCATGGTCTTTTATTCCTATTATAAAACGTCCGGGAATAATTTCAAGAAATCAAGCAAGATCGCGGCTTAAGGATTCGATTGAATATCGATTTCTTCCTTGGCAATAATTGTACTGTGAACTGGGCAATTATGGAGATACCTGAGAAAATTTTCCTTGCCGTCTCCAAGCTGGGCATCGGTTGAAACGACAACCTTGATTCCGCTGAGCCGGGTTGGAACGTCTTGGGACAATTCGGCTTGCGCTTTAACACTGAGTTTTGTGAAGGAAATTTTCCTTCCTGTGAGATACTTTTCCGCAGAAACCCCCACACACGAACCGAGCGCCGAAAGAAAAAGCTCTAGCGGATTCGGAAAGCCGGTCTGTGCTTGCTCTGAACGGACTTGGATAGAGAATGTTATCTCGGTCTGGGGAATCGAAACAAGAAAACTCATACTCTCTTGGCGTGCCAGAACGACCTGAACCATGATTTCCTCCTTGGTTAGCTAGAATGAATACACCGCTCCAAACTTATACCATCGGCCTTGCCCTTTGATCGTATCAAGCTCAAAAAAATTGGCGTTGAAGATATTTGTTCCTTCCAGAAATACCGAGAAACGAGAAAATTTTTTTTCGCAGCGTAGATCCACCGTTGCGTAACAGCTCCTTTTTGCGGGATGCATCCAGCTACCGATTAAATTCACCGCGACACCGTCGATATCCAGGCCTAATATGCCTCGTGCTGTATGCCGATTATAGTCAAAAAGATACTTGGAAAACCAACGGGGATTTGTTGGGTCAAGCGTAAGATACGAGTACCCGAATCCTAGATTGCGAAGACAGAAAACTTTCAAAGGAAACTGCCCGGTTAACTCAATGCCCTGTGCTTGCACAGTATCGCTGTTTACTGCCCGCCAGGGATCGCTCGAGGTATTGCGTATCCAGTCAATGCTTTTTTCTTGGTGCCGGAAAAAAATAACTCCTTTCAGAAAAATTTCTCTCGGATTTCGATACAAGATTTCCAGTTCAACATTATCGGAAGTTTGAATATCAAGATCGGGATTCCCTTGGTCAACCGGCGATACATAATACAATTCAGTAAAAGAAGGAACTCTGGGTAACCGGGTAAAACGCACCTGTGTGGTCATCGTCTCACTGAGATGATGACCCAAATCAAGCTCTAGCTGGGGCAAAAAATCCCTGGTATACGGCCGCACAAACCCGATCTTATATCCGGTAAAGGAATTGCCGAGTGGAACGTGTTTTCTCCCGCACGCAAATTCCTCTTTCCATCTCAGATGGTCTTTTAAGCGCGTGCTTGAGATTGATTCGTTTTGGTTCGACAAGGAAACAAAAAAGCCGCTGGGGAAACGCATCGTTTGCTGAATTCCCGAAACATATGTCGTATGGCTATTTGTATAAAAGGATGGATTTCTGCGGTCTAAAATAAATGTATCCGTGTGCCGGCGCAGATACGGGGTAATCTCCAAAGAAAAACCGTCAAACGCATGTAACCCCCGTACCGAATAGAATGTCTGCGTAATGTGTTCCTCTTGATGTGGATAAGAAGAAGCGTATGAATTTCCCGCGCCAAAATCGCGTTTTGTTGCCCCCATAAGTAACTCGAGTTCATTCTCGGTATCTTTCAGAAACGAATGGAGAGAAAAAGTCGCGGTTTCAAAATCTGTATCCTGCCTCTCGCCTGAAGAATTCTTGTGTTCAAAAGAAATCTGGTGGTTCATTCTTCCGGTAGAGGCCCCCAAAGAAATAATTTTTTCCCACAACGCATGCTCTCCAAAGATAAAGCCGATTCTCCGCTCTTGGGGATCTGGTGCAACGGTAAAAAAATCTATTGATTGCCTGCCTGGTGTAACCTTTACTCCTTGAATGAGAGCGGAAGTGAAGGGGATCTCTAGCGTATAGTGTCCAGTTTGAGGATCATTCATGGGGATGGAATTAACGCGGACTTGCGCGTCTTCAAATCCGGCTCCGCGCAAGGAGATATCTTGCTGCAAACCTGCTGCCCCTCTTTTCTTCAGGTCAACGCCCGGAAAATACTCGACTGATTCTTCTAAAGAAGCACATGGATTGTTTGAATACAGTATCGCCTGCGGATCTTCGCCGGGAAAAATATCCTCGTTTTTTTTCTCTATTGTAATGTCTTCGAGTCTTATTTCATTCGCGGCAAACGAAATGAGACTTGCGGCCATAAGGCAAAACCAAAAGGCCGGTGCGAGCATTTGAGTGTGCCGTTCTTGCATATCTTTTCGATATCTCGAGAAAATACAGCACATAATGCAGCTTGTGGTTAAGTTTCTACGGACAAGTTTCTCACGGCTTTTTCAATCACCCCTCCTCCAATAACAATCTCCCCTTGAAACAATACGACTGATTGTCCTGGAGCTACGGCGTTTTGCGGTTCAACAAAATCCACAAAAACCTCTTGACCAGAATACCGCATCGTACATTGAACCTCGGGATGTCGATAACGAATTTTTGCGGTAAGCTGTTCCGGGATGGCTGTCACAAGAACATGCAAACTCCGGGCAAGAAGTCCTTGGGCCGGAAGCGCATCTTTTTCTCCAACAACAATCTGGTTCTTTTCTGAGTCGATGGCAAGAACATACAAAGGCTTCTTCGCTCTGATGCGAAGCCCCTCTCGTTGTCCAACAGTATAAAAACAGATCCCTTTGTGTTTTCCTAAAACGATTCCTTTCTGATCAACGATCAGTCCGGGTAAAGGAGAAAGCTTTGTGGACAGGAACTTCTTGTAGTCATTGTCTGGGATAAAACAAATATCCTGACTTTCATCTTTATCATAAACAGGCAGGTTCGCTTGGCATGCTATTTGGCGTACTTCGCTTTTCGTGTAACCTCCCAGAGGGAAGAGAAGTTTGGGAAGATCTTCCCGGCGCAGGGCATACAAAAAATAGGTTTGATCTTTAGTTGGGTCTTTGGCTTTCTTGAGGAAAAATTCCCCGTCTCGGCTCTCCAGAGAAGCGTAATGGCCTGTTGCAAGATAATCAAAACCCAAGGCCTGAGCCCTGCAAAGAAGCTCGCCGAATTTAAGTTCCCGATTACAAACCACGCAAGGATTCGGGGTGCGGCCGCGTGAATATTCTTCGACAAAATTCTGGATGACAGTCTTCTGGAGAATCTCTGAAAAATCCATTACGAAGTGAGGAACACCGAGAACTCGACAAACCGCTTTTGCATCTTCGACGGCTTGACTTCCGCAACAGCGAACTTGGCTATCGGGTGTATCGCGGATACCGAAGCATAAGGTAACCCCAACCACTTCATATCCTGCATCTTTGAGTAAAAATGCGGCGGTTGAAGAGTCAACTCCTCCACTCATCGCAACAAGCACTTTCTTTTTCATTGCACGTTTTAAAGACTAACGGCCAGAAATTCCGATGAGAGCGAGTGCGGCAAGAGTTTTCGCATCAATGATTTTGCGTTGCGCAAGCAGCTTCTGAATCATTGGCAAAGAACAAACAGTATTCACCAATACTTCATCCTGCATTGATTGCTTTGCGACTCGAACCAGTTCTTCTGCCCGATACAAAATAATTTCCTCTGTTGAATAACCGGGGACCGGGAAAAGAGAACAAATTTTTTCCAGGCGATTCGCGCTGTACCCTGTTTCCTCGATAAGCTCTCTCCTAGCGCATGTTTGCGAGCTTTCTCCGGGTTCGCGAGTCCCTGCAGGAAATTCCAGAAGATACTTTTTCACAACGGGGCGGTATTGGCGAATAAGAACAATTTTTTCTTTGGCCAAGAATGGAATAATAAGCACGGCTCCGGGGTGTTTTATGTATTCAAATCTCGCTCGGTATCCATTGGGAAGCTTCTTTGTTCCTCCGACAACAGAAAACACCCTTCCTTGAAAAATTACCTTTTCTTTACCCATATCTGCGCACAGCTACTTCGGCGTTCCTTTGAGATGCGCAGGAGCCAAGTCGATCACCTTCGAAACCCGAACGACGACAAGGTATTTCGGTTCGGGAAGCATTGCTTCCGGATGAACAAGGGCATTTCTCCCCTCTTGAAGATTTTTGATCAGCCGGTTAGAAATACGCCGTGAAATTTTGTGATACCACCGCGAAATAATCGTAGCATCAAAATTGCCTCTTTTGACAATGCGTGCTTTTCCCTGCAGCGTGTAACCAGTAAAGTGCTTTTCGCATATCGCGGTAAGACTTACGGCGGGATTTTTCGTAAGATTGCGAAATGTATTTCCGTGGTACAAATCCAACAAAAATACTTCTCCTGCGGGTTTCATCTCAAGAATTCCTTTGGCCGAAACGTTGATTTTTCCTTGTTGGTCAATCGTTGAGACCAGAACGAATGTCTGCTTTTCAAAAAAACTAACGATATCGGGAGGAAGTTCCATCGGTTAACCGTTTGGGAAAGTGTGGGTTGCAAGGTATTGAAACGCAGAAAGGAGGGCTTTTGAACCTTCTCCGCAGGCGATAATGATTTGTTTTTCAAAAACCGTGGTGACGTCTCCGGCGGCAAAAATTCCGGGAATATTCGTTTTATTTTCCTGATCAACGATGATCTCGCCCCGCTGATTCTGGGCTACGGCCGCCGCGAATGAAGAATTGGGAACAAGACCGATTTCAACAAAAACCCCTTCAACGGGAAGCACCGCTGTTTGCCCTTGCCGTTTCACTTCGATCCCCCGGACAAAAGAATCACCAAAAATCCTTTGCACGCTTGTGTTGTTCCACACTTCAACAGCGGGATTCGCCTGTACCTTTTCAATCATAATGTTATCGCCGGTAAGCTCGGCCGCAATATTGATCAAGTATACCTTCGGTGAGAACAGAACCATTTGCAATGCCGCGTCGAGCGCAGAATTTCCGCCGCCGATGACCGCTACGGTCTTTTCCCGGAAAAGAGGACCATCGCACGTTGCGCAATAGGTGAGACCCTTGTTTTTAAATTCCGTCTCTCCTGGAACATCGAGCGGCCGAGGACGCTTTCCGGTAGCGATTAATACCGTCTTTGTATGATACACGGCTTGATCTGTCCTCACTGTGTGGTACAACCCGTCAGACTCAAGCGCCAATGTTTGTTCAGGCATACGCACTACAATTCCAAACGCATCCATATGCTGTTTAAATTTCAGCGCGAGTTCTGGCCCGCTGACAAACTGGTATCCGGTGTAATTTTCAATATCCCCGCTCCAAGCTGCCTGCCCGCCAATGTCCAGGCTGATGACAAGAAAATCCATTTTTTTCCTGGCGGCGTATACCGCGGCTGTGATTCCGGCGGGGCCTGCCCCTAGAATAACCGCATCGTGTATGTGCATAAACCTATCCGGTAAGCGGGCAACCCCCTTGGGGACATGCTGGAGTGGGACCTGCGCAACTTGAACAAGAACAAGCTGAGTGAGCGCCTCGTGCCGAAGAAACACCGAAGACAGAGGGCTGCTTCTCAAGATCTTGCCCCTGGCATTGAGGACAAAGGTAATTACATTTCTCTTGATTTACCCCCACCAGGAGATCAAACATATGGCCGCATCGCTTGCAACGAAAAGTAAAAATAGGCATTTTAGACGTTTTTCTTAATGAAATTTTCGATCTCTTTCTTCGGCAAAGCGCCGATGGTCTGAGTAACCACCTTCCCCTGTTTAAAAAGAAGAAGGGCGGGGATGCTCATAACGCCGAACTGCACTGCGATCTCCTGGGCTTCGTCAACATTCAATTTGCATACTTTGATTTTCCCATCGAGCTCTTTCCCCAGTTCGTCAATCGAAGGACCAATCATTTTGCACGGGCCACACCAGGGAGCCCAGAAATCAACGAGCACAGGAGTCAAAGATTGTAAAACTTCTGATTCAAAATTTTTCCCATTCACGTGTACCACCATAATGTCTTAACCCTTTCTTTCCTGAAGAAGCCGATCAATCTTAGATTGTTCAAACCCAACAATAATTTCGTCGTCAATAAGGAGAACCGGAACTCCCATCTGTCCGGAAACTTTCACCATCTCATCAAGCGCACGGCGGTCTGTTGAGACATCGAAATCGGTGTACGAAACCCCTTTGGATGATAAGTACTGCTTTGCCATTTTGCAGTACGGGCAAGTCGGGGTTGAGTAAATCTTGACTTCTTTCATACATCCTCCTCTCCAATCAGAAATTTCCGTAAATCGTTCAAAATCACGAAATGTTTAGTTTCTTCTTCGATAATCGTATCAAGAATTTTCCGTTCATCGGAAATCCCGGAACGGATCTGCTCGTAGAAAATAATTGAATCCTTTTCAAGGCCGATGGCGAAAGAAAGAACTTCACTGGTATTCTGAAAACCTTCCGCCATCTTCTTGCGAAGGATTTTCTCAGTAAAAAGGTATTCTTGAGAGAACGCGCGCATATAGGCATCATACTCCTGGCTGGATGGCTCAAAAACAATGCCGGCATTGCTCTCGCGGATAAAAGATTCGAAGATACGTTTATGCTCGAGCTCTTGTTCAGCAAGCTTACTAAGAACACTGGCAATTTTTTTATTTTCTGTGGTCTTCGCAACAGCCGTGTAAAATGCATACCCATTTTCTTCAATGTGGACGGCTAATTGTATGCTTTCGTACGCTGAGTATTGTGCGTCAGACATCTTCCCCCCTGGGCTCTTGATCAATATGACCGCGTGGCAAGAAATACTGAATAAAAGTACGGCTTTATTCTATGGTACGGCTTATAAAATGTCAATTATTTTTCCTGGAGAATAATGACGTATACCTTGGGATTTTCGAGAAGCAAAGTTTTCAGGAGGAAAATTATGGAGTACTCTGATTATGGTGCTTGATAACGGTTCCTTCCACCATGTAAATAACATCTTCGCAGATATTGGTCGACAAATCAGCTATTCTTTCCAATTCGTGAGAAATTCTAATGAGAGATAAGGAACGCTCTATTGTCGTTGGGTCAGCGCTCATAAAAGAAATAAGCTCTCGTAAAATTTTATCTTTACTGTCATCGATCGCCGTATCGCTTAAACAAACATTCTTTGCGTTCAGAACATCATTATTTACGAAAGCGCTGATACTGCCGGATACCATATTCAAAACATCATTGCTCATTTTTGGAATGTCAATAAGCGGTTTTACGGCAGGCAGTTCAACCAAAAAAATTCCACATTCCGCGATGTTAACCGCGTGGTCAGCCATCCGTTCCAGATCGTTATTGATCCGCAGAATCATCAGGATAGTTCGTAAATCTTTTGCCTTGGGATCATACTGAGCTATTGAAGTGGTGCATAGTTCATCAAGTTCAAGTTCAAAGGCGTTCGCTCTGGGCTCGTCTTGTTCAATCAATCTTCGAAACAGTTCCGTATCTTTCTCAAGAAGTCCGTGGACGCTTTTCTCAATCATCGATTGGACAAATACGCCATAGGTGATCAATTCGCGCTTTAGAATTTCTATCTTTCCTTGAAGCATGACCTACTCCTCTATCCGAATTTTCCAGTTATATATTCTTCAGTACGTTTATCCCTGGGAACAGTAAACAGCTTATCCGTTGGCCCAAATTCTATAAGTTGTCCAAGATACAGAAACGCTGTGTAGTCGGAAACCCTGGCTGCTTGTTGCATGTTATGAGTAACAATTACGATTGTATAGTTTTTCTTTAGTTCAAGAATGAGCTCTTCTATTTTGGCTGTTGAGATTGGATCCAAACTGGCGCAAGGCTCATCGAACAATATCACTTCTGGTTCGACAGCCAAACACCGGGCGATGCATAGCCTTTGCTGTTGTCCTCCGGATAATTTAAGCGCGCTCTCTGAAAGCCGGTCCTTCACTTCATCCCACAGGGCTGCTTTCTTCAATGACTCAACAACCATCCTGTACATAAACGGTTTGTCTTTAAGACCATTTACTTCCAATCCATAGCTTACATTTTCTAAAATACTTTTCGGAAAAGGATTCGGCTTTTGGAAAACCATCCCGACTCTCCTGCGGATATTTGCTATGTCAACAAGCGGCGAATAAATATCGTTCCCGTCTAGAAGAATACTGCCTTCTACATGAGCATTCAGAATAAGGTCATTCATCCTATTCAGCAAGCGAACAAAAGTAGATTTACCGCATCCCGATGGCCCGATGAACGCGGTCACTTTGTTTTCGTAAATTGGGAGGGTTATACCTCGCAAGGCTTGATTTTTCCCATAGAAAAAATTCACATTCTCGACACTAATCCGTATCTTATCCATACTTATTCCTTTGCCGGTCGCGCACTACAATAGCGACAGCAGAAACACATAGAACGAGCAACACTAAAACGAGAGAACAGCCATACGCAATCTGCACCTGCTTATCCGGATGTGTACCCTCTGTCATCAAGGCATAAATATGGTAAGGAAGAGCCATAGTTTCAGAAAAGATGGAATCTGGATAGCCCCGCATAAAGAAAGTCCCCGCGGTAAATAAAATTGGAGCGGTTTCGCCAGCAACTCTCCCAATTCCCAAAATAACTCCGGTAAGAACTCCGGGAAGCGCGCTTGGAAGCACAACCTTGCGAATAGTCTGCCAGTGCGAAGCGCCCAATGCCAATGACGCTTCTCGATACGAATGCGGAACAGCAAGCAACGATTCTTGGGTTGCAGAAATAATGCTCGGAAGAATAAGGATACCAAGCGTCAAGCTTCCAGAAAGAATAGAAACACCAAAATGAAAGAATTTCACGAACAAGGCCAGGCCGAAGAGACCGAAAACAACCGACGGGACACCGGCTAAATTATTGATACTCATGCGAATTATATTAATAATAAACCCTTTCGGTGTATATTCACAGAGATACACGGCACAGGCAATCCCGAGCGGTAAGGCCACGACAAGAGAACCAGCAATAAGATAAAAAGTTCCAACGATTGCGGGAGCGACTCCGCCAGCGGTCATGGCTTTCCGGGGAGTCTGGGTTAAAAATTCCCAGCTCAATGCCGGAACTCCTCGAACAAAAATAAAAAACAAAATGCTGCCCAGAAAGAATAAAGTGACAAAAAGACAGAGAAACATCAGGGTAAAACCAATATTTTGTTTTACAAGTTGCTTCATCCGCTCAAACCAAGCTTTTGCCGATACCGCTTACTGATTATTTCTGCAAAAACATTAAACACAAGGGTGATGAAAAAAAGAATGACGCCGATCCCAAAAAGTGCGTTGTAGTGAAGGCTGCCCATAACCGCTTCGCCCATCTCCGCAGCAATGGTTGAAGTCATGGGGCGTACGGGCTTTAAAAAAGCCCCGAAGGAATTTGGGACAACGGCTGCTCCGCCCGAAACCATCAAAACAGTCATCGTTTCCCCAATGGCTCTGCTCATACCAAGAATAATTGCCGTTGAAATGCCTGATCCGGCAGCCGGTAGAACAACTTTCATGAGTGTTTGCCAGCGGTTTGCCCCGAGAGCCAGGGAAGCTTCTCGAAAACTCTTCGGGACATAACTCAAAGCATCTTCAGCAATACTGCAAATCGTGGGAATAGCCATAATGCCAAGCACAATGCTTGCGCTCAAAGCGCAAAGCCCGGTAGGAAGATGAAGTATGTTTTGTAAAAAAGGAGCGACAACGACCATGCCGAAAAAACCAAATACGATGGAAGGAATGCTTGCCAGGACTTCGATGAGCGGCTTGAGAACAGACTTCTGTCGCTTTGTCGCAAGTTCATTAAGATACAATGCGCTTCCCACCCCCAAAGGAACACAGACACATAATGCCCCCAAGGTGACTAAGAATGACCCTCCGAGAAGCGGAAGTATACCGAATTCCGGAGGTTGATAGGTAGGAAACCAAGCTTCCCCAAAAATAAAATCAAAAAATTTTATTTCCCTAAAAATCGGAGCGCTCTCAGTAAGGAGTAAAAAGGTAATACCGACTAAAAATATCAGAGAAGAAAATGCAAGTATTGTAAAAACCCACTTGTAGAGTCGTTCGCGGAAAATAATCTTCATCTCAGACTTTCCATAAGCATCGCAGGATGTCCTGCGATGCTCGATAAACTCATCTCCAATATTACCGTAACCCTACATACCCTGCTTCTTCGACGAGAACCTGCCCTTTTGGACTCAAAACAAAATCAAGATATTCTTTCATTGGGCCTGTTGGTTTTCCCTGAGTATACATAAAAAGTGGCCTGCCAATAGGATAAGTACCATTGAGAACAGTTTCTTTGGAAGCCACCACCCCATTGATACTGAGCGCCTTTACCGAATAAGAAAGAAACCCAAGACCAACATATCCAATTGCCTGAGGCGTGCGCATCACGGTTTGTGCCACAGCTTGATTAGAAGCCTGCATCAAGGCATCAGGCCTAACCTTTGCCTTATCTAACGCAAGCTCACTGAATGCTTCAAAGGTGCCACTGGAAGTGTCTCTCGAAATCACGACAATTTCCCCCGACCCTCCTAAAACAGACCAATCTGAAATTTTACCTGTATAAATATCCTTGAGTTGCTTCTTCGTAAGCGCTTTTACTGGATTGGAAGGATGAACAATCACGGCAATCCCATCCATAGCTACGACATTTGCTTTAATATTTTTACCCCGGCGCACCGCATCTTCCAGTTCACTTTCTTTAATGGGACGGGAGGCATTCCCGATATCGCATGTTCCGTCCATGATCGAAGCTATGCCTACCCCAGAACCTCCTCCTTGAACTGAAATATTAACATCTGGGTTCTCCTGCATAAAAGCCTCCGCGGTACTTTGAGCAATAGGCAAGACCGTGGTGGAACCCTTCATGGTGATTGTCTTTGACTCAGCGTGGGTTACATTCGCAATAACCAGAAATGAACATAAACTTACGATCGTCATAGTGCGCTGAAAGATACGTTGATAAATGTTCATTTTTTTCTCCTTTTTGCCAAATGGTTTTACTAAAATTTAAAATTAAGATCTGCCTGGATAATCTGCTCCGGCTTATGCGCTGAAAGAATCCGCTGTGACTGATAGTAATCTAAATCAAAAGTGATATTTTTTGCAAGCCCGAATGAAACGCTCGCCTCATGCCCTTTTACGTCAGTCGAACCGCTATAGAAATCAGAATCGGGTAACACATCCAGCCAGGCATCTTTCTCTAAATTACGATATGAATATTTAAACTGCCATTTTCCGAAAGCATCGACTTTTTCTTCTCCAAGCTTCAAACCGTAGAGATATCCTTCCCGGTTTTTTTCAGGGCGAGGATTATAAACATACTCTCCAAAAAATCCCACCATGGGAATCGGCAAACCGAAAGTTTTTAAAGGTTCAAGAATTGTAATTTCAAACTGGGGATTATACGCGTCATAATCATAGGTGAGTTTGCCGCTTACCGTCGTGCCTGCCTTTGATAACCCTGTATTTGTCGCAGGCGAAGTAGCTGTGGTAGTAGTAAGCAAATTACCTTTTACTCCATTAAAGTTGTAGTAAGAAAATGCTCCTTTGAGTGTAACCGTGTCGCTGAGCTTCACCTGGATCCCCGGCTGCAGCATAAACAACATCGGGTCTGCCTCATCCCCAGAGAGCTCATCTAAAACTAGAACACCTGTGTTCCCGAACACTTGCACCTTATCGTTCAAGGTATAATTCAATTTTGCGAACCCGCCCTCAGGAGTAATGTCTGAGTCCCAGAGAAGATCTGACGCAGTCCAGATTTGATTCTTCATCTTACCGGTTACGAGATTAAGCCATGGGGTAGTAAAATATTCAGCATAGGCATAATCGAGAATTATTGATTTGCCTGAAAACACATCTTCAAATGTCCTGTTTGTCGAACGTGGATCGTCGGTTGACCCGGTTGCGATTCCAACGTGCGCCTTCACTTTCTCGTTCACATTTGCCTCTGCCCCAAGACGCAGACGAATCCTCCCCCGACTGCGGTCTAAGCTCGATTTCTTCTGGTTCCACTGGTACCTCACGCGAGCATCTCCTTTCAGTTTAAAATTCTGCAGCCATTTCGGAAGATTGTCATAACTTCCCTGCGCGATCTTCTGCTTTACTTCTTCTTTTGTCTCAGTCACAATTTGCTGAGCTTCTCCCGGAGTAAGATACCCCTTTTCGACAAGCTTGTTTACAAGAATGTCAATCTCACCGGCAAAAACGGATGCGGTAAAAGAAAACAGAAGCACCGAAACAGCCATTTCTTTGAACCACTTCATCATTCCCTCCTTTGTTTTACTTTTTGTTATTCTCGGATTCGCCCAAAGAAAGCAATTGTATTATCGCGTATCGGATTAAGGATAAATAAAAAGTGTGTTAATTTTTGGTTAATTCTCGCCGCGAAGACTGCTGATTAGGAATTTTGGATATGAAAATTGGCTCGAAAGGGTAGATTAGGGAAGAATGACGGTAACCTTTGTTCCTATGCCTGGGGTACTCTCCACGGTGATGTTGCCTTGATGCATAAGCACAATATG
Organism: uncultured Planctomycetia bacterium; assembly: GCA_964634935.1. Classification (GTDB taxonomy): domain Bacteria; phylum Omnitrophota; class Gorgyraeia; order Duberdicusellales; family Duberdicusellaceae; genus CAZWJT01. Next base: position 5,784 of record CAZWJT010000003.1, on the reverse strand, counting down.
TTTTACAATGGAAAGCCCAAGACCGGTCCCGCCAAGTTTCTTGGAACGAGATTTATCAACCACGTAGAAACGCTCAAAAATTCTTCCTAGGTGTTCTCTGGGTATACCGATACCGCTATCCTGTATTTCAATAACCTTTTTCCCGGCACTACGAAAAAGACGAACACGGATAAATCCTTTTTCTGTATATTTAATCGCGTTATCAAGCAAATTAATAAATACCTGCTCTAGTTGGAAAGGATCTGCCTGCACCAGAGGAAACCCCGGCTCTTTCTCGAGGCTTACCGAAAGCTCTTTCTTTTGAATCCGCTGAGAAAAAATCTTAATCACATACTCTCCAAGCTGGTCAAGAGCGACATCTGATACGCGAAACGCATTCCGGGTTCCTTCGAGTTCGGATAATACCAGCAAATCTTCCACGATCGATATAAGCCGTTCTGTATTTCTCTGAATAATATCGAAATACTGTTTTTGTGGTTCGGTTGCTTCTTCCATAAGCGTCTCAACAAAACCCTTGATTGAAGCAAGAGGAGTACGTAATTCATGCGACACATTGGTAACCAGGTCTTTCTTGACTTGCTCAAAATTTTTTATACTGGTAGTGTCGAGGAAAGATACGATAAATTCATGATGTGCCGCAAGCCATCCGACACTGCATAAAAATGTCTTCTCCCCGAAACTAAGCTGCCGTGTTTCATTCCCTCGGCTGCTCAATACGCTTTTCATCAAATCATTCATCTCGGCATTGCGCATCACTTGCCACAGGTATTTTCCTTCGCAATCTTTGCTTTCTGAAAGATTCCGGAAGTTTTCATTACAAAGCACTATTTTTTCTTTGTCATCCACAACCACAATCCCTTCCTGCATCGCAGAGAGAATCCGTTCAGTCTCTTCTTTTTGCCGGGAAAGAATCTGAAATAAATCTTGTATCTTCCCTGCCATGTCGTTGAAAGATTGGCTTAGCTCTACAAGTTCACTCGACTCACTCAAAAACACCCGTTCATCGAAATTGCCTTGGGAAAAATGATGGGCCGCCTTCCTTAAAGCCTCGATTGACTGTGTCAATTTTTTCGAGAAAAATAACGCCCCGGCAAGTAACAAAAAGACCGCAAGAGCAGTAAACAACATCACCCGCGATTGAATCGTACCAAGTACTTTATTAATATCGCGCGCGAATAAGCTTACCCGGAGAACCCAACGCTTTCCCTGTATCGTCATCGGAACGGCAACGTAGAGCATGTCGACTTGCATAGTCGGGCTTTTCCGCAAAGCTTCCCCCCGTTTATTCTGAAGCGCCTCCTTTACCTCCGTACGATCCTTGTGATTGTCCATATCCTCCGGATTGGCTTGTGAATCTGCGAGCACCGTGCCATCCTGATCAATAAGCGTAACTCTCGCGCGCATCCGCGCTCCTAAGGATTTCAGAAGCCCGTCCAATTCTTTCCCCGGGGTTTGTTGAAGAGATGGTTCAAGGAGGGCAGTAAGCGGAACGGTGAGATTTTCTAAATCTGCGCTGAGCGTTTGCAAATAGTATGCGCGCAACGTTGAGAAAGAAACTGTGAGCATGACATAAGCAAAGAATAGAATAAAAAAAACATAGCCGAAAAACAGCTTTAGAAAAAACGGCTTTTTCATGTAATGCGGGTTTCTGAAAAGTTATTCACTGAGCTTATAGCCAACTCCGCGAATATTCTTAACCAAGGTTTTTGCTTTACCGAGTTTTTCCCTTAAGTGCGCAATGTGCACATCGATCGTTCGGTCGACAACTGCTTTCTCTGACCCCCAGAGATGATCTAAAATCTCTTCCCGACTAAACACCCAGCCTGGTTTCGATGCAAGAAATTTAAGAATTTTGAATTCCACCGTAGTAAGCTCAACCTTTTTACCAGATGTTACCACTTCATATTTTTCTAAATCAAGAGAAAGATTCTCAAATTCTATCTTTTTAGAAACCCCTGATTGTTGCTTTCTTCGTAGAACAGCCTTTACCCGGGCGACGAGTTCTCTTGGAGAAAAAGGCTTAGTGATGTAATCGTCAGCACCGAGCTCAAG
>CAZWJT010000003.1:0-3632 GCA_964634935.1 uncultured Planctomycetia bacterium | reverse complement strand
AGCATTAAGTCGAGGAGCACGCATGCTGGTCTCTGATTTTCTAAAAAATGGAAGAAACTTTCTGCTTCCGTAAATTCTTTTACCCGGAAACCGGCGTTGGTCAGATGCAAGGCAACGAGCTTTAAAATATCTGGCTCGTCATCAAGAACCACCACAAGCTGATTCATAGCTAAAGACATCTTTTCACGAGAAGAAATTATTGGGGAAAGTTAAACTTTACGTCGACGTCTTTGCGCTCTTCGTCAGAAACCTTAAACAACTCTTTCGCGGTCATATGCAGCATCCCGGCAACAAACATATCAGGAATTTGTTGAATGCGAATATTATAAATATTGACCGAATCATTGTAGAATTCACGCCGATCGGCTATCTGGCTTTCCAAGTAACTTACCCGCTGTTGGAGTTGCGAGAAATTTTGGTTCGCCTTTAATTCCGGGTAGTTTTCCGCAACTGCAAAAAGGGTTTTTAAAACCCCCGCAAGCTGTCCTTCAGCCTCGGCTGCTTGTCCGACGGTTTTTGCCTGAAGGCAGGCTGTTCGTGCTGCGGTAATCTTCTCGAATGTCTCCCGCTCGTATTTCATATACCCCTCGCAGACCTTAATCAGTTTTGGAATTTCGTCATACCGCTGCTTTAAAAGAACATCGATATTCGCCCAGGCCTTCTCAATATTCCGAGCAAGAACAATCAGCCCGTTGTAAACGGAAACAAAATAAAGCACCGCGATAAGCGCCAAGAATAACAGACCACCCCCGATAAAAAACCCCATACCTTCCTCCTTGTGTTTAAATGTTCCTCCTGCACAGAATCATTCTTTGCCGTTTTGCCCAAAGAAGAAAAATACAAAAAGCGCAACCACCGCGAGAACAAAAAACCCCAGAATGATCATGCCGCTCCTTATGAATGCACCCCGATTGAACCGAGCAAGAGCCAAAGCCCAAAAAGCGCTAAAATCCCGCCGCCATAAATACCAAAAATTGCCTGCCAAAAAAGAGCTTGCACAAGCTCTTTCTGGCTCCGATCAGAAATAATAAATACTTTTTCTGTATCTCCCTTGGCAACAATAACATCGCTTTCTTGCGGGGAATTTCCTCCGTGATTCTTCAGCTGCTCCTCGAGCACTGCCTGCTCAACCTTTTCCACCGCCTTCTGCCATTCTTCAGGGCTGATATCGCCGTCTTGATTTGTGTCACAAGCAGCCATCCGGGCCGGATTTTCCTTAAGCGCCCTCAAGCGCTGGTTCAATAGTTCATTGTTCACCTGAAAAGTATCGCCCGTTTTCTTGGCAGTCCCTAAAACATACGTCTCATCCTGCGGGCGGATATACCATTCCCGGAAACGGAGAGTGTGACTGCCAAAAAAACCCCGGTAGCGAATTGTGTTTTCTTCGAGAAACTCAACGATGTTCTGCGGAATGGTTTTACCCCAGCCCGTGGTAAATTCGTAGTCTATCCCAAGCATGAGTTCCGCACCCCGCGGAAAAACAGGCATGGTTCCTGTAGAATCTTCTAACCAGAACGGATTCAATAAACTCTCTCCTCGCGCGATAGTAACCCAGCGGCTCGATTTCCCTCTTCGCTCGTATCGTTCGACAGTGAATCGGAAAAGAACACACTCGGTCTTTGTTAAAGGACTTTTGAGCGGGCGATCGCTTCTGGCTTTCCCGTATATTTCAACAAGACCCAAGGCGACACCCCGGATAGTAGACGTGGGAATATTTTCGATAAGGCGTTTCCGGCGCAGGCGGGAAAATCCGAAGAAAAAAGAATACACACCAAAAGCAAAAAGAAAAAGAAAGAAAAAAATGTTGTTGCCGCTTTCCATAGGCTGTTCAGATTATACCACATTCCGGCTAGGGGGATAGAAAAATTAGCGGCAAGATACGCCCAGGAAAAAAGACAATACGAACAAGATGTAAAACTAGCGGGCTTGCTTTTCCTTCTGTTTTTCTTCTATAACCTTCACTGCTAATTCATACGGCAGAGCCGTGTATTTCTCGAAATGCATTGAATATGTCGCTCGTCCGCTGCTTAAGGAACGGATCGAAGTCGCGTACCCAAACAACTCAGACAACGGTGCTTCTGCTTCGATAATTTGCAGGTTTGTTTTTGCCTGGATATCCATGACCTTCCCCCGCTTGGAGCACAGGTGGCCAACGATATTCCCAACATACTCCTCAGGGGTGCGTACTTCAAGGGACATCTGCGGTTCAAGAAGAATCGGTTCGCACTTCATAAAAGCACGCTTGAAGCATTCGATTGCGGCGAGCCGAAACGCAAGTTCTGAAGAATCAACATCATGGTATGAGCCGTCAACGAGTTCCACGGTCACATCCACCACCGGACAACCCGCCAAAACTCCCCGATGCAGAATCTCAATCAACCCTTTTTCTACGGCTGGGATGTACTCTTTAGGAATGGCTCCTCCGGTGATGCTGTTGATAAATTCAAAGCCAGCTCCTGGTTTACCCGGAGAGAGCACAAGTTCAACATGTGCGTATTGCCCATGCCCTCCTGTCTGTTTGACGTGCTTATATCCTTCGGTAGTTGTCCCTAAGATCGTTTCCTTAAAGGCTACTTTTGGTTTTCCGACAATTGCTTCCACGCTGAATTCGTGCTTCAGCCGATCCACGATAATCTCAAGATGCAATTCTCCCATGCCGGAAATGAGCGTTTCTTCAGTCTCATGATCTACCTGAACCGTAAAAGTCGGATCTTCTTCGGCAAGTTTCATCAAGCCTTTGGAAAGCTTATCTTGATCCCCGCGGCTTGCCGGCTTAATACTGATTGAAACAACCGGTGCGGGAAATTCTATCGCTTCAAGTAAAATGGGATTTTTTTCTTCTGCAAGAGTATCCCCCGTAATCGTATGGTCTAAACCAACAATTGCGGCGATATCCCCAGCAGAAACGCTGGAAATATTTTCCCTTTGATTGGCGTGCATCTGGAGAATTCTGCCAACCCGTTCTTTCTTGTCTTTCCCGACATTCAGCACATAAGAACCGGCTTCGAGAATCCCTGAATAGACCCGGATATAAATCAATTTGCCCATGTGCGGATCTGTTTGCACTTTGAAAGCTAATGCAGTAAATGGTTCTTGTTCATCCACTTTCCGTTCGATGATTTTTGAGGAATCGTCCGGGTCGGTCCCCCGTACTGCAGCCACATCGGCAGGCGACGGCAGATAGGCAACAATCGCATCTAAAAGCTTCTGGACCCCTTTGTTCTTGAACGATGCTCCGCAGAGCACAGGGACGATCTTGTTGGCAACAGTGCCTTTCCGGATTGCGGCATGGAGTTCTTCCTGGGTTATCCTGTCTTCGGATTCGAGGTATTTTTCCATGAGGTGATCGTCTAATTCAACTGCTTTTTCCACCATGATATGGTGATATTTCTTGGCGGATTCAAGAAGCTCTTTGGGAATATCCGCCACTTCATAGTTTTTTCCAAAAGCATCGTCTTCATCATAGATATAAGCTTTCATTTCAATTAAATCAATGATGCCGAGAAAATTTTCTTCGCTGCCTACGGGAATCTGCAAGGGGAGGGCATTTGCGCCTAACTCTTTCCCTATTCCCTCCAGCACCCCAAAGAAGTCAGCTCCGGCACGGTCCATCTTGTTGACAAAGGCAATCT
>CAZWJT010000002.1:0-266689 GCA_964634935.1 uncultured Planctomycetia bacterium | reverse complement strand
CAATTCCTTTGAGTTTTAGCCTTGCGGCCGTAGTCCCCAGGTGGAGCACTTAACGCGTTAGCTGCGGCACCTCTCCAGTGAAGGAGAAACACCTAGTGCTCATCGTTTACGGCTAGGACTACCAGGGTATCTAATCCTGTTTGCTCCCCTAGCTTTCGTCCCTGAGCGTCAGAAATGAGCCAGAGAATTGCCTTCGCCATTGGCGTTCCTGCTGATATCCACAAATTTCACCTTTACACCAGCAGTTCCATTCTCCTCTCTCACTCTCTATCCTTGCAGTTTCTTGGGCAGTTTTTCCGTTAAGCGGAAAGATTTCACCCAAGACATACAAGGCCGCCTACAGACCCTTTACACCCAGTAATTCCAAGTAACGCCTGCCACCTCCGTATTACCGCGGCTGCTGGCACGGAGTTAGCCGTGGCTTATTCTTAGAATAATGTCAGCTCTCATGGCTATTCACCATGAGCATTTCCTCTTCTACAAAAGGGGTTTACAATCCGAAAACCTTCATCCCCCACGCGGCGTCGCATTCTCACCCTTGCGGGCATTGGAAAATATCCTCGACTGCAGCCTCCCGTAGGAGTCCGGGCAGTGTCTCAGTCCCGATGTGGCTGACCACCCTACTTGGGCCAGCTACCCGTCTTCGCCTTGGTAGGCCATTACCCTACCAACTAGCTGATAGGACATGAGCCCTTCTTGAGACGACAGCATTCCTTTCGGAATTCGCCACCTTTCCTCTCTGCCATTTCAGACAGAGAGCGTACGGAGTATTACCCTCGCTTTCGCGAAGCTATTCTCCTTCTCAAGGTAGGTTACCCATGCATTATTCACCCGTTTGCCGCTATCCTGAAGAATTCCCTCTCATCCGCTCCTTCAGATTCCGAAGAAACCTCCAGAGTTTCAAAAAGTTCATTCTTTAGGATCGCTCGACTTGCATGCCTAATCCACGCCGCCAGCGTTCACTCTGAGCCAGGATCAAACCCTCCAAAAGGCCATTTTAATCAAAGAACGAAATAAAAATCTTTCCTTCCTATTTTACTAGGTTACCGGAAAAGATATTATTTACCAATTTTGTGAATAGAGAAAAGTATATCATTTATACCGCAAAAAAAGTTTTTGTCAACAGATTTTTCAAAGTTTTTTGTAATTCCTGAAACTCAGGAAATTAAGGTTATTTTTTATGATTTTTTGCGGATAGTTGTTTTATGAGTTTCAGGAATTCAGGGAAGGATTTGTTGATTGATTTTGTCTCGTTGAGTATTGCTCCCCGCGGAAGAACCATTCCGGCAACGATTGCACTCATGGCAATTCTGTGATCGGAAAAACTTCGAAAACAGACACGGGTCGGAGCCGAGTTTTTCGGTGTAATTTGGATACAGATATTTTTCTGCCCGCTGGGGCTGGAATATTCTTTGAGGGAAAATTCTCCTCCGATTGTTTCGACAAGGTGTTTGAGCGCTTTGATTCGGTCCGTCTCTTTGACGCGCAACTCTTGTATTCCGCAAATTTTCGTTACGCCTTTAGCAAAACAGGCGATGACTCCAAGAATTGGCAGTTCATCAATCAATGAGGGAATTTCTTTTTTCTGTACCGTAGTTCCCTTTAGATGAGATGTTCTGGCGATAATTGTTGCGTGCGGCTCAAAATGAGAATGAGAAATATGTTTTAAGGTAATTTTTGCATTCATACGTCGGAGAACTTTTAACAAGCCAATGCGTGTTGGGTTAATATTTATTCCGGGGAGTATCACGCACGCTTTTTTGAGTAAGATTCCTAGGGCAATAAAGAACGCTGCCGAAGAAAAATCAGCAGGTATGAGTATTGGTTTCGTTGGAGCACATAATACTCCGGGATGCAGGGTAATCCGGTTGTTTTTCTTGTCAACGCGGACTCTATATAATCGAAGCATGCGCTCAGTATGATCTCTGGTTTGTATAGGTTCGATCACGGAAGTTGTCTTTTGAGCATAGAGACCCGCCAGAAGAATCGCTGATTTTACTTGAGCGCTTGCAACTGGGAGACGGTAACTAATTCCGCACAAAGCTGGAGCGGGTTTAAAATGTAACGGAGGGTATTCTTCACTTCCGTTTTTTCTGCCATAAACTCGTGCATGCATGCGCGTAAGCGGTTCAATGATGCGTTTCATCGGTCGTTTCATCAGTGCCGCATCAGCAGTAAGTACGGAGGAAGATTTCTGCCCAGCTAAGATTCCCGCGATGAGGCGGAATGTTGTTCCGGATTGATTTACCCAAAGATGGGGATTTTTTGCGGCAAAGTATTTTCCTCTGCCGTATACGGTAATGCAACGGTGTTTTTTGTTCCAGTTGATCTTTGTACCCAAAACACGTAATGCAGAAACAGTTGCCTCAGTGTCATCGCAGGCGAGAAAATTCTTGATTTTGATCGTTCCTGATGCAATGGCGGCAATGAGTATGCTTCGATGGCTGATTGATTTATCCGGGGGTATCTGGATTTTTGCTTTGAATGCTTGCAGGGGTTGTATTTGGAACATGTCCATTCCTTGCATAAATTTTTTAATATCACGCCTCATCATTTTTTCTGTCGAATCCCGAGCCCCTGAAACATATACATAAAGAGTTGGGCTAATTTTGATACATTTTGGCGCGGCGGTAGAAAGAATTCCGCGTCCAGTACGGTATGAAATCCGTTTTCCGATTTTTTCAGCAAGATAAATCCTTTCTGGTGAATATGTTGCATAGATTTTTTTTATGAGCTTTCGAAGATGTTTATTTATTTTCTGTTGCGCCTTCATCGCTTTAAATATAAATATCCCGCTTACCCTGTTTGAGTTCTTGTAGATACTCCTCGACTTTTTTAGCCATCGGCACATTATTATTCCTGAGGATGCCGAGAAAGTTATTTATTGCTTGTTGTCCTTTCTTTTTGGTTTTTGCTGATGCGTAATCAAGGAGATATTCCTGAAAGGTAAGAATCGCATTCGGTAAGCAGAAGTTTTTGATCAATCCCCCCTCCGCATATGACATGAATTCGCAACCCGTTCTTCCCTGACGATAATCGGCTGTGCAAAATGAAGGAATATATCCATCGCAAAGTAGCTCATAGATAAAAGAATCAAGGGAGCGGGTATCACCCAGTTGAAACTGCTGACGATCAAGCATGTGGGTTTTGTCGGTATGGCTGTATCCTCCGATTGCGATTCTTGAACCTGCATCAACTTGAGAAACTCCAATATGGATGAGTTTTCTACGGAGATTTGGTTTTTCTCTTGCGGTAAGAATAAGTCCGGTGTAAGGGACTGAGAGCCTGAGTATCGCGATAATTTTTTCTAAGGTTGAGTCAGAAACCTGCCAGGGAATATGTTTCGTGAGCGGTGTCCCCAGGGCTGGATTGAGGCGCGGAAATGAAATAGTATGACTTCCTGCCCCGAATTCTTTTTTTAAGTCATGTGCATGCGCAATCAATCCCAGCACCTCATATCGCCAATCATAGAGTCCAAACAATGCTCCGATGCCCACATCGTCAATGCCGGCTTCTTGCGCCCGGTGTAAAGAAAAAAGCCGCCACAGATAGTATCCTTTCAGTGTGTTTTTTGGATGGAGCATTTCGTAGGTTTTCCGGTGGTACGTTTCTTGAAAAATCTGGTATGTTCCGATGCCTGCTTTGTGAACTATTTTGTATTCATTGGTAAACAGCGGCGGAGCGTTGATATTGACTCGACGAATTCGGTTCTTTCCGTCGTTTACGCGGTATATGGTTTTGACTGTGCTGGCAATGAATTGGGCATTTGCTTGGGGGTTCTCGCCAAAGACAATAATGAGCCGTTTATGTCCAGCCTTGAGGAGTGCGTAAATTTCTGATTCCAGTTCATCTTGAGCCAAGGTGTATTTTGTCACTTTTTGGTTTGAAGAGCGGAAACCGCAGTACGCGCAGTTATTGACACAGAGACTTGAAATATAGAGTGGTGCAAATAAAACGATGCGTGCTCCGTAAACTTGTTTTTTGATAAATGATGCAGCGTCAAATATTTCTTCCCAAAGTTTCGGGGAGCGGACATTCATTAAGGCGGCAGCTTCCGGAATAGCTAAAGGAGTTAGCGCTTTTGCTTTTTGAATAATATCTCGTATCCGCCCCGGATTTATCCGGATATTCTGCTCAAGATTTGCCTCGATTTTCGCGTCAGCGATAAAATCACGCCGTTTTTCTTGAGTGAGATAACGCTTAATTCCTTGGGCGCGTGAATTTGTCCATTGATTCATACTGCAAGCAGTGTTTTTATCTATGCTATTGCAAAAAACTTGCGTGTCAAGGACTATTGTCTTACGCTTTTTTCTGAGGAACATGCCGGAGCGCGACAATTCTTTTTATGTCTCCTGGAGAGATCATCCTCCATTCTCCACTCCGGAGATTGCCTAAATAGAAATTGCCGATGCGGATACGCTTTAAAAAAATTACTTCATAGCCGAGAGCATTGAAAATTCTGCGTATTTCTCTTTTTTTCCCTTCCTGAATGATCACTGAAAAAGTAGTTCGAGGTGGATTGCGTGGTATCAGACGCAGGATACGCAGAAATTCTCCTGATTGAGTTATTCCGCGGAGTGCTTTCCTGAGTTCATCCGGTTTTGGGGAGGCATTCAGCGTAACAATATATTCTTTTTCGACTTGAAAACGTGGATGAGTTATCGTGTTGCAGAATGATCCATCATTGGTGAGAAAAATAAGCCCGGTTGTATCCTTATCGAGACGCCCGACAGGATAAAGGTGTGAAAACTTCGCAGGGAGAAGTTCAACAATGGTTTTTTCAGCGAACTTGTCTTTCGTTGTACAGGTTACTCCTTTTGGTTTATTCAGGGCGAGGTAGGTGTAGGTTTTTGGGTGAAGCGGTTTTCCTTCGAGGAGAACGATATCAGAGGGCTGTACAAGATACGAAAACGCAGTAACCACAGAGCCATTGACGGTCACTTTGCCGGCTTGAATGAGTTCATTAGCGCTACGCCGGGAAGATATTCCGCATCTGCGCAGGTAAGCATTCAGCCTCATGGCGAGAGGCAGCGTTATGCCTTAGTTACTTTATTCTTTTTCAAGCAGCGGGTGCAAATCCAGATTTTTTCTGGTTTTCCGTCAATGCGAGCAGTGATACGCTGAAGATTTGGCTTAAAGATTCTTCGGGTTGTGCTGGTAATTTTCTTTCCAACTCCGCCTTCTTTTTTTGCTTTTCCTCTGCGGCGTATGCTGTTTCCAGTGAGTTCGCGTTTTTGACAGATTTCACATCGTTTACTCATAGGTCCTTCCTTACATCTCAGTTTTGTTATTGTTCTTCTTGGCTAAAATATTCGATGAATTGTTCGGGACTTTCAGCAGAAAACAGGCTTTTCCTGAAATTTTCTTTTTTCAGAATCCGTGTCAGATGCGCGAGAATTCCCAGATAATTCTGAACTTCATTTTTGGGGGTACCCATGAGAAATACAAGGTTGACCAATTCTCCATCTAAGGAGCTGAAATCTATTCCATCTTTTGAGTAACCGACAACAATAACGAAAGAACTTACTGCGTCTGTTCTGGCATGCGGGAGAGCGAGGTGGAATCCTATTCCAGTAGTACCGAGGTTCTCTCGTTCAAAAATATCACTGACAAACTTTTCGTGGTTTTGTATCTCCGGGGCGTTTTCAGCAAGGCGGGCAAGATAACGGATAGTTTCTTCTTTTGATTTCGTTTTCAAATCGAGAATAATACGGTCTGTTTTTAAGAAATTTGAAATTTTCATGGTTTCTCCGTTTTTGTGTAAATTAGGCAAGAGTATCGCATAAAAGAATCGCTTTGTCAAGGAAGAAATTAGGCATTTTATTAATGAAACTGAGAAAGATATTGCGCCGATTTTGGGGGAGCATATAATACCCAGCAGATGAAAATACTTGCGATAAATCCCTGGATTTTTGATTTTGCCGCTTATGATTTTTGGCTAAAACCGTACGGCTTTCTGCAGTTAATTACCTATCTGCGGGCAAAAGGCAACAACATTGACTGGGTTGATTGTCTTGATCGTGCGGATCCCTCGGTTTTCTCCTACTCTCCTTCTTCTAACCACTATGGTTGTGGGAAGTTCTACAGCGAAACTATCAAAGCCCCGGATATTTTATGTAAAATACCCCGGCGCTATAAAAAATACGGTATGAAAGAAAAAGATTTTTTTAATAAAATTACCCGGAAAAAGTACGATGCAATTCTGGTCACCTCGGGGATGACATATTGGTATCAAGGTGTTCGGTATCTTCTCAATTTGCTCAATGAACACGAGATCAGTGCGCCGTTTATCTTTCTGGGAGGAACCTACGTGAATTTGTGTTCTCGGCATGCTCAGGTGATTTTTCCTGAATGCCGGATAGTTAGCAGTTTCAATCTCGATGTTTTTTTTGCGCAACTGAACATTCCATTTCGCAAACAAGAATTCCGCGAGACCTTGCCGGATTACACAAGTTTTTATCGAAAAATTCCCTATGTGGTTTTCCGAACAAGCTATGGATGTCCATTTGAGTGTGCGTATTGCGGTATACACAACATCGAACTGGATTTTTTTCGTATCGCTCAGGAGCGCATTCTTGAGTATCTCAATTTTTATTACCAGCGGGGTGTGCGTAATTTTACGTTTTACGATGATGCGCTGCTTTTTCAGGTTGAATACATCAAGGAACTTCTTGAGCGAATTTTGCGCTTGGGGATCAAAGTGCAATTTCATACCCCGAACGGGCTGCATGTTCATTTTCTCGACTCAGATATTACCAAACTTATGAAGCAGGCAGGCTTTATTAACCCGCACCTCAGCATTGAGACATTAACTGATTCACTCGATGGCATTTGGCAGCAAAAGTTTCGCGTTCATGAGCCTTTTCGGGCTCTCGATTTCCTTAAAAGATCTGGCTATAAGAATGGAGAGTTTACGGTCTATCTTCTTTTCGGCTGGCCGGGGCAGAATTTTGAAAAACTGAGGGCTGATATTTTTACGCTTCATAATTACGGAGCGCGCGTTTCGCTTTCTGAGTTTTCCCCGATCAACGGCACACGATATTTTGATGAGTTGCGTAGACAGGCCTGCTATGACATTGATGAGCCGCTTTTCCAGAATAATTCTCTTTTTCCTTTTTATCCCGTCGAACGATGGGGAGAATTTTTTAAGCTGAAAAATGAAGTGCGGGCGTTAAACCAGAAATTCGATCGTTGAATTTTCAAGCGACGCAGTAGTTTATATTTTTTCAAGCAGTTTCAGTATTTCGTATGCTTGTGGCGATCCGGGTCTTAGTTTTAGGAATTTTTGTAAATAATTCGTTGCTTGCAATTTATCGTTTTTCTCGGCATAGAGATACGCCAAGGCAAGAAGTGTTTCGGCAAAATATGGATTTAACTTTTCCGATGCGGTAAGGCATTGGAGTGCTTGTTCGGGATTTTTTGTCCTCCGCGCATAATCCCCGCGCAGATAGAGCACAACATAGCTATTTGGATATTGGTGTTCAAGCTGTAAAAGCTTTTCGTTTTGGCTGTCAGGGCTGTAGATATGTTTATAGACTTCGTTTAAACCGGTCCAGCAGCCTGGTGCTGTTGGAGCCATGCGAATACAGGCCAGATAGGCAGTTTCTGATTCGGTATAGCGTTCATTGAGAAAATAAAGGTATCCAAGGTTGGAAACTGCTGAAAGGTTTCCCGGTTCAAGCTGGAGTGATTTTCTGAGAAAATATTCCGATTCTTCATATTTTCCTAGTGCCCCATAAGCCGTTCCTAGATTATTAGTTGCTTGAAACGATGATGGTTCAATTTCGTACGCTCGATGGAAAAGTTCAAGCGCTTTTGGCAATTTATTTTGCATTTGATATTCTGCCCCAAGATTTAAATAAGCCCGGTAATTTTCTGGAGATTTTCTTACCGTATCTTCCCAAAGCGCTAAAGAATTTTTCCATACTTTTGCCCGCTCGACGTTCTTATAGAGAAAGCCAAGCGCCAGAAACACCAAGAGTAATGCCGCGATTTTATTTCGAACTTGTTTTTGGTTCATCGGCTCCAGGATACGCCAAAAACAAATTGCGGCAAAGAATGCAATACATCCTGCTCCGATATAAAGAAAGCGTTCGGCAAAGAAGCCTCTGGTTATGGGAAGTCCGAGAGACGGTAGAAAAGTAAGAAGAAACCAGGCAAGAAAGAAAACGTCGAGAGCCCCTCTGATTTTTATGCGGTGTATAATCCAAAAAATACAACTGCTAAATGCCAGGAAACAAAGGAAGACAATCCAACCAGGGATTGGTTTTTGAAATGCATAATCAGCAGAGAGATTCAAGGGGATTAAGAGCTTTTGCAGGGCTAGGCCGAAGGTAAAAACCCAGATATAAATTTTTTTAAAGAGAAAAACCGGACGCATTTCGGGAGGTAAAAGTTCTCCTAAAGCCATATGTCGCAGAAGTACAAATCCACAGAGCGCTGTTGCGCAGGCGGCATAAAATAAAAAATTTCTTTTTCGCCCGGATATCTGATCGTAAAGGATGAAGACGAAGATAAGTATGGCGGTTGTTTCCTTGGACAGTAAACCGCAGAGGTAAAAGAGTAAACTTAGCCCTTGATTGATCGATTTTGGCTGAGAATGTTCTGGCCCTATATAAAAGAGTAATCCGAGAAAAGAAAATAATCCACAGAGTAAGTCTGCTCTGGCTGAAATCCAAAAGACTGGTTCTGACTGGATTGGGTGCGCAAGAAAAATAAATGCTCCAATGAAGGGAATAAAACGGGTGTGAATATTTTTGATATGCTTGAGTATTTTCTTCAGCAGGAAGAAAAACAAGATTCCATTGACCGTATGAAGAATCAGATTTGTCAAATGATATCCGAAAGGATTAAGTCCCCAAAGAGCATAATCAATGGCAAAAGAAAGGGTGCGCAAAGGCCTAAAGATGCTGTGCCGTCCTTCAGGGGACATGGAAAATCGGGATGTGAAAAATGATGGAATATTTGAGAGATTTTTAATCGCGCTGTTTTCGACAATAAACGGAAGGTCGTCATAAACAAATTTTCCCTGCAATCCCCATGAAAAGTTGATGATTCCGGCGAAAAGTAGAAGGAGAATGAGGATGTTGTCAGTTCGCTTCATTAGGAAACGTTCCCGCAATTACGTAGGGTTTTTATGCATTCGGCAACAGAATCAATAGGCATTTTGAGAAGAAGCTTGTTCCTGGAGAATCGGCGCGAGCGTCTCAGAATTTATGACTCCGTAGTCAAGGAGGATTTCACCGATGGGTATGCCTGTTCTCCAGTGTTTTATCAGGCATTCATCGAGTTTTTCTTGAGTAATCAATCTTTTTTCAAGAAGCAACTGGCCCAGGGGGCGTACGAGGTTGATTTGAGTGGTTGCGTGTGAAAAAACAATCGCATCGTGAGTCGCCTTTGCGTGAGCTGAATGCGCTTTCAGCTTACGTCGCTCCACCATGAATTTACTTCCGTTTAATTTTTTGAGGTAATACTTAATTCCGGCAATCGCCTCGTTAATTTCAACGATATTCTTAAAGTATCCTTCCTGGCTGTTTACGATGGCGACTGATAGGCTCATCAAGGGTATTTTTCGCTTAATGCCGCTCCGGTCAGTAGTAAAAATAAATCCTTTTGTTCTATCTTCTGGAGTGTAGTGTAGAGGGATGAGACGGTCGAATTCGTTGATCAATCGCAAGGCAATTTCGCGTTCATGCTCAGGAGTGCTCATGAAAACAAAATCATCTCCTCCAATATGCCCGATAAAATCGCTGCGCCCTCCTTGCTTTTTCAGCGCATCATAGAGAATATAAGCAGTCTGGATAATTACCGCATCTCCCTTCAAATATCCATAACAGTCATTGAAATATTTAAAATTATCGATATCGATATGGGCGAAAGAAAAGCCTTCACGCTTGAGGAGTTTTTCTTTCAAAAGCTCTTCGATTGTTCGTCCCCCGGCGAGTTTGGTCAACGCATTCGTATAGAAACTGTATTGGGTGCGGCGTAAGGCCATCTCGATGCGTACGCGCAAGTCAAGCGGATCAGGAGGTTTGATTAAATAATCATCAATCCCCTGTCTGAGCGACAGAAGCTGTGAACGGAGATGCCGTTTATTAATTAAGGTGATAATTGGTATTGCGGCAGTAAAAAAATCAGCCTTGAGTGTTTTACAGAGCAAAAGCCCCTCGTTGTGTTCAAGGTGAAAATCAATCATGATGAGGTCGGGTTCGTGTTTTTTGATAGCATTGACATCGAGGACTGTTCCTTCAAAGATGACTACTTCATATCCCCACCCATCCAGGCAAAAGGTGATGATATCGCTTAGGTTTTTATCATTGCAGATAATGAGAATTTTTCTAATTTTTTCCATTGCTATCGGGCTAGGCAAGGAAATGAGATAAGAAATTCAAGTACGTTTTCGGAATTTCGATAATTGATTTTTATCGAACCTTTTTGCTGTCGGATAATTTCATACGCAATGATAAGTTCAAGTCCGGTTTCATAGGATGATTTTCGTCCGAAGGTGATCGCTTGTTCGAAGGGGTAGAAAATGCGCTGTAAGTCATTTTTTTTGAGTTGAGGTGTTTTTGCCGAACAAGAAATCTTGAGTATTTTTTTTTGATGCTGAACGGTTATGTTGATCTGTTTGTCTTGAGATGCTGCTATGAGATGATTCAGAATATTGTCAATCGCTCTGGCTGTTTGTTCGATATCGCATCGGCACAGGCTTCCTTGGCCTGGTGATGCATTTTGAAAATTATACTGCGTTATGGCAGTAGACGTTTTTCTTTTGTTGACAATTTCTTCAATGAGTTCATGGAGGTTGATGCGGCTGGGAGAAAATTTGAATATTTGTTTGCGTAATCGAGAAAAATCGCGCATATCGTTAATCAGATATATCAGCCTGTCGACGTTTCGCAAGCAGATCCCCATAACTTCTTGTTGTTGAGCAGTAATTGGCCCAAGTTGGGTATTTTCAATCAAGGCGATACTTTCTTTAATGATTGCCAATGGATTCTTGAGTTCATGGGAAATAAGCGACGAAAGGTCCATGACTTTTGTTTTTAAGGTAACGGCATAGGTTATGGCGTTTCTATCCATGGAATCATTACTATTTTTCAATGTTTATTATGGATAAATAAAACATATTTTCAAGACATTTTTCATGGTTATTCTATGCTTTCTATCTTTGTTCCCGGAAAATACCGCGCGATGATTTCTTGAAAACTATGTCCGTCTTCAGCCCTTTTTTTTGCTCCATGCTGGCACATGCCGACACCATGGCCAAAACCGCTTCCCCTGAGGATGAAAAGCACTGGTTGTTTCTTTAAGAAAATCGTTTCGATTGAGAAAGCGCTGCTGCGCAAGTCACCAAAAAATTTTCGAATGTCCATCTCGCTATCAAGGATTATTCTTTCTTTTCCTGCTGTTATTTCAAGAGCGGTAACGTGTCCTGATTTATCGCGTGTTATGATCCTTAAGCTTGTTATTGTTGGCATTTTGTGTTTGCTTACGACATTTGCTACGGCAGCTAGAGTTTGTGGGGTATAGGTGCGTACCCAGCGGAAAGTTGAATCTGCGGTATCATTTTTTTGGCAGAATGCCTGCGGAGATTCCTGGAACCACTGCATAAGATGGAATGGCCTCAATGGAAAAATAAACGAGGTATCCTTTAAGTCCGAAACCCCCGTTAAATATGGACAGAGCGTAGGGAAAATATTATCGCGGGTATGTCCGCCGCAATTACTATGATAGAGAGCTTCAATGGGCTGGCGGTTATAGGTAATAATTTGACCGCGGGTCGCGTCTACGGCTTGATTTGTTGCGTTTTTTTCCACGCCTACTCCACTGTATACTTGTGAGGCGATTGTTGCCTCGAGATTAAAGGGTTTTTTCTTGCTTCGGATGATGTGACGCATGGCAAAGGTTCGGGCGACAACCGCTTGTGCCTTTAACGCTTCTTCGGGCCAGGATGGAGGCATTTCCGCAGCGAGTACTCCATAAAGGTATTCTTCAAGGCTCACCAAGTTGATGAGCATGAAACCGGATGTACTGCGGTGGAGCATAAAGCTTCCTCGGAATATGGCATTAACGTTTTTATACAGAAAACTACCTTTGTTGAGAGTGATGTCAAAAATTCCCAGTGTTTGATTTGGTAATTTTGTTTTGATTGCACAAGGAAGCTGAATTTTTCGTATGATTCTGTTCCCTTCCAGAAGAGTCAAGGTATTGGCAGCATAGACGAGGGTATACACGGTGTCGCTTTTTCCCTGAAAGATAATTTTCGCATCATTCGAGGCGATAAAAAATTCACCGCGACATTTGAATTCGAGTTTTCGAATATCAGATGCAATACGCACTTTCACCTGGGGGTCACTCCTCCATTCCGGCAAAAAATTCACCAGGGGAGGAAGTTTCTGTTTTTGCTTACCGAATATTGTTTTTTTTGCTTTGAGAAAGTCTTCGCCGATAATTTTTTTGATTTCAATAAGGTATGTTTTAATCTCTTGATTTTCTGGATACATCCCGGCTGCTTTTGCAAATTCTTCATAGGAAAGATTATATTTTCGAAGTCGATAGAAGGCATAGCCAAGATTCTTATTGATAAAAGGGATGGTTCGATCGATTGCCTTAAGGCGATTTAAGGTTTTTTCGGCATTCTCGAAATCTTTTGTTTGCAAATAAAGTTCAGATAACCGCAAGAGCGCAAAAGGTTCTTGAGGGGCATAGGTTAAGATTTTTTTGTAGAATGTGATACTTTGTTTTAGATCACCCAAGGATTCATAGGCGAGAGCGCAAAGAGTGAGGATTTGTGTATCAGCTGGTTTTGTATCGTGAATTTTTTCCAGAGTTTCCAGCGCTTTTCTGGGGTTTCCGTTGAAGAGATATAAACGACTCAACCTTTTTTTTAATTCGGGACTCTGATTTTTCCGGGCAAGATTTTCTAGGAGTTCGATTGCCCGTTCAATCTGGTTGTTTTCCCGATATAGTTCCGCTAGATCCAGGTGTAAGAGTGAATCAAGTGGTTTTTTCTGAATGAGCACCTGATAGAGTGAAGCCGCTTTTTCAGTATCACCAGAATAGTATGCATAGAGAGCTTTTTGGAGTAATGGTTCTTCAGCGAAAACTCCATGGGTAAAAGTAAGAAAAATAACTGTTGCAAGCCACAGTAAGTTCCGCATATTTTGCAGGGTGGCTAGGTAAGTTTTTCGCGAATTAATTCACTAGCGATTTTCGCATCAACACGCTCTTTTTGCTGGGCGAGTAGGATTTTCATAATTTTCCCCATATCTTTTTGAGAGGTAGCCTGTGTTTCGCGAATCGCGTGGTCTACGAGAGAACTCAACTCTGCCCGTGATAGAAGTTGTGGAAGATACGTTTGAACCAAGTCAATTTCAATCTTTAGTTTCTCTTTTTCTGTTTCATTTGAAGATTGAGCTATCATCGATAAGGCTTCTTCAAGCTTCTTTTGTTGTTTTCGTAAGAGCGAGATGGTTTCTCCATCTTCAAGAGTTTGGACATTTAAGGCAAGTTTCCTGTTTTTTATTTCAGCCCACAAAAAACCAAGGAATTCTTTGGCATGATGTTTGCGGTTTTTTAATGCTTCCAAATAATCTTTATAAATTCTTTCTTCAAGTGCCATATAGCCTCCTGATTTTTATGGTTTCGGGTATTATATCATTCTTTTTGAATATCGCTATGCCGAAATCACCAGAGCTGAATGGGTACGCACCAAAAAGCTGGATTAACGTATAGTTTGCTTGTATCCAGGCGTAAATTGAGCGTGCGTAATCATGGCCGAAAAATGATGCGCCGTGTTCAGGGGTATTCCGCGCCACCAGGACGAGATAATCCGCCGGGTTTTTCTCCAGATGTTTTCGTACAACCTCTTCTCCATTTTTTCTGATAATCGGGGGGAGAAACGATTCATATGGGTAGGGATATTCACGGTTAGCCAGAAAGTTAAAACCGAGTCCTTCAGGGAAAACACAGAGTGTTGCGGATTCTGGAGTCTGATTCTTTAGGAATGAGACTGTTTCAAGAATATAATGATTCACCAGATCGTTGCGCAGGCGCATCGTTCCGTGCGGGGTGGCTGTTTGTGCCGTCTTACTTTGATACGTGGCGTAAGATTCTTGAAAAAATGACAGCGAAAAGAGACCGAAAAAAATAAAAACTGCTATTGGATAATATGGAGTATGTTTTTCTTTGTTTTCAGTAATTACGTCCAAGAGCAACGGATAGGTTTTTATCCAGAACACATAATAGCATAAAAGAGATGGAACTAAAAGATAGAACCCATAATGGTATGGAGTGGCAATAAGGAAGATGCGCAAGAGCATCAAAAAACAGAATATACCCAGAAAGATAGTGAGCTGGGAAAGTTTCGATCGGCCATTTTTCTCGTAGAGTACGGTAAAAACAGATACGCAAACTAGTAAAATAAGCAGCAAAGGCATGAGTTTATATTGATTTCCATAGCTTAAAAAGTATTTTAGGAAGACCCAGGTAAGCAGTATAGCCAAAAGGGAGACGATCAAGGTGGCGGTATGTTTTAGGCGGACCAGGGGTATTTTCTGGTTTTTTTTTGAGACATGAAAAACAGTAAAATCAGCTACGTTGCTGATAGCGTAAAATAACCCGAAGAACACGATATGCATAAAGAATGAGAAAAAAATACCCAAGGTATTCTTCAATGAATTATCCAAGCCTGCGATGTAAAATTCCTGTTGATTTTTTCCTTGTAATACAAAAAAAATAAATTGGATCACCGATTGATAAAATTCTTTAGATGTTTTTGTGGCGGTGGTCACTATGAGATATACGGCAATGCCGAAAAGCGGAATCAGGGCAGCAAGGAGTATGTTTTTTTTATTCTTCTTTTCAACCACGACTATTGTGAATACTAGGCTAAACCACAAGAGCAGGCTCAGCTCAAATCTACAGAGAAATGCGCAGATAAGAGCGCAATAGGCGTAATAAAAACAGGATGTACGGTTTTGCATGAGCCATTGGGCGAAATAGTAAATCGTTGCAAGAGAAAAGAAGATAAAGAATGTCGAGGCGACGCTGTATGGGAGGATAAAATTAAAAATCGCGCATTGCGAATATGAGGCAAAGGCAAAAACAAGAAAAAAGTTTGCGACTAAAAGCGCCGAAAAGATTCGATCTAGGAAAATCCTGGCTATGCGATAGAGAAAATAGCCAGAAAGGGCGGCAATGCCGGTTCCAATGAGCGCTGTATAGGTTAAGGTTATGCCGCATAGTTTATATATAATTCCGATAAAATACGCCGGCAGAAAACCATACGTATAAGAAAATGTTTTATATAAAACACCGCCGTGTGCAATCGCTCGGAATGCCCATTGATCGCGAAAAGTATCGATAATCAGACAGCCAAGCCTATTCCAGCTGAGGAAAGATAGATATAGGAATATTACGCTTAGCACCAAAAAAGATGCGTATCGTCTTAAATTGGTCATAAGAGGGTGTTGAGTCTTTCTGAAATTCCTCGTTCGTTATGCGAATGATCTTGTGGTATCGAGAATGCAAAGTGGGGTTGTTTGTCCTATTTCTGTTCCTTCTGGAGCAAGAATGGAAGTAACAGTAGCATCGACAGGCGCCGAGATACTAAAAACAGATTTATCAGTAGTTACTTCAACCAGCTCTTGTCCTTTTTTAACTGCCTCTGATTCGCGAACGAACCAGAATGTAACTGTGGCTTTTTCTATCTCTTTCCCCAACAAAGAAAGATTAATTTCCATGGATTTTTTATTCTTTGCTGTTTCCCAGTATTTGTATTCTATCCTACACGATAGTTCGACACTGTCAAGAACGGATTCTCAATTTTGCGCATATCGCTAGGAGACAAGGAAGAGTGATTCAGAAAGAGTAGGATGAATAAGCGGATTTTTCCGTAACTGATCAAATTGGATTTGATGGTTCATTGCAACAGAAAATACTGAAATTAATTCGGAAGCAAGCTGCGAAATTATATGTGCTCCTAAAATAAGACCACTTGCATCGCAGAGTATTTTTACAAAACCTTCAGTATCGCCATAGAGATGGGCTGCGGAAGAAGCACGGAAAGATCCTTTCCGTGTGTTATACGCGATATTGCGAGCCTTAAGTTCGTCTTCAGTCGCGCCAACTTTTGCTATTTGCGGAAAACCAAAAACACATTCAGGGAAAATGCCATACTGTGCTGGATTTTTCTTCGCGAGTAGCTGCGCGACAAATTTTCCTTGGTAGTCAGCGGTATACGCATATAAAGGCGCTCCTCGTACGTCACCACAAGCATAAATAGTGTCAATGCTTGTTCGAAAATCTTGGTCAGTTTTTATGCTTCCATTGGGCAGAAGCGCGATCGGCAGTGATTGGGAAAAGCAGTTCTCAATTGAAGGACTTCTACCGATCGAGACCATTATTTTTTCAAATTTATTCGTATCAAAGGTTTCAACTGTTTTGCCGGTAAAAACTTCAATTTCTTCTTTCTTGAGGTAGCCAAGAGCCCGCCGCTGGATTTCGGAATCCATAAA
Organism: uncultured Planctomycetia bacterium; assembly: GCA_964634935.1. Taxonomy (GTDB): domain Bacteria; phylum Omnitrophota; class Gorgyraeia; order Duberdicusellales; family Duberdicusellaceae; genus CAZWJT01. Next base: position 250,169 of record CAZWJT010000002.1, on the reverse strand, counting down.
TGAAAGGATCGTTTTTTCTTTTTCAATGAGAGTCACAGCTTTACCAAGCGCACGGAATAAAAAAGCCATTTCGATGCCAATGGCACCCGCACCAACGATCAAAATGTTGCTGAAATCCGAAGGGTGTTCAAGGAAATCATCGGCAAACAACATTTTTTCTGGGGGTAGCATGGGAAGCGTGCGTGGTTTCGAACCAGTAGCGATTAAAATATTTTTTGACTCGAATGAACTTGTTCTTGTTTGAATTGTTCCTGGGGCCGTAATTATCGCTTCTTCGAATTGAACCGGAATATGCAAGCTTTGCAGATGTGCGTAGATGCTTTTACGGAGATTTTCTACGAGCTGTGCTTTTTTTTCAAAAAGATAAGAAGCACCTATAGCAGAAGGCTGTTGGTTATAGAGAGAATTCTTTTTTTGCTGAAGCAATGCATTCAAATAAAACTTGGTGGGAACGCATCCGCGATTGAGGCATGTTCCTCCGAGTTGCTGTTTTTCAAAAATAATTGCCTTTAATCCGCATCGTGCAGCTTCCTGGGCGGCTGCGTATCCGGCAGGTCCCGCTCCTATTATTGCCAAATCAATCATAGTAGTTTGAATCTTATGGCATTTGTCTATAAGAGCGTGTCAATAATAGCAATTGATTTTTTGATGTTTTCTTGGGCAGAAAGAAGCTGTTTTTTTTCACTTTCGGTGAGGATAAGCTCGGGGATGCGTTCAATCCCCTTGCTTCCAATTACGCAGGGTATTCCGAGAGCGATTCCCTGAATTCCGCATAGGTTATCCAAGAAAACCGATACGGTAATTATTTTTTTGCTGTTTGAATTCACTGCATCAATGATTTGCGAAGCATACGCAGCAGGAGCAAAGCGGGCGCTCCCTGTTTTTAAGTAATCAACGATTTCTTTTCCCCGGTTAAATGTTTTTTCTTTTGCAAAAGTAAGTTGTTTCTCAGAAAGTAGATTATTGAACGGGGCATCATCAAAAGAAACTGTTGGAGAAACAATCATGTCTTGGCCATGAGGACCAAAAACAAATGGGTGAATACTTGTTATAGAAATTCCTGTTTCACGAGAAAGTATATGTGCCATACGTCCGGTATCTAGGCTTGAGCCCATTCCGAATACGCGGGTATACGGGAAAGAAGTTTTTTTCATGGCGACATATACCATGAGGTCCAAGGGATTTGTGATAACCAGGATAAGCGCTTTTGGTGCCTTATTTTTGATTGCGGAACAGGCGCTTCCGACTACAGCAGTGTTGGTTCTTAGGAGATCTTCTCTGGTCATTCCCGGTTTTCTTGGGGAACCGGCAGTAATGACCACAAGATCAGAAGAATCAAGCTGAGCAGCGTCTGCAGTCGCAATAATTTCAGTATCACTTGAGAAAGCAAAGCGGCAGTCATCGATATCACAGGCAACGCCTTTCGCGAGATCTTCGTTGATATCTAAAAGAACCAATTGTTCACAGGATTTTTTAAAACAAAGCAAATGAGCAAGACAGCTTCCTACTGCTCCGGCTCCAATAATCGCTATTTTTTTCAGGGACATATTAATGTTTTTTTATTCGAGAAATAATTGCATCTGTCATTTGCGTCGTTGAAGCTGCGAGATGGATTTTATCCTTCGGCGCCAGATCATAGGTAACACAGGTAGCTTCAGTCAGAACCTCTTGTACTGCGGTTTCGATGCGCTCAGCCGCCTCATTTTCATTCAGATGCCGTAGAAGCAGTGCTGCCGACAGGATGGTAGCCACGGGGTTTACTTTATTCTGTCCCTGGTATTTAGGAGCTGAGCCATGAACCGGTTCAAAGACGGCAAGTTCATCGCCGATGTTTGCTCCAGCCGCGATTCCCAAGCCACCGATGAGCCCCGCGCATAAATCTGAGATAATATCACCATAGAGATTCGGAAGGACAAGCACATCAAAATTTTCTGGTTTCAGCACCAGCTGCATCGCCATATTGTCAACAATGAAATTTTCAGCGTTTACCGTTCCAGAGAATTCTTGGGCAATTTCATTGAAAGTTTTCAGGAAAAGTCCATCCGTGTACTTTAGGATATTTGCTTTATGAACGCAGGTTACTTTTTTCCGTTTGTGGTTCAAGGCATAGGTAAACGCAAAGCGGATAATCCGCTCAGAGGCAAAACGAGAAATTGTTTTAATTGAAATAGCGCTATCGCTGCGGATAATTCCCTTGATACCTTTTTTTTCCGCAGCGTCGCGTAGCGACTCAATGAACGGGTCATGAAGGTCAAATTCAATGCCTGCGTATAAATCTTCGGTATTTTCACGCATTAAAACAATGTCTATATTCTTATTTCGCGAGTTTACTGCTCCGATATATCGAGATGGGCGAAGGCAGCAAAATAAGTCGAGTCGTTTTCTGATCTCTACATTTACTGAACGGAAACCTTTGCCAATCGGCGTGCTCATTGGACCTTTGAGTCCAACTTTATTTTTGCGTATTGAATTAAGGGTTTTTTCTGGGAGAAGCGATCCTTCAGTCTGAAGTGCATTTTCTCCGGCAGGTTGAATTTCCCAATTCAGGGTCACTCCGGTTGCTTCTACGCATCGCTGCGCAGCTTGGGTAACTTCCGGTCCGATTCCATCGCCGGGAATAAGGGTTACCGTGCGCATGGCTAGATTTTAAACTCGTTGTATTTTTTTAGATATTTAATGATTCCCCCGAATTCGATAAGTTCCTGTTGAAATTTATTTAAAGGGTGGAATTGCAGTGTTTTTTTATTTGTTTGATCCGTGATAATGCCACGCTGCAAATCAACATCCAGTAAGTCTTTTTCTTGAATAAGGTCAGTGTCTGCCTCAATAAGGCATAAACCGATGTTAAAAGCATTTCGATAAAATATTCGGGCAAAGTTCTTTGCGATTACGCAGAGAATTCCGCTCTCTTTAATGACCCATGGGGCTTGTTCTCGAGAAGATCCCATGCCAAAGTTATTTCCGGCAACGATGATGCTTTTCTGCGGAACGAGTTCTTGAGCGAAATGAGGACGAATATCTTCAAAGAGATATTGCGAAAGTTCCTTCATGTTTGTAATTGAAAACTTGTACCTTCCCGAAATAATAGAATCAGTATTAATATCGTCGCCAAATTTAAAGGCTGTTCCAGAAAGGATTCTTGTGGATTCGAGCGCCATAGTTTTTTATCAGGGTTTAAAGCACCTTAAATTCCTGAATGCTTTTTACTTTGCTCAAGGCTGCCTCATAGGTAATTTGCTTATTTTCGTACAATTCTTTAAGGCACTTGTCCATAGTTTTCATGCCATACTGCGCTCCAGTCTGAATCAAAGTTGGAATTTGCGCGATTTCTCCTTCTCGGATTAAGTTTCGAATGCCAGGGGTTGCCACCATTATTTCAGTTGAAAGAACGCGGCCTTTACCTGACGCATGCGGAAGAAGCAGCTGTGACATAACTCCTTGCAGACAATCTGCAAGCTGTAATCGTACCTGATGTTGTTGATACGGTGGAAACACATCAATAATACGTTGCACTGTTTGCGGGGCATCAGGGGTATGCAGAGTTGCCAATACCAGATGTCCTGTTTCTGCAGCAGTCAACGTTGTCGAAATTGTTTCAAGGTCGCGCATCTCGCCTACAACGATGACGTCCGGATCTTGTCGCAAAGTTCGTTTTAAGGCTTCCGCAAAAGAAAGGGTATCCGCGTATATCTCGCGCTGTTTAATCACGCTTTTTTTATTGTGATGAAGGAATTCGATGGGATCTTCGATGCAAATAATAATACTTTCTCGTTCAGCATTAATGAGATCAAGCATCGCGGCGAGTGTTGTTGTTTTTCCGACGCCGGTCGGACCGGTTACCAGCACCAATCCATTCGGCTTTCTCGCGAAATCTTCAGCCACCTGAGGGAGTCCCAGTGTTTTTATGCTTGGGATAACATCAGGGATTCTTCGGAAAGCTCCTTCGACGCTTCCCCGTTGCAAATGTATGTTGACACGAAATCGATCATATCCAACTGGAGCGAAGGAAAAATCAAGCTCCTTATTCTTTTCAAATTGTTCTTTTTGTACATCGGAGAGAATACTGTAGATGATATTTTTCAATTTTTCACGATCGAGTCGTTCCAGGTGATCCATGAGGTGCAATCCCCCATCAATACGCAAGATAGGGAAGCTATCCACGGTAAGGTGTATATCTGAAGCTTTTTTCTCCATACAGAGCTTCAAGAGTGTCTTGATGTCGAGCATATCACTTACCCCTTTCTTTTTATGCAGGTTCTTGGATCGGTGATTTTTCCCTTGAGTGCAGATGCTGCGACGGTAGCAGGAGATGCAAGGTAGATGAAGGCATTTGGGTTACCCATCCTTCCTTTGAAATTTCTGTTCGCGGTTGAAAGAACTTTCTCTCCATCGGCGGGAATGCCTTGATGAGTTCCCACACATGGCCCGCACCCCGGAGTGAGAAAAATAGCCCCCGCGTCGATAAAGGTTTTTACGAGCCCCTTCTTATATGCGGCGCGTAAAATTCGCTCTGAAGCTGGGGCAATGAAGAGTTTTATGTTGCGGTGAATTTTCTTCCCTTTCAGGATTCTGGCTGCGATTAACAAATCTTCAAGTCGGCCGTTGGTACATGTTCCAATGAACCCTTGATGGAATGATTGCCCGCGGAGATTTTCTACTGGAACTACATTGTCGACTGTATGCGGTTGAGCGATCACAGGAGTTAACTCTGAAAGATCAATTTCTTCGATTCTTTCGTAATTCGCATTTTTATCGGGGTAAACAGGAGTGAACTTTCTTATTCCAATTGATCGTAAGTATGCAGCGGTCTTTTTGTCAACGCTTGATATGGCTGTTTTTGCGCCGCATTCAATACTCATATTCGTAATTGTTGCCCGGGCATCCAGTGAGAGACTTTGGAATCCTTTTCCTTCAATTTCCAAAGCTTTATAGGTTGCTCCTCGAGCAGTAAATCTGCGGATTATCTCAAGTGCAATATCTTTGGAAAATACACCCGGAGGCGTTTTTCCAGAGAGAATCACCTTGATTGTAGAAGGTACCTTAAACCAATTTTTTTTATAGATGAGAGCGATTGCCAAATCGGTTGAGCCTACTCCAAAACACGCGGCATTGAGAATACCTCCCGTAGCGGTATGGGAATCAGCTCCCAAGACGATTGAGCCAGGCTTAATATGCCCTTCTTCAATCATGAGCTGGTGAGAGATGCCGCATCCTACGTCGTAGAGCTTATTATGTAGTTGGTCACGGAAGAGGCGCATTCTCTGGTGTACTTTGGCAACACCAATGTTCGGTGCAGGAGCTGAGTGATCGATGAACATGGCATAAGAGTTCGGGCGTGCTATTTGGGTAGCTTCAAATTTCACAAGGCTATCAAGAACAAGGGACGTGGTTCCGTCCTGTGAGAAACAAAAGTCAACTCGCGCGATTCCAACTTCACCCGCGGAAACCGGTTTTCCGCAGTGCGCTGAGAATATTTTTTCGATAATGGTTTTACCCATTTTTAGCCGCTTTTCGCCGGAAAATCCCTTTGATCCCTGACTTCAATGGCTGAGAGGATTTTGATCTCTCTTCAGTCGTTTTTACATCTTGGTTTTCTCCTTGCGCCTTAACAGCTGAGATAGGTTTTTTCTTGATCTCTCTTTTGGTCAATTCGATAAAAGCGAGTTCGGCTCCATCCCCTTTCCGTGTTCCAGTCCGAATAATTCTGGTAAAGCCGCTTGAAATGTCTTTGTAGCGCATCGCTATGTCTTTGCAAATTTGCTGTACCAATGCGTGGTCTGGAATAACCTTGTAAATGAGCCGTTGATGGTGGAGTGTTCCCTTTTTTGCCCAAATAATTACTCGGGCAATTGCTGAAGCCAGTGCTTTTGCTTTTCGAGGCGTAGTTTTAACGCGTTCATGGAGTATGAGATTACGAATCATGCTTCGGATAAGGGCTTTTCGTTGAGCGTACGACCGAGATAAGTGGTCGTTTCTATCGTAGTGTCGCATATTAAGCTTTCTCCAGTTTGCGTTTGTCTACGGTAATTCCAAGTGATAGGCCCATGCTTTTTAAGAGCGTAGTGATTTCATCGAGCGATTTTTTTCCAAAATTCCGGAAAGAGAGCATCTCCGCCTCTGTTTTGGTTACCAGATCCGAAAGGGTTTTAATATTTGCTTCTCTCAGGCAATTGGCGCTTCGGACTGTAAGCTCAAGCTCAGATATCGGAAGTTTCAGTTTTTCATAGAGTGCCCGTTCTTCGGTAGTAAGCTGTTCTTCGTATTCTTCTTCTTCGGGAACTTGTCCTAGGGTTGCAAAAAGCTCAAGGTGTCTATTTAAAATAGTTGCGGCGTAGATTAAGCATTCTTTTGGCTCAATACTTCCATTGCTCCAGATTTCGACTGTTAACGAGTCATAGTCAGTTTTTTTCCCAACGCGAATATTTCCTACGGAAAAGTTTACTTTCCGGACCGGGGAGAAAATAGAATCAACTGAAATTACTCCAATCGGGCTGTCTTCTTTTCGGTTAAGATCTGCGGTAACGAAACCCCTGCCCTTGGCAACTTCCATTTCTACCTGGAACAATCCATCCCGGGTAAGCGTCGCGATGTGTAAGTCTTTGTTTATTACTTCGATTGTTTCGTCGGTAATGATATCACCGGCAGTAATTGGTCCTTTTTTTTCTTTTTTAATATGAATCAATTTTGGTGCTTTACTAAATGATTTCAGCACGATATTTTTGACATTGAGAATAATCTCGGTAACATCTTCGAGCACTCCAGGAATCGTTGTAAATTCGTGGTTTACCCCTTCGAAACGCACTGAAGTTATCGCGTAGCCCTCAAGTGAGGAAAGGAGAATTCTTCGTATGGCATTCCCCAGGGTGGTTCCATACCCTCGCTCAAAAGGTTCAGCGATAAATTTTCCGTATGTGATTGAATAGGTTGCTTCGTCAACCGTAATCTTTTTCGGAAATTGGAAATCTCTCCATTTTACGCCCATATCTCTAAACCTCCTCGTTCTTTCTCAATTGCTAGCAGCCTTTTGCTTTATTTACTTTGAATACAACTCAACGATTAATTGTTCATCGATAGGAATTGTCAGATCTTCTTTTTCTGGTAACCTGAGAATTTCACCCGAAAATTTTTCTTTATCTTGGAAAAGCCAAGCAGGAATGCTTCTGGTTTTCAGAGAACTCTCAACGTTTGTTTTTATGAAAGTTTTTTGTTTCTCGGTTGTTCGAATTTCTATGCGGTCATCTTTATCGATGAGATAAGAAGGGATATTCACCCGCTTTCCATTCACAAAAACAAATCCATGACTGACGATTTGACGTGCTTGATTGCGCGATGTCGCATAGAGAAGTCGGAAAATTACATTGTCGAGTCTTCTTTCAAGGAGCTGAATGAGGACTTTTCCGGTTTTCCCTTTTGTGCGTGATGCAACTTCAAAATATCGACGGAACTGTCGTTCCAGGAGCCCATAGATTTTTTTCACTTTTTGTTTTTCGCGGAGCTGCAGTGAATAATAAGAAGATTTTCCTGGTCGGAAAAACTTCCCTTTATGTCCCGGAGGGTACGGTCTCTTCGCAAAGGAACATTTTTCAGTGTTGCAGCGATCACCTTTGAGAAAAAGCTTTGCTCCTTCTCTTCGGCATACTTTACAATAAGGACCTACAAAACGAGCCATTGTTCTCTTTCCTCCTTGGGTTATTGATTAGACTCTTCGTTTTTTGGGCGGCCGGCAGCCGTTATGCGGTATCGGTGTTACATCCTTGACCTTTCGAATGATCAATCCGGCTCCCTGTAGAGAACGAATTGCGGCTTCGCGTCCAGCACCAGGGCCTTTCACTCGCACTTCAAGTTCCTTGATGCCTATTTCTTTTGCCCGATTTGCTACGCCTAGCGCGGCCATTTGCGCGGCATACGGAGTTGATTTTTTTGTTCCTTTAAAACCCGAGATACCTGAAGAGCCCCAAACTAAAGTATTTCCTTGCAGGTCAGTAATCGTAATGATTGTATTATTAAAGGTTGATTTTATATGAGCGATGCCTGCGCTAGAAGTAAGCGCTATTTTTTTCTTTTTCTTTCTGTGTGTTTGTTGTTGAGCCATTCTTATCCCTTCTTTTTAATTCCTCCAACCCGAGGTTTTGGTCCTTTTCGTGTGCGAGCATTGCAGCGTGTGCGTTGCCCTCGGACAGGAAGTCCCTTTTTATGGCGGGAACCGCGGTATGAGCCGATTTCCATTAATCGGCGGATATTCTGCGTAATTTCACGTTTCAGTTCACCTTCAACGCGATAATTAGTCTGGATAATCGAGGTTATCCGAGATATCTCTTCGTCATTAAGGTCTTTCGCACGTCGGTTTGGATCAATCTGCGCTTGTTCTAAAATTTTATCGGCACGAAATTTACCAATGCCATAAATATAGCGTAGGGCGACCATTATCTTTTTTTCTTTCGGCAAGTCAATACCAACTATTCTGGGCATGGTTTAACCTCTTTTTTAACCTTGACGTTGTTTGTGTTTTGGATTTTTGCAAATGACACGCAAAACCCTTTGCCGCTTAACTATTTTACAGTTTTCACAGATACGTTTTACCGATGCTCGTACTTTCATCTTACTTTAACCTCTGGGTTATTCTTCCTTTTGATAAGTCATAGGGAGAAATTTCCAATCGCACTCTATCACCTGGCAGTATGCGGATAAAATGCATACGCATTTTTCCTGATACGTGTGCCAATAAAATATGTCCACCTTCAATTTTTACTCGGAACATTGCATTGGGGAGTGACTCGGTCACTTCTCCTTCGGTTTCAATTAAATCTTCCTTTGGCATATGTTTTAGTTTGTGAGTACAACGCAATTCTTTTTTGCAACCAGCACTGTGTGTTCAAAATGAACACAGGGTTTTCTGTCTTTTGAAACAACTGTCCAATGGTCAGGCAATATCTCAACGTCGGGACTATCAACGGTTATCATAGGCTCAATTGCTATGGTCATCCCTGTGCGTAAGACTGTTCCTTCTCCTTTGTTGCCAAAATTATATACTTCAGGTTCTTCGTGGAGCGTAGTACCAATCCCATGCCCTACGAATTTGCGCACAACGCAGAAGTTGTTTTTTTCTACATAATCCTGGATAGCAAACCCTATGTCTCCAATAGTGGTTCCATCTCGGACCACCTTGAGCGCCCGTTGGAGCGCCCCCTTGCCTATCTCCAATAAGTTTTTGATGAGCAAAGGCGGCGTATGTCCTATATAAAAAGAACAAGCGGTATCGGCATAATATCCTTGGTATTTTATTCCTAAGTCGATACTCACCAAGTCAGTTTCTGTAAGATATCGTTCCGCGTTTGGTATGCCATGGATAAGTTCCTCGTTTAGTGAGACACATACCGTAGCAGGAAATCCCTGGTACCCTTTAAATGCAGCAGAAGCCTGATATTTTTTTATCAAAGTTTCAGCGTATAGGTCAATTTCAGAGGTTGTTTTGCCTGGAGCTGCGAATTGACTGAGTTTTTTCAGTATTGCTCCTGCAATTTTTCCTGCGCGGCGCATCGCCCGAATTTCATGGGGCGATTTAATGTGCACCATGCGTTTTTTTCAAAGAATCAAGTATCCGAGAGAAAATTACATCTTTATTTCCCTCGGCATTAATTTCCAATAGTATGTTTTTCTTTTTGTAATAATCAAATAAAGGGAGGCTTTGTTTTAGAAATACTGCCAGGCGTTTTTTGATCGTTTCTTCGTTATCGTCTGCTCGGGTAATCAAAGGACCCTGGCAGCTGTCACATAAACCGTTTTGCTTTGGAGGCATCGTTTTCATGTGGTATAAGCGCCCGCAGTTCTTGCACACTCTTCGTCCGGAAAGTCTTTCGATGAGGACGTTTTCTGGAACATGAAAATAAAGGACGAGATCAATGGAAATTCCTTTTTCTTTGAGTAATTTTTCCAGTATTTCTGCCTGAGCGATGGTTCGTGGAAAACCGTCCAACAAAAAACTGCCTTTTGGAATATGCTGCTTGATAACCTCGGCAACTATTTCATCGGGAACCAGGGCTCCTTCTTTCATGAATGATTCAACTTTCTTTCCGATAAGCGAACCCTGTTTAACCTCTATTCGCAAAAGATCTCCCAGGGATACTTCTGTTGCCTGAAAATGTTCTTTTAAGATTTTTCCCTGAGTTCCTTTTCCGCTTCCGGGAGCTCCCAAGAGTATAATATTCATCGTCGCCCCTTGATCCTTCCTGTACTTAAGAATCCATCATAGTGTTGAAGCATCAATTGTGATTCAATTTGGCGCATTGTATCGAGCATGACACCGACAAAGATCAATATAGTTGTTCCGCCAAAGAATGAAGCGAGTTCATACGATGGTAGGTGAAATCCGCGCATAACCAGCGCTGGTACGATCGCAATGAGTGCTATATAAGCAGATCCGGCAAAAACGAGCCGGGTGGCAACATAATCGAGATACTTGGCGGTATTATCTCCTGGGCGTACACCTGGAATAAATCCACCATGCTTTTTTAAGCCGTTGGCGATCTCAATTGGGTTAAAAACAATAGCGGTGTAAAAGTACATAAAAAAGAAGACCAAAAGGACATATGCCGAATTATACAGTAATCCGCGTTCATTAAAGAAAGGCATTATCATTTTCTGGACAAAGGTGCTTTTCGGAAGCATTGTGGCGATCGTTGAGGGGAATAAAAGAACTGATTGGGCAAAAATAATGGCGATAACGCCTGCCATGTCTACACGAATCGGAAGATACGTTGATTGACCGCCATATATTTTCCTGCCTACTACCCGGCGAGCGTATTGTACGGGAATTCTCCGCTGCGCCTGAGAGAAAAGAACTACAGCGAGAATCACGAGAAGCCATATGGCAAGCAAAGCAATGATTTCATGGAGTCGTATCATTCGTTTTGAAGGGTCAAATGGTGAATAGAGTATGTACATTTGGTAAAGCGAAACAGGCAGTCTTGATAAAATACTGGCGGTAATAATCAAAGAAATGCCGTTTCCTACCCCGCGTTCTTGTATTTGTTCTCCAAGCCACATCACGAATAATGTTCCCACGGTAAGCGTAAGTACTGTTGTGAAATGAAAAAGCATGCTTGGATCAGGTACGATAACAACACCTAAGAAATTACTTTTTTCCGAAAGCCAAAAACTTAAGAATAAACCCTCGATAATGCAGAGTACGAGTGTTACATAGCGGGTAAATTGATTGATTTTTTCATAGCCGGATTTTCCTTCTTTGGCAAGTTTTTCCAGGGATGGTATCACGGCAGTCAAAAGTTGCATAATAATCGACGCTGAAATGTAAGGCATGATACCTAAGGCAAAGACGCTTAATCGCTTCAATGCTCCGCCGGTAAACAGGCTTACGAAACCGAAAATATTTGTTCCCTGTTTTTTTGCCAGGATATCAAAGAAATTTGAGAGTGCCTGCCCATCAACTCCGGGTGTTGGGATAAAACAACCCAGGCGGTATACAAAGATAAGCGCCAGAGTAATGAGGATCTTCTGGCGCAATTCGTGAATTTTAAAAATATTTGCTAACGACTTAAGCACTGGGTAGTTCCTTTGTTTGCTGTGATGATTTCAATAGCTTTTTTTGAAAATTTATGAGCCGAAACAGCCAATTTCTTCGTCAAGGTACCGTCAGCCAAAATTTTTATCTTACCGTCGAGATTTTTAATCAGACCTTTTTCTTTAAGTGTATGCGGGGTAACCTCTGCGTTATTCGCAAAGCGTTCTTCTAGATCGCGAATATTCACGATCTGGAAAGTAATTTTTGGCTTATGGTTAAAGCCGTATTTGGGCAGACGGCGGATAAATGGAACATTTCCGCCTTCAAATCCAATATAGAAATCACGGCCAGAACGCTGGCCAGTACCTTTATGGCCGCGCGTAGATGTTTTTCCTAGGCCGGAACCGATTCCGCGTCCAACACGTTTTCTTTGTTTATTTTTGTGTCGAGGCTTCAATTGGGATAAATCCATACTTTACTCCGTTATGATTTTATTTGTTTTAGCCCTTCAAAAGTTGCTCGGACAACATTGATTGGATTATTTGATTTTGAAAGCACCTTCGTAAGGATGTCATGGATGCCAATACATTCACAGATCGATCGAACTGCAAGACAGGCGATAACTCCTGTTCCAGCTGATGCTGGTTTGAGAAGGACATTTACCGCTCCAAACTTTCCGATAACATCATGGGGAATTGTTAAATCTTGTTTTTTCACTGAAATCATATTTCGCTTTGCTTGTTTAATTCCTTTGCGGATAGCTTCCGAAACTTCGAGTGCTTTTCCGATTGCGAAACCAACCCGCTCTTTGCCGTCGCCAACAACGATCAATGCAGAAAACTTAAGATTTTTTCCACCTTTCGTAACTTTTGTAACGCGATTGATTGAAACCACTTTTTCTATAAATGCATCGTCAGTCTGCAGCGAGCTTTTCCGTGTATCCATTACAACTTTAATCCTCCTTTTCGCAAACCTTCTGCGAGAGCTTTAACTCGACCATGAAATAAATAACCAGCCTTATCGAAACAAACTTGCTGAATTCCTTTTTCAATGGCTTTTTTTGCCAGTGTTTCGCCAAGCATCTGCGCTGCCTTTTGGTTTGTTGTTTTTAAACCGGTTTTCAGAAATTCTTTGTCACGGGTTGAGAATGCAAGTATTGTTTTAGAGTCTTGATCGTTGATAATCTGAGCATAGATATGTTTTTTACTCCGAAAGACGCAAACTCTGGGGTGAGTGGTTGTGCCGGAGACTTTTTTTCGTGTGCGCTTATGCCGTAGTGCTCTTCCTTGTTTTTTCATAATTGATCCTTAGGCTGCTTTTGCCAGGGCTTTGCCCAGTTTTTTCCTTACATATTCACCGGTGTATCGAATTCCCTTCCCTTTATAGGGTTCAGGCGGGCAGATTTTTCGTATCTTTGCCGCAAAATTTCCTACAGCCTCTTTATCACACCCCTCAATGGCTATTTTTGTCGGCGCTGGAGCAGTAACCTTTAAAATATCAGGAATTTGTATATGAACCGGATGGGAAAAACCAAGTTGTATTTCAAGATTTTTTCCTTTTAAGAGAACTTTGTAGCCGATGCCGATAATCTCAAGCTCCTTTTTGTAACCGTCGATGACACCCTTAAAGATATTCGCGATAAGCGCACGGATTAAGCCGTGTTTCTGTCGGATTTCTTTCGTATTGTTATTACGGAGCACAGAAACTTTTCCATCTTTCTGCGTAACGGAAATTCCACATGGAATAACAAGGTCCATTTTTCCTTTAGGTCCTTCGATATGGACAGTATGTTCGGTAATGGTTATTTTACTGTTTTTTGGAATATCTATCGGTTTTTTCCCTATACGTGACATTGTCGTTCCTTCCGTTACCAAGCGTAGAGCAATACTTCTCCGCCAAGTTTGCTTTCTTTTGCCTGTAGAGCCGTAAAAAGACCCTTTGATGTCGAGACGATTGCAAGCCCTTTCCCGCGCAAAACATTTGGTATATGGGTTTTTGAAACATAGACACGTCTACCCGGACGAGAAATACGAATAATTTTTTGTAATGCCGGGCGTTTTCCGATATAAGCCAGATAGACCTTAATTGTGGATTTTTTTCCTTCTTCCACCTGTCGGAGGTTTTCGATATACCCGTTATCTTTCAGTATTTGACAGACGCTCATCAGTAGCTTTGAATACGGTATGAAAACATCAGATTTGCGAGCTTGATATCCATTACGAATAATTGTAATTGCATCGGCGATAATATCTGTTCTACTCATGTTTTTTATGTTTTACCAGCTTGCCTTTACTACTCCTGGAATCTTTCCTTGCCAGGCCAACTCGCGAAAACAAATTCTGCAAAGTTCAAAATCACGGATAAATCCCCTCGGTCTTCCGCACAGACGGCACCGATTTTTATGGCGCACTTTGAATTTTGACTTTTTCTTCCATTTTTCGATTTTCGCAGTTGTTGCCATGGCGCTCCTTATCTTTACTTTCGGAATGGAAAACCTAAGAAAATCAATAATGCTTTTGCCTCTTCGTCGGTTTGCGCTGATGTGCAGATTGTGATATTAAGCCCTTGAGTGCGCTCAAGCCGGTCTGTTTCAAGTTCGATAAAAATGGTTTGTTCTGAAAGGCCAAAGTTGTAGTTTCCGTTGCCATCAAAACCGCGAAGCGTAAACCCTCGAAAATCTCGAATACGCGGAGCAGCAATGCTAATGAATTTATCAAGAAATTCATACATTCGGTCTTTACGTAACGTTACCGCGCACCCAATTGCAGCCCCTTGCTTTAATTTGAAGTTTGAAATAGCCTTGCGGGCACGGGTAACTTTCGGCATTTGGCCGGTAATTGTGGCAAGTTCTTGTTTCGCTTTATCGATATACTTCGTGTCTTGCAGCGCTTCTCCAACGCCCATATTGATAGAAATTTTAAGAAGCTTCGGAATTGCTAAGGTATTGGTATAGCCGAATTTTTCTTTCATTTGAGGGATGACTTCGTTCAGATATTTTTCTTTTAAGCGCGGAATATATTTTTTTTGGGAGTTCATAGGGATGCACCGCATTTTTTGCATGTTCTTATTTTTGTCTTATCCTCAAGCAGTTTCACGGAATAACGAACCCCTTTTTTACAAGCAGTACAGTAGAGCGCAAGGTTTGAAATTGAGATTGATGCCGGACGTTCGACTATTCCCGAAGGGCTGTTTTCGCTTCGTTTCCGCATGTGCTTTTTCACAATATTTACCCCTTCGACGATAGCACGTTTTTTTTCCCGGAGAATTTGCAATACCGTTCCTGTCTTGTTTTTATCCTTTCCGGATCGAACAATTACTTTATCATTTTTTCGAATGCCTAACATTAGAGCACCTCCGGAGCAAGCGAGAGTATTTTACTGAATGTTGATCGTAATTCTCGGGCAACTGGACCAAAAACCCTTGTTCCTCGAGGGTTGTTTTGCTTATCAATGATCACGCAAGCGTTGGTATCGAACTTGATAACCGAGCCATCATTCCGGCGTATTGGAAAATGGGTGCGCACAACTACCGCACGTACAACTTCCCCTTTTTTCACTTGGGCCTCTCCTATTGATTCTTTCACATTTGCAGTAATGACATCGCCAATGTCAGCGTACAGCTTATTTTTTTTACCAATAACTCCGATGAGTGAAACAATTTTTGCTCCCGTGTTATCCGCAACTTTGAGTCGACTCTTTACTATTAACATCGTTTTTTATTTTATGACTTCCACAACGCGAAATCGTTTTTCCTTCGAGATAGGTTTGTTTTCAATAATTCTTACCTTGTCTCCTATCTGGATGTTTTGTAAAAGAGAATGGGCTTTTATTTTTGTTTGTTTTTTTACACCTTTTTTATAAAGTGGATGCCGAATTGACATTGCCACTTGAACAACTACTGTATTTTTCATTTTGTTCGACAGTACTTGTCCTTCAAGAATCTTTTTTCGCTTTTCCATTTTGCTTCTCCTTTAAGACTGTTTTCATTCTCGCGATGTCTTTTCGGGCTTGGCTAAAGAGATGTGGTTTTTCCACTTTTCCATAGCGTCGTTTAAAGTTTAAATCGAACAAATCTTTCTTCAAATCATTGATTTTTGTCTCGATTTCTTCTTTTGAGAGAAGACGAATATCTTTTATTTTTATCATCGTTCAATAAACCTCGTTTTCATTGGAAGTTTGTACGCAATGCTGTTAAATACTTCCAGCGCGTATTCTCGGGGTATGCCGCCAATCTCGAAAAGAATCATACCTCTGCGGATTACTGCGACATAATGGTCAACATCGCCTTTGCCTTTACCTTGGCGGGTTTCCGCTGGTTTTTTAGTATAGGGCTTATCGGAAAACACTCTGATCCAGAATTTACCGCCGCGGCGTAATGCTCGACTCATGATAACTCGGATCATTTCTAACTGGTTATTTGTTAAATACCCGCATTCCAAGCTTTTTAATCCAAATTCGCCAAAACTTATTCTACTGCCGGCAACGGCAAGTCCCGTACGATTGCCGCGTTGCGATTTCCGATATTTGATTCGCGCAGGAGTAAATGCCATAGATTTATTCTTTTGGTTCTTCCTGTGGTTTTAAGTAGTCGCCAAGATACGCGTCAGTTTTATAAAGCCATACTTTTACGCCAATAGTGCCGTAGGTTGTTTTTGATATCGCAAATCCGTAATCAATATTCGATTTAAACGTTTGAAGGGGTATTTTTCCGAATTTATAGATCTCGCTGCGCGCAATTTCAGCACCCCCCAAGCGTCCGGAAGCGCGGATCTTTATCCCTTGAACGCGAGCCTGGAGTGCGTTGGCCACAGCTTTTTTCATCGCGCGCCGAAAATTTACGCGCTTAATAATCTGAAAAGAAATTTGCTCTGCGATCAATTGCGCTTCTGATGCGGGCTCGAGAATTTCTTCGACGTCGATCATAATTTCTTTTTTCGTAAGAGCGTATATTTCGGATTTGACTCGCTCGATATCCTGTCCCCTTCGCCCGATAATAACTCCAGGGCGAGATGTTGATATGCGGATACGAATTGCTCCGTTTGAAACTCTTTCAATTTCTATACGGGAGATAGATCCTTCGTTGTATGATTTTTTAATAATTTCTCTGATATGGACATCTTCTTCAACAAACTGGGCAAATTCTCTTTTTCGGTCAACAAACCACCGAGAAAGCCATGTTTTACCAAAGCCGATTCGCAATACATAGGGATGAACTTTTTGTCCCACTATTTCACCTCTTGATTACCGCTTTTTGGGAATTCTTTCTTTTTTCGCTACTTTTGCGTGCCGGTCTTGATTCACGGGCATGCCTTTTGCGTCAAGATATATTGAAATATGTGATGTCCGTCTGCGGATCATCACTGCTCGTCCGAAGGGAGCCGCTTTGTATCGTTTATACATTGGTCCGCCGTCAACAAGAATGCGGCTGATATAGAGCAAATTTTTATCAATACCTTTCTGGGCAGCATTGCTTACCGCAGATTTAATTACTTTCTCAAACAGGGCACTTGCCTTCTTATTGGTAAATTTTAAAATCTGCAATGCTTCAACCGTTGATTTTCCCTTCAATAAAGGGATAATAACCCGTGCTTTTGTTGGAGAAATCCTGAGATATTTTGCCTGCGCAAAAGCTGCCATATTTTTATGTTTTTTCTAATGCCTTTTTCGCCTTAATGCCGCCATGTTGCTTAAAAAGTCTAGTGGGAACAAACTCCCCAAGACGATGCCCCACCATACTTTCAGTGATAAAAACAGGAATGTGTTTATGTCCATCATGAATTGCAAAGGTAAAACCGACAAATTCGGGAAGCACCATGGAAGAGCGCGACCATGTTTTGATCGGCTTCCGGTCATTCTTGGAATGAGCGGCTTGCACTTTCTCTAATAGTTTTTTCTCGACAAATGGCCCTTTTTTGGTTGATCTTCCCATTATTTTCTCCTGCGGATAATATAACGGTTGCTTTTATTTTTTGGTCTTCGTGTTTTTCCGCCTTTTGTCGGTTTCCCCCATGGGGTGACTGGATGTGGATTTCCTTGGCCGGCTTTTCCTTCTCCTCCGCCATGCGGATGATCTATTGGGTTCATTGCGACGCCGCGCACTTCAGGTCGTTTACCAAGCCAACGCCGGCGGCCGGCTTTCCCGTATACCCGTGATGCATGTTCCTCGAAACCTATTTGTCCAATGGTTGCCCGGCACTGGAGACTTACGGTTCGAATCTCTCCGGACGGCATTCGAATCTGGGCAAATCCTTTTTCTTTCGCCATGAGTTGAGCGCTGCTTCCAGCGCTGCGCACAAAAGTAGCGCCGCTTTGCGGATGCAGTTCAATGTTGTGAATTGTGCTACCGAGAGGTATATATTCTAATTTCATTGCATTTCCGGGATTGATTTCCGTCTGAGCATTTGCTGCGCTGATTATCGTGTTTCCAACTTTCAAATCTTTTGGGAGAATGATGTATCTTCGTTCTTTATCGGGGTATTCAATAAGAGCGATGCGGGCAGTACGACCCGGATCATATTCAATCGCAATAACTTTTCCGGGAATATCAAATTTATTCCGCTTGAAATCGATTAGGCGGTACATTTGTTTATGTCCTCCGCCGTGCCTGCGTGAAGTGATTCTTCCCCGGTTATTCCTTCCGCCGGTTTTTTTAAGAGGAACCAGTAGCGACTTTTCTGGGAAATCTTTTGTGATTTCCTGAAAATCAGGAAGTACGGTAAAACGCTGCGGTGCAGTAGTTGGTTTTAATGTCTTTATTCCCATATGGTTTAAGCAAACTCGATTTTGTTTCCTGGCTGCAATGTAATAATCGCTTTTTTCCAAGATGCAGTGTATCCTTGTTGAGCGCGAATTCTCTTTTTCTTTCCTTTATGACTTATGGTATGCACTGTTTTTACCTTCACTTTATATATTTTCTCAACCGCATTCTTTATCTCAATCTTATTCGCTTCCCTCGAAACCTCAAACATATACTGGTTGAGCGGATTTAGCCGCGTCGCCTTCTCGGTCAACAAAGGAGTAATGATTATATCATAAAAATTTTTCATTTCAAGAATTCCTTTCTAAGATTTTTTTCTCAAGAATCGTAAGCGCCTCTTGAGTTATCACGAGAAATGAATTGTTGAGAAGGTCATAAGCATTTACATCGTCAGCTCGTTTTAAGAGTACCATGGGGATATTCCGCGCCGAAAGAGTTATCTGGCGCGAGAATGCTTTATCAACCCATAATCCTGTTGTGGTAACCTTGAGATTCCTGATTATTTTTGCGAATTCCTTTGTCTCGATATTTTTCATGCTTAAAACGTCCAGGACAAGCAATTGATTGTCGCGTGTTTTTGCGTTGAGAGCCGATTTTAAAGCGGCGAGTCGTATCTTTTTCGGAAGACTGAAGGATTTTATGTGCGGATGCGGTCCAAAAACAATGCCCCCTTTACGCCAGATGGGGTTTCGTTTTTCGCCAACTCGAGCGCGTCCAGTACCTTTTTGGCGCCATGGTTTTGCTCCACTTCCGGAAACATCGCCTCTAGTTTTTGTCGATGCCTTTCGCATTGAGTTTTTCAATGTTTGATAGCCGCGGATAACTTGATGGAGCAGGTCCATGTTGACCTTTCCGTCAAACACTTGCGCATTGAGTTCTTGTTCACCGACGACTTTCCCTTCGATGGTATGTACTTTCAATTTCATGATTCAAACCTTATGCTTTCTTTTTAATGGTCACAATCGCATTTTTACCGCCAGGAACGGATCCTTCTACAAACAGAAGATTTCGTTCTTTATCGATTTTGACAATGGTTGTGTTTTTAATCGTAATTCGCGCATCGCCTTGATGTCCAGGCATTCTGTGTCCACGTAGAACGCGTCCCGGAAATGTATTGGCTCCATTTGAACCAATTCGCCGATGGCTCATTGAACCATGCGCTGCTGGCTGTCCCGACCAATTATGCCGCCGCATTCCCCCCTGAAATCCCTTGCCTTTGGAAATTCCAACCACATCTACCTTTTCATTCTCGCTGAATACCTCGATGCCAACTGGATCTCCAGTTTTTAAGGTTTCATTTTCTTCGACGGGGATTTCAGTGACATACTGTTGATAGGGAAGATTGAGTTTTTTGAAATATCCCGCTAACGGTTTTTTATGTTTGCGTTCGCGGATTTCAGGGAAAAAACCAACCTTGGCGACGTTTTTCTTCGTGTATTTTTTTACTTCCAGGACAACGCCCGGATTTACTTCTAATGCAGTTACACCTCGAAACATTGATTGTGCGTCATAGAGTTGAGTCATTCCGATTTTACGTCCAATCATTTCCCTGATCATGGTTACTCCTTACATCTCCTGCTTGATTTCAGCATTAACGCCAGCGGGGAGATTAAGTTTGCGCAAGGCATCAATTGTTTTTGCTGTAGGATTTTTTATTTCGAGGGTACGTTTATGTACCGCAACCATAAACTGTTCTCGTGATTTTTTGTCAATATGCGGTGAACGAAGCACAGTATAAATTTTCCTGTCAGTCGGCAAAGGAATCGGTCCTGCCACTTCTGCTCCAGTACGCACTGCTGTTTCGACTATTTCCTGAGTCGACTGGTCCAGGATTCTGTGATCGTACGCTTTTAACTTAATTCGTATAGTTTGCATAGGCTCCTTTACGCAAGAATTTCAGTAATAACACCTGCACCGACTGTTCTTCCGCCTTCGCGAATCGCAAAACGCAATTCTTTTTCAAGAGCTACTGGCTGAATGAGTTCGGCTTCGACTTCTACATTATCTCCAGGCATAACCATTTCAACGCCCTGAGGAAGTTTAACTGTTCCAGTGACATCAGTGGTTCGGAAATAAAATTGTGGCCTATAGCCAGCAAAGAACGGAGTATGGCGTCCCCCTTCCTCTTTCTTTAAAGAATAAATTTGTGCTTTAAATTTCGTATGAGGAGTAATCGAACCAGGTTTTGCTGCGACCATTCCTCTTTCAATGTCCGCTTTTTCAACACCCCGAAGAAGAAGGCCTACGTTATCACCTGCTTCTCCTTCATCGAGAACCTTGCGAAACATTTCAACACCGGTAACAACCGATTTTTTAATTTCTGGATGAAGTCCGATGAGGTCAATTTCTTCACCAACTTTTACTTTTCCGCGTTCAACTCTGCCAGTAGCAACGGTTCCGCGTCCGGAGATTGAAAAGACATCCTCAACCGCCATAAGAAACGGCTTATCAACATCTCTCTTTGGTGTTGGGATGAATTCATCAACTGCATTCATGAGCTCAAAAATTGGTTTGCATGCTTCGTCGCTCGCAGAAGCTGCATTAAGCGCTTTGAGAGCTGAGCCACGAATAATCGGCGTTTTGTCTCCAGGGAAATTATATTTTGTCAAAAGATCGCGGATTTCCATCTCGACTAGGTCAACGAGTTCTTTATCTTCCACGGCATCTACTTTATTAAGAAACACGACGATTGCCGGTACGTTAACCTGTCGCGCTAAGAGGATATGTTCACGGGTTTGAGGCATTGGTCCATCTGTGGCAGAAACTACGAGTATTGCGCCATCCATCTGAGCAGCTCCGGTAATCATATTTTTAATATAGTCAGCATGTCCCGGGCAATCAATATGCGCATAATGCCGCTTGTCGGTTTCATATTCGACATGCGATATGGCAATTGTTAAAATTTTTGTTTCGTCACGGCGTCCTTGTGATTCACTTGCTTTCGCAACCTGATCATATGAAATAAAACTTGCAAGCCCTTTCATCGACAAAACCTTTGTGAGCGCCGCGGTCAGAGTTGTTTTTCCATGGTCAACATGACCGATTGTTCCAACGTTGACATGCGGCTTACTTCGTACAAATTTTTCCTTTGCCATACAACACCTCCCTGTTATTTTCCTAATATTTTAAAAGAAATTTCCTCGGGAACTTGATCGTAAAACGCCGGCTCCATACTGTAAACGCCCCGCCCCTGAGTGATGTTTCGTAAGACATCCGCATATCCAAAAAGTTCACGCAATGGGCAGTGAGCGATGACTATTTTCACGTTCGCTTTTTCGCCGATGGAATGAATTTTTGCGCGTCGCGCATTCAGATCCCCGATTACTACGCTCAAGTTATCAAAAGGAACGATAATCTCTAACGACATAACTGGTTCGAGCAAAGCAGGCTCTGCACGGCGTAGTCCGTCCGCAATCCCGATATTTGCCGCTAGTTGAAATGCAAGTGGCGACGAATCAACATCGTGGTAGGAGCCATCGATAAGCGATATTTTTATTTTCGTTACAGGAAAACCTCCCAGTGCTCCATTTTTGGATGCCTCCAATACTCCGCTTTCGACAGCGGGAATAAATTCCTGAGGTATTACACCACCCTTTATGGCATTTACAAATTGTACTTCGCCTTTTTCAAGCGGTTCTAGAAGAAGCACTACGTGACCATACTGTCCATGTCCACCGGTTTGCTGTATAAATTTTCCAACACTCGTTACCGTCTTGCGAATTGTTTCGCGATATGCGACCTGAGGATTTCCTGTGTGCACACCAACATTAAATTCGCGGAGAATTCTGTCAACCGCAATCTCAAGATGTAATTGTCCCATTCCCGAAATCAGCGATTGTCCGGTTTCTTGGTTATAGCTGAGTCTCAGCGATGGGTCTTCTTCGTAAAGCTTATGAAGTGCATAAGACAGTTTTTCTTGATCAGCCTTTATCTTTGGTTCAATTGCCATTGAAATTACCGGTTCAGGAAATCTTATTTGTTCCAGTACCATAGGGTCTTCTTTTGCGCAAAGTGTATCCCCGGTTTTCGTCTCTTTTAAGCCAACAAAACAGACAATATCACCGCAGAACGCGTGATCAACAAGTTCTTGGTGATTAGCATGCATGCGCACTATTTTATTGACCCGTTCTTTGAGTTTTCTGGTTGAATTATAAATAGTTTCTCCTGAGTCGAGCGATCCAGAATAGATACGCACATAAAATAATTTTCCCACGTATGGGTCATTTGCAATTTTGAAACATAATCCGCAAAAAGGAGTTTGCAAGGAGATTTTTCGTTCAAGATCAGCGTGGGTATTTTCATCAAAGCCGCGGATAGATTTGATATCGAGCGGAGATGGAAGATAACGGCAAATTGCATCAAGGAGCGGCTGGACACCGCGATTTTTTAACGATGATCCCAAAAGAACAGGAACAAACTTATTGGCGATGGTGCTTTTGCGTATCGAGGTGATGAATTTTGGTTCAGGAATCTCCACCCCCTGAATAAACTTTTCCATAATGCTGTCATCTATTTCAGCGAGATTTTCGATGAGTTTTTCCCGAAATTGCAGAAACCTAGTGTGTTCCTCTTTTGGTATTTCAACAAACTCCGATTCTAACCCTTCAGGGTCTTTATAGACAAGCATTTTTCCTTTCAGAATATCGATAATCCCAGCAAGCTCGTCGTGTAAGTAATATGGTATTTGTAAAACAAGCGGGCGGGCAGCAAGTTTTTCTTCCATTTGTTTAATGCATCCATAAAAATCAGCCCCGACTTTATCCATTTTGTTCACAAAGGCGATGCGTGCTACGTTATACCGATCAGCTTGTCGCCAAACTGTTTCTGACTGAGGTTCAACCCCTCCTTGGGCGCAAAAAATGATTACACATCCATCGAGTACCTTGAGTGACCGTTCAACTTCAACGGTAAAATCTACATGACCCGGGGTGTCAATGATATTTACCGTATAATTTCGCCATGAGCAATAGGTGGCTGCTGCAGTTATGGTGATACCGCGTTCCCGCTCTTGCGGCATCCAATCAGTGGCGGTTGTACCGTCATCCACTTCTCCTGGACGGTGTATCTTTCCCGTGTAGAAAAGAACTTTTTCGGTGGTCGTAGTTTTCCCAGCGTCAATATGGGCGATAAACCCAATATTTCTTATTTTCTCGAGTTGAGTGTCATTCATTGTGTTTTCAAGTATCACGGAATTCAAAGTTCACCTATTTCTCAATATGCTGTTAGAACCTAAAGTGAGCAAATGCTTTATTTGCTTCAGCCATTTTATGAGCATCATCACGTTTTTTTATCGCAACTCCCTCATTTTTATATGCGCTCATTAATTCTTCCGCAAGCTTTAAGGACATTGCCTTTCCTTTTTTATCACGCGCGATATCGCGGATCCAGCGCATTGCGATTGAAAATCCACGATTCTCGTCAAGTTCCATTGGCACTTGATACGTTGCTCCGCCAATTCGGCGTGGTTTTACTGCAAGACGCGGGCGGACATTGTCAATTGCTTTCATAAAAACCCGGATTGGATCTTCTTTCAGTTTTTCATTGATAATTTTTAGGCTATCGTAGATGATTTGTTGTGCTAAGCTTTTTTTTCCTTCAAGCATCAACAGGTTCGTAAATTTCGCAATAATTTCAGAATTTAATTCTGGATCTGCCTGTACTCCTCGTTTTTCTGCTCGTCTTCGTCTCATACTATTCCTTTACTTCGGTTTTTTTGCTCCGTATTTGGATCGAGATCGCTTGCGATTTGCGACTCCCTGGGTATCGAGAGTTCCCCGGATAATATGGTATCGTACTCCTGGCAAGTCTTTCACGCGGCCGCCTCGCACAAGAACAATCGAATGCTCTTGTAGATTATGTCCTTCGCCGGGAATATACGCGGTAATTTCAAACCCATTTGAAAGTCTGACGCGCGCAACCTTCCGAAGTGCAGAATTTGGCTTTTTGGGTGTCATAGTTCTCACTTGGATGCATACGCCTCTTTTCTGAGGGCATTTTTGCAAAACCGGCGATTTTGTCCGCGCTGGTTTAGTTTTTCGGGGTATCCGTATTAACTGTGCTATTGTCGGCATTTTTTATCACCTCAATTTTTCTATGTTCAGGAAACCCTGTTCCTGCTGGTATTAAGTGTCCAACAATTACGTTCTCTTTCAAACCAAGCAATAGATCATCTTTGCCCGCAGATGCTGCTTCAGTCAAGACTCGGGTCGTCTCTTGGAAACTAGCAGCGGAAATAAAGCTCATTGTGGCAAGCGATGCTTTTGTGATTCCAAGCAATAACGGGGCAGCCGAGGCCGGTTTACCGCCCTTTTTTACAATCCGTTCGTTTTCCTTCTTGAAATCCCACTTGTCAACTGCCTGCGAGGGCAGGAAGTTTGTGTCACCAGGGTTGACAATGCGCACCTTCTTGAGCATTTCACGGATAATAACCTCAATATGTTTATCGTTTATCTTGACACCCTGTAAACGGTAAACCTCTTGTATCTCATTTACTAAATATTCTTGAAGATTCTTATCGCCGCAGACACGAAGAATGTCTTGGAGAACAATGGGTCCGTCAGTAAGCTGCTGTCCTGCGTATACTTTATCTCCACGATAAACAATCGGATGTTTTCCCGGAGGAATAGTATATTCTTTTTGCATACCGGTTGTGGATCGAACTAGAATCGTTCTTTCTCCTGTTTTTGCCTGGATGAATTCGACAAAACCTTCGATTTCACTCACAACCGCCGGATTTTTTGGTCTCCGAGCTTCAAATAACTCAGCAACTCGAGGTAGACCTCCGGTGATATCGCGAGTTTTAACAATCAACCGTGGTATTTTTGCGAGCATGTCTCCAGCGTGTACTAAAGATCCATCATCTACGGCAATATGCGCTCCGGTTGGTATAGGATAAATTCCAAGCACTTCGTCCTTTTCGCTGGTAATGACTATCTGCGGATGGTAATCTCCCCGGTATTCAATGGCTACCCGCTCTTTCTTATTTGTGGTAAGATTCAGTTCTTCTTGTACGGTAATACCTTCAATCAGATCTTCGTAACGAACTTTTCCTTTAACTTCAGTGAGGATAGGGATAGAGTAAGGATCCCAGCGGATAAAGATTTCGTCTTTTGCCACGCTATCGCCATCTTTTACGGTAATGATAGCACCTTGCGGAACTGGATTGCGTTGGATTTCTTTCATTTTGTCATCGTAAATACCAATCATTCCATTCCGGTTTAATACGATGAATTCTTCTTTTTCCTTATCGCTCTTTGGAACGATTTTTATCGTGTGGTATTTTGCAATACCCTTTTCTTTTGCTTTTACAAACGAACGCTCAGCAACCCGCGATGCGGTTCCACCGATGTGAAACGTTCTCATGGTCAACTGTGTTCCTGGCTCTCCGATCGATTGAGCAGCGATAATTCCAACTGCCTGTCCCATCTCGACTAATTTGCCAGTGGAAAGGTCGCGCCCATAGCATCTGGCGCAAATACCGCGTTCGGCTTCACAGGTGAGCGCGCTACGGATGCGGATTTTCTCCATTCCCAGTTTTTCAATCTGATCGGCGATGGTTTCCGTAATTTCATCTCCCGCTTTTACCACCACTTCGTCGGTGATAATATCAACGATGTTGTCAAGAGCTACCCGCCCTACAATCCGTTCTTTGAGACTTACTACAACTTCGTCACCTTCAACAATGGGTGAAAGAGTGATTCCATTTACCGTTCCGCAGTCGTCTTCGACAATAATCACTTCTTGAGCAACGTCAACAAGACGGCGAGTTAAATATCCTGCATCAGCGGTTTTTAAAGCGGTGTCAGCAAGACCTTTGCGTGCGCCATGCGTTGAAATAAAATACTCAAGCACAGAAAGTCCTTCCCGGAAGTTTGAGGTGATTGGCGTTTCAATGATTTCACCAGAGGGCTTTGCCATGAGTCCGCGCATGCCTGCGAGCTGGCGCATTTGCAATCTAGATCCGCGGGCTCCGGAATCGGCCATCATAAAGATTGGGTTAAAATGATCGAGATTTTTAAATGCATGTTCGGCAACTCGATCGGTTGCTCGCGTCCAAATATCAACTATTTTATTGTGTCGTTCACGTTCGGTGATGATTCCTTTGTTGTATTGATCTTCAACTTTACCTAATTCCTTAAAAGCCTCGGTCAAGCAATCATTCTTTTGGGCAGGGATTTTGAGATCATCGACTGCGATGCTGATCCCGCTAAGGCTTGCGTATTCAAAACCAAGATTTTTTAAATCGTCGAGCAATTTAATGGTACGCTCATGCCCACATGACTTATAGCAGGATGTAACCAGATCTGTCACTTTCTTTTTATTGAGAATCTCGTTTACAAAAGAAAATTCTAATGGCAATACCTGGTTTAACATTGCTCGTCCAATCGTCGTCTCAACGATTTTCTTCTCATTTTTTTCGACAATTCTCAGCTTAATGCGCGCATGGAGGGAAACTTCGCCGTCGTTATAGGCGATAATTGCTTCTGGAGTATTTGAAAAAATAGTTCCTTCTCCTTGTGCTCCTTTTTTCTCGACAGTAAGGTAACGCAATCCTAAAATGATGTCTTGGGTTGGAGCAATAATCGGCCGCCCATCTGCGGGAGAGAAAATATTATTTGAAGAAAGCATCATCACCCGGCATTCAGTCTGCGCTTCGAGTGAGAGTGGCACATGAACAGCCATCTGGTCTCCGTCAAAGTCGGCATTAAAAGCTGGACAGACTAAGGGGTGTAACATGATTGCTTTTCCTTCAATAAGAACAGGAAAGAACGCCTGGATACTCAATCGATGCAATGTTGGTGCTCGGTTTAACAGTACAGGGTGATCTTTGATGACTTCTTCGAGGATGTCCCAGACCTCCACGCGTGCGCGTTCAACCATACGGCGTGCCCCTTTTATCGTATGCACGAAACCTCGTTCACGCAATTTTTTAATGATAAATGGTTCAAAGAGTTCAAGCGCCATATACTTGGGAATGCCGCATTGATAGAGTTTAAGTTTAGGACCGACAACAATAACGCTTCGTCCAGAATAATCAACGCGCTTTCCCAGGAGATTTTGACGGAAACGCCCTTGTTTTCCTTTGAGCATGTCCGAAAGGCTTTTGAGCGGTCGGCTGTTTGAGCCTAGAACCGGTCGGCCATGCCGCCCATTCTCAAAAAGAGCGTCAACTGCCTCCTGAAGCATGCGTTTCTCGTTGCGGATAATAATGTCAGGGGCTCCCAGGCTTAAGAGTTTTTTGAGTCGGTTGTTACGGTTGATGACTCTTCGATAGAGATCATTGAGATCTGAAGAAGCAAATCTTCCGCCTTCAAGTGGCACTAGAGGGCGCAGATCTGGCGGAATTACCGGAACTACATCTAAAATCATCCACTCAGGTTTATTTTCTGAGCGACGAAAATCTTCCAATGTTCGCAAACGTTTTAAAATGCGCTTTTGATTGGCAAGGCTTTTTTCAGCTTGTGCATCCTTTTTGAGCGATCGGTGGAGCTTTTCAACTTCAAGTTCTTTCAAAAGTTCCTTGATTGCTTCCGCTCCGATTTTTGCTACGAATTCACCTTTATATTCTCGGTAGGCTTTCTGATATGCTTCATCAGTGAGAAATTGCCCTTTTTGAAGCGGGGTTTCCTTTGGATCAATTACTACGAATTGTTCGTAGTAGATAACTTTTTCAAGATCTTTCAGGCCGATATCTAATAGCGCAGCAAGGCGCGAAGGAATAACCTTAAAGAACCAAATGTGAGTGACAGGGCAGGCTAAATCAATGTGTCCCATGCGTTCTCGTCGTACGGAAGAACGGGTAATTTCTACTCCGCAGCGATCGCATTTCATTCCTTTGAATTTGATTCCTTTGTATTTCCCGCAGTTACATTCCCAATCTTTCGCTGGACCAAATATTCGTTCGCAGAATAAGCCGTCTTTTTCCGGTTTCAATGTCCGGTAATTCAACGTTTCTGCCTTTTTTACCTCACCAAATGACCAAGAACGAATAACTTGAGGCGAGGCAATCTTCAGAGTTATTTTTTTAAAAGGAATCAGATCATCGATCATTCTCTGTCTCCTTTTTCTGTGCGGACGTCTAGACACAATCCTTGCAGCTCCCGCATAAGAACATTGAATGATTCTGGAGTCGAAGGATTCAGTTTATGTTCCCCTTTGACGATAGCTTCATAGATACGGGTTCTTCCTTGAACGTCGTCACTTTTTACTGTCAGCATTTCCTGAAGAGTAAAGGCAGCTCCGTATGCCTCAAGAGCCCAAACTTCCATTTCTCCAAAACGCTGTCCGCCGAACTGTGCTTTTCCACCGAGAGGCTGCTGGGTAATCAGTGAGTATGGTCCAATGGCGCGAGCATGAATTTTATCTTCGACCATATGGACGAGTTTCATAACATACATTTGCCCAACGGTAACTCGCTGCTGGAATGGTTCTCCGGTAGCTCCATCATATACAGTCGTTTTTGCGTCGCTGGAGAGTCCTGCCTTCTCAAAAAATTCTTTAATATCTTTTTCTTTCGCGCCGTCAAATACCGGGGTTGAGATTTTCATGTCAAGTCGTGCAGCGGCAAAGCCAAGATGAGCCTCAAGAATTTGTCCAACATTCATGCGCGATGGAACACCGAGGGGATTTAGGATAATATCGACCGGGGTTCCGTCTTCGAGAAATGGCATATCTTCTTCTGGGATAATTGTCGAGATAACGCCTTTGTTGCCGTGCCTCCCCGCGAGCTTATCCCCAGCGGAAATTTTACGTTTCATGGCAATAAATACGACCACGCGTTTTAAAACTCCCGTTGGAAGTTCATCGCCTTTTTTGATTTTTGCTGATTCGAGCTCTTTTTCCATAACGAGCTCTCGCATTTTTTCATCATACAAGGTGGCAATTTCTTTTGCTTCTTCGTGGTCATCCGGATCGATGGAGCGAGCCTTCTCAAGAGAAATATGGAGTAGTTCGGAAATGCGCCGAGTTTTTTCTTCTTGAATAATTCGCATCTCCTCTTCGTAATACTTATCAATCTCGCGTAAGCGTTTTAGTTCATCACTTTTTTCTTTTCGTGATTTTCTTCCTTTGTCTTTTCTCTGAAAGACTTCGACATTTGTGACAACGCCTTCCACTCCAGGTGGAACCCGTAGGGAGCTGTCTCGTACGTCGGCGGCTTTTTCACCGAAGATAGCGCGCAATAGGCGGTCTTCCGGCGTTAATTCTTTTTCGGTCTTTGGCGTAACTTTTCCGACCAGAATATCATCCGGTATAACCCGAGCGCCTACGCGGACAATTCCGTTGCTATCGAGATTTTTGAGTGCTTCATCGCTGACGTTTGGGATATCCTGAGTTATTTCTTCGTTACCAAGTCTGGTTTCGCGAGCCTCGGTTTCAAACCGCTCAACATGCACTGAAGTCAGGACGTCGTCTTTTACAAGCCGCTCATTGAGAATAATGGCATCTTCAAAGTTATATCCCCTCCAGGACATAAAAGCAACCGTGAGATTGCGTCCAAGAGCAAGCTCTCCATTGTGAGTTCCTGGGCCGTCCGCTATGGTTTGCCCTTTTTTAACGTGCATACCGGCTTGAACGAGTGGACGCTGATTTACTGCGGTGTCTGCGTTTGAACGTTCAAACTTTTTTAGCTTATAGGTTATTTTTCCAATCCGGATTGAAGCAGCATCAACTTCTTCTACGACTCCAGATTCGCTCGCGAGTATCATAACTCCTGAGTCGCGGGCAACTTTTTCTTCGATGCCGGTTGCGACAACTGGTTCTTCTGGAAACAGAAGCGGGACTCCTTGCCGTTGCATGTTTGAACCCATAAGAGCGCGGTTTGCATCATCGTGTTCAAGAAATGGAATAAGCGCTGCTGAAATAGAAATAATCTGCTTCGGAGAAACATCCATGTAATGTATTTTTTCTGGTTTGACCTGAGGAAATTTTCCCCGGTATCGGGCATAGACAGTTTCGTCTTTAATACGGGAGTTTATAACGTTTGAAATGCAGGGGGCAATGATTTTATCGTCATCCTCGTCAGCGCTAAGATAATCAACACGATCTAACAGCTTTCCATCTTCAACTTTACGGTACGGAGCCACAATAAATCCAAGCGGGTTGATGATACTATAAGCTGTCAACGATGTAATAAGACCAATGTTGGGTCCTTCTGGGGTTTCGATTGGACATATTCTTCCATAATGCGTTGGATGAACATCGCGGACTTCAAAGCCAGCGCGTTCACGGGAAAGTCCCCCTGGTCCTAAAGCTGAAAGACGCCGTTTATGGGTGATTTCCGAAAGAGGGTTCGTTTGGTCCATAAATTGGCAAAGGGGTGATCGTGCAAAAAAATCGTGTACCTGTGATGAAAATGATTTTGCATTGATGAGATGCTGGATAGAAATATCCTTCAGGTTGGAAAGGAAGGCAAATCGCTCCATCACCGTTCGCTCTACCCTCAGAAGACCAATGCGTACCTGATGTTGGACAAGCTCTCCAACTAATTTAACACGACGATTGCTCAGGTGATCGATATCATCGAGAGTTGCCTCGCCATTTTTGATTTTGATGAGATATTTAATAATTTGGATTATCGTTTCTTTTTCCAGTACCCGTTTTGTTAATGGAGTATCCATGGCGAGTTTACGATTCATTACAAATCTACCGACTTTTGCCAAATCATATCGCCGGTTATCCAGAAACATCCGCTTAAACACTTCTTTGGCGGCTTCAAGGGTGACCGGTTCCGTCGGGCGCATTTTTTTATAGAATTCAAGAAATGCTTCTTCCGAATTTTTTGTATGGTCTTTTTTAATGGTGTTTACTATTTCGGGATAGCGGCGATCAGAAAACTCTGCAAAGATATCATCATTCGAAGATAAGCCAAGCATTCTTAAAATTTGTGTTCCAAGAAATGTGCGACGTCGGTCAACGATTGCGCTGATACTTTCGCCGATGTCATAGCGGAATTCGAGCCACGAGCCGCGGTAAGGAATAATGCGAGCAAAATAAATACGTTTTCCGGTAGGGTGCAGTTCTTCTTCAAAGAATACTCCCGGTGAGCGTTGCAGCTGACTTACCACTACCCGTTCGTCGCCATTAATGATAAATGAAGCAGAAGGTGTCATCAGCGGAATATCTCCAAGATAAATCTCTTGTTCCCTTGCTTCATCAGGACCGATGAGACGAAGCATCATTCGTAAGGGAAGAGCGTAACTGAAAAAGCGCCGCTTGCATTCATCGATCGTATATTTCGGACGCCCAAGATTATAAGAAAGAAATTCCAGCTTCCACTTCCCATCAATACTGACGATAGGAAAAACTTCTTTGAACACCTCCTGAAGACCGATGTTTTTCCTTTTGTCTTCAGAAAGATCCATCTGCAGGAATTCTTTGTACGAGCGGATCTGGTGCTCAAGAAGATTCGGCACGGGAAGTATTTCTTCTACTTTCCCAAAAGAATATCGTTTCTTCATATTCACCAGGTTTTTGGCAGTTTTTTACTTTATTTCAACCTTTGCTCCGGCAGCTTCGATTTTCTTTTTGATATCGTCCGCTTCTTGTTTTGAAACATTTTCCTTAATTGTTTTTGGGGCTCCATCCACGAGATCTTTTGCTTCTTTCAAGCCCAGTTCAGTAATCGCACGGATTTCTTTAATCACGGCAATCTTATTTGCTCCTGCACTGCTCAAAACGACAGTAAATGCTGTTTTTTCCTCAGCGGCTTCTGCGGGAGCTGCGGCTTGTTGTGGCATTGCTCCAGCCATCATTGGTGCAGCAGCGGTTACTCCAAACTTTGTTTCCAGGGCTTTTACTAAATCAGCAAGTTCCAACACAGTCAATTCTTCAATTGTTTTGACGACATCTTCGATCTTAGCCATAGTCCCTCCTCTTATTTATTTCTCTTTTTGTTTTTTGATTGCGTCAATTACCCAGACGCATTTTGCAATCATCTGATTTAATCCACCTACAAGCTGCGTAAGCGGTGCGGCTATTGCCCCTACGGTCATGGCGCGCAGTATCTCTTTTGATGGAAGTTTCGACATGGATTGCAGTTTTGCCGTATCAAGAAATGAGTTATCGATGATGCCGCCCTTGATCGAAAATACTTCTTTTTCTTTTTGCATTCCAAAGAGCAGCTTGCAGATAGAAACGGGATCATCATGTACGAAGACAACAGCTGTCTGTCCTTCAGTGTATTGTTCCGGGAGCGGTTGTTTTTCAAACTCAAACGCCTTTCGGATCAGGGAGTTTTTGGTCAAAACGATCTTCCCGTTTGAATCAGTTACTGAAGCCCGAAACCTATTGATATCCGTTGTAAGAATTTTCGGAAAACCCACAAAGAAAGCCCCTTTACTTTGCTTAATTTCAGCGCAGAGATTTGTGATTATTTTTTCCCGATAAAGTGTTCCTATGCTCATTTTTCAACATCCTCGACTAAAGCGATTTTTAATCCCGGTCCCATTGTTGTTGAAATAGTTGCTGATTTGACAAATTTACCTTTTGTTCCCGCTGGTTTCGCGGCCAAGAGTGAGTTAATAAATACATCGGCATTTTCTGCGATTTTTTTCTTTCCAAAGGATATTTTTCCGATACCGACATTGACACATCCGAGTTTGTCCATTTTGAAGTCAATCTTTCCCTGTTTCGCTTCGGTAACTGCAACCGCAAGATTTTCGGTTACCGTGCCGACTTTTGGTGAAGGCATGAGTCCTCTCGGCCCCAAAACCTTCCCAAGTTTACTGACGTCTTTCATGATTCCCGGAGTGGCGATGCAGTAATCGAATTCAAGCCAGCCACCAGATATTTTCTCAATCAGATCTTTCCCCCCAACAAAATCTGCCCCTGCCTTACGCGCCTGTTCTTCTTTTTCGGATTCACAGAACACCAAAACGCGTGTTGTTTTTCCGGTTCCGTGTGGCAGCTTGGAACTTCCCCGAACGAGCTGATCGGTTTTTTTAAGATCGATTCCTAATTTGATATTGATATCAACGGTTTCATCAAACTTGACCTGATGGGTTTTTTCAAGAAGGTTCAATGCTTCTTCAAGGGAATATACCTTTGTTTTTTCAACCAACGAGGAAAAATTCTTATAACGTTTACTGCGTTTTTTCATGGTTTTCTGTGTTAAACAATTTTCAATCCCATGCTTCTGGCTGTTCCAGCGACAACCTTTACTGCCTGGTTTAGATTTTTTGTATTGAGGTCTTTGAGTTTTTGTTTTGCGATTTCTTCAAGTTGTTGCTTGGAAATTTCACCGACAAATTCTTTTCCAGGCAAGCTTGATGCTTTTGCCAAATTTGCTGCGCGTTTTATGAGAATTGATGCCGGGGGCGTTTTGATGATAAAATCAAACGACTTATCCTTATAAACACTGATGATTACTGGTAAGATAAGCCCTTCACGCGCTTTTGTTGCTTCGTTGAATGCCTTGCAAAACTGCATGATATTGACTCCGTGTTGACCAAGGGCTGGCCCAACTGGAGGAGCTGGATTTGCGGCTCCTGCGGGAATTTGTAATTTTATCTGCGCGGTAACTTCTTTTTTTGCCATTTGTTTCTATATTTTTTCTACTTGCCAAAACTCAAGCTCAACAGGAGTCGAGCGCCCAAAAATCGAGACTGACACGCGCAGCTTTCCTTTCGGAAGATTTATTTCTTCGACAACGCCGTTAAAATTGACGAAAGGACCTTCGGTAACTCGAACTGATTCGCCCTTCTCAAAGGTTATTTTTGGTGAAGGTTTATCTGCGGTCTCTTTGGATTTCTTTACGATTTTATCAACCTCATCATCCGAGATTGATGTTGGTGCGCGCTTAGTTCCGATAAATGTGGAAATACCCGGTGTTGATTTCACAAAAAGCCAGCTTTCATCGTTCATCTCCATATGGAGCAGCAGGTATCCCGGAAAGAATTTACGTTCCAGTACTCGCTTCTTTCCGCGTCTGACTTCCGAAACCTGTTCGGTCGGTATCACAACTTGATCGATCAAATGACCCATGTTGTTTACGGCTATCTTTGCCTCTAAATTCGCTTTTGCTTTATCTTCAGCGCCAGTCAACGTATGCACAATATACCATTTCATCGGAGTAGTTACTTAATTAAAATTTGAAGCATCCAGTTCAAAAGATAATCAGACGAAACAATAAAGATTGTTAGAAATGTTGTCCCAACAAGAACCACCACGGTAGCTTCAATGAGTTCACGCCGCGTCGACCAAGAAACCTTTTTTAACTCTGCTTTGATCTCTCCAAAAAAACTGCTTATTTTTTTAAATGGATTTTTCATATTTTTTTATTCAGGTGAGGCAGGACTTGAACCCGCAACCCCTGGTTTTGGAGACCAGTGCTCCGCCAATTGAGCTACTCACCTACAAGTGAATGGTCTCGCAACCCATATGTTGGTATGTTGCCTATACTTTTGTCTCCTTGTGTTGTGTGTGAATGCGACAGTGCTTACAGTACTTGCGTGTCTGAAGTTTTTCTTGATGTGTCCTTTTATTCTTTTTCACAAAATAGTTTTTCCGCTTGCAGGAAGTACACTCGAGAGATATTAATTCGCGCATTATAGTATTAGTTTAGAAAAAAGTATAAAACCCAACATCCCACATCCCCGATGTGGTTTCTTTCAGCTGATTCTCAGCCCACGACCGGAATTGAACCGGTGACCACATCATTACCAATGATGTGCTCTACCGCCTGAGCTACGTGGGCAAAATATGAAAGTATTATAGAGGTTCAAAAAAATCTGTCAAGAGTTTTTTGGTATTTTTTGCAGCTCTTTTAATGACCGGTTAATGCGCGGCGCGAAAAGAAAAATAAAATTGAGATGTCGGTTTTGTTATCGCTTCGATTTTTTCCGTGGCTCTGAAAAATGTTTTTCAAATTCTTTAACGTTCAGCCATGCTTCCGGAAAAGGTTCGCCCGGATCAACTATTTCTGCGGTAATGAAGACAAGCAAGTCAATTTTTTCCGTATCATCGGTGTAGCGTGAAAAAAACCAGCCAAGAATCGGAATGCTACTTAAAAATGGAATTCCTATTTTTTGTTTTCCTTTTACTTCCTTCAGGAGTCCCCCGATTACTATTGTTTCTTTATTCCGCACAATAACCTGAGTTTCAGCCTCCCGAGAAACAATAATTGGATATTCAGAGAGTACGGTTGTGGCGGTCTGTATTTTTGTTGTCTGGCTGTACGAGGTAACCGCAGGATGAAGAATCATGTTAATAAAATCCTCATTCTCTCCACAGATTTGTGGAACAACATTTAATTGAATTCCAATATCTTGATAGCGATCAAGAGAACCGCCGACGATTCCCCCTGTTTCCTGGCTTACCTCAGTTTTAACGATGGGAAATTTAGTACCAACGAGTATGGATGCTTCTTGGTTGTTCAGGGTTAAAATTGATGGAGCAGAAAGGGTGTTGGAGTTGACTTTTTCTTCTAGGGTATGAAGAAGCACCTCGAATTGATTGCCAGTAAGTTTGCGGAACGCGAATTTAAGACCAGTATTTGCGACATTCATAAGGGTTCCTTCTTTCGGGCCGAAAATCGAAGGAGTCACCGAGGTCCATCCATGGGCGCCAATACTGGAATGAGTCCCTTCTAATTCCGTAAAGGTTAATGCTTCGACACTTGCCCCTGTCGATCCAGTACCCCAGTCAAACCCGATATCTCTCAAGGTATCTACATTCACTTCCATAATTTTTGCCCGGATCAAAATCTGTTTTGGTTTGACGTCAATCTCATTTAAGAGTGCCTGAGCCTCATCGAGTTTACGGGCAACATCAGAAACCACCAAGACTTTAGTCCGCGATATGCGGCCTTCCTGGCTTCTCCTCCGTTTTGTAATATCACTCCCAAATTCCCAGCCAGCCTGGCCAGTTAACTCTAAGACTGTTGCTCTTCCTCTTCCCGAAAGAAGCGGACCTACGAGTTTAATTGCGTCATTGCCGTCAATAAACCGGAGCTTAAAAATCTTCATTTGCACCGGTTCCGTTGCTTCCCGGTCTTTCTCTTGAGTCTCGCGCTCTTTGATCTTTTCCATCGGAGCAACAATGACAACATCTTTGTACTTTGCGTATCCATAATCGTAGGCGCGCAAAATCACTTCTAATGCCGTCTGCCAGTTGATATTGTCAAGTTTGACGCTTACAGTTCCGGTAACTTCGGGAGCAAAAATAATGTTGACTCCACTTTTCTCGGCAATGCTCTGGAGCACGACTTTTAAGTCAGTCTCTTTAAAATTGAGACTTAATGTATCTTGGGCCATTCCCAGAAAAGGAATCGAAAAAACGATGAGAAATAGAACGAGAAGAAACTGTTTTTTAGTCATTATTTTCCTCCGCATTTAGAACTATTTCTTGGCCTTGTCGCGATAAAACTACCCGTTCTTTTTCGATAGTCGCGATTGTGGCGTCTCCAATGAAATCGCCTTCGCGAACAGTTACATTATTAATCACGGCGTAACTTTTTCCTTGAGTATCATAGATAATACCTTGCAGGGTATACGAACTTGTTTCTTGAATAAGACGTCGATTTAACGTTCCATCTGCATTTAAGAGGGATTCCAAGGGGTCACGTCCAGCATCGTGAGGATAGATAAATCCATTTTCCGCCCCTTCGTTGAGAAAGCACAGAAAAACAGCCGGCAGTAAAAGAAAAGTTATTTTTTTCCAACACCCCATACGATAACTCGAATTAAATGTTGTGGATAATTTGCAGTTATTTCTAATCCCTTAATTCCGATAAAATATCCGGTAGTCTCGAGTTTATTAAGAAAAGTTCCAAACTTATGATATTTGTCGGTAATGATTACTTCGAGCGGTAATATGTAAAAAGAAAAAGACCCCTCATTTTTTAAAAGTTCGACCGGCAGCGGTTTTGCAGTTTGCGCATTGACTCCAGAATTTTTTATAGCATCATTAATGATCGCAAGGTAAGGCGAAAAATCATTGTTGTTTGAAAATTTTCCTTCAAGCAGTAAAAGCTGATCTTCAAGCTTTTCCTTTTGCTTCAATTTTGCATCCTTATTGAGAATATCTTCTTGGAAAATTTTAATTTCAGAAGACATTTGCTTGAAATCATGTGCAACTTTTTGGAATTGGGTAAACTGAGGGACTAACAGAAACGCTAAGTCAACGACGCAAAATGTCGCAAGCGTAACCGCTGTCAAAATGATCCTTTCTTTTGCGCCGATCATTGTTTATTTCCTTTGGCGCATCGCGCGCGGTGCTTTTGGTTCGTCCATTTTCCGTGAAAACATGATTTCATAGGTGACAAGATTCTTATTTTTTCGATGCTCACTCTGCAAGGAGGAAATTTCAATTATTGGGAATAATTTGGTTGCTTCGGTTTTTTGCAAATCAGCCGTATATTTTTTAATTGCAGTCAATGCATCCGTATCGAAATCTACAGCGCGTCCTTTCAGAAGAAAAATATCGTTTCGATAAGTAATATTTTCAAACCACACATTATTAGGAAGATGTGATGAAAGCAGATAAAGAAACCGCGAAAAGGTGATTGGCGGATCCGTCAGGGATCGCAAAGACGCAACTTTTCTTTGTAAATCAGAAATTTCATTCTTCAACAACGTGAAGGACTCATATTCCGGATGTTTATGTTCCCAGGTTGATTTGATCCTTGAAAATGCGGCGTACTCAGTAATGAGAATTCCACCGACGAGCAGGTTTAAAATAATAATCACAACCGTTAAGAGATACCCATAAGGCAGCAGATCGTAGAGAGAGAAAACAAAATTGTGTTTTTTCTGAGCAGGCGGTAAAAGATTTATTTCTATCATACCGCTAATCCCATCGCAATCATATAATCTCCCTCATGCGGATCTAGTTGTGCGCGTGTTTGCTCTTCGCAGGGTAGTTTGTCGAGAATGCGCAAAGCAGAGACTTCAATACCGAGTGCCGCTGCAAAAGCTGAAGCAAAATTTTTACACATCGAAAACCCGCCCGACAATAAAATTTTTCGGATTGCTATATTTTCCCTTGTTTCTAAATAATCTAAGGAGAGCCTGATTCCTTCCACGGCTTCCGGGATGGTTTCGAGAATGAGTTCCGGGGAGATTTTTTCACACAGCGATAGATCAGCAAAGTTTTTTATCTCACTTCCGATGCGGACAGAAAAAATACGAAAGATATCATCGCTTGCTTTCTTGATTTCTCGGGATAAAAGAAGGGTCCCAGAAGAAATGACGTTGATTACCCAAGAAGAAAAACCCATATCGATAAGGGCGATTGTATCTTTTTCTGTTTCATATACTTTCGCAAAAAGATTGTTCAGAACAACTGGTGCAAGGGTAATTGTCCGCGGATAAATCCCGGCTCGAGAAAGAATATTGAGTTTTTCATCGAGAAAATCTTTTTTTACCACGGCTAAAAGAACTTTCATTGTCGGACCTTTTGAGCTGGGCAGTACTGAAAAATCGTAGTATACTTCGTCAGCAGAAAATGGGATATATTTGGTAAGTTCGTATTTAAACGATTCGCGCAAAGCATTTTTTGTCATAACCGGCAAATCGACGGTTCGCAAGAGAGTGAAAGGACCGTCAACTGAAAGAGCGGTATTAAAGGGAGCGAAAGATTTACGCTGGACTATTTCTTTTAAAAATTCCGCATGATCCTTCTCGTCCAGGGATACGGCGTAATCTGAAATAACATGAATTCCTGCAGCGCGAAAATTGCGTATTTTTTCTTGTATCCAGTCTTTAGAAAAGAACCTCGTTTTTATGCGGGTTTTTCTGGGGTGGATCTTTTCCGTGGATTGTGGCAGGAAAAACGAATCGGAAACAGAAGCATAGGCTTTATGAGCGGTGACAATTTTAATTGCCTTTGTTCCCCAATCGATACCGGTTCGATAGGTGCGTAGTTTCGAGCGCACCCGAGAAGCGGTTTGTGTGAAAATCGGAATAATACCGCTCTGAGGGAAATTTTTTTTTGATAAACCACCCGCCTCCCGAGAAATCATACTATTATTATTGCAAAAAAAGTTGATAAGTCAAATAAATCTTGGATGCGCATAGAATGAAATACAAAATCAGCTCAGATAAAGAATGGATTGTTTCTTATTTCATCGTGTAGGGTTGTCTCTGGGCCGTGTCCCGGGAGAATACGCAACTGAGGCGATAGTACGAAAATCTTTTTGCGGATTGCCTCAATCAAAAGATCGTGGTTTCCAGAGGGCAAATCCGTTCTTCCAATTGAGCGGAAAAAAAGAGTATCCCCGCTCAATAAAGTATCTTCCACCTTGATACAAACACCTCCCGGGGTGTGTCCCGGTGTATGGATAATTTCAAGGATCGTTCCATGAAAATCAAGGGAAAATGTTTCCGGGAAAGAAATAACCGGAATTTTCTCTGGGAGTATAAACTCGTATCCAAAGTATATTGATAAATTTTGTGAGGGATCATAAAGTCCATTCTTGTCTAATGAGTGGATGTAAATCGGAACTTCAAATTTTTCGTCATCCTGGATATGATCGATATGACAATGGGTATTGATAATAAAATCAAGCGTGAGGGATTTTTTCTGTATTGTGGCAGAAATTTTTTTCCAGGCACCTCCCGGATCAACAAGAAAAGCCGATGTATTTTTCACTACAAGGTAGGAATTGGTCTGGAGTTCTCCAGCGCAAAAGGCATTGATTTCTAGGGAGTCCCGAGAAATCATTCACTCGCCTATTTCTTTAACCAGGACAGAGCCTTTTCGTACGTATAATCGCGCTCGAATTTTCGAGTGAAACGCCGGATTTTTTGCAGAAGACCAGAATAAGCTTTTCCTGAAAAATAGGGATCACATACCTCATCACGAATTTCATAGATAGCCTGACGAAGCGATTCGGCATGCATCCGCCCTTCTTCATTGAGGCATGCAATAATTTGCTCAAAATTGAAAACCGCCTGCTCTATGGATTTTCGTTGCCGTTTCCGATTTTGAATACCCTCCAGAGATTGGGTTAACTCCGTGAGCCAGCCTCGCGTGTAGAGATAGTAATCTTCATACATGGCTTTTGTTGGGGCAGCAGGGTATTCTTTCAAGTCCAAATAAAGCGGCGGAGGGGCTTCCCGTTTTCGTGTGCGGACAAACTTTTTCCGAAAAGCGTAGCAACCCCCTTGGGTAAAAAGAAAGAGAGCCAAAAGTGAGTAGAGAGCGAATTTAATGCGTAATGATTTTTTTAAATTCATTTTCGTCAATAATGGTTAAGTTTAGTGCCCTTGCTTTTTTGATTTTTGATCCGGGATTTTTTCCCGCCACAACATAGGTAACACTCTTGCTTACTGAGCTTGCAATTTCACCGCCAAGATTTCGAACTTTCGCTTCGGCAATACTTCTGGTAAATTCTTCGAGTTCTCCGGTGAAAATGAATACTGCATTCTTGAGTGTGGCTTTATCGGAGATAACCGCATTTTCAGTTAATTGTACACCAGCTTTACGAAATTTACCAATTAATTTTTTAACTTCTGTTTGTCCAAAAAACTTTTCAATAGATTCTGCGATTGTTGGACCTATTTCATCAATCTCCAAAAGTTTCGCTCGATTTACTGAGAAAAATGCGTCAACGTTGGGAAATTTTTCAGCAAGAATCCTTGCAATTTTTTCTCCGACGTTACGAATACCAAGTGCGAATAGAAACCGCCAAAAAGGACGATTTTTGCTTTCTTCAATCGCGCGTAATACATTATCGGCTTTTCTTTCTTTGCAGAGAGGAATTTGCAATAGGTCTTTGTTTGTTAAGAAATAAATATCAGCGTAATCTTTCACGAGTCCTTTTTCAACAAGTTGTTCAATCATTGATTCCCCCATTCCGTCGACGTCCATGCATTTTCGAGAAGCGAAATGCTGAATACTGCGTTTTAACTGCGCTGTGCATGAGGGATTCAGGCAATAAAAAATAACATCCTCGTCTCGGATTTTTTGTATTATTCCGTGGCATGACGGGCAGAAGTCCGGAATGGCTATCTTTTTTGCTCCTTTTTTGCGGGCGGCTGGAACAACCGAAATAATTTTAGGAATGACCTCGCCTGCTCGTTCAAGTAAAACCATATCGTTTTCATGAAGATCAAGGCGGATAATTTCATCGTAATTGTGGAGTGTTGCGCGAGAAATTGTTACTCCACCGCACGTCACCGGTGATAGCATGGCAACGGGGGTGATTGCCCCAGTTCTACCCACCTGTGAAATAATTTCCACAAGACGCGTTGTTGCTTGCTGAGCTGGAAACTTGTAGGCAATCGCCCATCTTGGACTTTTCAAGGTAACTCCTAATCGGGCCTGAATCGAGAACTCATTAACTTTTATGACTATGCCGTCAATATCATAGGGCAAAGTATTCCGTTTTTCTTGCCAGCTTTTGCAATATTCAGTCACTCCAGAAAAATCGTCACAAAAGTGAAAATGAGGATTTACGGCAAAACCCCATTTACGCGCTTGTTCAAGAAACTGTTTTTGAGAAGTACACGATAGGTTTTTATGTTCTCCTGGTGAGTGAATAAAACATTTTAAATTTCGTCTTGCAACCTCACGTGAATCGAGAAGTTTCAGGGACCCCGCAGCGGCATTTCTTGG
Source organism: uncultured Planctomycetia bacterium (assembly GCA_964634935.1). Classification (GTDB taxonomy): domain Bacteria; phylum Omnitrophota; class Gorgyraeia; order Duberdicusellales; family Duberdicusellaceae; genus CAZWJT01. Next base: position 208,339 of record CAZWJT010000002.1, on the reverse strand, counting down.
GTTTGCAAAAACATGTTCATTGTTTTTCCTGCGGTTTTCATTGAGACGCATCACATCATCTTTTTCCAAATAAATCTCTCCGCGCACCTCCAATATCGGTAGTGTGCATTCATCAAGCATAAGCGGTATTGATCTGATAGTGCGAATGTTTTGGGTAACGTCTTCTCCCTCTTTTCCGTCACCTCGCGTTACCGCTCGTAATAAAATCCCATTTTCATACAACAACGAAATACTTACGCCATCTATTTTAAGCTCAGTTGTGTATGTGAATCTTTCCGTTGAATTGATAAATCGCGACAGACGACTTTGCCAGTCTTTTATTTCTTCAAATGAATATGTGTTATCTAATGAGAGCATTTCTATCCGGTGCTGGACAGTTACAAATTTATCCAAAATATGCCCGGCCACCCTCTGAGTAGGCGACGTTGGAGCAATAAACTGGGGATATTGATTTTCAAGTTCTTTCAATTTTCGCAAAAGAACATCATATTCTCCGTCGGTGATTTCAGGCTGGGCCAAACCATAGTAACAGAAATCGTGATGATGTATTTGTTTACGAAGGGCTTTGATCTGTTTTTCTATCTGTTTTAAATCAGACATTATGTTACCAGCCATATTGAAGTCTCTCTGCCAAGGCCATTGGAAGTCCTGCTTTGCGAATACGGTTCTGTGCTTCAGGTATGTTATAGGTAAATCGGACAATCTCGACACCTCCGGTATCGAGGTTAAAAACACAAAATGATCCTTGCGGATTTCGATCGCGCGGTTGACCGATGCTGCCTACGTTGACAATGTACTTCAGTTTTTTATGCAAGAATGTTTTTGTCTGGCGTAATCGCGTAATTTCACCCGAACGTAAGAGGAAAATTCCGGGTATATGAGTATGTCCGGCAAAGCAAAGGTTAAAATTTTCCATGACCGAGAAATTCTTGAGCAAGGCGCCCTGCGAATCGAGATACGGGAAAGATGCATTTTCATAGAGTGCGGCATGTGTCCAGTAGAAAAAATCTGATTGTCCCGAAAAAGAAAGACTGGAAACATATTTTATGGATTCGGGCAACAGCACCGTCTTTGTCCATGCGATTGATTTTTCCGCATACGGGTTGAATGTTTCTCGATAGCCGTTATCATTGATAGCCCACTCATGATTTCCGAGGACAATTTCTGGGGATAATTTTTGAGTTAACATGACGCATTCATTGGGATTTGCGCCGTAACCAATGATATCGCCTAAGCAATAGAGTTTATCCGGATGGTGTTGTTCCATAAGAGCAAGAAAGGCCTCATAGGCTGGAAGGTTTCCATGAATATCTGAATACACAATAATTTTCATTCTATTGATCAGAAAAATTTAATTGTGAAATTTTCGTATAGAGAAGCCGCTTCATCGAAAGTTTCGCAAGAACGAATATTATTCTTAAAAAGTGCGTTTATCGATAATATGTATTGATCGATCGTTTCTGTTTTTCCCTGGGCAACCAGTGTAACGCTTCCATCCGGATTATTGCGTATCCATCCGCGAATGCCGGAACGTTCCGCGAGGGAATGACAGCTAAAACGGAAACCAACCCCCTGGACTTCTCCTACAAAATGAACACGAACCGTTTTTTCTTTTTCTGTCATGTTCAGAACATTTTTTAGGTTCAATGAATTCAAGGAATTGAACGGGTGTATCCTTTTTTGCTTATTTGGGTGCTTGTTTCCTCTGCTAACCATCGATTATATCCGCGTTCTAGATCTTGAACCGGAAATGATGCGATGCATGGGCAAGAATAACTATGCGCTTTCTTAATAAATCTCGCAAGTTTTTTGAAGAAGGATTTACGGGTTTTTATGATTAACGACGTTTCGGTGTTTTTTTCGATGGCTCCTTTCCAGATATAGAGGGAAGTGATCGGATGAACAATGTTTACGCAAGCAGCTAATCGTTTTTTAAGGATTTTTGTGCCCAAGGTACGGGCTTCCGAAAAATTGGCTACAGTGACATATACAAAAATGATTTTTTCCATCGGCATTACACACTTTTTGTTCAATCAATCGGGGCGGACAGATTTGAACTGTCGACCTCTTGGTCCCGAACCAAGCGCTCTAGCCAAGCTGAGCCACGCCCCGAACTATGACAAGTATATCAAAAGGATTTTTTCCTCTCGGTCATCCACACACCATTTTACCTGTGGAGATCCTCCAGCTCAGGCTGTTTTGACGTTCTTTGAACTTAAAACAGCTAAGTCTCAAACCCCACTCGCTGCGCTCGAGGATAATTCGACTAAAGCTGCTTTGACGTTCTTTGAACTTAAAACAGCTAAGTCTCATTACGTTATGAAAGAATATCTAAGGAGATATCCTTGCTTTGGAACGAATGCGTAAGGCATCCGAGTGAAACATAGTCGACCCTGGTTTGGCTAACTTGGGTGATTGTCGCATAATTAATCCCCCCAGAGGCTTCAAGTATTATTTTGGGAAAGTGAGTATTACGCAGACGCACGCATTCTTTTATATCTTGTAGCGCAAAGTTATCAAGCAATATAATATCTGGCTTACACCGAGCAACCGCCGTGAATTCTTTAATGCTTTCTACTTCTACCTCGATTTTTTTATGAAAAGCTTTACGCATATTCGTGATTAAATTTTTCAATGAAGAAACATCGATTTTTGAGCCACGCTTAATTTTTGTGGCAATGAGATGATTTTCTTTAATGATTATCCCATCCCAGAGGCCAAAGCGATGGTTGAGTCCTCCGCCAACATGAACGGCATACTTATGAAGCGCACGTAACAGTGGCATCGTTTTGCGAGTATCGAGTATGCGCACGCCATGCCGGGATGCTTTTTGAACAAAGGTGTTTGTAAACGATGCAATTCCAGAAAGGTTCATGAGAAAGTTTAACGCGGTTCGTTCAGCCGTCAATATCGGGGCTGCTTTTCCGCGCACTACAGCAATTACCGTTTTGGATTTCAAGAAATCGCCGTCTTTTTTTCTGGCACTGAATTGTATCGAAGGCGATGCTCGATGGAATACCGCGCGAGCGATGTCCACGCCGCACAAAACCAAAGGTTCGTTTGCGATAATCCCGGCAGTTAAATATAGCTCAGGATTTATCGTAGCGTGGGTGGTAAGATCGCAAAGTCCCCTATCTTCATCGAGTGCTCGCTGCGCAAGGGTCGAGATTATTTCCTTTGTAAGCATAATCTTATTGTATCGTAAGATAAATCCTTGCGCAAAATCATTTTTGGATTAATATCGAATCGAAGCAAGGCGTTCATATTCTTGGGTAAGAGTCGCAATATGAATTTTTTGACGGTCAATGATTTCTTGGGGCGCTCGGGAGAGAAAATTAGGGTTATCGATTTTTAACCGTGCGACAGAAATCTTCTCTTTTAGATCCAAAAGCTTTTTTTGTATCTTTTCGGCGTAGGCTTCTTTTGATAAAAGATTTTCGGTTACAAGGTAAACGTCAAAAAAAGTTGTTGTTATTGATAGAGACGATTCGTGTGGGGATACCTGGTCAGACACATTGGTTTTTAGAAATTGTTTCATCCAGGCGGTATTCTGTTGTATGAGTTTTCGGTCGCTATCTGCGTGAGCAATAAAAGAACATTTAATTTCGTCTTGAATTCCCAGATCTTTTTTCAATCCTCGCACAGATACAATGCCCTCCTGCAATTTTTCAAATTGAGATTTTGCCTCACTGCAACGGTGCGGATAGCGTGGCCATTGGGCGAACGCTATGGTTTCCGGTAAATCCATATACTGGCGTATGCGTAACCATAATTCTTCAGTTAAAAACGGCATAACTGGATGTAAAAGAATAAGGAAATCCCTAAGTATTAATAAGAGTGTGGATGCTGTTTCTTGGGTGAAATTTATTTTCGCTATTTCAATATACCAATCACAAAATTTATGCCAGAAAAATTCATATAAAATTTTCGCGTAGTCGCTGAATCGATATTTTTCCAAAGCTTGTGCAGCATTTTCGGCTGAAATATTCATTTCTTCAAAAATCCACTGGTCAGGGAGAAAATCTGTCAACATTTCTGATTGTTGCGGTAACAAACAAAGCTCAATTTTTTTAGTTTCAATATTTGAGAAGATAAAGCGCACAGCATTCCAAATTTTATTTGCAAAATTACGCCCAACGAGAAATTTTTCATCAGAAAGATAAAGATCACCCCCTGCAGAAAGCATGATAAGTGAAAAACGCAGGGCATCAGCACCGTATGTATCGATGATTTTTAAGGGATCAATGATGTTTCCGAGAGACTTTGACATCTTTTTTCCGGTATCATCCCGCACAGTTCCATGGATAATTACCGTGTTGAATGGAATCTGACCGGTAAACTCAAGACCAGCCATGATCATCCGGGCTACCCAGAAGAACAGGATTTCCGAAGCTGTTACAAGTGTATTGGTTGGATAAAAATAATTAAAATCACTGTCTGAGCAAAGAGACTGCTCGGCAGCGGATGCGATCGCGAACCGTGTTTTTTCCTGCGCTGATTCTTGCGTTTTGATAAAAGGCCATCCAAAAGTTGCAAAAGGCCAAAGCCATGAAGAAAACCATGTGTCCAGTACATCTTCATCTTGCACCATATTTTTCCCACCACAATCGGGGCATTTTTCTGGCGGAATACGGCTGACGATAATTCCACGTATAAGCTCCCTGTCGGATCCTGGCGCTGTATTTCTTGAATAATCAGCGCATTGGGTACAATAATACACGGGTAATCTGTGTCCCCACCAAATTTGTCGTGAAATACACCAATCGTTAATGTTTTCAAGCCAATTCAAATAGACTTTCTCCCAGCGCGCGGGATAGAAGGTAATTTTTCGTTCCTGGACTACACGAAGCGCTTGAGAAGCAAGAGGTTTCATCCGGACAAACCATTGGAGCGATAGGCGAGGCTCCGTGACTGTATCGCAGCGGTAACAATGGCCAATGCTGACTTTATACGGTTCTTTTTTCTCAAGGAGAGATTTTTTCATTAGTTCGTCAAGGATGAGCTGGCGAGCCTTGAAGCGATCGAATCCAGAGAATGGGCCGGCGTGTTCATTCAGTATGCCTTCTTCATTCATAATCGAAATCGATGGCAACTTATGACGCTGCGCAATGAGAAAATCATTCTTGTCATGCGCCGGGGTTACCTTGACAAGTCCAGTGCCGAATTTCTGTTCGACAATATCATCTGCAATCAGAGGAATAGTTCTGTTAAGGAATGGAAGTTCGCAGTGTTTTCCGTGCAGATGTGCATAGCGAGGATCGCGAGGATTATAGGCAACCGCCGTGTCCCCAAGCATTGTTTCCGGACGCGTTGTTGCAACGGTGATATATTGAGGCGCATCAGTGTTGAGAAGCGGGTAACGAATATAGTAAAGCCAACCGTCTTTTTCGCGGTGGATGGATTCTTCGTCGCTGAGGGCGGTTTTACATCGAGGGCACCAATTAATAATGTAGTTACCACGATAAATCAGTTTTTTTTCGTATAGCCGGACAAAAACTTCAATGACGGATTGAGAATATCGTTCATCCATGGTAAAGCGTAGGCGATCCCAATCACAACTTGCGCCGAGCCGTTTCAACTGTTCGATAATCGTTGAACCATACTGTTTTTGCCATTCCCAGAGCCGTTCCAGAAATGCTTTTCTTCCGATATCGGCCTTTGTTTTATTTTCCCGAGCAAGTTGGCGTTCAACAACATTCTGAGTCGCAATGCCAGCGTGGTCGGTTCCTGGCATCCAGAGAGCTTCGCGTCCTTGAAGGCGATAATAGCGAATAAGTACGTCTTGAATGGTGTTATTGAGAGCATGGCCCATGTGCAGGATGCCAGTGATATTCGGGGGAGGGATGACGATCGTGAAGGGTTTTTTTTGCTCGTTTTTCTGGGCATGAAAGACCGAGTGTTTGAGCCAGAAACTCAGCCATTTTTGCTCGATTTCACTGTGGTTATAGTGTGTCTGCATACTGTTCTATACTCTACAATAAAAAAAACTACTGTCAAGGATTGTCATCAAAGAGTCTTTTTTGAGAGATAAAAAATGGTTGGCGGCGATTTAGCGTGACTGTTCTTTTTCCTTCTTTGCTGATTGCTCAAATTCCTCGGTATCAGGTTCTTTGAATTGCTGGACAAGGTTTATTTCATTTCGGCAAAATATCCTGCGACGAAGACGTTCAAAAGAATACCCCCAGCTGTAATATTTACGGCCCGCGGAAGTATAAAATATTTTTCGGTCGAGTTCAGCAACCGTGAATGGCTTTCCGATAAAATTTGTGATACCCAAGGCCAAAGCGCTCTCCATTTTCTCGACAGTTTTTTCTTTCGTAATCATTATGATTTCCAGATTTTTGTGTTTTGGAGATGCCTTGATTTTCTGAATCATTTCTATGCCGTCTACTCCCGGCATCATCCAGTCGGTCAGAAGCAGATCAATATTTTGTTCGGCAAGAATTTTTATTGCGTCCGTTCCATTTGCCGCTTCAAAAATTTGAGTTTTTTTAAAGCGGGTTTCAGAAATCATTTTCCCGATTAATTTCCGCGTCACGGCCGAATCATCGGCGATAAGAATTTTAAGTATCGACATTCGTTTCCATTCGTTGTGCCATTTTAAAACTATATAGCAAAAGATCCGGTTAAAATTTAAACTCAAACTGCGTTCGCAGGAATGTTGCCGAATCTGCACTATTTTTATAAAAATTTCCTGGCGCAAGATATTCGCAGAGAATATAGGCAGAGATGTTTTTGGTGAAAGAATAGCTTAACTGTACCTGTGGAAGATGCCCGCGGTTTTTTCCGGTACCGGTTATTGAAAGTGCCATATTAGGAGACGGATATTCGTCGGCCCAGAGATAATTATACGCAAGAAATAGTTTCATCTTTTCTGTTGGTTTCAGAGTGAGACTTGCACGCGCAAGATGAAGATTTGTCCAGTAGCTATGAATTCCTGCTTCAGCGGTATAGAGTGCACCATAGAGTTCAGAGAGCCACGGAAATCGTGAAAAAACCGGATCCCATCCCTCATTTTTTGAAGTATCTTTATCGTCCCCAGAAAGATAAGCGTATCCAGCAGTGAGCGTTGGTGTCCATGTTTTTTGAGGAAAATTCTTGTCGATAAAAACATATCCTCCCTGGGCCAGGCGGTCATTGAGACCATACTTTCCCCATTGCGATGCAATCTGTCCGCGGAGAACCCATGAATCACGGGTATATTTCAGAAAAGACCCCAGGGTATTGATTATTCCTTTTTCAGCTTGGTATCCTTTTCCTCCATCGACGCCTTCCTTTTTGTAAATGTAGTACGTTTCGAGATCAAAGGGTTTAAAGGACATGCTTTTTAAATAAAATGCGTAGGCCTCTTCTTTGGTGACATTCAGCGCCTGGGGAGATTTATCTTCATTGAGCACAGGAAAGAATTGATCGTCACGAGGATTGTAAATATACAAAAGATCCAGTGTGTTCGTTTCATTGAAGCGCCATTTCGTCGTAAGGGCATTGAAATAGTATGTTCGTGATCCATCGGAAGGGGTTCCGTCGGCAATAAGAAATCCTTCGCCGTACAATAAATCTTGTCGTCCTAAGCGGATATCGACTGTTGAATCAAAAAGATTGCGTAGTTCGCCGTAAAAGTTATCGACAGCTAACTCATGAATGTCGTAATGCCAGTCTTTGTTGCCGGTGGTAGACCCACGGTAGGTGTATGGTCGGTTTTCATTTGTGAACTTAAGAAAGAAATTCAATGCTTGGTCAACTTCCAGCTGGCTCCAGAAAGATGTTTTTATACGAAAATAGTTTAGATTGTCGAAACGCTGGTGGCTCATATCTGTATTGTTACGCAAATACTCGTGTCGAAGGCGAATGGCTGAACCGAAGGTTGTTTTAATTTCTGCGCGGAGATTTGGCGAAATTATGAGCATGGAAAGAACCAAAAGAAAAAAACTCTTTTTTCTCATGAACTTCTCCCTTTTTCCTTTTCATCCATACTGCCAATCGTTACCAAAAATTTCCTTAAATCTTCGACCTTTTGGAGCACCTGAACATTATCCACAGGTAGCAGTTTAATACATTTTTGAATATCCGTCAACTGGGATGTGATTTCGCGCATACGGAAATTCAAGGCAATCCCTTCCATAAAATGCAGCGTGCTGCGAATTTGCATAGAGTCATTCTTCTCGATCGCATTTTTTAGGGTATTGATTTTTCCAGATAATTCGAGCGCGGCATCCCTGCACATCTGCTCATATTCAGAATCGGTTACTCCAAGCTCACGCAATGCTTCGATATCTTTCTGATTCCCTGCGATTTGAGAAGGTTGTTTTTCTGATAACACAAATAGCATCTTTTCCCGGAGAATTGAAGAGTTTATGGGTTTTGTGAGATACGCATTCATTCCGCTCTCTAAACATTTTTTTTGATCTTCAGCGGAAGCAAAAGCAGTCAGTCCGATGATTGGAAACGGATAGTACAATTTATGCCGCAGGAAACGGGTTACCGCCAATCCATCCATTTCAGGCATTTGAATGTCCATAAAAATAATTTGAAAATGCTTTTCTTTGACTTTGGAAATGACTTCTGTTCCATTTTGTGCCGTTTCAACCAAACAACCGAATTTCTGGAGGATTTTCTCCATCAGTTTTCGATTGAGTTCGCTATCGTCTGCAACTAAGACAGGTATGCCGTTCAGGGAAATTTCTTCTGCGATATGACGGGTAACGATTTGTCCATCCATACGCTGGTCACCGGAAACAGCGCGGAGTACTTTTATAAAATCGTTCTCATGTATTGGCTTGGGAAGAAACCCATGAAAACCCGCTTGCTTGGCATTCCGGGCTGTGCCTGGGGTCGGATGGATAGCCACTGCAATACGCTTTATTGTGATATAACGATCCTGAAGAAAGAAAGATTTGAGATGATCGAGCGGTTCATCGGATTCACCCGGTATAGAGCAAAGAACAAAATCCGGCAAGGGGCTACTGAGAAAACTCATCTGTGCTGCGTTCAAAGAGTCAACAGAAAAGATAACTTCAAGCCCAGCATTCGAGGACATCTGCTCAAGAAGTTTTCGAGAGAATCCATCAGGGTCGATAATGCCAATTTTTTTCTCACGGAGATGTCGATCGGAAACCAGCAGAATCGATCCGTCCGTCTGCTTTGCGCTTTGCTCCAGGGGGAGCGAAATAATAAACTCCGTGCCCTTGTTTTCTTCTGAAGAAAAGGTAATCGCCCCCCCCATCAGCTCAATGAGGGATTTTGCTATACACAACCCAAGACCTGAACCACCGTACTTACGAGGCGTTGAACTTTCAGCCTGGGTAAACGCATCAAAAATATGCATTTGCGCATGATGCGGAATACCAATTCCAGTATCTTTGATTTTCAACAGCAGGTGCGCAACGGTCTGTTCTTTATTCGTCGAAAACCCTGGGTCGGGAAAAATCGAAATTACTATTTCCCCTTTTTCGGTGAATTTTATGGCGTTGTTAATTAAATTGAGAAGTATTTGACGTATGCGGGTCGGATCACCTTTAAAATTCATCGAAATATTTTCATCGAATTCGTAACGCAACGTAACGGGTTTACCAAGCAAACGCGGCATTACCATTTTTATGACGCTTTCAGTCAAATAGGCAAGATCGAAATCAATCTTTTCAAGGATGATTTTTCCAGCTTCCAGCTTCGAGAGATCAAGAATATCATTTACGAGAGTTAATAAAAGATTTCCGCTTTCACGGATAGTCAGTACATAATCATTTTGAGTATCATTGAGCGGCGTGTCAAGCAATAGCTCAGTAAAACCGATTACTGAATTCATCGGAGTGCGGATCTCATGTGAGACATGAGCCAGAAATTCACTCTTTATTTTTTCAGCATTTTCGGCTTTTTCTTTCTCAAGTTGCAACTTGTGCAAAGATTTCATCTTTTCGAAGGCCGATTGGAGATAAACACTAAGAAGGATTAACAGAATTGCAACCGTTGAGCGCATCCAGGCTTCATGCGGCTCTGGAAAGAAAAATTCATAAAAGAACGATTGAGAGGTTAAAACAAATACATGAATCAGTGATTCGAGAAACCAATAAAAAGTGGCGACTAGGATTCCGATGATCAAAGGTGATAGAATTTTTGGAGCAAAAGTGGTTTTTATACCCATATTCGGTAAAAGAATTTTTTCTGGTGCTTGCCAGCACGCAAAGAATAATTAAGGATTGCCATATATTGACTGAGATAAAAGCAAATGCTATAGTACCTTATATGCGCATCTCTAAAAATATTCTTTTTTTTGTCGTTTTTAGCATACCGGTATTATACCACGCAACAGCTGAAAACGATGATTCCTTTTCAATCATCAAATTTATCGACCCCATTACTTTTATCAGCTCTTCCCAAACCGTTTATCAGCTTGAAGGAATCGCTCCGCTTTCAAAAAATTCATCAACCGATTTTGACGAATGCCTGAGTTTTGTAAAATCAATGGTTTCACGGGCAAATGGATTCCGCGTTGAATATGACGAACGCCAAGAAAGCCGCTCCAAACATGCTTTGATTTACTTATTTCTTATTGTTCCGGAACTTACCGAAAATTTAAGTCGTGATACCGATGTAATCCGACAAGTGGGTGCAAACCAATACGAGATTTTTCTTAATGCATATCTTGTAAAACATGGGTATGCAAAAACAGCAATTGTCGCTCCGAATACGAAATACATGGATTTTTTTCTTTCTCTTGAAGAAGAAGCTCGACTGAAAGAAAAAGGCCTCTTTCGAAAAGATTTATATCGCTAAGATACATAAACCTGATGTAGCTTATCCTGTACTCGCTGTTCCAAAATTTCCCTCTTCAATTAAAATATCAATACGATCAAGAATAATGTTCTGGGCCTGCAGACAAACCTGAAAAGGGATTTCGCCAAGAACATCGATATCTTCTTCAAGAATAGACCGAGATCGGGGGGTAAAGGTCGCCAGTATTTTCTCCTTGGTGGTACTGCTTGCTTTTTTCAATGCCCTGATTAAAACATTGCGGTCAATATTGGCGATAACGCTTTTTATTGTTCGATCATCAAGTTTGCTGATATCGTCGAATAAAAACAAACTATCTTCAATTTCTTCAGCCACTTCTGGGGTTCGTTTCCGAATATTATCAAGAACAGACTTGCGTACTTCTGGTAATGAACGGCTCAACATTTTTGCCATTGCTCGAGCCGCCTTTCCAGGCAGGAGATTGCGATGCATAATGACGGTTGCTTTTTTATCAAGAAAATCCTTCAATGCTAAAAGACTTTCAATGTCACCTTCTGGAATTTGAGCTATTGCGGTCGTAAGCGTGTTCCGATTTTCATCATCAAGCGCAAGGAGAAATTCCGCAGATTTTTCAGGACTTAAATGAGCCACAACAATCGCTTTCATATGCGCATCTTCATCTTGGAGGATTTGCATAATTTCTTCGGGTTTTAAGGAATTCATAATAGCCAAAGCCTTGGTCATTGGATCTTGTGATTCTGCGGCCAGCTTTGAAATTCCTTCTCCGCCTCCACCTCCTGTCCCCCCTGCTCCGCCTCCTCCAAATCCTCCACCTCCTGCCCCTCCTGCTCCGCCTCCGCCTGGACCGCCGCCTCCAACTTCCCCAAGTGAGTCCTTGAGCTCCATAAGAGCTTCGGTGATTCTGTCCGTACTTGAATCGCTTACTTCTTTTTGCGTTTCAATAAGTTTTTGAAGAACATCAGACATTTCTCGTGCGCCTCCGCCATGTCCCCCACTTTCTGACTGCATCATTTGCTGTAATGCTTCACCCATTTTATGAAGCGAATCTGTAAGGTCACCTCGAGCGACATCCATCTTATTCGCATAACTGCTGAATGTATCAAGTTGATCCGCTGATATTTTTTTCAGCTTTTTTCCTAAAAATTGGCTGAAGAAAAAAATAACAACTCCACCAGTAAAAACAGCTATTAAAACAAGAACAAAATAAGAACTTTTGGATAATCCCACCTGTTTAATCGCCATTTCTTCAGTGAGAACATCTTTCCAAGGGATTGGCTTCACTGTTAATAGGTCGCCTTTGGCAAGATTTAAACCAATAAGCGGCGGTATTTCTTTTTCAATTATAGTAATTTTTTCCTTCGGAAGTTTCTCGTCTACTAAAATGGTAACGCTCATTGTTGAAATAAGGGGAGCTAGAACTTTAAACCGGTTTTTTGGATCAGTTGCATTCTGTTCGTTTTCGTCTTGCATCTGTGATGTAGCCATGCCAGGGAGCGTATGACGAAGCATACGCAGCTTTCCAATGTCGCTTTCGGTCATATCTTTCAAGGTTACTTTGACGTCAACGATACTTCGCTGGCTGCCGATGAGTTTGTCGAGGATTCCTTCTACTCTTTTGCCCATTTCAACTTCGAGAAGAGCCTCGTCCACAGTACGACTCATTGCGGCATATACCGAAACTATGCTCGTAACCAAGAAAACAAGGAGGAAGGAATGTTTTTTAAACATGCTAATATCGAGGGATAATAAGAACCATTCCGGGGTAGATGAGGTCTGCATCATAAATCTGGTCTTTGTTCGCATGATACAAAAGGAGCCACTTATAAGGGTTGTTGTATTCTTTCTGGGCAATACTCCAGAGGGATTCCCCTTTGGTTACTTCATGAAAATCACTGCGTTCTGGCTTACCTTGAGTCTGTAAGAGTTTTTCCAGAGTCAGTTCCCAGTTCCCATCCTGCAATTCTTCAATTTGTTCTTTCGTGAGTAGATTTGCCGCTACGACAAAATTCTGTAATGCTTTTAAATTCTTTCGAAGCCGTTCAAGTTCAAGCTTTGCATTTTCTAATTCGCTTATAGTCGTAGCTAGTTGGTCATTGAGCAGAGAATTATTTTGCTTGCACCTGCTGAAATCTTGTTCCAGCACAGCGCATGGCCGATCTGGTTGGGTTTGTTGTATGTTTTTTTTGCCGGAAGTTCCTGTTTTCTTTTTCTTTTCAGGAATCCAGCGAAGAAACCAGGGTGATGATTGCGGAGAATCTTTCTTTTTTAACACAAAAGGTTCAGGATTCGACTGCGCACGAAGCATTCCAGGAAAAACAAGGATAATTCCAAAGATAAATGAAAAAAGGAAAAAATAAATCTTTTTTTCTCTATGAAGTTTTTTTTCCATAGTCAACCGCAGTCGTAAAACTTTTTTTCTTTTTCCGGTAGGCAAAATAGGTAAAAAACAAGGTGGTAGCAATCCCAAAAAATGTCGAAGGTTCAGGAACTCCGCCAACTGGTTCTTGGTCTCCGAATCCACCGTCGAGAGGGGCCGGAGGGCCATCAAAATCACCATCATTGTCATTGGAAAACATGGGTGAGATTGGCGATGAACCCGAGTCGAAAGCTCGTGCGTAATTACCTCCGCCAGCAGGGAAACCGTCACTCCCAAGATAGGAGGCAAGAATATCTTCTCCTAAACCGGTAGGCTGACTGCCCGTATATTCAGAAAGACCGAACAGAAGAGTATCATTTGAAATGATGCGTTGTCCATCGGACTCAAGATACGTAATCCAGGTATTGGCATCTTCGGTGTATGGACTATTCATTTCGTTTGTCACAAGCTCTGGGAGAAAATCCGAAGAGGTAAAATAATTTTCCGGTGATTCATCGGCAGTAACCTGAATAAACGATTCAGACTCTGGAGACGGGACATTGACTATCGAATTATCCGGGGAGTCGGTAGTGGCAGAGCCTTGCGCAACTGAAATTTTAAGATTTTCCTGTTCGTCAAGAATCGTATCTTCGAAATCGAGGAGTCTGGTTGAAAAAAGGTGCATTCCTTCTTTTGCTGTCCAGGGAAGAACAAAAATTGCGGTTTCTGCGGGTGAAATTTTCTTCGTACCTGTTAGGATAATTTCTCGGCGAGAAATATCCTCACTGTTAAACTCAATCTCTAGCTTTGCGAAGATCTCTTGCGCAGAAGTACTTTGTACCGTTATTGAGAAATTGACTACCCTATCTTCTACGGTTGATGCCGGAAATTTAATTTCAACTATCTTGATATTGCTAATTGTGGTCGGTGCAATCCACTGAACATCAATGGTATCAAGGGCAAAACCAAAGTGGAATACCCAGAAAGAAGCAATAAATACAAGTATTTTTACCTTCATATCATCCTGGTTAAACTATAACATAGACTTCTTTAAAAGTCAATCAACCAGGACTGAAAAACGCCTGTTTTTCGTCACAGAAACACCAAGGCGTCGTAATTCCGTAAGACAGGAATGGACATCGTTGAAGCGAATAGAAGAAATTCCTAACTTACGCGCGGCATCAATCAAATCGCCACGGTCATCTATGTAGACAATTTGATTTGGAAGTACCCGCGCTTCCGTAAGGAGGATGTGGTAAATTTTTGACTCTGGCTTAATAGTACCATGGCGATAAGAAAGAATTTGGGCGTTAAATAAGTGAAAAACATCCGGATAGCACGATGTTAAAAACTCATAGTGCAAAATATTAATATTGGAAATAAGAAAAACGGGATAGCTCTTTTTTAGATTTCGGATAAGTTGCAACGTCCCGTGATTTAAAGAAAAAATGTTATTCCAGGCAGGAACAAAATCTGCATATGGAATCGAAAGCTGCGCAAGTTGAGAAAATTTCCTGAAAAAATCTTCGGGAGTTTCCTGGCCCCGTTCAAACGGCGAACAGAATTCTTTAGTAAAAATCGCAGAAAGAACTTCTGCTGAATTACCGCCCATGTGTGGCATGAAACGCTCCAAGGCTTTTGTATAATCAAAATCAAACAACACTCCCCCTAAGTCAAAAGCAATAGTTGTGATTCTCGGACGAGCATTAATATTTTTTGTTCCCATGGCGGTAGGGACGTTCTTTGTTTTTCTCGATTTTTTTGTAGAGTACGGATTCAAGATGGATTTTTTTCCTGCCGCAATAATCAAATATGCGTATGCAACAATCGGCAAGCTCCTCGGCAATTTCTTCTTTTGATTTTCTTAGGCGCAGCGCTTCAAGGGCCTCGGAAAGTTCAGAATGCATTAACGCTATAAGTTCTGCGTCATTACGACGCTTGTCCCACCACCCTTTATTCCTGGCAATCTGGTAGCATTGGTTGACAAGCTCCTGGATGAAAAACCGCCCTGCTGATTTACTGCATAAAAGATCGGGGCGTTTTGCACGGGTGGCTTCTAAGGCTTTTTCTTTACGCCATTGTGCTATTGCCTCATGATTACCGCTCAAAAGAACATCCGGAACACAGAGATTTTTGAAAATACGCGGCTTCGTATAATGAGGAAAGTCGAGCAAATCTTTTTCAAAGCTTTCATTGATAGTAGAGCGTATATCTCCCACAACTCCGGGTATAAGTCGAACCACCGCATCAACAACGGTCATTGCGGCAATCTCGCCCCCGCTAAGAACGTAATCTCCAATCGAAAGCTCCTCATCGATTAAGGACGTTCGGACTCTTTCGTCAATCCCCTCATATCTTCCACAAATCAAGATTATATGTTTGATTTTCAACAATTGCCTTACGTGTTTTTGGGTAAGCGGCATTCCCTGAGGACTTAAAAGTATTGTTCGTGTCTCAGATTTTGGATAATGCTTCTTTAGGCTTGTTAGTGCTTCTGCGATAGGTTCAATTTTGAGAACCATACCTTCCCCGCCGCCATACGGAATATCATCGACCGTACGATGTTTATCCGTCGCGTAGGAACGCAAATCGATTGGATTGATTTCAATCAATTTGCGTTTTTGGGCTTTTCCAATAAGAGAGGCAGAAAAAACGGAAGAAAAAAAGTCGGGAAAAATAGTCAAAATATCAAACGTTCGTTTCATTGTTTTTTTGGTAGCGATCTAAAAAATATTTTTTAAACTGGGAAAATTCATTCATGTTAATCGCGCGACGCATATCTGACAGCAATTGATTATACCAATAAATATTATGGTAGGAAAGAAGTCTTCCTCCAAGCATTTCCTGAGCATTCACCAGATGGCGGAGATATGCCCTGGTATACTTCTGACAAACACTGCATTTACATTCAGGATCTATTGGACGCTCATCGTTTTTGTATGTCGAATTGCGAATGATAACTTTTCCATCGCGAGTAAATGCGGTTCCCGTTCTTCCCATGCGAGTTGGAATTACACAATCAAAAAGATCCATGCCAGCCCCCACAGCTTCTACAATATCTTCCGGAGTGCCAACGCCCATGAGATATGAAAAGCAATTTTTGGGTATATAGCTTTTTATTGCTGAAACAAGTTGGGTTCTTAAAGAAAATGGCTCGCCAACACTTATACCGCCAAGCGCAAAATACGAAAAACCAAGCTCAAGCAGACCCTGTACCGCCTGTTTTCGCAGGGATTCAAATGTTCCGCCTTGCACAACACCGAGTAAAAGCGGTTGATATCGTAAATCTGACAAAATATTCTGATAGGTATTTTGTGTGATACGCGCCCAATTCATCGTCCGTTGGAGTGCCGTTTCGGCTTCACGATATGAAGCTGGATATTCGATGCATTCATCAAGTTGGACGAATACATCAGAACCAATTTGCGATTGAAGCAGTATAACTGATTCGGGAGAGAAAAAATGGCTACTGCCATCAAGATGAGATTGAAATACAACACCGTCGTCGGTCACTTTTTTTAAAGACGATAAACTAAAAACCTGATATCCTCCGCTATCGGTAATAATCGTATTCTGGTAATTCATGAATCTGTGTAGTCCTTTTAGCCGGCTGATGATTTCTACGCCCGGACGTAAATATAAATGATACATATTTGCTAAAATTCCTTGTGTTTCTGCTGTCGTAAGATCTTCCGAAGAAATGCCTTTCACGGTTGCTGCCGTCGCTACCGGAAAAAAAGCGGGAGTAGACACAGAGCCGTGATGAGTACATAAAACTCCGCAGCGCGCAGAAGATTGCGAATCCGTATGAGTTACTGCAAATGACATTTTTTTATGTGTTGCGTTTGTATACTCTCAATATTTTGTTATACAACTCGATGGTCTGGGCGATCATTATTTCCTGCGAAAATCTTTTGGTAACTTTCAAAGATGCATTCTGCACAAGATTTTTGCGGAACATATCATCATCGAGACACCGAGTAACGGCGTGTGCAAGTGTTTCTGGTAAAAAATCTTTGAGGAGTATACCAGAAATTTCATTTTCAATGATTTCAGTAATGCCGCCTACAGCGCTGCCGATCACGGGAATATTGCGAGCTTGAGCCTCAATAATAGAAAAACCAAATCCCTCATACAGTGATGGCAGAAGAAAAACATCAAGCAGATCGAGAAACTCATTAATCTCAATATGTTCCAAAAAAGATATTCTGTGTATGATTTTATTTTTTTCAGCGTATTGCCGGAGATTTTTCTTGAGTCTGCCCGTCCCTAGAAACACACAATGAATGTTAGGATATCTCTCTGAAAGTTTTTGTAAGGCATCAACAATAAGTCTGTGGTTTTTTTCCTGTGAAAATCGCGCGGCCATTCCGATCATGGGATATCCAGAAATCTGAAAAAATTTCTGAGCTTCGTTTTTACTGCGAACAGGCCGGTACTGTAAGGGATCAATCCCATTATAAATAACAGAAATATTTTGGCTTTCACAGCGGAAATCATTCACTAAGTGTTTTTTTACTTCATTGCTGACCGCGATAGTTTGGGTACCAAAACAAGGAAAGAGACGCCGGAAGAACCGCGGACGATAAAAACCGTGAAATGTCGAAACATACGGAACCTTTTCGTATTTTTGGAAAAGATAAGCCAGAAATTGCGTGATTCGGGTATTTGCATGTATAAGATCGAACTGTGCAGTGGAGTAGATTTTTCTTAGAGACTGCAGAGCAAAAAATATTTGAGGAGAACAAATGGATTTAGTATGTAAGGAAAATCTAAAATGGGAAATCCCCTTTTGGGAAAGTTTTTCTTCCCACCTGCCTCCTCGAGACCCAACCAGAACAGAAACTCCATGCTGCAAAGCTCCTTCGGCGCAGTTGATCACATAGCGCGAGATTCCGCCAGGTTCCAAATGCGAAGTGAGCAATAAAACTTTCATTGCAGCAGTCGATCGATAGCTTCGGGAATGCGTTTTATTTCAGAAAAACAGGCATAGGTAGAACACTCTTTTTTGTAACAACCCTTGCAGGAAAGTCCGGAGCAAGTAATAATTTCAACATCACCCGTTTTTACTAAATGGCGTTCAGCAAGAGTCGGTCCAAAAAATGCGATAGTTTTTACGCCAAACGCTTGCGCGATATGGAGGGGCGCACTATCCGGGGTAATCAGAAGCGTAAGCCGATTAATCAGTGAAACAAGTTCAGCCATATCAGTTTTCCCGCAGAGGTTAATGATTCTCCACGACACAAGATGTTTTTCGATTTCTTCCGAAAATCCTCGTACATTCTGTTCGCCGATAAAGATTATTTTCTCCTGATTCCGACGTAACAGGTAAGATGTAATCTCAAGGATAGACGATAAGGAAAAACCCTTTGTCTTCCACTGAGTTGATGCCCGAAGATTGATTCCTACAAGACGGTCAGCCGGAGAAATACCGTAAAGAGATAACAAATTGGAGCAGCGATCGTTGATTGATTTTTCAGTTTGCAACCACGGCGTTTTCATTTGGGGCTGAGCATCAACACATTCAAGAATCTTTTTTTGAGACTCAACTGGTCCGCCAGGCGCCATCGCATAAGGGATTTTTTGATCGAGAAGAAAACCAAAATTACGATTATACCCGACCGTATGTTTTGCAAAAACCAGGAAAGCCAAGAAATGAGAAAACCAAGTATTTTGTAGATCGATAACAATATCGATATCGCATTTACGGAAAAATGAGCTGAGTCGAAATAATTCTGAAAACTTGTTTTTTGAACCATGAAAAACAACAATTTTGTCGATTCCTGGAATGGTTTCGGCAATAGCACGAAAACGATGCTCGCATAAAAAATAAATTTTTGCAGAAGGAAATTTTTCTCGAAGGCCACTCACTGAAGGAGCAGCCAGTACAATATCCCCAAGGGACGAAATCTTTATGATCAATATATGTTTTTGATCTAACGCATGCCGATAGGTTAAAAGTGTTTTTTCTCCCATGGTCGAAAGCGAATAGTGTTCTTCAACTTTCTTTCTGGCTGACAGGATTAAATTTTTATAGAATGCGTCATCAAATGAAATTTTTTCGAGAGCATTCTTTATCGCTTCACTATCTTTTGGTGTAACTAAAATTCCTGTTGTTTCGTCAATAATCTCTGCCGGAGCGCCAAGGGCAGTAGCAATACAAACAACCCCGCTTGCCTGTGCTTCGATGAGAACTCGTCCGAACGACTCATGAACGACTGAAGGAAATACAAGAACATGGCATTCACTCAACATGAGCGCCGAATTCACCTTGCCTTTAAAAATCACTTTATTCTCAAGGCCGGCCTTTACAACCATTTTTTTTAAGAATTTTTCATATCCTTCATGTTTTGCACCGGCAGTTCCGCAGATATAAAACTCAGCGTTTTGATGTTCAGCGAGATACTTCTGTGCCGCCTCAATAAAGTATTCAATACCTTTTATGGGTGATATCCTTCCCAAAAAACAGATTTTTAGCATTGAATGGTCTTTTTTGTCTGGCGATATGAAAGGAAACTCCTCAAGATTGAGGCCGCGAGGTATAAGAACGATATTTCGCGCAGGAATCCCAAAATCATCAATCATATGACGGGCTATGACTTGGCTTGGACAAATGACCTGATGAGAGAAACCCATGACTTTACCAAAGAAATTCTGAGAATAATATCCGTGACATGTAGTTATGAATTGAGCTTGTGTTTTCCGGGAAGAAACATAACCAATAATGGCTGGAACGCGTGATCGCGCATGCACAATATCAGCCTGTTCATTGAGAATAATTTTTCGGAGAGTTTTTATCGAGGATAGGATGGTCCAAAGTGATTTACGATCAATCTCTAAGGTGTAATGCTTTACTCCAAGCTTTCGTAAACGATCAACATAGGCTCCACCGGCAGAAACAACTATTGCTTCATGATTGTTCTCTACGAGATATTTGGCAAAATCGACTGTTCCGCGCTCAACACCGCCCAGATCAAGCCGAGGCACCAACTGGATGACTTTCATATGATTGTTTTCAATGATTCGATAATATTCTGTGTGTTGTCGAGTTTCGCAAACGTTTTATTTTTTAAGAGAACCGAAACACATTCATCGAACAATCCATCAACGGTTACGGATGCGATATGGTTCCGTTTTTCGAGTTCCATCAGAAATCTACCATGTTTTCGAGGAAGCATAAATCTGTCGAAAGCGTTGAGTGCTATCGTTGCTGGAGCAAGCGTACAACTTTCAGTAAGCATGGAAATAGAATCTGCTGTAACAATTACTAAGCTCGACAAAGCCATGATGCTCTCACTCGCAAATGGAAAATTGTTTTTCTCTGACGAAATGAAAATTTTAACTAGTGGGTTACCTTGGGACATCTGCTCGATTTTTTCTTCAAACAACGAAGGTGTTCTGCGTGACGTACTGATAAAAAGTTGTATTGGACGCATCAAATGAATACGCCGAAAAACCGAGAACAATTTTTCGATTTCCAGAGAAAACCCTCTGCCCTTTACCGGACCGCCCAAAAAAATACCGAGAACGGGAAGATCGGATGAATAGCTTGGTATACTCTCGAGTAGATGTTTTTTACCCCGTTCAATATTGTCGATATCCTGAGAAACGATAGCTCCCTCAAACTGGACTAGATTTTTGAGATTCGCTGGGTGATCATGACGCGGAATAAAAAGAAGGTCAAAAGTCTGAGATGCGATTGCTGGACGAAAAATGTTAATTGATTTTGCGTCCATCATCCAACTAAAGATTCTGTTTAATGACGACAAAGCCCCTCCCGTAGAAACAACCAAATCCGCGTACCGAAAAATCCTATCAAACTGCCTACCGAGAATTATTTTAAAGAAACGGCTCTGGCGTTTGCGCCGAATATATAGAATACCGAGCAGAGAATTCAGAAAAAATCTTTGCAGGTATGTCAAAGAAACTTCGATTTCTTCAACGCTCACTCGTTCAAAGTTTGTCTTGACTATTTCAGCTATTGCCTGTGATTGCTTTAGATGTCCAGCCTTTCCATCAGAAAGAACAAGAAGTTTCGTATCAACGCTTCTTTTAAAGCGCTTGAAGAACCAGAGATACTCTTCTGGATGCATCCGGATATATCCTTCAAAAATACGGTGAAGCGTTAAGGCATACTCGAAAAACATATTTTCACTATCGATCGTGAGAGGTGCTCCAACCTGCAATACATGATGTCCATGACTCTTACGATGTAGTGCGCATGGAAATATTTTCTTATGAAACCGATAAGCAAGCCTCAAGGCTCCCGCAGGCACTGGAACACGTTTTCCGAAAAACGGTACATTCAAATCAGAATCACTTCCACCATGATCAAAAACTAAACCTAAAACGTAACCTTCCCGCAGATATTTTGCCATTTTTAGAAGTTCGTTCTCAAAAATAACCGAAGTTCCATGGTATAATCGTAGCTCATTCAAAAAGCGGTCAAGTCCCGTAATCTTTTGTTTTCTGGCTAATACCGCGTAAGGAAAATACTCAACTAACAAGCCGTTGAGAAGCTCCCAGCTTCCCATATGAATACCAAGGGCAATTCCTCGCTCGCGACAAAGCTCACGGAAAAATTCTTCTCCTTCAATTGAAAAATGAGTCTTTTGAGAGCCGCGGGCGATCTTTGGAATACGTAAAATTTCAACAGTTGCCATACCGAAATTTTCGAACATTTTGCGGATAAGACGCACTAAGACTTTTTCGGATCGCTCGGGAAACGCAAGTTTTAAGTTTTTGAGGGCGATAACACGCCTATGGGAGCTAAATGCATAAGCGAAGTTTCCGGCTATGCGGCCGAAAGCCAAAGCCGAATTGAGCGGCATAAGACAAAAAAATATGCTGAATAGCTTACAAAGATAATAAGCGAGCCAACTCATCGATGAACTCCTTTTTTCTATCGACAAAGAGACTTACTGATAAAACCAAGATACAAAGTCGGGTGCTATAGTTTCGGAAACGATACGCGTCCTTTTCAGTAATCACGATATAGCGTATTTTTTCCTGATAACAGTAACGTTCGAGCTTTAAAAATTCAGCATGAGTTAAATGAGCATGGTCTGGAAATGCGCGAAAATGCTTTGGATGAAGATTATTGCGTGCAAGGATTTGTTGAAACCCATCGGGATAACCAATGGCGCAAAAAGCCAAAAACGGCTTATCTGATAAAAAACCAAGAGAATAACGCTGGTTATTTTGGTCGTACAAAAAATCTGCCTCATAGTAACCTTGAAACATTGGCTTGATAGACACATAGGGCTTTAATTGCTCGGATAAATCATTTTTTGACAACGAATGGTTGATGAAAAAAATATGAGCGCGTTTCAGGGCAGTAATCGGTTCTCGTAACTGTCCCCTCGGTATCAAAAAACCATTTCCGAGCGGCTCAACGGCATTCAATACAACAATATCGACGGTATGCTTCACTTTTCTATACTGGAACCCGTCATCAAGAAAAACAATATCGTATTTTCCTTCCAAGGTTTTGATTTTACGCAAACGGTCTTTTTGAGAAAAAACGTCGATTCCCAAAGGATTCAGGTGTTTCCGCAACAAAAAATCTTCATCTTTCCCATACCCCTGAGTCAAAACGCACACTCTTTGTGTTTGCGCCAATATCTTGGCTAAAAGCAGTATCAGAGAAGTTTTTCCAGTGCCTCCCCATGTAATATTTCCAATACTGACAATTTTAAGCGATGTTTCATGCTGAAATATAGGGTAAGCATAAAGTCTATCAACTAAGAAAACAACAATTCCGTAGAGAAATGACAGGGCTCGTAGAAAAAAACACAAAAGAGCCGAAAGAACGTTTCTTGGGGAAGAATGGATAAGCCGCAAATAAAAGAAAATGATTTTATTTTTCATCAAATACAGTTTCAATGTTTCTCCGTAAAGAATCCTGTTTCTTGCGCACAACCTCATGGGCACGGGTACCAAGTTCATGAGCCAGCTGGCTGTTTTCAAGCATCAGTAAAAAGGCTTCGGGGAGTTGCTCCGGACCATCAATTTTAAGAAGAGCTTTTTCCGAAATAAAAGTATTAACTATTTCTGAGAAATTATACGTGTGCGGCCCAACAATTACGGGTTTAGCAAAATATGCTGGTTCGATGATATTGTGCCCGCCTGCGGGAACCAGGCTTCCACCCAAAAAAACAACATCGGAGAAGGAGTAAGAATAAAAAAGATCTCCGATTGTATCAAGAATATACACCTCTTTCCTTTGTGTGGTTAAGGTGCTAAAGCGTTCGCACGAAAATCCGCATGCAAGAGATTCTTTGAATACCTCCTGAGCTCGTTCGCGATGTCGCGGACAGAGAAGCAAAACTACCTTTGGAAAGCGCTCGCGTACTTTTTGAAATGCCTCAAAAACAAATTTTTCTTCGGGAAAATGGGTGCTTGCAGCCAGAATAACCTGATATGACTCAATCCCGCTTATGAATCGCCAATGTTTCGTTACTTCCGCTATGCGCTCCTCCGAACAAGTTACCGCAAGGTACTTTAAATTTCCGACAGTTTTTGTTTTACGGTCAGATGCACCCAAGGCAAGAAATCTTTCATGGGCAAGTGAATCTTGAGCAGCGATCAGAGTGATCCAGCGAAAAAGAAAATGTAAGACAAACCGCAGTTTTTGGTAACGCCGGAAGCTTTTGTCAGAAATGCGTCCATTCAAAATAATAATGGGAACCTTCATTTTCCAGAGCTGATAATAAAGCATAGGCCATAATTCAGTTTCAATTGCGATGAAAATTTTTGGTTTTACCGCGTGAACCATTTTTTTTGTTACAAAACTAAGGTCTATCGGGGCAAAAAAAACGTGCGCAACATGATTGCGCAAAAATACCTGGGCCGCTTCATATCCCGAAGGCGTAATCACCGAAAGAACAACAGGAACATTGGGGAATTTTTGGTGTATAATTGGGAGAAATCCGCGAACAAGGGCAACTTCCCCAACGCTTACTGCATGAATCCAAATAGAATTTTCCGCATGGGAAAGCTTAAGAAAATCATCTTTCACAAAAAATCCGCATCGCTTAAAGAATTCACGCCGAATCCTTCCGCGGAGCAAATATTTGAAAAAATACAATAATCCTCCGCACAAAAACAAAACATCGTATAATAATCTATAGATGCTACTCATTATTGTTTACCTGCGCGCCCGCGGATGCGCAGCATCATATACCGACTTTAATCGTTCAGTGGTAAGATGCGTATAAATCTGGGTGGTCGAGATATTTGAATGCCCTAAAAGCTCCTGAACGCTCCGCAAGTCTGCGCCACGATTCAAAAGATGTGTTGCAAAAGAATGGCGGAACATATGGGGAGATATATGTCGAGAAAATGAAAGCTTTGCAATCCATGCATCCATAATTTTTCGGATGCCAACCGCTGAAATTTTTTTCCCAAACCTATTCTGTATTAAAAAATTGTCTTTCCCCGAGCGTTTCTCAAGATACAACTGCACTATGCGTTGAGCAGGCTCTCCCAAGGGGAGAAGGCGCTCCTTCTTCCCTTTCCCTTTTACGACAATGACTCCGCTTACCAAATCAATATCATCAAGAGTAAGATTGAGCATTTCCGAAATACGTACGCCGGAAGTATAGAGCAGCTCAAAAATGGCACGATCCCGAATATGACGAACTGTATCAACAGGAATGGAGTCAATAAATCTTTTCATCTCAACTTCCGTGAGAAACTTTGGCAATGTTTTTTCTAGCCGTGGATAAACAACAGCCGCAGCCGGGTTTGCCTTGAGATACCCCTCCCGAAGAAGAAACTTAAAAAAACTTTTTAAGGTTGATATCTTTCGCGAGATTGTCCGTTTGCTTAAATTTCGAGCGTTCTCGGCGGCGAGAAACCTCCGAATCGAAACATAGGATATTTTTTCAACGGGCTCAGTAGTAAAGGGGGTAAAATCTCGCAGATCTTTCTCATAATTCAAGCGGGTATGCAGCGAGTAGTTCTTTTCAATTTCAAGATATGTTAGAAATTTTTCAATATATCTCGCAAACTCACTCATGTGATACCTTGTCTGTTTTCTTCGGGTGTGTTCCCGGATGGCGTATGGGTTGCTCCTTGGTCTGTAGGAACTGTTTCTTGCTCGGGAAGATGACTGCTCGTAAAACGACATTGCGGAAACTTCGAACAACCAAAAAACCGCTGCCCTCGCTTATTGCGACGTTCAATCAATTCCCCGTCACACTGTGGACATTTAACCCGCGTAGTAAGAGGTTTGGCATGTTTACACTGAGGGTACCCCGAACAACTCAAAAATTTACCGCGCCTAGACCATTTGATAACCATCGGCTTACCGCATAGCTCACAAGTGCTGTCCGCGTATTCGACAACTTTTTGAGCGGTTGCCGTTGCATGCTCAATTTCCTTCAAAAATTCAGGGTAAAATCGATGTAAAATCTCGTTGCCAGAAACCTTGGCATCTTCTACCAGATCGAGATTCTTCTCCATTTCCGCGGTAAAATTCTCGTCGATTATCTTTTTAAAATATTCATCGAGCAGCTTGATAACCAAAATACCTAATTCCGTAGGAACAAACGCATTATTAATTCTTCGCATATAGTTACGGGCCAGGAGAGTAGAAATCGTAGGGGCATATGTTGAAGGTCGTCCGATGCCTTTTTCTTCGAGGAGGCGAACTAGCGATGCGTCATTAAAACGGGCTGGTGGCTTTGTCTTGCCTTCGTCAATCGTAATTTCTACAGGGGTAAGTTCTAAGCCCACCTGAAGAGCAGGAAGCAATTCTTCCGTGACTGGCTCTCCGTAGGTTTTTAAGAAACCATCGAAAATAAGCTTCATCCCAACAGTCAAGAATTCATATTCGGCAGCAGACCAGCGAACTTGCGTCGTCAGCACTTCCGCCTCCTTCATCCGAGAAGCTAAAAACCTATTCCAAATTATTTCATAAAGACGGCTGGCGTCAGCATCAAGAAAGTTCGCAATGGAAGAAGGAGTTCGAGAAAGTCCGGTTGGCCGAATGGCTTCATGAGCATGCTGAGCGTACGTCTTCCCTTTAAAAAAATGTGGTTTTTCCGGGAGGTATTTCGTTCCATATAATTCTTCAATATATTGTTGAACCTCTTGCTCAGCTTTGGGCGAAATCGAGAATGAATCGGTACGCATATAGGTAATAAGGCCTACGAGACCCTCACCCAGCTCGATTCCTTCGTAGAGACGCTGGGCTAGAAGCATTGTTTTCGCCGAAGAAAAATGAAACCGACGGAATGCTTCTTGTTGCAAAGAAGACGTGATAAAAGGAGGCTGTGGCTTACGATGAGAAGTGTTCTCCTTTATTCCGTCGACCTTGAAACAAGTGGTTTGAAGAATTTTCCGAATACGCTCCGCTTCATCCAAGCTGTCAATGATTATTGGTTTTCCGGAATTCTTGGTAAGGCGTGCTTTAAATCGTACTCCATCCTTTTCAAAAAAAGCATCGATATGATAAAAAGTTTTTGGAATGAATTCTGAAACCTTTTTTTCTCTGTCGACAATAAACTTGAGGGCTACAGATTGAACTCGCCCTGCCGAAAGACCGCGAACTATTTTCTTCCATAAGAATGGAGAGAGAAAATATCCAACAATACGATCAAGAATTCTCCTGGTTTGTTGGGCGTTGACCATATTCTGGTCAATATCCGACGGGTTTTGGAATGAGCTTAAAATTGCTTCTTTGGTAATTTCGTGAAAAACAACGCGAAAAAATTTCTTCGTTTCGTTTTTTACAGAAAGAATATTTCGTATGTGCCAACTGATTGCCTCGCCTTCACGATCGGGATCCGTAGCGAGATAAATAGGATCAGAATTTTTTACTTCTTTTTTGATCGTCCGAATGATTTTTTCTTTACCTTTAATGACTTTATAATGAGGGAAAAAATCATTCTCGACATCTATTCCGAGTTTACTACTGGGTAAATCAACACAATGCCCCATCGACGAAATAACTTTAAAACTTTCCCCTAAAAAGCCGCCGATCGTGCGCGCTTTCGTCGGAGATTCCACAATCACTAAAGCCCGCTTAACTGACATGTTGCACTCCTAGATTTTTGTGTACCATTTTCCCGGCAATTCTTTGACAAGGTGTTTTTCTTGTAAATGGAATAGGCATTCAAGGGCATCGGAAACACTCAAACTGCTTTCCAGCATAATATCGTCAATGGTTTTTTCGCGTTCTTTGAGAATTGAAAGAACTGATTCTTCTTGTACTGAAAGAACAGCGCTTTCGCCATGAACTTTCGCGTCAAAGATGCCAAATTCAGCAAGTATGTCCTCAATATTTTCTACAAGTTTCGCACCTTCCTTTAAGAGCTGATGAACTCCTTGACTTTGTGGTGAAGTAATCGGGCCAGGAACGGCAAAAACTTCCCGGCCTTGCTCAGCTGCATAGTGAGCGGTGATTAACGAGCCGCTTCGTTGAGCAGCTTCAACCACCAATATGCCATGCGACAAACCGCTGATAATGCGATTGCGTCTTGGAAAATGCTCACGCAGGGGTTTGGTATTCAGCGGAAATTCTGAAATCAAACATCCATTCTGAATGATTCGCTCGGCAAGTGACGCATTCTCACTCGGATATATTTGATGTAAACCACAGCCCAAAACTGCAATAGTTTGCGAAGTTCTAAGAGATCCTAAATGAGCCGCTGTGTCAATACCTCTGGCTAAACCAGAAACGATAACAAAGCCATAGGCGCCCAATTCATAGGAAAATTTTTCTGCGCAACTTAGGCCGTATGCCGATGCAAGCCGACATCCAACAACAGCAAAACATTTCTTTTTGAGTACCTGAGGGTTTCCTTTAAGATACAGGACAAGCGGCGGATCCGAAATCTCACGGAGTAGTTGAGGATACTCTTCATCAAAAATGGTGATCACTGTTATTTCTTGGGATTGCAAAGCAGCATATTCTGACTCCAGGCAACCGCTCTTTCGTATTTGGAGTATTTTTTCAGCAGATAAGGGATTAATCCCGTGTTCGATAAAGTCTGACACGCCAAACGAAAATATTTGATCGTCCGTACTTACGCTACGCAAGAAATCGGCCGCGATATTTACCCGTAACCCAGGCACCATATTGAGAAGTAGACAAGCTTTCGTTCTCATAGCAAAGCTGCCTCGATGATTGTTTCGGCAACCTGTTCTGCCGATAGATAGGTTGTATCGATTTGAATCGGCACCTGGCTGTAAAATTCATGTCTCTCAGCAAGAAGTTGATGAATTTTTTCCTGAGGATTTTCTACGGCAAGGAGTGGTCGATCCACGGAGTTTTTAAGCCGGTTGCAGATTGTTTCCACGGTCGCGGAAAGACAAACACTTATCCCGCGTGTATTTATGAAATTTCTGTTTTCGCGGTCCAGGATAATTCCTCCACCGCAGGAAACAACAACTCGCGTTTTCCCATCCATCGAGAATAACAGTTTTTTTTCCAGCAATCTAAAATAGACTTCGCCTTGCTGTTGAAAAATTGCAGCGATCGTTCTTCTTTCTTGGTCTTCAATGGAAGCATCGATATCGAAAAACTGATATTCCAAGCGCTGTGCGAGAATTTTACCTACCGTTGTTTTCCCTGTGCCCATAAAACCAACTAAAAAAATGTTTTTTTCCAATCGTGTATTCATAGTAAAACACTAACGATTCTACACTGAGGACTATTTTTTTCAAGAAGGATTACGGATATTTTATTGATCACATTCATCCAATTCGTTCAAACAAAATTTTTTTTCTTGTTTTTTCAGATACTCTGAGCGAAACTATGCTGGTTTTACCTCGCTCCGAGATAAAAACTGATACTTTTTTGTTTTCTCCCGCATCACTATAAGCAACAACCAATTCTGCCGCTTTTTCTTGGATTGAGCGGGAAACATTATCGGTAAAAATCGCCCTTGGCCCCGGTATATGTTCGGCAGAAATGGTGATTTTATTTCGTAACGGGACTGAGCGTAAGAATTCATTTTCCCGCTGGTTTTTTCCAAGAATAAGCTTTACGCCATTCTGAATATGGAAATGCCGTCCATATCGCAACAGGCGTAAATCATTTTTTTTCGGTGCATCGGTAGTTTCCATTAAATGTTTTAACTTTTTGCAGAATTCTTTCTCGGTAAGCAGGCATCCTCCCGAAGGAGTTGGCGGTGAAGAAATATTGTAAGTGCGCGCTAACTGAAACTGGATCTTCCTCGACTGCCCACTGATTCCAAGAAGGCGTGTACGGTCGACAATACCAAGTTCTTCCGGAATCGTAATCGGTAAAAGTTGTGCGCTTAATGGACGAAGAATAAAGCGCTCAAATCCGCTCTCTTGAGCGACAAGATGGATTGTTCGTGCGTTTTGCGACATCGATCGCTCTCCAAGAACTTCTCCTGAAAAAATGAAATCGAAATTTTCTTTCTTCATGATCATTCCTGCCTTGCGGAGCATAAGCGCATGACAATCGATACACGGATTGAGATTTCGTCCGTATCCGTGCGGGGGATTTCGAACCAACGCAAATTGGGCAGAAGTAAAATCAACTATTCGAAGTGGTATATGCAGCTGGTCTGCTGATCTTTTTGCCTGATCCGCACTGAAAAACGGAGAGGTAAAACATATTCCTTCGATGACAATGTTTTGTGACTGGATAAGTTTTGAGGCAAGTATACTGTCGAGACCCCCCGAGAAAAGGCCAAGGGCTCGATGTTGTTTTTTCTTCGTATGCATTGCAAACTGCCGGAGGTATGAAAAACCCGAGTGTGCGCTATTAAAAATTTTGCAATGCTTTTTGGATTAATTCCGTGACAATTTCTGCCTCTTCTTTGGTGAGACGCCCAAGCTTGGCAAATCTCCAGTTTCCGTCGGAATCTTGTGTCTCGCGGGAAATCTGAATTTTCTTCTGCCCTTCATTGTAAGAAAAGATGCTCACAATAAACTTCGTTACATTCAGAATCTTATCAACGCTGTACAACTGTTGATCGAGGTTTTTATCGTATGGCATAGATTACTCCTCTCTTTTAAAACCGAATAAAAAAATTCATGAATGGGTTATTGAATCGCTTTTCAATACGTTTGTAGTAGAGACTTATTAGAATGAGGTGCGCGCCGATAATGAGACAAAGAGCAGCGATGATAATCGAAAGAAGCGGCGGATACAAAGCCATGAGCACCCCCGCAATAATAAAAAGCATGCCGATAATCATCATCCCTCCTTCTTTTGAGATGTCTATAAGTAGCGTTCTTCCTTAAAATAACTCGCGTAGTCCTGGATTCCTTCGAAAATAGTCGATAATTTCGTACTGAAACCTGCGTTCCTCAATTTCTCCATGTCCGCGCATGTATAATACTGATAAGCCGAACGTAAATCTTCCGGCATATCAATATACTGAATTTTTTCTTCCAGTGCAAGTGCCGAAAAAATAGCCTTTCCGAGCTGATTCCAGGTAGACGCGTTACCAGTTCCAATATTAAAA
The DNA here is from genome assembly GCA_964634935.1 of uncultured Planctomycetia bacterium. Classification (GTDB taxonomy): domain Bacteria; phylum Omnitrophota; class Gorgyraeia; order Duberdicusellales; family Duberdicusellaceae; genus CAZWJT01. Next base: position 177,781 of record CAZWJT010000002.1, on the reverse strand, counting down.
ATACCACCGAGTGATGGATGATTGAGAAAAAAATCAACAATAGACAAGATATCTTTGACATAGATAAAATCCCGCTTTTGCTCGCCGTCTAAATAAGCTGGGTGGTATGACCGAAAGAGCTTCAAGTGGCCGTCTTTTTTGATTTGCAAATAGCCCTTTAAAGCAACACTGCGCATCTCTTGCTTATGATATTCATTCGGGCCATAGACATTGAAAAATCGCATCCCTAAGCTTTGTGTGTCAAAATGATTACGGATAATCCACTGGTCAAATAAAAGCTTACTGAATCCGTACATATTCAACGGCCGGAGCTGGAAAGTTTTCGCGTGATCATCAGAATAACCTTGGCTGCCATCCCCATACACCGCAGCACTTGACGCATAGATGAAACGAATTTTCCGGGTAAAACACCATGTAGCTAAGTTCTGGGAATAGAGGAAATTGTTTTTGAGCAAATAATCGGCATCGGTTTCAGTGGTAGAAGAACATGCCCCCATATGAATAACCAGATCGATCTTTTTGGCGAAGTTCGATTTTTCCAAAAACGAAAATAGGTCATTTTTATCAAGATAACGAGAAAAAGATTTTCCGATAAGATTTTTCCACGATGAGGTTGTATCGAGGTGATCGACGATAATCGTGTCGTCTACTCCATGTAAATTCAGATGAGCTAAAATACAACTTCCGATAAAGCCAGCGGCACCGGTAAGCACTATCATGAGATTATTGATTATTGGGAATGGTTGACAACGACAGAGGCCGACGCATTAAGGATAGATTACTTTACTTGAAACTTTATATTTGCTTGTTAGATTATCGAGGGAGATTTCAACGCGGACATCATAACGATTGACATTTGGGATAACATACGTACAACATACCCCCGCAGCAGGACAGGGTACGGGCGCTGCTGGACACTTGGTATTTGGCGTACCACTTGTTAAATCATCAATATTTGAAAGTGTTCTTAAGTATTCAAGTGCATCGACCATCCCGGCACGCGCAGCATAAAGCGCACGCATTCGCTTGATTTTATGCTCGGCCTGCCGACCTTGACTGCCAACAATATGTAACACAGTTACCGCTAAAATTGCAAGCATCATTACAATAACGCTCACCGTAATAAGAATAATACCCTTACGCGTCTGGTTCACCATGGTATTTTTCCCGTAAGCAAGTTACAAATGAGTTCTCTGAGCGACGTAAAATAATATGCCCTTCTCGCGCTAGCCATCCGAGGCTCATATAAATAACTTCTTTTGGATGTTGAAGGTCGCGCAATAAATTGTCGACGGAAGATAAGCCTTGCTGATCAAGATAATGCCATATTTCTCCAGCTACTATTCCAATCTGAGTAACCATGCCTATGCTTTTTTGTTTAAACTACCACAAATTGGACACCGACTTAACGAACTCTCTCGACTCAAAATATATGTGTACATGCATGTTGCACAATGCCAAATAATCTTTTTCCGAGCGGAAAAAGATTCATGCTCAGCTGGATAACGTTCGTTACAAAAGAACAAAAACATTACTACGATCCAAATCCCAAGGTATATTGCAAGCAAAAGCTCAAAATCAATTACAATCATTATAGCATCACGCGTAACTGTGTCCAGAAATATTTTCCTGTTGGTTTGAAAAATATATTCTGGATAAAACTTGTCATTTGTTTGAACGATTCAACATCGAGAATATGATTCTTGCTTTTAAAAAAAATGACATTGCCTGCTGGAGAAATAAACAGTTCGATAACATAAGTTTTCGTAAACCCGTCCCCTATTTTTGGAATCTTTAGAGTTTCGGAATCCCCCATAAAAAGCGTACATGGATTAGCCGAATATGGAGATTCGAGAAATTCGAGATCGGGATGCCAGTTATTTTTTAGGCTTACTGAGGCAAACCATAGTGAACGACTTGCTCGAAAAAAATTCTCACGCATCCCAACAAATTCACCGGTTAAAGGCTGGATTAATCTTCCCAAATCCCTTTTTTTTATCATTTTTTTATTTAGTTCTTGCGGCTGAAGAATGGCACCGTGAGAAAAAATGCGAGCTAATCTACGCGAGGAGGAAACTCTCAGATGAATGTTCTTTACACAAAGATAGTGGAGAAAAAAAGAAAACAAAAAAAACCAGAAAAAACTAATTTTGTTCACTCGCAGTCGCAACATTGACCGCCTCAATCCCGGCTGATTTACAAATATCCCAGATCCGTACCACTCGCCCGAGGCTTGCCTTTTTGTCGCCTTTGATGAAAACGGATTTAATTCTCGTTTTGTTCGAAGAAAGAAGTTTTTTTAAATCGGTATCAGTGATAAACTTTCCATTAAGATACAACAAATCTTCCGATGATACAACCAAGGTAAAACGTTCACGACCCAGGTTTTCACTCGAAACGGCTGCCGGTAAATCAATACGGATACCCGGTTGAACAATAAAACCAGAGGTAAGCATGAAAAAAATAAGAAGCTGAAATACGATATCGATCAAAGGAGCGATATCGATCTGTTGCAAACCAAATTCTTCACTTAAGTGTCGCTTAAACCTCACCTGACCGACTCCGTGCATCTGAAACAAGCCCTAAAAGTTCTCCCGAGAGACGTTCCATCTGTATAATTGATGTATTTACTCTGCTAATAAAATAGTTGTAGGCAATAAATGCGGGTATAGCTACGATTAAGCCCGCAACCGTTGTAATTAACGCTTCCCAGATACCACCGGCAAGAACCGCGGGATTAACGCTTCCCAGCTCTTGGGCTGATTTTTCAATAGCTTTAAAACACTTTACCATTCCGGTAACTGTCCCTAAAAGCCCCAAGAGTGGCGAAACATGCGCAATGGTAGCCAGGCCACGCAAATTTTTCTCGAGTTTTGGTATTTCGTATAAGGAAGCCTCTTCGGTTTCTTCTTTAATGAGTTCTTTCGGTTGATCGTAGTGAAGCAATACAACTTTGAGCACATTTGTCAAGGGCGTCGGATGCGCTTCACAAAGATCAACAGACTCTTTAATTCTCAATTTGCGGACATATTCGGCTATCCGAGTAAAAAAATCTTTCGTATTAAGGCGGATTACAGAATGATAAAAGTAAAGACGCTCAAGAATTATCGCAAGGGCAAAAATCGAACAAAGAATGATCGGGTACATTACCCAGCCCCCTTTTGCCAAAATCGAAATCATATCTCCTCCTTTTCATTAATCCTACTTTTTTTGCTCCAGTTCTTTGATTTTTTGTTCTGCATATTTTGACTCTTCACATTGCAAATCTTGAAGTTTTCGATATACCACCAAAGCATCGGCATAGAACTTTTTTCCTTCATAAATTTTCCCTAATTGAATCAATGAACGGATTGTATAGTCATTATTTTCCTGGTATATTATATCAAAGTATAACTTTATTGCATCATCAATTCTCCCGGTTTGCTCAAAATCGCGAGCCAAAAAATATTTTAACTCTGGTTCGTTAAATCCTTCAGCTGACGCACGACGAAAATAATCAATCGCCTGTTCATATTCATTCATTGCGTCATAAATCACGCCTAGCTTATAGAGAATAAAATTTCTGGGCTGTATATTTTTCTTAAGCATGAGCATTCCGAGAGAAATTGCATTCGCAAAATCTTTTTTTTGGAGCATAAGGTCCATAAGCGCAATTTTTGATTGATAGGAATGCTTTTCATTCTTTGAATGTACAAGTTTTTGAAGTATGCGTTCGGCGAGTGCCAAATCACGCTCCTCCACTGCAATCTGAGCAAGATTATACGCAGCATCACCAGCGTAGATATCGTCCGGGAATTTTTCAATTAAAGCATTGTAATACTTTTTTGCGTTCGCAAAATCCTTGTTTTTATAAAAAATTCCCGCCAGATAATAAAAAACTTCTGGTGTTTCTCCTTCCTTTGAGGGGCTATCGACGAGTTTTCTGAGTATGTCTATCGCACCCAGATCATCACCGAGTGAGACAAACGATAATGCCTTGCGCACCTGGAATCTCTTCAAAAAATTGATATCGCTCCGGAATAAACCTTCAATCTGCCCAGCGGTTCTCATGAAATCTTTTTTATTCCCCAATCCAGCAAATGCATCCAGATAAAGCAAGTACACTTCACGGCTTAAAGGATTTTCCGGAAATTTCCTAAGAAAGCTCTCACAGGAGATGCGCAGATCATCCCATGCTTCCGCTGTGTAATAGCAGAGCGCAATATAATATTGGGCATCGTCAATGAGCGACGAACTGGGAAAATTTTGTTCAAGGGCACGAAAGGCAATCAGGGCAGCTTCAATATCGTTATTTTTCAATAAACAGAGAGCGATTTGGAAGGAGATGTAATCGCTATAAATGTTTTGAGGCCATTTCCGGAGAATTTCCGAGTAAAGTTCGATTGCCTCTTTGAGTTTCCCTTGGTCTTGATATACTTGAGCCGCTTGAACCTGTGCGCTCATCTGAACAACCTTATCATCGGAAGATGCAGCAAGATTCTGAAACCGCTCAACTGCCTCTTCGAACTTCGACTGCTTTAAATAACACCAGCCTTGCCCAACATACGCATCGTTTATAATTTGCGGGTCGCGTATTTGCGATGAATTCTTCAAAATAAATGTATAGAGAGAAAGTGCATCATTGATTCTGCCGCTTTTATAAAGCGCATCGGCTTTTGCAAGATAAACACTATAGAGAAATTGGCTTTGGGGAAATTTTTTTAAAAAATTGTCGAAATAGTCGATTGCATTGGAAAAATTTGAGGTCGAAAGGGCAAGATTACCGAAAGAATAGAGCTGAAACTCTTCCTTGCGTAATTTGCGAAACAAAGCCTCAGCTTGAACAAAATCGTTCTGTTTCAAGTAGCACCAACCCATGCTCTGTGTCACAAGATCCTTCAAAGATTCTTCTTGTGTGTTTGCCAAAGCGCGTTCATAGTACGATACTGCTTCAAGGAATTTCTTTTGCGAATATTTGATCTCGCCGAGATAAAAGTAAACGTAATCCTGGCGTTTTGTATCAGGAATTTTTGTAAACCAAAGACTAATAACATCGGTGAGCTTATCGTATGCGGAATTTTTGTAGTAGATTGCGGAAAGATTAAAAAATGCATCTTCCTGAAGAGAGGTATCCGGCGATCGCCGGGCAACATCAAAAAAATAGTTCTCGGCATTACTGAATTGTCCATTTTCAAAGTGGCAAAAACCAAGCGCATAGATTCCCCACCAGTATAATTTTGATTGCGGGTAATCCCGAATGAAATTTTCCAATTTTTCTTGAGCCGCAGTGAATTTTTTCGCTTTAATGTCTATCTGAGCCAAAAAATATAAAATTTCGTCTTGGAAAGACTCAAACTCTGGCTGAGCTGACATTTCCGTAAGCAATTCCAGGGCATGCTGAAAATCATTCTTTTGAAACAGGGATTTTGCGATAAAAAGCTTTGCTTGCGCTTTTTTCTGGCTTTGTGGGTACTTCTCCACAAAATCAGTAAAAAGCTTCAACGAAGCGTCATAGAAAGTGTCCGAATAGGCTTTGCATGCCACAAAATAATCTTCATCTTCAGACGCAAAAGCAAAAGCGGAAATCAGGAGCAAGAACAAAATGAGAAATTTTTTCATCGTTACAATCCACCTTTTGTACGTAAAAACTTTCCAGTATATGAAGCATTCACCTCCATGAGTTCTTCCGGAGAACCAGTGCCAACGAGAAATCCTCCCCGGTCTCCTCCTTCTGGACCAAGATCTATAATATAGTCTGCATATGCAATAACGTCAAGATTATGTTCAATGACCAAGACGGTGTTGCCTTTCTCAACGAGGCGATTGAGAATATTCAGAAGTTTGCTGACGTCTTCAAAGTGTAATCCCGTGGTCGGTTCATCAAGGACATATAACGTTTGAGTACTTGCTCGTTCGCGAAGATATTTTGAAAGCTTTACCCGTTGAGCCTCTCCTCCCGAAAGCGTGGTGGCGGCTTGACCCAAAGCAATATACCCAAGACCAACGTCAGAAAGTGTTTGGAGAATTTTCATGATACGTGGAATATTTTCGAATAATTTGCAGGCTTTTCCAACTGAAAGATCCAGAATGTCACTGATAGAATACCCCTTAAATTTCACTTCGAGTGTCTCTGAATTAAAACGTTTTCCGGAACATACTTCGCATTGGACATGAACATCGGGCAAAAAATGCATCGCAATCTGCCGAATCCCTTCACCGGAACATGCCTCACATCTACCGCCACGAACGTTGAAGCTAAATCGAGAGGGCTGAAATCCTTTTGATTTGGCAAGCGGCAACTCAGAAAAGAGTGAACGGATCAATGAAAATAAACCAGTATACGTTGCTGGATTGGAACGCGGAGTCCTGCCTATCGGCGACTGATCGACCATAACGAGATCGTCGATGAATTCGCTATTTAATAACCGCAAACAACCATGAAAGCGCTTATGCGTCCGGGCTGCCCGGATATTTTTACACAAAACATCGTCTACCAAAGTTGACTTTCCAGAACCGGAAACTCCAGTTACACAGCAAAAAACTCCAAGCGGAATTTTAACGTCAATATTTTTAAGGTTATTCGCGTCAGCCCGCTCAATGACCAATTGTTTTCTTTCTTTATAGCTCCGCCGTCTCGCTGGTTTCTCGATTCTTTTGGTGCCTACCATATACTGCGCAGTTAATGAATGGGATTGGGTAAAACGATCGGCCTGATCGCTAAAAATAATCTCTCCTCCCATTTCGCCGGCTCCGGGCCCCAAATCAACGATCCAATCGGCCGAACGAATCACCTGCGCGTCATGTTCAACGACAAGCACGGTATTCCCGAGATCCCGAAGCATCAATAAAATATCAATGAGTTTTTTCGTATCCCGGGCATGAAGACCAACAGTAGGTTCATCAAGAATATACAATACCCCACACAAATACGAACCAAGCTGCGTTGCAAGCTTGATCCGCTGAGCTTCGCCTCCCGAAAGAGTAGAACTGAGCCGGTTCAACGCGAGATATTCTAAACCGAGCGACAAACAAAAGGTCAGTTTTGCCTGAATTTCCTTGATGATAGGAGCAGCGATTTTTTCTTGATAGGGAAAAAAATGGAGTTGTTCAAAAAAACGCGAGGCATCGGCGATGGACAACTCCATAATATCCCAGATTGATTTTCCTCCGACAAAAACTGCCAATGACTCCTTCCGCAACCTCTTGCCTTCACAAAGGGAACACGGCTTTGTTGACATAAAATGAGAAATTTCACCCTTTACGTATTCGCTGGTTGTCGTACGCAGGAGACGCTCTAGATGCGGAATAACTCCTTCAAACTTTCTCCCCCAGACCTCAAGCGATTCGCTTCCGTATAAAAGAGTATGTCGAATCTTTTGGGAAAGTCTAAAAAAAGGAATATCTCGGTCAATGCCCAGTCTATTGGCCACAGAAGCAAGTATGCTCCGGTAATACATAATATACCCACGTGAACCCTTCCTCCATGGAGCTAAAGCTCCCTCTCGAAGACTCAAGGAGGGATTCGGAACAACTCGTTCAGGATCAAATTCAAGCTTTATCCCAAGCCCCTTGCAAAGCGGACAAGCCCCATAGGGTGAATTAAAAGAAAACATTCTCGGCTCCAATTCCGGTATGCCCATGCCGCAGTGAACGCAGAAAAACTTTGTATTTAATACGGTTTTTTTTGCAGTGCCTTCTACCGCAAAAACAATCACCCCCTTCGAGTAATGCGCAGCGAGTTCCAACGAAGAAGCAATTCGTGAACGATCTTTAGATTCAACTTGAATTCTATCAACAATGATCTCAATGGTATGGTTTTTGTACCGTTCAAGTTTCGGGAGAGAATCAAGAGCGTATTCTTGTCCGTTAACCAACACCCGCAAAAATCCTTCTCGGCGGAGCATTTCAAAAATCTGCAAATGAGTTCCTTTCTTACCGCAAATGACCGGGGATAAAATACGCAATTTTTTTCCGGAAAAGTTCTCAAAAACATAGGCGAGGAGTTCATCGAGAGAATATTGAGTAATCCGCTCACCACAACGGGCACAATGAACTTCTCCTGCGCGTGCGAAAAGCAGACGAAGATAATCGTAAATCTCCGTTTGTGTACCGACTACGGACCGAGGTGAACCTCCAGCGGTTCTCTGGTCGATTGCAATCGCAGGAGATAACCCTTCTATGTGGTCAAAATCAGGTTTTTTATATTGTTCAAGGAATTGCCGCGCGTACGCAGAGAGACTTTCGATATAGCGCCGCTGACCCTCGGCATACAAAGTGTCAAAAACAAGCGAAGATTTTCCCGATCCAGACATCCCGGTCACAACGATCAGTTTATTTCGTGGAAATCGCAGGTTGATGTTTTTTAAATTGTGCTCGCGAGCACCACGCAAAACGATAGAATCTGTATTCATCATACTATGAAGTTAAAAGGATACCTACCGAGAGAACCAAAAGAATACCCATTGCGCCCTGAAGACCAAAAAACGGAACAACAACCGTCGCAAAGAAAAGTGCCCCAAAAGATGCGCCAAACAAATCCGCCGCGTAGAGAAGTGAAGAATTGGCCGGTTGAATGATATCTTGAGTCGCAATTACTGGCACGGAAACGATAAAAAAACTTCCCCCTATTATACCTGAGCTGAAAGAAAAAATCAAAAATAACCAGACTGGTAATTGAGAAAAATTAAAGAAGAATACGGAATGCCCGCAAAGTAAAAAAAATGAAAAAAGCAACATCACAAGGAATAAGGCAATTGTTTTTCGACAAATCAAAGAATAAACAGTAAGGGTTCGGGCGAGAATCCCTCCGCCGGCAAGACCACTCAGGAACGAAACAAGTAAAAAACCCAGGTAATGGAATAAAGAACCAAAGCTGACCTGAAAACAAAATAAAAGAAAAACCTGCACACCCATCATCACAAATCCCATAAGAAAAATCGCAAAGAATCGCATGGACTGAATGCGATGCCCAATGCGCAAAAAAACGGCAACGCACAGAACAACAAATACGGAAAAAAGCAAGAAAGAACGGATAACATTGTACTCCAGAATGAATTGCAATGGATACCGGATGCCGCTTTTTTCAAGCAGATTGAGAACAGATCCAAATAGATAGATATTTGGTGAAAAATCCGAATTTATCAGAGGTTGGCTGGTAATTTTTTGCTCCAGTTTTTCCGTAAGAAAATCCTGACGAAATCTTGAAAAACGATCAAATAGGAAATATTCATTGAAATCCGAAGCTTGAATTTTACGCTCATGCAAACGCCGCACAAATAAGTCATAATGAAGCAAGGAAAGCTCTTGATTTTTACCAGAAAAGAAATGGATGATTTCTCCAGGCATATATGTGACAGTAGGGAATATTTTTTTAAGTGAGTTATACATCGTTTGCAATAAAACTTGTTTTTGAAATGAAATAAAATTTTCCCCTCCCGAGACGCTATACGAAAATATGCCATCAGCACAAAGCCGTGTGGCGATTAAACGATAAAACTCAATGCTAAAAAACCTATTCGCTTGCAAGTTATCCGGAGTTGGCACTGAAAGAAGGATGAGATCATAGGGCGCTCCTGAGCGCGCAAGAAAAACACGGGGGTCTTGAATATGCATATTCACATAGGCGGGATAAACTACGTTTTCCGTTAGCTTTCTGACAAGAACAGCATCAATCGCAACAACATCAAGAGTAGTTATTGGATATTTTAACATTTCCCGAATGACGGCAGGATCAGGAATGCCCACAAAAAGAACTCGTTTTGGATCGGAATGTGCCAAGAATGCCGGATGCACAATCTCCGCGGCTAAAAAGTTATTGGGTTTGATGCTGACAATAACATTGTTCGCCAGAAAAATTTCTTGATTATGACGCCTTAGATGCAAAATTTGACCGTATCGTGATTCTTTGAAGAAATCGATCTCATATCCTTTATACGATAGCTTCATCAAAAACCATTCGAGGCTTTTTATGTGAAAGAAACCAATCGTTCCAAGAAGAAAAAAAACAGCAAGACATACAGTTTTTACCCTTTTTTTAAGGAAAACAACGGAAAAAAGTCCGCTGTGCAGCAGCGTAAGTAGAAAAATAAGCTCGAGAAATGATGTCTTGTCAATTATGAGGAAAACAAGCAGAAAACCAAGCAAAGCTGAACCAAGCGCTTCGCTTGCATAAAGTAAGGTGATACGCGAGTGTCCATCAGCAAAAAGAGATACCGAAAGGCTAAGAGAGAATAAGAATCCCGCAAAAATAGTGACTGGAAAAACAATGAATCCAGCAGCAAGAATCAGCTGAAAAAGATTCCCGCTCTCACCGATAGTGTTCCCACTAATATACGGAATAAAAAAAGATAAGATTCCGCAAAGAAAAATACACAAACCAAATATAAACTGCAGAATAAAAAATTCGCTCTGACAAAAAAAACGCCTCAATCGGTACCCGAGATACACTCCAAATGCTCCGCTCAAAAGCCAACCCGCAAACAGAATACCAAGGTTGAACTCACTTCCCCCAAACAAACTCAAAAATTTTCTAAAAATAAGAGTTTGATAAGCGGTGAGTGTTCCCCCGAGCACAAAAAGAGAAAGCATAAAAAATTTAGGGGCGAACCGATAGTCTTGTGGAATCCAAAAACGCTGAAACATATGACAAACTATATGTAAGCCGCTCGATTCGAAGGAAGTCTGTCGACTCAAAATAGAGAAGAGTTTGATATGCTAACGATCGCGGTATACCGCTCCGGTGGCTGCGGAAGTAACCCATTGCGAATAACGCCAAAGATATCCTTTCTGAACTTTCGGTGCAAACACCTTTTTGGTTTTTTTGCGCCTCTGGATCTCAGCGTTACTTAAGTCAGCCGTCAAAATTCTTTTCGGAATATCAATCGTTATTTTGTCTCCGTTCTTAAGAAATTTCAGCAATCCCCCTTCGGCTGCTTCCGGAGAGATATGGCCGACACAGGGACCACGGGTACCCCCAGAAAATCTCCCATCGGTAATAAGGGCAACTGATTTATGCAGTCCCATTCCGGCAATAGCCGCGGTTGGCGAAAGCATCTCTCTCATACCGGGACCCCCCTTAGGACCTTCATACCGAATTACCACAACATCGCCTTTGTTGATTTTACCAGCGAGGATTTCCTTCATTGCGGCTTCTTCGGTATCATACACTTTCGCTTTCCCGTGAAAAACACACATCTCGGGATCAACAGCGGTTTGTTTCACCACCGCCCCCTGGGGAGCTAAATTACCATAGAGCACTGCAATGCCACCTTCTTTGTGATAGGAATTTTCTAAAGATCGAATTACCTCCGAATCAAAAATAACCGCGTTCTGAATAACATCCCGATTGCTGATTCCAGCAACCGTAGGAGCTTCATATAAAAACGAACTTAAACGCTTCAGAACCGCCGGTATTCCTCCAGCTGCATCTAAATCCTCCATCAGAAACGGCCCAGAGGGATTTAGGTGGCAGATATGGGGTGTGGCGCGGCTAAGCTGATCAAAGGTATGAAGCGTAAGCGGCACTCCAGCCTCATGCGCAATCGCCATAAGGTGCAAAACCGTATTTGTTGACCCGCCCAAAGCCATATCGACTCGAATCGCATTCTCTAGGCTTTTTTGCGTCACCAGCATCCGGGGTGTGATATTTTTCCGAACAAGCTCCACGACGTTTTTCCCGCTCGCATACGCAAGACGCCTCTTTTTATTTGAAATAGCCAGACTCGTTGCGCAACCCGGAAGAGAAAGACCCAAAGCTTCTGTAATGCATGCCATGGTATTTGCGGTATACATTCCTTGGCATGACCCGCAGGTAGGACACGCCTCTTGTTCCAGGCAAGCAAGTTCGTCGCTTGAAATTTCCTTGTTGCGATACTTACCAACTGCCTCAAAAGTCGCGCTGATGAGATTGAGCCTTTGTTTCCCATATCGCCCCGAAAGCATCGGTCCGGCAGTAAGAACTATCGAAGGAATGTTCACGCGCAATGCCCCCATGATCATCCCGGGAGTAATTTTATCGCAGTTTGTAAGCAATACTAAACCATCCAATTGATAAGCATTTACCATCGATTCCACAATATCCGCAATGAGCTCGCGGGATGATAGCGAATATTTCATACCGCTATGCCCCATGGCAATTCCATCACAGATGCCAGGAACTCCAAAAATAAAAGGGGTTCCTCCCCCTGCCTCTACGCCTCGTTCAAGAAAACGCTCCAAATCGCGCATTCCGATATGCCCCGGAATTAAATCACTGAATGAAGAGGCTATCCCGATCAATGGTTTTTTTAAGTGCTCTGGAGAAATTCCCGTTCCGTAAAGAAGCGCCCGATTTGGGGTTCTTTCAATGCCTTGAGTAATCGTACTTGACCTCATGGTATCTCCTTATGTTTTAAAAATACAAGCTCGATCATTTTTATACCGAGAGACAAAATGATCAAGGTTTCTCTTTGTTTTAGCAAGATTAGTAATTTTGGACACAAGCGGAAATGTATTCTCTATTTTGAGTTCGGAAAAAAGAAATTCAATTTCCTTGGTAAGATCGTAGGCAATCTTATTTTTTATGTCTTTTGGCAGTTGGAATAACTCTTGTTTAAATGGCCCCAGGGCGCGTTTCCGTACTTTATAGAGAAACTGCTCTTTCGTATCGGTTAAGCCGCGTTCAGCGCGAAATGTCTTTTCAATCCAAGAATACATCCGTTCTTTCAGTGATATCGGAAGTCCATTATAGACGATGTTTTGGAATTGAGTTGCCAGATGAATTTCCCGGGTATGCGCATCGACAAATTTATGGAAAGCGTCTGAAGGAAGCGTTGAAGCTCCGTGCTGGACTACCCCCGCTAACCCGTACTGTTCCTGCGCAATTCGTGAAAGCGATTGAATAGTTTCAAAATCAATGTGAACTTGGGCAATCGTACCGTCAGGTAAAACAACTCCCCCAGGAAATGCTCCTGTTTGGATACTGATTTTTGATAAACCTGGTTGATGAACATGATATGTTCTCTTAAATTCCTCCATGAAAGCGTGTAATTCTTCCGGGGTTGAGTTTTTCTTGGAAAGCTCACCGATTTCCCCTCCCAGTGCAACATTCACAAACGATGGTTGATTATTCCGGATAAATTGGGTAAGTTGCGCGCATACCGAAGCACTCATGCTCTGCTGCTCAGAAAAATCCTTTTTCCGGAAATTTACCAACGTAGATGTATCGATATCAAAGTTGTAGAAACCAGCGTTCAGGGCACACTGGATTATTTTCTTCACTTTTTTTATTTCTTGAAGCGGATTTTTTCGGAAAACCCTGGGATTAAATTGGAGATGATCTCCCTGGAGAAATACTGGACCAGAATAATGCTCCCGGATTGCGCTTGCTAAAATAATGATCGAAAACTCAAGAAAGGTTTGATTTGTATAATAAACTTCCGACGGAGCTAATTCAAAAACAAAGGCTCCGGCATTATATTTTTTTGCTGCCCGAAACATTGCCTGCGCATGTTCATAAGTAAAGGTTCGCAGATTCATCGCCGGAATGGTAAATCCGGCTGTTCTTTTTTGAACACTATGGTGGTAGAGGTCAAACAGCGATGCAGGAATAATGCCGAGTTCGAGCGCAACCTCCCAAATAACCCAGGAACAAAATGATTTTAGCTTCACATCAGGAGAAAGCACGATAGCCTCAACGAGCACGTCAACCCAGGGTATAAAGTCTTCTACACGAACCAGACGTACTCCGCTCGCGGAAAACCGCAGCCCTTCGAGACGATGTTTTAATTCCTGATATGAGGAAATACCAGTTTTACCCATACACACGAGATTGGCACATGTTTTTCAAAAGAAAAATTTCGCGTTAGGTTCCTTCACTCCAGCTTACCAGATAGCGTTGCTGTTTCCCGGTAAGAGCGTCAATCGGTATGCCCATTGCGTCTAATTTTAACTTTGCGACATGAGCATCGATTTTAGCTGGAACACTGCGTACTGCTATGGAAAGCTGGTGAGAATTTTTCATGATATATTCACAGCTTAATGCTTGGTTGGCAAACGACATATCCATTACTTCAGCAGGATGTCCTTCGGCGCATGCTAAATTAACCAAACGCCCCTCTGCTAAAACATATATTCGCTTTCCTCCGCGCAATACGTACTCGTCAAGAGCAGGCTTCACGGTGCGAATTTTTTTTGCCATTTTCTTTAAACTCACTAGGTCAAGTTCTACGTTAAAATGGCCGGAATTAGCAAGAAGGACTTTATCTTTCATAAGAGGAAAAATCGCTTTTCCAACAATATCAATATTTCCGGTTGCAGTAACAATGATATCCGCGATTCTCGCCGCATGGCGCATTGGCAGGACTCGGAAACCATCCATAACCGCTTCAAGCGCACGCAACGGGTCAACCTCAGTCACAATAACCTGAGCCCCCAGCCCGCGCGCCTTTTGAGCAATACCTTTAGAACACCACCCATATCCACCAATAACAAAATTCATTCCGGCAATGAGCTTATTGGTGGCACGCAAAATGCCATCCATGGTTGATTGGCCAGTACCATAGCGATTGTCGAAAAGATGCTTGGTATAAGCATCATTTACAGCGATAATAGGGTATAAAAGTTTTTTTTGCTGTTCCAAGGCTCTCAAGCGAATGACCCCGGTAGTAGTTTCTTCTGTACTCGCCTTAGGCAATTCTTCACGCGAAAGAATATGCGCGTAGAATTTTTTATGAACAGTGCTAATTAAATCAGCACCGTCATCGAGTGTAATCAATGGTCGTTCTTTCAATACAGCTTCGATATGAGCGTAATAGCGTTTATTGTCTTCTCCTTTCCGTGCAAAAACCGCAATATCATAATCATGGACAAGCGAGGCTGCCGTGTCGTCTTGCGTGGACAATGGATTTGAAGCACATAAAATAACCCGAGCCCCTGCTTCTTTTAGGGTAATCATCAAGGCAGCGGTTTCTGTCGTAACATGGAGACAAGCTCCGATCGTAACACCCCGGAGAGGCTTTTCTTGAACAAAGCGTTTTCGAATCAATTCAAGAACCGGCATTCGCTCTAAAGCCCATTCGATGCGCTGCTGACCCTGGCGATGTAAATCTTTGTTGTATATATCGTACTTCATTGGCATGCTCTCTTTAGCTGGTCAACTTTATCGAGCTTCTCCCAAGTAAAGGAATCTTCGCTCCTCCCAAAATGTCCGTAACATGCTGTTCGTTGATAAATTGGCCGTCTTAAATTAAGTGCTTTGATGATTCCCTTTGGCGTCAAGTCAAACACTTTCCGGATAACGCTTGAAAGAACAGCAGCATCAACTGCTGCATCCTGATCTAGTTTCACGTAAACAGAAAGAGGTTCAGCTTTCCCAATAACATACGATAGCTGAATCGTACATTCATGCGCGAGTTCAGCTGCTACAATATTTTTTGCGATATAGCGAGCCATATACGCTGCCGAGCGATCGACTTTCGTAGGATCTTTCCCGGAAAAAGCCCCCCCACCGTGAGCCACAGATCCTCCGTATGTATCTACCATAATCTTTCGGCCAGTCATGCCCGTATCAGACTGCGGTCCCCCAACGACAAACTTTCCAGTCTCATTAATATAATATCGTGTCTTTGAATCTAAAAGCCTTTTTAAGACTGGCTGAGCAATCGAATCGATGATTTCATTGCGTGCTTTTTCTGTAATATGCTGTTTCGTTTTGTCGAGAATCTCATCTGTGTGCTGACAAGCAAGTACCACTGAATCAATGCGCGCAGGTTTTCCATCGTGATATTCAATAGTAACTTGGGATTTTCCGTCTGGGCCGAGATACTGAAGGGTCTTGTTTTTGCGAACCTCACTCATTCGCGCAACAAGCTTGTGGGCAAGCACTATCGGGAGCGGCATAAATTCTTTGGTTTCATCAGTAGCATATCCAAACATCATTCCCTGATCGCCTGCCCCGCCAATGTCAACGCCTTGAGCAATATCAGGAGATTGAGCGTGGATTGAATTTAATATAGCGCATGTATGGTAATCAAAGCCGTATTTGGGATCTGTATAGCCTATGTCTTGAATCACTTTTCGCGCTATTTTATGGATATCAACATACCCGGTTGTGGTAATTTCACCGCCAACGATAACAAGGCCCATCGTTACAAATGTTTCGCAGGCAACGCGCCCTGAAGGATCTAACCGCATTACCTCATCTAATACCGCATCTGAAATCTGATCGGCCACCTTATCTGGATGACCCTCAGTGACCGATTCTGAAGTAAAAAAATATTTCATCGCTTCCTCCATGGTTTAATCTGTTGATAATCCCTCTAACGAAGAAAATCTTCGTAATTTCCCTTTAACTCTTTCCGCAGAGTTTCCGTAAGAAATTTTTCTGTTTCGCGAGATGAAGAAAACTCCAAAGCGCGGCGGGCTGTTTCGCGAGCCCACGCAAAAGACATTGCCCGGATTAAACGCTTTAATTTCGGAACAACCGGGGGCGGAACACTAAACTCATCCAGCTCTAAACCTAAAAGTAAAACTGCGCAAAGCAGCGAAGAAGCCATTTCGCCGCACATTCCCACCCAAATATCATGACTATGAGCGTTCTCAATGATCATTTTGATTAATCGTAAAACTCCAGGATGAATCGGATCATAAAGATAGGCAACCTTTTCATTGGCGCGATCAACCGCTAAAGCATACTGAATAAGATCATTGGTACCAATACTAAAAAAATCAACCTCTCGAGCGATAATATCACTGGTAAGAGCCGCGGAAGGAACCTCAATCATAACCCCCACTTCTAACGACCGTGAAATTGCATAGCCACTCTGGAGGACTTCACGCCGTGCCTGCTCTAGGAATTCTTTCGCCTTCCGCAACTCTTCGATACCCGAAATCATCGGAAACATTATTTTAATATTTCCTACTTTTGACGCTCTCAAAATTGCGCGCAATTGTGCTTTGAAGATATCTGGACGAGCCAAACAAAATCGAATTGCCCGCCAGCCTAAAAAAGGATGCATATCCCGGGGAATATCAGGATGCGAGAGAAATTTGTCTCCGCCTAAATCAAGCGTCCGGATGATCACTGGATGCGGCGCGACTCTCTTTGCGGCTGTTGAATATGCCAAAAATTGCTCATCTTCACTAGGAAGATCCCGACGACCTAAAAACATATATTCCGTTCGATACAAACCAATTCCTTCTGCACCCCAAACAAGCAATGGATCAATCTCTTCGGGAAGTTCTATATTCGCAGCGATGACCACGCGATGTTTATCTTTTGTTTCTGAGGGTGATTTCTTAAGCAGATAGGATGTCTTTTGCGAGCGCTTTTCGTCTTTCTGCTTTAATGCGTATACATGCTGTGAATTCAGGGAAGGATTCACCACCACGACACCGGCACTTCCATCGATAATGATAGAATCTCCCGAATTAATAAATTTTGTCGCATTTTCAAGACCAACAACAGCCGGAATACCCAAAGAACGCGCAATAATTGCGGTATGCGAAGTTGGCCCTCCAATATCCGTGATAAACCCGAGAATATTTTTCTTCGGTAATGCAGCGGTGTCGGCAGGCGATAAATCGTGCGCCACAATAATTACTTTTTCTTTAATCGCAGCAGGAGATGTTTTTTCTTTCTTGAGCAGTTTTTGAAGAACTCTACGGGAAACATCATTGATATCAGCGACTCGTTCGCGCAAGTATTGGTCTTCCAGCCGAGAAAATGTATCGACGTATTTTTGAACTGTTTTCCCAAATGCGTACTCGACATTAATACGTTCATTTTTGATCTGATTGATGACCGCTTCGACTAAAACGCGATCTTCAAGAACCAGCAGATGAGCATCAAATATTTGCGCGTGTTTATCGTCAAGCTTTGTTTCTATTTCCTTGCGTAAATCGAGGATTTCGCGACGAGTGCTAATGAGCGCGTCTTCGAAGCGTAAAATCTCCTTCGGAACATCCTCAAGGGTAATCTTCCGCTTACTGATAGCAAATTCTTCTGCTCCAACGAAATGTGCCTTTCCGATTGCAATTCCAGAAGAGGCAGAAACTCCTTTTAATCGCTTATCCATCGCTTTCAAGAATTTTTACCAAATCCTCCATTGCTCGGTCTGCGTCTTCACCTTCAATAATTAAGGTAAGCTGTGAACCCGTTTCTAAACCTAAACTCAAAAGATTCATAATTGACTTCGCATCGATTGTTTCCTGATTCTTGCGTATATACACCACGGAATCAAACTTCGATGCGGTCTGGACAAAAAGCGCTGCTGGACGAGCATGAAATCCAAGTTTATTTTTTATCGTAACTTCGCGCTCTTGTCTTTGCATGTTTGTTCCAGGTCGTATAAATTTCAATTATTTTCCGTGCAAGCTTTATCGGATCATGGCGTATAAAATTCTCCGAGCTTATAAGATTGGCCTCGAAAGGAATACAACCCAAAGACTCAACAATATCAGCATCTGGCAAAACCGGGAAGGATTTTTCTTCCGCATAGCGGAGCAAACGATGAGCGTCAGAAGCAGCGGCATTCAGCAAGCATGCATCTACGATATGCGAACCGACATGATCCAAAAGTACCTTTAGATGCATTGAAGCAGTAAATCCATCTGTTTCGCCGTACTGTGTCATTACATTGCAAACATAGAGACGGGGCACTGACAAGCGTTTTAAAACCGTTGGTATTTCTGGAACAAGCAGGCTCGGAAGAATACTCGTATAGAGACTGCCTGGCCCAAAAAGCACTAAATCTGCCATTTGTAACGCCTCAAGAACCTCAGTATTGGCTTTTATGTTTTCGGGTGAAAGAAGAATACGCTTGATGGGGATGCCTTTTTGAGGAATGATATCTTCCCCTTCTTGCGTACTGCCATCAATATATTCTGCCTTAATTCTGATTTTTTCCAGCGTAACAGGCAATACCTGCCCTCGAATCGAAAGAATCTTGCTTGATTCCTTTATCGCAATATCGAAACTACCTGTTACTTCGGTCATTGCGGTAATAAAAAGATTGCCGAAACTATGTCCTTCGAAACCTTCCCCTTTGACAAATCGATATTGAAAAAGCCTACGCATGAGTTCTGAAGCGCTCGCGAGCGCGACCAAACAGTTCCGAATATCGCCCGGAGGAAGGATATCAAATTCTTTTCTTAATCTTCCGGAACTCCCGCCCTCATCCGCTACAGTAACCACAGCGGTAATATTATACGTAAATTCTTTGAGACCAGACAACAGATTGGAAAGACCGGTTCCTCCACCAAAAACAACAACCCGTGGACCTTTTTCTAAGTATCTTGTCTTATAGAGAACATCGAGAATTTCATTCCTGCGCGAAGGGACAACCGCATCAAGAAGGCTCCGGATAAATAATACGATACCGATAATCAGGGAAACAATCCCCATAGAGAAGAAAAAAACCCAGAGCGGCCAAAGTGTATTGCGCAAAAAAAACTGTGAGAGTGAATAAACCGCAACACAACCACCGACCAGACAAAGTAAAACCCAGCGTTTGAGTTTTAATCCAGGGAAAAGCCAGCGTAAACGAATTTTCATATTACGACTACAATCGAATTTCCTGTGTCTCGATTAAACTCTTAACTTCCTTCGCTTGACGACAAGAACGCAACCGTTCAAGAAAATAGCGGTCGCGGAGAAGCCTGCTAATATTCGCAAGCATCTTCAAGTGTACGCCTTCCATGCTTTCCGGAGAGATAAGCAAAAAAATCATATGTACTTTTTCGCCATCAAGTGATTCAAAGTCGAGACCTTCCTTGGAAAAGGATACGGTCAAGATAACTTTTTTAATAAAATCTACCCGGGCATGTGGCAAAGCTATCCCTTGCCCAATAGCTGTAGAGCCTAAGCGCTCCCGTTCAAATAATTTCGATAGTATTTTTTTCTTTTTTGGGGCAGAAAATTTTTTCAGGTGAGAAATTCGCGATACAATTTCCTCGAGTATTTCTTTCTTCTTCTTTGCGGGAAGATTAAAGAAGATAAGATCTTGATGTATGTAATCTGAAACCTTCATGTTATTTTATTCAGCGAGGGACGGGGCTTGAACCCGCGACCACCACGTTGGCAACGTGGTGCTCTACCAATTGAGCTACCCTCGCATCAATCACAAACCTCCCTATGGCGCTTTCGTATATCATATGAGCCGCCCGGGGCTCGAACCCGGCACCCCCGGCTTAAAAGGCCGATGCTCTACCAGATGAGCTAGCGGCTCAGAGCGTTTTGAAATGCTTTTCAGTCAAAAAACTTCGTAAATCAGGCGGCGAGCGGATTTGAACCGCTGTATAGTGGTTTTGCAGACCACTGCCTTTCCACTTGGCTACACCGCCATGGATATGTCACACAAAGAACATGAACGCGATAAAAGATACCAGGTAAAGTGGTATCTTTATGTGCCGCGGGGGAGATTTGAACTCCCACCCTCACGGACATGGTTCTAAGCCATGCGCGTCTGCCAATTCCGCCACCGCGGCGGAAAAATGGTAGCATTAGAATTCTTTCAATTCTTTTTCTTTATCCTGGAGCAGCTGATCAACTTCGCGGATGTATTTATCAGTGAGTTTCTGAATTTCTGCCTCTGTGCGGAAACGATCGTCTTCGCTTATTTTTTTATCCTTTTCCAGCGTACGAATTTTTTCGTTATGTTCCTTCCGAATGGTTCTTAAGGAAACTCTCCCCTCTTCAGCTATCTTTTTGACAATTTTAACCATTTCCTCGCGACGTTCTTCAGAGAGAGGTGGAACGCTTAAGCGAACGATCTTTCCATCGTTAAATGGGGTTAAGCCGAGGTTCGATTGAAGAATTGATTTCTCAATCGCTGGGATTATAGTTGGATCCCATGGGTGAATCGTAATCAGGCGAGCTTCGGGAACGCTGATACTCGCGACTTCTTTCAGAAGCATAAATGACCCGTAGCATTCAACTTTCATTCCCTCAACCATCTTAGGATTGGCACGACCAGTACGCAATTCAGAAAATTCGCGCTTTGTTGCATCAATTGCCTTCTTCATTGAATCTTCAGCTTGTCGAATAAGTGCTTTATCCATACTGCTCCTCTTATTGAATTAATGTTCCAATCGGATGCCCCAAAACAGCTTTTTTCAAATTTCCCGCCTTGGTTACATCAAAGACCATGATTGGCATTTTATTATCCATACAAAGACTGATCGCCGTTGAATCCATAATGCGCAAGCCTTTCTCAAGAACCTCAATATACGAAACATGTGAATACTTACGGGCTTTTTTGTTTTTCAATGGGTCATCGGTATAGACACCGTCAACTTTGGTTCCCTTTAAAATGATGTCGGCTCGAATCTCTACTGCCCTCAAAACAGCGGCGGTATCAGTCGTAAAGTAGGGGTTCCCTGTTCCGGCAACAAAAATAACAACTCGTCCTTTTTCAAGATGGCGTATTGCTCTGCGCCGAATATACGGTTCAGCAATCTGATGCATTTGAATAGCAGTAAGAACTCTGGTGGGTATTCCTTGTTTTTCAAGCGTATCCTGAAGCGCCAAGCCATTTAAAATAGTCGCAAGCATCCCCATATAATCAGCGACCGCCCTATCCATCCCAAACTCCTTGGAACGAGGAAATCCGCGAAATATATTACCGCCCCCCACAACTAAAGCAATCTGTACCCCTGATTGAACGGCGGCTTTTATTTCTTTTGCCAACCAAACACAAACTACGGGCGATATACTCGCGTTCTTATCTTGGAATACTTCACCGCTCAGTTTGAATAAAACTCTTTTTGGCTTATTCGACATTTTCGCCTATTGCAAACCTCGAAAATCTACGAATACAGATTTTTTCTCCGGTTTTCGCTATTACTGCATTCAAATAGTCCCGAATCTTCATTGACTGGTCTTTCACAAAAGGCTGATCGAGAAGGCAATTTGACTCAATAAATGCTTCTTTTTGATTTTTTAACTGCTCAATGAGCTCAAGGGGTATCTCATCAGCAGTAAGATATGCAGGATTACATGCAGCAACATGCATGGCGATATCACGCGCAAATTTCTTAAAATCATCTGTTTTTGCAACAAAGTCAGTCTGACAGTTTATTTCAACAAGCGCGCCGATACTCGATGAAAAATGAATATAGCCTTCTATCACCCCCTGCAACGTTGCTTTGGTCGATTTTTTTGCGGCAATTTCGACCCCTTTTTTGCGTAAAACAGCGAGCGCCTGCTCAATATTACCCTTTGCTTCGTCCAGGGCGCTTTTACAATCATTTACGCCTAACCCGGTAAGATCTCTCAGTTTTTTAATTTGATCAAGCATGCGCATGCCTCCTTAGCTTTTCTTTGGCTTGCGAAATTCTTTCCCGCTCACTTCTTCGATAATTTTCTCCTCAATCTCTTCAAAAACATCAGCCTGTTTTTCGTCCAGCTTCACTGTTTCCTCTTGCGCTGCCATCGCTTCATTTTTCCGTTGCGTCTCTTCACGAACCTGCGCTCGCCCTTTTTGAATAACATCGGCGACAAAAGAAGCGATGATGCGTATGGATTTAATAGCGTCATCGTTGCCTGGTATGGGGTAGTCAAGAATGTCTGGATCCCCGTCAGTATCGACAAGAGCGATGATCGGAATACCAAGCTTCATTGCTTCACGAACTGCCAGAATTTCTTTTTTGGGATCAAAAACAAATAACGCATCCGGCAAGCCTTGAACAGTACGCAATCCAGCAAAGGTCTTATCCATCTGCGCAAGCGCACGGTTAAACATGACTACTTCTTTTTTGACAAAATTTTCAAACCGGCCTTCTTCGCGCTGCTTTAGCATTGCATTGTAGCGATCAATTCGCGACTTTATTGTTGAAAAATTAGTTAAAAGACCTCCCACCCAGCGTTCAATAACATAGGGCATCCCGGAAGTCTCGGCTAACTCCTTGGTTATGTTTTTTGCTTGTTTTTTGGTGCCAACAAAAAGAATAGTTCCGTTCTTGACAACAATCCCTTCGATAAACTTTAAAGCTTCATTGAGCTTTTCAAGTGTTTTCTCGAGATCGATTATATAGATACCACTGCGCTTGGCAAAGATAAACCGCCGCATTTTTGGATTCCAGCGTTTGGCCTGATGGCCAAAATGAACCCCTGCCTCTAATAATTTGGTTAATTCTTCTGGTAATGCCAACGTAACCTCCTGTTTATAATCGTTATCGCCTGTTATTTTCTGCGTAATGCAGACTTTTTAAAGATATTAAGTATAACACAGTTCTATTTTATTTCAAATATTTTTTTGCTCCTTTGCCTCAAATTGCCGGTCATATAAATTCCGATAAAAACCGTTGTTTCTTAGCAACTCGTTATGTGTTCCGCTTGCAGCAATAGCCCCATTCTGAATTAATAAAATCTTTGAAGCATTTACCACGGTTGACAGGCGATGGGCAATAACAAAAACAGTCCGGTCCTTCATGGCATTCTCCAAAGCCGATTGAACAATACGCTCAGATTCTGTATCGAGCTGCGAAGTAGCCTCATCAAGGATTAAAATTGCGGGATTGCGAATAATAGCACGTGCGATGCAAATACGCTGTTTTTCTCCGCCAGAGAGCCGAAAACCACGATCCCCAATGACCGTATCGTACTTCTTGGGAAGACGCTCAATAAAATCATGCGCAAGAGCTTTTCGAGCCGCAGCATAAATCTCTTCTGGCAAGGCGGTAGGTTTGCCGTAAGCGATATTTGACGCAACAGTTTCGTTAAATAGAACTGTTTCTTGAGTCACGATCCCCATAAACGCGCGTAGGGATTTTGTCGTAGCATGGCGTATATCAAAATCATCAAAAAGAACACGCCCTTTGTCAGGATCATAAAATCTGGGAATAAGATTTACGAGAGTAGACTTACCGCTTCCGCTTGAGCCAACCAACGCAATCGTTTGGCCGATGCGAGCTTCAAACGAAACGCCACGAAGAATTAAATCCTCTTTCTGGTTATAGCGAAACCAGATATCCTCGAAGCGAATTGTATTTGTGGGCGCGCGTATTGCGAGTGACCCGTGATGGTCGACAACCGTCGGCTTTTGCTCCAGGATTGTGTAGATACGCTCGGAAGCGGCAATTGCCTGCTGATTAATCGCATGCACTTGCGAGAGCTTCTTGAACGGACGGACCATAGACATAAGCGCCCCGAAGAAGAAGCCAAAAACACCGAAAGAAAGCCGACCTTCAATGACATCTCTGCCGCCGATTAAAAATATAATAACCGCGGCGATAACACCGATGAATTCTGTAACCGGAGATAACAGCAAGGTACGCTTTATCGATTTCATGGTAAATCGGAAATACTCGTTATTGCTCCGTTTAAAACGCCCCACTTCGGCAGATTCCTGAGAAAATCCCTTGACAATGCGCACTCCCGAAATCGTTTCCGAAAGAATAATATTCAAATCTGCCATCCGTTCTTGGGTGGTACGCGAAAGTTTTTTTAATTTTCGCCCCACGCGGACAATCGGATAAATAATCGCCGGAAAAACAACCAAGGTTAAGAACGCAAGTTTCCAATTAATAATAACAGCGACCGTCGTAAAAAGAACAACCTGCATTGACTGATAAATAAGATCTGTGATTCCGTAGGAAAGTGCGTTGCTGAGAATTCCGGCATCATTCGTAACCCTGGAAATAAGTTCGCCCGTCCGGGCGGTTGAATAAAAATCCAACGATAATTCCTGAAGTTTTGAAAAAATCTTTTCTCGCACGTCCCGGACAACCGATTGTGCAATAAAATTCATAAGGTACCCTTGAATAAAAAGAATAATTCCTTTCAGAATGAAAAGAATAAGCAAAAAAACAACACTCCCGTACAGAAGAGTGAGGGGATCGAAACTGTTGAGGTATGCAACAAAATCCTGGATCACCGAAGGAAGACCGCGCGGAAGAATAATATGCTTGTTGGTTAATATTTTATCAGCAACCGGAATGATCATTCCCATGCTTACGCCATCAAAAAGAGTCGAAACCCCCATGCACAGAAACGCAAAAATAAAAAGGGATTTATAGCTGTGGATAAATCGCAAAAGCTTTAAATAGTTATTCATATAATGCTCAACGATATTTTAGGAAATTGCGGCTTTTAAGATTTTATTTTGTATGCGCAATTATACCAGATGGTTTGACATTGCACAAGGTTTTGATAAGATAATAGCGATATTTTAAAAAAAATGAGAGTCGCGATAGTTGGTCTCGGAAAACTTGGTTCTCTTCATACCAAAATTTACGCTGCGTTGCCGAATGCAGAAATCGTCGGTATTTGTGACACAGACATAAATCGACTCAGTGAACTAAAGTGTCTCTTCCCAAACATCGCTCTCGCCACAACAAATTATCAAGAGCTAATGAAGCTGAAACCCGATGCAATCAGTATTGCTACTCCCACCTTGCTCCATTTTCCGATAGCTCGTTTTTTTCTCAGTCACCGCGTGAATTGCTTAGTAGAAAAACCCCTAAGCAACAACCTTAGCAACGCACGTATTTTGCTCAATCTGGCAAAAAAAAATCGAGTTGTGTTAATGGTTGGGCACGTTGAACGATTCAATCCGGCATTCAAACGCATCCGCGAGATCGCTAAAAAACCAAAGTTTATCGAATGCGACCGACTGAGTCCCTTTCCAAATCGCTCACTTGATATCAGTGTCGTATTGGATCTTATGATCCACGATCTGGATATTATTTTGTCGCTTGTCCAATCAAAAGTAAAACGGATCGATGCGGTAGGAGTCCAGGTGCTTTCGAATACAACCGACATTGCGAATGCGCGGATTTCATTCCAAAACGGCTGCATTGCTGACATTTCCGCTTCCCGAATATCCCGGGATTCACTGCGCAAGATTCGCATTTTTCTTCCTAAAACTTATATCTCAGTCAATTACGCGAAGCAAGAAGCCGAAATCTTCACGAAAACCGATGCCGGCATCGTACAGCAGCGGCTTGACATCCCGAAAGACGAACCCTTAAAGGAAGAAATTGCTGCATTTCTTTCCGAATCTGAAAAAAAGGATCCTGATTTTTCACAAACCGAAGCGATACTTGATGCTTTGCGTATTGCCCTGGAAATAGACCGTAACATCGCAAAAACGCATGTCTGATTCTGTCTTTTTTGTCGCGGGTGATCCATCGGGCGACCTCTATGCTGCCCGAGTGGCAACGCACTTAAAAACCATCAAACCAGACATCGGAATCTTCTCCGCCGGAGGGAACCATCTTGAGCAAGCAACGCATTGTGTCTTTCCACTCACTGCCCTTGCGGTAACAGGGATCTGGGAAGTCGGACGCTATATTCATAAAGTTCTTGCAGCATTTCATTCGATCACAAAGTCGATCGATGAAATAAAACCAAGCGTTGTTGTTTTGGTTGATTACCCTGATTTTAACTTACGCCTAAGTAAAATTCTCAAGAAAAAAGGATATAAGGTATTCTATTTTATCAGCCCACAGGTTTGGGCTTGGCGTAAAAAAAGGATCATCCAGATTAAAAGATATGTGGACAAAATCGCGGTTATTTTCCCGTTTGAAGAAAAACTCTACCGGGAGGCCAAAATATCCGTTGTCTATGTCGGCCATCCCTTACTTGAAATACTCCCGACATCAGCTGACGTATCGGAAATAAAGAAAACCCTGTCGCTAGCTTCGGATGAAAAAGTTATCGGACTTCTACCCGGATCTCGGAAAAAAGAGGTGATACATCATCTTCCGATGCTGCATGCTGCCAAAGAAATTATCGCAAAAAAAATTCGCGCCCGGTTTATAGTCTTCCAGCATCCACAACTTCCTGATGAATTATTCTCAATATTAAAAGCAAACGATACTGTTTGCATCCCGACCCGTCATTACGAACACATGAAGGCATGCGATCTTGCGCTTACTGCATCTGGCACCGTCACTATGGAATTGGCAATCTTAGGTGTTCCCTCCATTGTATTCTACAAACTCAATGCGCTGAGCTGGCACATTTTGAAATTTCTCGTTCGTGTGCCCTTTATTGCCATGCCAAATATCATCGCACAAAAAAATATATTTCCGGAGTTCATTCAAAATGATGCGACTCCTGAGCGTATCGCCCAGAAAGCATGCAGTTTGTTGAGTGATCATCAGCAAACCGCCGCTCTGCGTGGTGCGCTTCACGATCTCCGAAAAGAACTCCTTCCAGAAAACGCCTGCATGCGCACTGCCCAAGAAATTATCACTTTAGCTCAAGCGTAAGAGTAAAATGTTTTTATTTTTCCAGGGATTGTTTGGAATGTTTTTTTGAGCGAAAATAATTAAGAAGAATGAGCGCTGCGGCAACGGTGAATCCGGGAATTTGCAGAGCCTGTCCGATTGTTCTAGGCTGAAAAGTTTTAAGCTTTTCAATAATTTCACGAGAAAGCCCGGAAACTTGAGGAATATACGGCAATTTTACCCGATCCAAATCTTTCAGTTCTGCGAGTTGATGTAATTCCCGCTTTAAAAACCCTTCGTATTTAATCTCAATCTCAACCTCATCTTCTTCCCGGGGAGTAAGCTTAGAAATATAGGAAAAATGGGAAAGGTGGGAAAAAACGATTTGCGGCCGCTTCAATAGATCACCAAGACAAATAGTTTGATGAATTGAACTTGTGTTGAGTTGGAGAAGTTTTTGGTTTACGTCTGGCGTTGGATGAATCTTGATGGTTTTTAACTGCCGTATTGACTCCTGAATTCTTTTTTCCTTCTCAGCAATTCGATGAAATATTTTTTCGTCAATAAGTCCGTATTGAAAAGACATGCGATACAGTCGCCTGTCAGCATTACTTTCTCTTAGTGTCATCCGTAGTTCGGAGCGCGAGGTAAACATTCGGTATGGTTCATTGGTGCCTTTTTCAATAAGTTCATCAATCAAAAGACCAATAAAGCTTTCACGGCGACCCAAAATAAAAGGCGGTTTTTTATGAATCTGCAAAGCAGCGTTTACCCCTGCAACTAACCCCTGAGCTGCTGCCTCTTCATATCCAGTTGTTCCGTTGATCTGCCCGGCAAAAAAGAGGCCTCGGATTTTTTTTGCTTCAAGAGTTGGATAGAGCACGCGGGCATCAATGACCGCATGTTCTATCCCGTATCCGGGTTTTAGGATAGTTGCCTTCTCCATGCCTGGAATGGAGTGAACAAGCTCACATTGCACATCAAATGGAAGAGAATTCGAAATGCCGTTCGGGTAGGCTTCAAATGTAGAAAAACCTTCTGGCTCAATGAAAACATGATGGCTTTTTCGTGCGTCAAACTTCACTACCTTATCCTCCAATGAAGGACAGTAACGCACGCTTGTACCCTTAATAATGCCTTGGTAAAGAGGAGAATACCGCAAATTACGTTTTACAAGCGCGTGTGTTTTTTGATTCGTAGCGGTAATAAAACAACTCAACTGATTATTTGGAATGCCATCGGTATATATCGAAAACGGACCCGCTTGATAATCTGGCTTTTGTTCGTTCATCCGGGAAAAATCAAGCGTGCGGAAATCTATCCGTGGACATGTGCCGGTTTTAAAATGTTTCAGTAAAAATCCGTGTTTTTTTAGAGAGCGAAAAAGACCCTGTGAAGCTGGCTCTCCTAATCGTCCTTGAGGAAAATGCCGAAAACCGATATGTACGAGTCCATCAAGAAATGTTCCGGGACAGAGAATAACCCGAGATGAAAAAAATTCCCCTGCTTGAGTTAACACCCCGTATACTCTGTTTCTCAGCGTCAAAATTTCTTCTACCTCAGTTTCAAATACGCGGAGATTGGGCAAGGACAGGATGAGATCTTTTGCCTGGCGATTATACAGGTGGCGGTCGATTTGAACGCGCAGAGCCCAGACCGCTTTACCTTTACTCTGATTCAACACTCGATATTGGGTTGCGGACAAATCAGCAAGCCGAGCGATGGCTCCGCCGAAAATATCTACCTCCCGGACCAAGTGCGATTTTGCAACCCCGCCAACCGCAGGATTACAGGATATTTTTCCGATGTTATCAATGCTCATTGTGATAAGAAGCACGGAACACTTCAGGCGCGAAACAGCAGAAGCTGCTTCAATGCCCGCATGGCCTGCTCCTACAACAATGACATCAAACTCACTTGTTCGTTTCCGCATTGAAGATACAAAAACAAATTACCAATACAATACCTGGCGGGCTCCGCGCTTTACAACAACAATGCCCGATTCAACATCGTAATGATACGCGCGGGCATCCTGAAGTCGGTTATAACCGATCCGAGTATGAGCGGGAATCACGTTGAAACGGTCAATAATTGCGTTGCGGATTTTTGCTCCTTTCTTGATAAGACAAAAATCCATAATGATCGAGTTTTCAATTTCAACATCGGCCTCAAGAATGACCGATCTTCCCAAGATAGAATTTTTGACGAATGCATTGGATAAAATGCATCCTTCTGCAAGACAAGAATTTACAATTTCACTTTTCACTATTTTTGCTGGCGGACAATCAAGCGATGATGCATAGATTGGCCATTGCCGATTGTCGAGATCGAACACCGGGTTTTCTCCAAGTATTTCCATATTCGATTGCCAGAAACTTTTAATCGTCCCAACGTCTTGCCAATATTCCTTCTTTTCATAGGGCTTTAAGCCCGGGACTTTATTTTTCGAAAAATCGTATGAAAATACACGTTTTTTTTGTGCAACAAGGGAAGGAATCACATCTTTCCCAAAATCATGGGAAGAATTTTTGTATGCATCATCCGCACGTAACGATTCAATCAACGCATTCGTTGAAAAAATATAATTTCCCATCGAGATGAAAACTTCTTGTCCTCGGATCAGACTGAGATTTTTCGGTTTTTCGCGAAATCTCTTGACCATCGCATTCGCATCAATATCGACAATCCCAAAAGCCCCAGCTTGCTCTTTACAACATGGCATACAGGCTACCGTAACGTCAGCTTTTTTTGTTATATGCGCGTGTATCATATCATTAATGTTCATTCGATAGATATGATCGCCTCCGAAAACAGCGACTAAATCAGGTTTAAAATCAAGAATAAGGTTGATATTCTGATAAATTGAGTCGGCTGTTCCCCGATACCACTCCTTCTGTCCCCGCCGCATCTGAGGAGGAACGACCGTAATGAAATGACTCGAAAGCATCCCCTGCCGCTTCCATCCACTGCGAATATGTTCAATAAGTGATTGCGATTTATACTGGACTAAAACATAAATTGAATATATTCCCGAATTAATAAAATTACTGAGCACAAAATCAATAATCCGGTACTTACCGGCAAAAGGGACAGAAGGCTTCGTTCGGTCTAAAGTCAAAGGATAAAGACGCTCTCCTCTGCCGCCAGCCATAATCATCGCAAGTATTTTAATATTCCGAATCATCTGTTCACACTATTTAACTGCGTTTCTCGAGATACGCCGGGGGATTCTTTTTTTCTTTGCTTACCGCATTTTCAGGAATCGGCGTTCGCGCTGGATCTTGTTTTCGTGTCTTTTTGAGCTTCCGATTTAACGTTTCCGCAAGGGTTCTCACTTGAATATTCTCCGGATAAGTTCGTAAAAGTTCATCAGAAAGATTGCGGGCGTTGATAAAATCGCCTAATTGAATGAACATTTCAAGTTTCGCGATTTTCCCATCAAGAACTTCATCGCCATAACCCGTAGTCGAAATACCTGCTAATGATTTATGGCGCTCTTCTGCTTGGTTAATCGTACGTCCAATCGATTTTATTTTTTGCTCGAGATATGGATCGATGGAAAAATTACTGTCGAATTCACCCAGGACCATCCGCGCGCCTTCGAAATCATTCCGTGCTAAATATTCATCATGAATAAGCACCTCGACTTGAGCAACCAACTCATCCTTTGCTAACGTTGCATGACCAAAAGATTTTTGAGTTTTTAGGTTCTGTTTTAAATTTTCTTCAGCGCGAACTTTTCGGAGCAAAGCAAATTTTTCTTCGGTAAATGAATGAATTTTTTTGTATGCGGGAAAAGTACTTTTATAGTGTGTGAGTATATTCTGAGCTTCAACGTATTGCTTCTTTGAATAAGCAGCGTTAAAGCGCACAGCAAGCTCCTGCATGACATTGTCTTCGGTGTTTTCCTTGCGTGCGGCAATCTTTTTTTGTTCGACATTATGCTGTTGAATTCTGGAATCAATATCTTTTAAAAATTCTTTGATTTGCTGGTACTCCGGAAACTCTTTCTGCAGCGAAAGCAAACTATTCTTAGCCTCAGCAAACTTCTGTTGTGTAATAAGCGTGGTGATTCCTTCTAATCTCTGAGCGAAAATGAGATCTCGTTCCTGCTGGCGGCGTTTTTCTGCGGCACTTTTCTTTTCCTGTTCTATCTTAACTTTTTCGAGCGCCGATTCTACTCTTTGTAGGACCTTTTCCACTTCGGCGCCCTTCTGTGGATAATTTTTCTTGAGCATAAGCAAACGCTGTTCCGCGTCGGTATAGTTTTCCTTTTGCATCATTGTTTCGATATCCGCCATTTCTTGGGTGAATTTTTTCCGAATTTCTTCTTGTTGGTTCTGATGGAGATGCTCAGCTGTCTTGATTTTTTCCTCAAGAAGCAAAACTTTCTTTTGGGCATCCTGCTCTTTCAAGTATTTTGCTTTATAACTGTGAAGAGCAGCGCGGGCGGCTGAAAAGTCAGCTGCTTCTATATGATTGAGAACCGTTTGGCTTATCGTTAATGCATCGCTTTCTTTAGTCGCAGTAAAAAGTTGTTTTTCTTTCTGCTGGTTTTTGCGCAGGAAGGCTTCTTCGGCGGTCTTTATCTTATTTCCGAAAGAAACTGCAGTTTCCTGAATTTCCTTTGCTGAGGGATGTCTTTCTTTTAAGCCCGATAGAATCTTTTTTGCTTCATCGAAATCAGCCTTTCGAATTGCATCCTCCATACCCGCGGTAGAATTCCGTAGGTCTTCTTTCTGTGCCGCAAGCGTCTTTTCCTGCTCGCTTCTTTCTTTCTTCTGTACCTCACTGAGATAGCGTGTTCTCTGGGAAGAGATTTTTTTATCAAGAGAAATTGCCGTTTTGGATACCAAAGAATCGCCAGGATAGCTCTTGCGCAACTCCTCCGTTGCTTCGAATGCTCGTGTAAAATCTGATTTTTCTATCGCCGCATCAATACGCTCGGTGATACTGGCGATATCTGATGAACGCTGAGCAATGAATTTTTCCTGCTTGTCTTGTTCAACGCGCTGTGCAAGTGTTTTTGAGAGTGTTCGCATTTCGGCATTTTCCGGATGGCGCTTCTTCAATCCATCGAGCAATGATTGGGCTTGAGCAAATTTCTTTTCATCAATCAAAATACGCAGCGTTCCGATATCGGTGAAAAATTGCTTTTTCCCCTCTTCTACTTTCCTTTTCTCTAACGATTCTAATGCGCGTACCTTTGAAGTGATTATTTTCCTGTCCCAATTATTCAGAAGTTCAAGAATATGCGCGTTACCACCATAGAATTCTCGTGAAACTCGCGTGCGCTCGAGAGCTTGATCAAATAACTCTGAAAGAAGCAAGGAATTAACCTCCCGAGATAATTTCTGAATCTGCTCCAACTGTGTAAACTGGTTGTCCACTTCGGCGCCCTTCTGTGGATAATTTTTCTTGAGCATAAGCAAACGCTGTTCCGCGTCGGTATAGTTTTCCTTTTGCATCATTGTTTCGATATCCGCCATTTCTTGGGTGAATTTTTGCTCTTTGAGCAACTCAGCCTTTTCGTTTCTTTCTTTTTCTTTCAGAAAGCTTGCCTCTGATAACTTAATCTTTTGCTCAAGAGAAACAGCGCGAGCATTCACGAGAGAATCCGAAGGATATGCCTGGGTAAGCTGGGTAAGAGCACCTCGCGCACTGGAAAATTCATTGTTGCGCAAAGCCGCATCAATACGCTCGGTGATACTGGCGATATCTGATGAACGCTGAGCAATGAATTTTTCCTGCTTGTCTTGTTCAACGCGCTGTGCAAGTGTTTTTGAGAGTGTTCGCATTTCGGCATTTTCCGGATGGCGCTTCTTCAATCCATCGAGCAATGATTGGGCTTGAGCAAATTTCTTTTCCATAATGCATGCACGGATTCGCTCAACTGAAAACCCATACATTTCCTGAGAAAGCTTTTTCTGAAGCCTACTCTTGGCATATGCAACTTGCTTTTCCAATTTTTGCAATTTGCGAGAACCTGGTGATTCCCGCAAAAGATAATTGATTTTTTCTTCAGCCAGTAAAACATTATCACTCTCCACGAGACGCTCGATATCCGCTTGGATAGTTTTATTAGTTTCGGCTTTATTGATATAGTCACGAGCAAAATTGTTCTGTGCTGAGATATTGAGAATCTTTTGGCATACCTGGATTACTGCATCATAGTCACCCGCGTGATAATACTGCTCAACACGCTCACCGTAGCGTATAATACGATCGGTAGCAGCAAAGGAAATACCAGCCGTAATGAATAAGAAAAAACAAAACAATATAACTCTTTTCATTCTTCCTCCTCTGCTAAACTCATATCTCGTGAACTGTTTTATGCTCCAACCAATTCGGTAATTTTCAGAATCGGCAAAAAGAGTGCAATAACAATACCTCCGATAACAACACCCAAGATGCCGATAATCAGAGGTTCAATAATACTTGTTAAACCCTCTACCGCAGTATTGACTTCATCAGTGTAAAAATCGGCGATTCGCGAAAGCATCTCCTGGAGCTTTCCTGTTTTCTCTCCGATTGCAATCATACGAGTGACCATGATCGGAAAAATGTTTGTCCTCGCAAGAGGCTCGGAAAGCGGCTCCCCCTCTTGAACTGATTTTTTTGCCGTAAGAACCGCCGCTTCAATAATTTTATTGCCGGAAGTTGCTCCCACAATATCCAGTGTATTCAAAATGGGTACTCCGCTGCGAACAAGAGTCGAAAATGTCCGGCAGAACTGAGCAATAGCAACTTTTCTCAATAAATCGCCGATAATAGGCAACTTCAAAATTAAAAAATCAAATTGTTTTTTTCCCCGATCCGTACGAAGATAACGCTTGAACGCGATTCCGGCTGCGACCAGAATACCAAGAAAAAGAAAAATAAATCTGCTTAAAAAATCGCTCAGACTCAACAGCATTTGCGTAGGAAGCGGCAAGGTTCCGCCCAAAGAATCAAAAATTCCTTTAAAGGTCGGGATTACTTTTACGATCAAAAAAGTAGTTATAGCAATCGCCATACAAATGACAACCGCGGGATACGTAAGACTGGATTTTACTTTGCGCTGCAAAGAAAGTGATTCTTCAAGATATGTGCTTACCCTGTCCAAAATTTCTGGCAGATTCCCCGATGCCTCTCCAGCTTTTATCATACTGAGGACGAAAGAAGAAAATACTGCGGGAAATTTTGCAAGTGATGCGTGAAATGCATTTCCCTCACGGACATCGGTTAAAACACGGGATAATATTTCTCGAAGTTTTTGGTTTTTTGTTTGTTCATTTAATATCTCAACCGACTGGACTAATGAAACTCCACTATCAATGAGCGTCGTCAACTGCCGGCAAAAAATGACGATTTCTTCAGGGGTTACCGACTGGGCAAACTTAAAATCAAAAAGTTTTTTCTTAACATCGCTAATCGAAATAATAACGAGGTTCTTTGAGTGGAGTATATCAATGACCTTGCTTTTGGAAAGTTCATCCACCCGCCCCTTAAAAACTTTTCCTTCCTGATTTTTCGCAATATATTCAAAAAGAGCCATACTAAGTCACCCGAAGTATTTCTTCAAGGGTTGTTACGCCTCGAAGGCATTTTTCAATGCCGTCTTCCCGCAAACTACGAAAATGAAGATTTGCCCGAGCATATTCAAGTATGTCTTGCTCTGATTTTCGCCTCACAATCATTTCTTTTATTGTATCATCGATTGCCAAAACTTCCAAGAGCGCTTCGCGTCCGTGATATCCCGTATTATTGCATTCTACACATCCTTTCCCTTCAAAAAATACAGCATCGTGCTGAACAATCTGCAATTTCTTGAGCAGATACTCCGGAGGCTTACTGGGATTCTTACAGTGAGGGCAAATCCTCCGGCAGAGTCGCTGCGCAGAGGTGAGCAAAAGGGAAGATGCCAAAAGAAAAGGCTCAATCCCCATATCGGCAAGCCGAATAATAGCTCCAACGGAATCATTGGTGTGAAGCGTCGAAAAAATAAGCTCTCCGGTCAGTGAAGCTTTTATCGCAATATCGGCGGTTTCGGAATCCCGGATTTCACCAACCATGATAATATCCGGAGATTGACGCAGTACCGCGCGAAGAGCTGCCGCGAAAGTCAATCCCAATTCAGCGTTGACAGGAATCTGGGTCAACCCCTGTATTTGATATTCAACCGGATCTTCTATGGTCACAATATGGCGATCGGCACCATTTAAATAGTTCACAATGGAGTAAAGTGTCGTGGACTTTCCGCTACCAGTTGGTCCGGTAACGAGAATAATCCCAAAGGGTTTCTTAACCGCCGCCTCAAAGAGCTGCCGAGGGACATCAGAAAAACCAAGCTTGTCAAGCCCTATAGAAAGGTTACTTTTATCGAGAGCCCGAAGAACAAATTTTTCTCCGTAACGGGTAGGCAACGACGAAACCCTAAAATCAACCTCCCGGCTCTGCATTTTCACCTTAAATCGACCGTCCTGTGGAATTTTCGTTTCGGTAATATTCAATCCCGACATAATCTTCAAGCGGGCAAATATGGCATTCTGATTCTTCCGTGGGATATCAAAAGCATCTTGCAAAAGACCGTCAATGCGATATCGTACCTTAAGAACAAACTCCGTAGGTTCAATGTGAATATCTGACGCCCGTTTGGAGAGAGCTTCATAAACAAAGAGGTCAACGATTTTAACGATTGGGGCCGTTTTACTTTCAGCCAGCAAGTCAAATCCTTCAGACGCGAGAATCTCTGAAGACTTATCTTGGGCTACATTAAAATCCGAGTCAGTCGATGCCTGGGCAAGCAACGAAGAAAATGTCTCTTCTTTTTTGTATAGTTTATTGAGCAAAGCGAGAATATCGGTCTCATTGGCAAGAACAAGCTGTAAATCAACCTGTAACTTTAATTTTATGTCATCAAGCGTCAAGACATCTAACGGATTAGCGGTTGCTATCGTAAGTGAATTTTTAAGCCGAGATAGCGGAAAAACCCGATATTGAAACGCTATGTCCTCAGGAATATAACTCGTATTTTCCGGAGAAACGGTATATTTTTTTATATCGATATACGGAATCTCCAGCTCCTGCGAGAGAAAACCGAGAAATTCGGTTTCAGTAAGCCAGTTTTGCGCAAGCAGAAGCTTTTTCAGATCATTAGAATTCTTTGCGTCATTTAAAAGACCATCATGGAATTGAATTCCTTTTGCCACCAATAAATCTCGAATCTTCTCTTTAAAACTCTTCATCACACCCCCACTGTCCGCAAGGCTTCTTCCAGTGATGTTGATCCGCTTATCACTTTTTGGCGCGCATCTTCCTTGAATGATTTCATGCCCAGTGAACATGCTAATGCAAAAATTTCACCCTCGGAGGCATTCGCAAGAATTTTTTCACGCAACTGCTCGCTCACGGCTAATGTTTCACAAACCCCAATCCTTCCCCGATAACCTGTCATATTGCATTCTCGGCATCCTTTCGCTCGATAAAATTGTACGTTTTTCTCGCGAATCTTCAAAGTATCAAGAATAACTGTTGATACCACATACTGCTCTTTACACTTTTCACAAAGCTTGCGCAAGAGCCGCTGAGCAATAATCCCAATTAACGATGAAGTAATCAAAAACGGTTCTATTCCCATGTTGATGAGACGTATTAACGATCCAACAGCGGTTGTGGTATGAAGCGTTGAAAGAACAAGATGGCCCGTAAGGGCAGCTTTAATCGCGATGTCAACGGTCTCAAAATCCCTGATCTCACCTACCATGATGATGTCGGGATCTTGCCGAAGGATAGCCCGCAGAGAAGAAGCAAAGGTTAACCCGACTTCAGTGTCCACGTTAACCTGATTAATCCCTTTCATTTCATACTCAACAGGATCCTCGACTGTAATAATATTTTTTGTCGGAGAATAAATATGCTTGAGTATGGAATAAAGGGTTGTCGTCTTCCCGGATCCAGTTGGTCCACAGGAAATAATCATACCGTGCGGACGAGAAGAAATCTTCTTAATAACCGCTATTGATTCATCAAGAAATCCGAGTTTTTCGATATCGAGCGCGGCAGCACTTTTATCAAGTATGCGCAAGGCAACTTTTTCACCAAGAATAGAAGGAACGATAGAAACACGAAAATCAATGTCATTCTCGCGCTGCTTAATACGAAATCTACCATCTTGGGGCAGCCGATGCTCCGCAATATCAAGATTTGACATAACTTTAATCCGAGAAACAATAAACGGGAACATAGCGAACGGCGGAGACTCTATTTCTTCAAGAACACCATCAATTCGATAGCGGACTCTCATTTTTTTCTCAAGAGGCTCAATAAGAACATCTGAAGCGCGCATTTGTACGGCTTGAGCAAGTAAAAAATTAGTTAATTTGATCACTGGCCCCTCTTGGATTGCCTGGACGGTGACCTCCGCTTCCTTCTCCTCCGGTGCCCCCCCTACTACTTCAATGGAACCGCCCTCAGGAATAGTATTCAATAATGTTTCCATCTCATCAGCGACGGGCTCACGATAATATTTATTCAACGCTGCCTCAATTTCTTTACGTGAAGCAAGCACGGGATTTAAGGTAAAGCCTGTCAATCGTTCTAAATCATCGAAAGCAAATAATTCAAAAGGATCAATTACTGCAACAGTAAGCGTTTTTTCTATCTTTCCAAAAGGAATAACCCTGTACTTCCAGATATACGGTGCTGGAATACTCGCTATGATCTCAGGCGCGATTTCAATCTTTGAAAGTTCGATGGATGGAATCGAAAGACTTGCGGATAAAATACTCAAAAATTCAGTCTCGTTGATGTACCCTGAGCGAATAAATGTTTCGACGAGGCTGCCGCCTTCCTGTTTGTGGCGAAGAAGAATTTCTTCTATTTTTTCTTTATCGAGAATCTTACTTTCTTCAAGTGCGGTAATTATTTTTTCCTTAAAATCCATCTGCTATCTTCACCCGTTAGAACAAGCGTTACCGGCGGCATGGAAGGAAAATACCGGAATACAAAAAAACTTTCACACCCGTTATGATTGAGCATAGTACTTAGAGATCGCATTCCGAATATCCGAAACCGTGCTGACAAAAATTTGCACCGCACATCCGCTTAAATATTCAATATCTTCGATCGCATGACTATTTAAAGGATCAGCGGTGGCGACCATTAGTGTATTGCCAACCTTATCAAGAGGAACCAGGCAGTATTGCTCTGCTACTTGGCGCGGGATTGTTGCCAAAGCTTCGGGTGAAATACCGTAATTCTCTAGGGGCAAATAAGGAAATCCATATTGCAGCGACAAGGCGTGGGCTATTTCTATTTCAGTAACAAAACCCAACGAGATAATAACCTCACCGATCAATCCCCCTTTTTCACGCTGTAATCCCAGGGCCTTTTCTAGCTGAACTGTAGTTAAAAGACCCCGCTCAATCAAAAGCTGCCCTAATGGTTTATTTATTTTTCTTTTCAGATACATGGCACACTACCGGAGATTTTGCTGCGCTTTACGCAAAAGCTCCTCTGCACTTACGCCATCAATGGGACTCTCGACTACCGCCGATGCCACTGAGAAACGGATACCTATGGTATTTGAAGAAATAAATTCATTGATGTCAGTGATGATATCGGACGATTTCTTCTCCACGGCTGATTTGCTTTTTTTGGGAACAATAATTGCAAATTGTTCGTCGCCAATGCGACCAGCTTTATCAAAAATATCAAGGTGAGCAAGTATCAAATCACTTACTTTTTTTAACGAATATTCTACCTTTCTCGAAGGTATTGCCAAATCGGTTGACTGAAAATCGTAAACCCTCAAAAGAATAAAGCCGCAGGGAGTATGACGTTCTAAAGCCAGATTCATTGCCGCGATGAATGCTGAATGAATATGCTGTTCACTATAAAGTCCAGTGAGAGGATCACGGATGTCAAGCTCACGAATGCGTTCTTTGACTAATCGTTCTTCCCAGAGCAACGAAATACTCTGCGTGAAGATATCAAGAGACTC
Source organism: uncultured Planctomycetia bacterium (assembly GCA_964634935.1). Classification (GTDB taxonomy): domain Bacteria; phylum Omnitrophota; class Gorgyraeia; order Duberdicusellales; family Duberdicusellaceae; genus CAZWJT01. The sequence continues at coordinate 138,669 of CAZWJT010000002.1, read as the reverse complement.
AAGATCGTCATCGGGGAAGATAAAGTTCTTATTCATGCTGCCGATCGCGAGAAATCCGATAACTTTTCGCTGAAGTGCAATTGGAGCAAATACCATCGCTTCACACATGAGTTGGGCCTGAATGAAATTTTGTAAGTGTCCCCGGGCAGGATGACGAGCGTCAACGAGAATTTTTTTATTCCCTTCTATGAGATTGTCCAATCCCGATTTATCAGCCTCAATTCCTTGCAGATTTTTCTTAATGCCGACATTTGCGTAGAGCTGAAATATATTTGTCTTTCCTTCACGTAAAAAAAAGACGGCGGCATCCGTGCCGGTAATCTCTTTCATGCTTCCCAAAATATATGACAGCGCCTGCGATATATCAGATGACTCGGAAGCAATGCTGTTTGCCTGTAAAACAGCTGAAGAAATGGACATTTTTTTCATAATGTCGCGATTCAGTTGATTCGCCTGGGCAGTCACTTCGCGCAGCTGATCAAAACTCCCTTTAATCTTTCCGGAAACACGGTTAAACATCGCGCCAAGAATGCGCACTTCATTTTGCTCATCCGGATCATCATAGGAAATATTGATAACTTCTTTTGCCTGACGCAAAAGTCGCGTAATCGCAAGAATCACCTCAAAAATAATGCCCCAGCCCAAAAGAATATTCACCCCCACCAGCGCAATCACAAGAGGAGGAAGCGTCTTTTGAAGCATCATAGAACCAAGAACAATGAGCGGCATGATGGAAATCAGGACGGCTGCGACCGAAACTTTACGAATAAGACTTAAACGCTCAAATGAAAACATTTTCAATTTCATTGGAGCTCCTTTTTTATCATCATGTTCTATCGTTGTACGAACCCAGAAAATCTTGTTAATTCTGAACGGTTACTCTTCAGAGTAACGAATGTTTTTGTAAAATAGTATCCGCCAACTCGGAAAGTTTCTGAAAATCATTTTCGCCCGGACAACCTTTCACCAGAAGGCTCGGTAATCGCTCCGCATGAAGCGAGCTGGACAATGCTTGCAAGCTTTCGATCAGTTTTCCTCCCCAGCCATATGAACCAATATAAGCAATGAATTTTGTCTTCGGTCGAAGTGCATTCATTAAATAGACTGCTCCCACGATGACAGGATGGGCCCCGGTAAGAACCGTGGGAGACGCAAAAACCACAGTTGCAGCATCAACCAGCTCCATCGCAAACTCCCCAATATCAGTTACGCGCAGATTCAAAAGTTTTACCGGAACCTTCCTTTCTTCAAGAAATTGAGTCAATCGTTCGGCCATAAGCTTGGTGCTGCCGTGCATCGATATATACGGTATTAAAACTAAATTTTTAGCTGCATCCCCAACCCAGCTTGAATATGCCTGCAGAATTTGTTTTGGATCGTGATAAACTGGGCCATGACTTGGAGCGATAAAAGTTGGAGCCAGGCTGTTAACAACTTCCAAATATCCGGTAATCTGTTTGCGAAACGGCATCATAATCTCAGCATAGTATCGTTTTGCGCATGGGTGAATCGAAGAAAAATCAGAAACAAATAGCTCAGAAGAAGCCAGATGCGACCCGAATAAATCACAGGAAAATAGTATCCGATCTTGTTCAAGAAAACTCACCATCGTTTCCGGCCAATGAACCCATGGAGTAAGAAAAAAAGAAAAGGTTTTATCACCCAAAGAAAGTTTTGTCGCAGCATCAATAAGGAAAAAACGCTCTTCCGGAATAGCCAGATGATCCTTCAGAAATTCCTTGCATTTTACATTCGTCACAACTTTTGCATGTGGATAGGACTGAAGAACAAAGGGCAATCCTCCAGAATGGTCTTGTTCAGCGTGATTCACAATCACATAATCCAACGTCAGATTTTCAAACTTCTTTAAGTTCGCAAGTAACTCTGTCACTTTTGTTGGATCAACCGTATCAACAAGGGCTGTTTTTTGGCTGCCACGAACAAGATACGAATTATAGCTTGTTCCATCAGGCAAGGGAATCAGTTCATCAAAAATCCTTCTATCCCAGTCTTGAGCCCCCACTGAAAATATGTTCTCGTTGACCTGCCTCATTGCCATACCGATTAATTTCTTCCCTTTTTCCCGGTAAGATAAAAATTCTTCACACTTTTATTCTTCAAGAGGAACAAAATCGCTCTTTCCTGCTCCGCAGAGCGGACAGACCCAATCATCAGGTAATTTCTCAAAAGGGGTATTTGGAACAATCCCGGCATCCGGATCTCCTTTTTGAGGATCATAAATATATCCACAGAGTGTACATTCATATTTTTTCATCAATACCTCCCATTTGCGATTATCCGTAAAAGATCGAACAATATGTATTTGTATTTTACTATTGATCATGATAAATTTCAATGCTTTATATGATAATTTAATTGATGTACGCTGAACAAACGTTATAATAAAATTATGTGTGGGATTGCAGGTTACATACTCAGAAATACCAATACTCCAATACAGCCTTTCCATGTGCGCACACTCTGTGAAACCATACGGCACCGAGGACCAGACGCATACGGAGAAACGCATCACGGAAAGTTTGCCATCGGAAATTGTCGACTCAGCATCATTGATATTCCGCAAGGAACCCAGCCATGCAGCAACGAGACAAAAACGATATGGGTTGTCTTTAACGGGGAAATTTATAACTTTCGGGAAATTCGCAAAACCCTCATTCAATTAAACCACAGATTTTGTTCCAATTCTGACACCGAAGTACTGGTCCACCTCTATGAAGAATTTGGTGAAGCGATGTTTCAATATCTCGATGGAATGTTCGCTTTTTGCATACTCGATACACAAAAAAACACTTTTTTTCTTGCGCGAGACAGAATTGGGAAAAAACCTCTCTTCTATTACTCTGATCAATCTCTATTTGTGTTTGCTTCCGAAATAAAGGCTTTGCTTGCGATACCTGCTATTTCACGAACAATAGCGCCGGATGCGCTTGCCGCCTACTTTACGTACGGTTTTATCCCAGAACCAAAAACGATTTTCCAGAATATCTATTCGGTGGAAGCAGGCAGCTTCTTCTATGCCGACGAGAAAAACACATCCACAACACAACCGTTTTGTCTTACCATAGATACGCCATTTCAATTACCCACGCAAACAACGGCGCTCCTCGATAGCGTCGAAGAAAAAATAATCTCTGCTGTCAAAAAACGCTTGGTCAGTGATGTGCCAATTGGCCTATTCTTAAGCGGCGGCATTGACTCATCTCTCATCGCCGCTACGCTCACGCGTCATCTGAGAAAAAATATCGATAGTTTCAGTATCGGGTTTACCGAAAATTCTTCGAATGAAAGCGAGTACGCACGGAAGGTTGCCGAACACTTCAAACTACCACACACCGTACAACTCTTCTCATACCAGGATTGTCTCAACCTTATGCCGCATCTGGGAGAAATAGCCGAAAACCCGCTCTGCGATTATTCAATACTCCCCCTTCTCCTGCTAAGCCGATTTGCAAAAACAACGGTTAAGGTTGCTCTTTCGGGCGATGGCGGCGATGAATTGTTTGCTGGATACCCAAAATATAGCGCATTAAAAATCAGTAGGTTCTTTGACTACTTTTCTCAGGGACTAAAAACCCGCCTTGCCGGATATTTTCATGGTCAGCTGCGTAAAGGCTCACGAAGAATAATCCGTAATTTTTTTGAAGGCCTTGAATATCCGTGGAATTTTCGCGGTTTCTTCTGGGATTCTGCTTACAAGCCGTATGAAATTCCTGCGCTTATTCTTGGTTTGTCAAAAAAACCTGAATATCAGCTACCAAAACAATATCATGAATCGAATGATTTACTCAACACAGCAATGAGTATCGATTTTAATCGGCGTATGCGTGACTCGTTTCTCGTTAAGATCGATCGAACCTCGATGCATAATTCGCTGGAAATACGCTGTCCATTCCTTGATATCGATTTATCCGCATTTGCCGATTCTATTCCTTCGAGGAAAAAAATAAGCTTTTTCGATACAAAGATAATTTTAAAACAAATTTTATCGCGTTATCTTCCGAAGAGCCTGGTCTATCGGAAAAAGCATGGGTTTGGCATACCGTTGGCAGAATGGCTTCGAGGAGGACTAAAAGAGTTCGTAAGAAAAAATCTCGCTGACAGCGCTCTGGCCCAAGGCGGAATTCTCAACCAAAAAACCATAAGCCGGTATCTCGATTCACATATTTCCGGAAAAGAAGATCTCCACAATAATATCTGGTCACTCTTAACGCTGGAATTGTGGTATCGGCGATGGATGAAGTAAGTATACGAGGGTTGTCTTACAAGATATAGCGCGTTCCGTGAGTTTTGGTATACGCATGGAACTTGCGTAAAAACATTTTCGTAAATTTTCCGGGTTTTCCATCACCTATAACTCGGCCATCGACTTCAATAATCGGAATAATTTCGGCCGCGGTGCCAGTTAAAAAACATTCATCGCTAATATACACTTCATGCCGGGTGATCACGTGTTCATTGGTCGGAACCTTCTGAGTTTTGGCAATATCCAAAATTGCATCACGAGTAATGCCGCGTAACGTACCCATACACTGAGGAGGAGTATAAACCTTACCACCTTTAACGATAAAAATATTGTCCCCTGTACACTCCGCAACATACCCGAGAGAATCAAGCATGATTGCTTCTTCGAAACCGCAATTCACTGCCTCCATCTTCGCTAAAATATTGTTCAGATAGTTGAGCGACTTGATCTGTGGATTGAGCGCTTCCGGAAGATTCCGCACGGTAGGAACGGTGATAATCTTCATTCCTTCCCGGTAGAGTTTTTCTGGGTAAAGAGCGATCTTGTCGGTTATAACAATAAGACCAGGCTTACCGGAGCACTTACGGGGATCTAAGCCTAAATCCCCTTCTCCACGGGTGATAATCAACCGAATGTAGGCATCACGTAATTCATTAACCTGAAGCGTCTGAATAACTGCGCTGATAATTTCTTTCCGACTCACTGGAATCTTCAAGTTAATACTCTTTGCGGAATTAAAGAGCCGTTCGATGTGAGCTTCGAGTTTAAAAATTAAGCAATTATAAGAACGAATTCCCTCAAAAACCCCGTCTCCATACAAAAAACCATGATCAAAAACGCTGATTTTGGCTTCAGAACGATCGTAAAATAAACCATTAATGAAAACTTTCATTGAACACTCCTTTTTCATCAATCAGATTATCTTCTGCAACATTTTTCATTGCGAAAGTAAAATTCCACTGCGTATATTTAACACTCTTTTTGCATCTTTTGCAAGTTCTAAATTGTGAGTCACCAGAACAATGGCTATTTTTTCTTCTTGGTTAATTCGCAAAAGTAAATTACGAACAATTCCCGCTGCTTCAGGATCAAGATTGCCCGTCGGCTCGTCACAGAGAAGTAATTTTGGCCGGTTGACAAGGGCTCGGGCAAAAGCGGTACGCTGCTTCTCCCCTCCGGAAAGTTGTGCCGGATAAGCTGAGATTCGATCCAAAATACCAAGCTCTTGAATAATGTCTTTGGCGCGATCGATTGCTTGCTTTCGATTCATCGAGGTTAAAAGTGCCGGAAGCATGACATTTTCAAGTACGGTAAGTTCAGCAATTAAATGGTAGAATTGAAAGACAAAGCCACAAGAAGCTATCCGGAAAAAGATTTTATCCCGTGCCGGCATTTTATCAAGATTCACGCCGTTGAAAAATATCTCTCCGGTTGTAGGAAACTCCAATCCCCCAATAATATGCAACAAAGTTGATTTTCCCGAACCGGAAGGACCCAGAAGAGCGCAATATTCTCCCTGGGTCATCGAGAAGGAAATATCTTGGAGCGCACAGACTCTCTGCTGAGCGTCAGAAAACACCTTTCCGATACGACTGAGCTTTAGAAAATCACTATTCATAACGCAACGCCTCAGCTTCTACGATATTTGCCGCACGAAGCGCCGGAATGAGGCTAAAGACAAAACAGAGTACCGCCGCGGAAAAGGCTATGCCGAAAATATCTCCAAGGTTAATTGCCGCCGGCAGATATTCCAGTGAATAGACTTCAGCAGGAAGACGAATGAACCGATACTGTTGTAACGCAAGCAGAATTCCTAGACCTGCACTAATGCCGAAAAAAATACCGATTCCGCCAAGAATCATGCCTTGCAGACAAAATATGGCAGCAATCCCGGCCGCATCAATACCGAGAGCCTTCAAAATTCCAATATCCTTTGTTTTCTCAACAACTTGTACAGTAAGCGTTGAAAAAATATTAAAAGCGGCAACAAGAATAATTAAACTTAAAATAACAAACATCGTAATTTTTTCCAGCTTTAATGCGGCAAAGAGAGTCTTGTTCTTTTCTGCCCAAGTCCTCAGAGATGAAATATGAAAAAAATCAGAATTCACAAGCTTGCTCTTGAGCTGATCCGCTTGGAAAATATCCTTCATTTTTATCCCCACCCCCAAAGGCGCACGGGCTTGCTCAAAAAAATCACCAGCGATAGAAAATGGCATAAGCACAAAAAAACCATCGACATCATAAATGCCAATGCGGAAAATCCCCTTTACTCGAAACTGGTACTCACGTATCTTATTTTTCATATCGATAATATAAAGAGTAATCACATCCTCTGGATGGATAAAAAGTCGGCGGGCAAGCTCTGCGCCGATGAGGATGCCCGGATGATCTGATTGAACTCCAACGAAATATTTCTTATAGCGATTCAGTGTGTCGGGTTGTACGCCCAGGCCCTGGACAACAACCGCAAGCGTAAGATCTTCCCGCTTGACAACGGCCTCTGCTCGAGAAAAAAACTCGGCCTCTGTAATTCCGGAATCAAACTTCTGTAGACCAGAAAGAATCTCCGTTCTCTCTGTTTTTGAATTTACTAATCCCTCGATATGATAATTAACGCTTAAAAGTTTTTCTCTAAGTTCCCGGTCAAAACCACTCATGACACCAAGAACAATGACAAGACTGCCTACCCCAACGACAACCCCTAAAATGGAAACAAGCGCAGTAAAGGAAAGTTGCGTTTTTCTCCGGGCAGTAAGATACTTATAGGCAAGCCAGATTTCTGTCTTCATGCGTTAAGATTTTCGTGCACCCTGAAGAAGGTTACGCTGATGTATCATCTAATGTCTCGCCCTGTTCGGGTTTTAAGAGCGGAAAGAATAGCACTTCTTTGATTGATGTCTTTCCGAGTAAAATCATAATCAGGCGGTCGATGCCGATTCCTAAACCTGCCGCAGGCGGCATCCCATATTCAAGAGCCTCCAAAAAATCGTCGTCGATTTTCTTGGGGAGCTCCTCTTCGGATTCAAGCTGAGACTCAAAACGCCTCCGTTGTTCAATCGGGTTATTCAGCTCAGAATATGCATTTGCTACTTCCATACCACCAATAAAAAGCTCAAAGCGCTCAACGACATATGGATTATCTTTTTTCGCCTTTGCTAAAGGAGACATCCACGTGTAGAAGTCAGTGACAAAAATTGGACGATTGCCGTAGTATTTCTTTTCAAGCAAGTCTTCAATCAAATGAACCATCTGGGAACGAGAATGTCCGAGGTGCAGACCTAAAGCACGGGAAATCTTGCTGATAAAAATTTCTCGAGTGTCAGCGTATTCAATTCCAAAATCTCGTCGTAGCGTTTCTGCGAGCGAAAGAATATCAAATGGGCTCGAAAAATCAACATTTTCTCCCTGAATAGATAAGGTCTGCGAACCAGAAATATCCTGGACGAGCGTGCGGATTAAATGTTCTGTCAACCGCATCATATATCGGACATCCTGGTACGAAGCATAAACCTCAAGCATGGTGAATTCTGGGTTATGCTTTACCGAGAGACCTTCGTTTCGGAAGGATCGGTTCAATTCGTAGATCTTGTCAAAGCCGCCAACAAGAATTCTTTTGAGATACAACTCAGGAGCAATGCGAAGATAGATATCCATATTCAAAGCGTTATGGTGCGTAATGAAAGGACGTCCGGCTGCTCCGCCTGGGATAGAATGAAGAATGGGGGTTTCAACTTCGACAAATCCTGCCTCATCGAGGAATAAACGGATTTTTCTGATAATTTTGCTGCGCCGTAAAAAAAGTTCAGCGTTGTGCCGATTTGCAATCAAATCGACATAACGCTTTCGAAAGCGCAATTCGACATCCTTAAGGCCATGCCATTTTTCAGGAAGAATCCGTAATGCCTTCGCAAGGATGGAATAGGAAGAAACCAGAAGCGTAATCTCTCCTGTGTGAGTTTTAAAAAATTCCCCCTCGATCCCGAGAATATCTCCAATATCAACTTGGGTCTTGAAGCGTTCAAAACTTTCATCCCCCAGGATATCTTTGCGCAGATAAACCTGCAGCTTATCGGTCGCATCGGCAAGATCGAGAAACATGCTTTTTCCGTGTTCGCGGCGGGTGATCACGCGCCCAGCGGTCGCGACCTTCTTCTTCTCTTCAAAGGCGGACTTCAACAGAAAGATAGACTGATCTTTTGGGAATGAGGTCTGACCATAGACTGCGCCATTCATATTCAAAGATTCAAGCTTTTGAATTCGTTCTTCCATAACGCCTTCAGTTTGTTTGTTGATGGTGGTTATTTCTTGGATTCAACGCCGAGAGCATGCAGGACTTGTGCGGTATCAACACAAGAGATATTATTCTTTTTAAACGCGGCGAATGTTTTTTCCCGGGCGGCTGGAGAAATCTCCTGAATCGCATCCGTCAGAACAAAAACCTCATCCACATTTTTTGCAAGACCGATTGCTGCTGCTTTTACGCAATGCTCGGTAGCAACCCCATAGATATACACGGATTTCGGAAAATAAATATCAAGAAAAGCGGTCAAAGCGTTGTTAGAAAAAACATCGATAGTATTTTTAAGAAAAATAATTTGCTGATAGAGCTCTTTTATTTCCAGAATCTGCTCAAATGAATAATTTTCTTTTCCGGAAACCACTATGTGTGATTTCAAAAGAGTTTCTTTCAGCTTTGCCTGCCCCCGAGTTCCTTCAACGCAGTGGGGAGCAAACTGGTTAAACTCCGGATCATTTTTCGAGTGCGTATCCAATGAAGAAAAAACCGGAATACCATGGATACGCGCATGCTCGGTAAGTTTTACGAGGTTTTTTATGATTGATTCTGCGTGAGGAATATAAAGATTGCCCTTAGGATGCAAAAAATCTGTCTGCGTATCGACATCAAAAAACAATACACCTTCAGCATGAGAACGCTGCAGAGCTTGCGCCTTTACATGGCTTACCTTTTTCTCAAATGCCGGGTCGTAGCGCACACAAGAAAATGTTTTTGCCGAAAGCGCCTTTAGCTCTTCGGGAAGCATTTGCAAATTTTTTCGGGCAAACGATTGAAGAGTTACCAGATCTTTCGGCAAAGCGAGTACTTCCCCATTTTCCATGACTTTTTTAAGTAGACAATTTCTTCTCGGAGAACCCTGGTCGAGAGAAACGATATCCTCTTGGATTATTCCATTGCTCGAAAACGTCCTGTGAATCTGCTTTGCGAAAGGAAGATTCTCCTTGAGCGAACTCAGCTTCATAACCGGAATGAATTCGGATTTCCGATGGGCAACTTCACAGATTTTATAGACAACATCACAAAATGGCTGGTCAGAAGAAGTTCCCATATGAGTGCCGACCCCAAAAGCATCAATTGGCGCCCCTTTGTCGACAAGACTCTTTATTGAGTGTTCATCGAGATTACCGGACGCGACAATAGCGGTATCCACAAGGCCTTCATAATCGAGAGTATTCCGCACATAATGACTGTACTCAAGTAAATCTCCGCTGTCGATGCGTACTCCTAATAACCGCTTATGTTTCTTATTTTTTAAATATCGGGCAACCCGTATTGCATTGCGTAAACCGCTGTCACGGTTATAGGTGTCAATCAGCAAAGTCGTTTTCTCGGGAAATGAATCGGCAAAATACTTAAACGCTTCAATCTCGCGAGAAAAACTCATGACAAATGAGTGAGCCATGGTACCAACTACCGGGATGCCATAGAAGCGTCCAGCCAAAACGTTTGCGGTTCCTTGAGCGCCAGCCAAAAATGAACATTTTGCCGCCGCCAGCGAAGCAGAAAACCCTTGGGTGCGGCGCAAGGAAAAATCGTATACGCGGCGCGCCTGGGCAGCAAGCACAATCCGCGCTGCTTTCGTTGCAAGGGTAGTCTGAAGATTAATAATATTTAAGAATGCGCTTTCCAAGATTTGAGCCTCAATAAGATTCGCGCGGACACGGATCAAAGGTTCATGAGCAAATACCACAGATCCTTCTTCGCATGCCCAAATATCACCTGAAAACTTAAAATTTCGCAGGTAGCGCAAAAATTCTTCATCGAATGTTTTCAAAGTCTGCAGGTACGCGATATCATCATCGGTGAATTTTAAGTTCTTTACATAGAATAAAGCGTCTTGTATACCACTTAAAAGATAGAACGGACGGTTTCCGGAGCGCATAAAAAGTTCAAAAGTTGCCTTGCAGTTACGCCGATACCGCAAGGAAACCGCCGCCATGGTTAACTCATAAAAATCAACCCATAAGCCGGTTGCAAAACGGAATCCAGCATTATAACCGCCAGTAATCATTCAATTGCTCCTTGGAAAAATTTTGAGATTTACCAAAAAACTCAGGTGCTCAAAATACACCTAGTCATCATCGGTTTCATCCGCATAAACCTGGGTAATGTAATCAAGATCAGCGGCATGTGTCGTTGCCAGGCGCTTTTGATTATGAAGGATAACATATGTTGGTATACCATACACTTGATATTTTGAAGAGAGCGATCCGGTATCAACTACGATTGGACAAGTAAAATTATATTTCTTTTTCATCGATTCAATCACTCCGCGCCGTTCTCCGGTATTAACGCAGTAGAGCTTGACATTATTCTTTTGAAAAAGATCCATGGTTTTCGTAAGGCGCTCAATCTCGGTACGACAATGAGGACACCAGCTAGCCCAAAAAAACAAAACTGTTTTTTCTGTCTGGAGCAACTCCTGTTCCGTAATAGTACCTCCATCAAAAAGTTGGAAATCTTCAGCCAGGAGGATATTCGCCAGACCCACAACAAATATTCCAAGACTTAAGAGAAAAATCCATGCTCTTTTCATAACCATACCCTCCCTGCATCAATAAAAAATACCTCTGCAACGCCAATGAGCAAAAACCCAAGTATCCTATTTACTATAGCACCAAAAGCGTATTTTTTCAAACGCGAAATAACTTCAACACCCAAGACCCCAGCGAAAAAAAACAAAACACCTACTCCCGCAGAAAAACTAGCCAGAAGAATCGTGCCGAAAACGAGATCACGACTTATGGCAACAACGGAAAGTATCCCACCCAGTACCGGAAAAAGACATCCGCCGGTTGATAGCCCAGTAAGGATACCAACCCAATAAGCAGAACGAAAACCTTTACCATTGGGGGCCTTGATTCCATGGCCAAAAAAAGGAATACGGATAATACCCAGAAGGGAAAAGCCAAAAATAAGCAGAAGGTTCCCGATAATGATCTTGGTAATCGCAAGGCGAGCGATTGATCCAAAAAGAACGCCAAGCCAGCTAAAAATTACACCTAAAAGAGTAAAAACCGTGGCAAAACCACCAATATAACACAGGATGAGCAAACGCCGTTTCGATGGCGAAACGTCTGGATCGGTTACTCCGATTATCCCGAGAAGGATGGGAATTATCGGGAAGAAGCATGGAGTAAAACTGACGAGAATGCCACTTAAGAAAGCTAAGGGAATACTCAGAAATGATTTTTGCTGAATCGTTTGTGTGGTAAATGAGAAAAAATAGTCAAACATACTCTATTTTCTGGAATTAGCTCATTTGTGAAACAAGTTTCCCCTGAAATACGCAAAAGGCATCTCCCGAAAACCAAAGCTCAGAAATCTCTTGAAAAGCACTGTGACGGAAATCAACGGAAAGTACTTCTCCTCCCTTGGTCTGAACATTCATCGCAACAGGCGATGGCAACTCCAATCTCAGTCCAGCAACAAGGGCCGAAGCAACAGTGCCTGTCCCGCAGGCATACGTTTCCGCTTCAACTCCCCGTTCATAGGTACGAACGAAAATTCGATTGTTCCTAGAAACCTCGACAAAATCAACGTTTGTCCCACGCGGAAAAAAGTACTGGTGATGCCGGATTTTCCGACCAAGTCCATTCACATCAATCTTCTCGATATTTGAAACAAAAATTACCGCGTGGGGAACCCCCGTATTTATCTCATGTACCCGAATAGTCCTGCCAGAAATCTTAAGTGGAATATCCCAAGAAATCGGTGATGGTTGAGGCATCCTTACCCGCACTCGAGAACAACCTAATCCTTTTCGAACAAGGCAAACCCCGACGTTTCCGGATTTGGTCATAATTTCGAATTGATTTTTCCGAAAAAGCATTTGCGCATAGAGCGCAAAACAACGAATGCCATTCCCGCACATCTCTGCTTCTGAACCATCAGCGTTAAAAATTCGCATCTGCAAGGATTTTTGCGAAGTACGACAGAAAACCAATACTCCATCTGCCCCGATACCAAATTTCGAAATACACACCCTGCGCGCAAAAGCACTGAATTGAGAGGTGCTTTGCAATCCAGGCTGCGGTTCAATCAGAATAAAATCATTTCCGGATGCTTGCAGTTTCGTAAATGAAATCATGGGTTATTTAATGGGTATGCAGTATTCGTTTGCAATCAAATCACTATAACTCTGCCTGTCAGAAATCAAATATGTTTTTTTACCTTGAACAAGAACTTCAGCTGGCTTAGGACGCGAGTTGTAATTTGATGACATAGAAAATCCGTAAGCTCCAGCACCAAAAAGTGCCAAATATTCACCTTCCTCAAAATACGGAACTTTTCTCGCCTTGGCAAAAAAATCCCCGCTTTCGCAAATCGGACCAACAATATCTACCACTTCTGAACGTGAAGACGGTTTTTTCTGAACGACAGGAAAAACCTGGTGATAGGCGTCATACAAAGCTGGCCGAATAAGATCATTCATTCCTCCGTCAACAATAATAAATTTTTTCAGTGGATTTTGTTTACGGTATAATACTTTTACCACCAAAATACCCGAGGAACCAACGATGAATCTGCCAGGCTCAAGAATAAGTTTTAAATTAATTCCCTTCAAAATAGGTATAATTTTCTTGGCGAATTGTGCAGCAGTCTGCGGAGTTTCCCTATGATAGACAATACCCATGCCTCCACCGATATTCAAATACTCCAAAGCAACACCCCGACTTGAAAGCCTCTCGATAAAGGAAACAATTTTTTTTAAGGCTCCGACAAAAGGAGCGCTTTCAGTAATCTGTGAGCCGATATGCAAATGGAGACCCTTCATCTCAATGGCTGGAAATTCTCGTTTGCGCTGGAAAAGATTTTCTGCCGTGAGCAAATCAATCCCGAATTTATTGGTGAGTTTTCCCGTCGTAATAAATTTATGAGTTTTTGGCTCAATATCTGGATTGAGACGCAAAGCAACCGATACGACCACACGCTGTTGTGCGGCAATTTGATTGACCACTCGCAGCTCTGCTTCTGATTCAATATTAAAAAATAAAATTCTGTTTTTAATCGCATCATAAATCTCTTTTGGTGTTTTTCCGACTGAAGCGTAAACTATTTTTTCTGGAGCACAGCCAACCGTCAATGCCCGGAACAGCTCTCCGCCAGAAACAATATCAAGCCCGGCTCCTTGATCAACTAACAAGCGCAAAATCGATAAGTTTGAATTTGCTTTAACCGAATAACAAATCAATGGCTTTAAGGACGAGAATGCATCCTTCAGCTTGCGAAAATGCTCGCGTACCGTTTGTGCGCTATACACATAGAGTGGTGTGCCGAATTTTTTCGCAAGATACGCTATATCAACATCTTCACAAAAAAGATACTTCTGCCTGTACGCAAAATGGTGCATGATTCGTTTATCGAGTTATTGAGCGCTTGGACTGCACGGAATACCTTGGATTCAACAACTTTTTAACAATACCCGGATATAAATGCGCGGAGAACTTCCTTAACTGCTCACTAGTCATTTGAGCAATTGGAAGAGCATGCTGGAGCGAATAGTGGACGAGTTTTCCAACAATCGTATGGGCCTCAGTGAACGCAACGCCCTTACGGACTAAATAGTAAGCTAAATCAGTTGCGTAAAACGACTCGTCTTGAAGAACGGCTTGTAGGTTCTCTTTTTTTAGATGAAAACCATGGAAGATGCCCGTTAAAATGCGTAACTCTTCGTCGATAAGCATGCAAGAGTCAAAAAATGGCTCTTTATCCAACTGCATATCCCGGTTATACGCAAACGGTAAGCCCTTGAGCATGACTAAAACACTGATAAGATTGCCGTAGAATCTCCCGGTATATCCGCGCAAAAGCTCAGCAGCATCAGGATTTTTCTTTTGAGGCATCAAAGAGCTACCGGTACAAAACCTTTCGTCAAGATCGATGAAATCAAACTCTTGCGTTGTCCAAAGAATAAGTTCCTCGCTGATGCGTGAAATATGCATCCCGATTGAAGCGCAAAGAGCAAGAGTATCAATGATAAAATCCCTGTCACTGACACTATCAATCGCATTATCCGTCGGTAAAATCGTAATTCCCGAAAAAACTTCTTCTCCTGGCAACCCTCGTACGAAATCAGAGATTCTTTTTTTATAGTAGGATGCTGGGATCGGCGTCCCCGCAACAGCCCCTGCGCCCAGAGTAAGAAGTACATTCTCGGCTATAAATCGAGCTCGCGATAAATCTCGCTGGAACATCTTTCGATACGCCCCCAAAAAGTCCCGAAAAAGAACCGGTTGCGCGTGTTGCAAGTGGGTAAACCCGGGAAAATAAAAATTACCCCATTTACGATCTGCCGTCCTGATCGCCCCAAGCAATTGCTCGATTAATTTTGCGATTCGCTTCGTTGCGATTTTACAGAACAATTTCGTTGCAAATGCAACCTGGTCATTCCTCGACCGTGCAGTATGCAGCTTCAAAGCCACAGGCCCCACTTTTCGCAATAATTCATTCTGAATGTAGGTATGAATGTCTTCGTCCGGAAAAGCTGCGACTGCTGCTCCATCAAAATTGCGGTAAAGCTTACGCAACGCACTGGTCAATTTATTTGATTCCTTGACACTCAGAAATCCGCTTTCTCTTAAGATGCTTACGTGAACAAGCGAACCGATGAGATCATAACGGCCAAGCCGGTAGTCATATCGGAGAGAACGAGAAAAATCCTCAAATAAGGGATCAGTCGGCTTCGTAAATCTACCCCCCCAAAGTTTTTTTGTCATATTCACACTCCTCTATACGGAAGCGAAAAAATATTAATAAATCCTTCGGCATCAGACCGGTCAAAGGCATCCCTTTCCCCGTAGGTTGCAAGGTTCTTCTTATACAAAGAAAAAGGAGAAATTCTCTTGGCTACAGAAATAGTTCCTTTGAATACCTTCAAAACAACTGTTCCTGTAACACGCTTCTGTGTTGATGTGATAAACGCATCGAGAGAACGTCGAAGGGTTGTAAACCATAAGCCCTGGTAAACAAGCTGGGCATATTTAGCCCCAACCTGCTCTTTAAACTGTAGAGTTTCCCTATCGAGCACCATGCTTTCGAGTTCCTGATGAGCGCGAATCAAAAGCCATGCCCCGGGAGCCTCGTATACTTCTCGTGATTTGATGCCAACAGTTCTATCTTCGACCAAGTCCGTCCTCCCTACAGCGTGCCTACCGCCAATGCGGTTTAACTGTTCGATTAAGGCAACAAGGTCCATTGTTTTTCCGTTCAGCCCACAAGGCAATCCTTTACGGAAAACAATCTCCAGATATTCTGGCGCAGCCGGAGTTTTCTGCATTTTCTGAGTCATGATATAGGCCTCTTCTGAGGGTTCATTTGTTAAATCCTCAAGATTACCGGATTCAATACTTACTCCCCAGATATTCTTATCGATACTGTAAATTTTCTCCTTCGTTGCTGCGATAGGAATCCTGTGCTTTCGCGCATATTCAATTTCTGACTGCCGTGAAGTTAACTCCCAGGTCCTGAGGGGTGCGATAATTTTAAGATGGGAATCAAGTATCTTAACCGTAGTATCAATGCGAACCTGGTCATTGCCTTTTCCAGTACAACCGTGAGCCACAAAGAGCGCGCGCTCTTTGTGGGCAATAGCAACAAGATGCTGAGCAATAAGCGGTCTGCCCAGACTCGTTGACAAAACATATCTCCCTTGGTACAAAGCGTTTGCTTTCAGTGAAGGAAGAATATAATCTCGGGCAAATTCCGAACGTAAATCCTTAATATACACTTTTGAAGCGCCTGTCTTTCGTGCGCGTCGAATCAAATCGTTCGGAGCGAATTCACTGCCAAGATTCGCGGAAAAGCAAATGACATCAAAACCATGATCCTTAAGCCATTGAATGCAACACGATGTGTCGAGTCCGCCCGAATACGCTAAAATGATTTTTTTCATTTTTTCCTCTTTCCTTGAAAAAGATTAACCATTATTGCCTTTTGAGCATAAAGCCTGTTCTCTGCCTGGGTAAAAACAATTGAATGCTTCCCGTCGAGAACTTCATCGGTTATTTCTTCACCACGATGAGCTGGCAGACAATGCATAACCAAACAATCAGGCTTGGCGGCTTTGAGTATCTCGCTGTCAATCCGAAAATTCTTAAATGCGACTACTCGAACCTGCTTCTCTTTTTCCTGCCCCATCGAAGCCCAGACATCCGTATAAAGAACATCCGTACCGACCGCTGCCTTTAATGGGTCATCAAAAATGGAAATGCTTGTTTTTGTTTTCATCGCAATTTTCTGAGCCTGACGCACCACGGATTCGCTGGGCTGATATCCCGTAGGGGAAGCGACTTTCAACGAAATGCCGAGAATCGCACAGGCAATAAGCAGCGAGTTACAAACGTTGTTTCCGTCTCCGATAAAAGCCATCTGTAATCCGCGAAGTTTTTTATTCCGCTCATAGAGCGTAAATAAATCACTAACGACCTGCACCGGATGCGAAAAATCAGTTAGGCCGTTCATAACTGGTATTTCTGAGTATTGGCAGAACTCAAGAAAGTCTCGATGGCTAAATGTTCTTAAAACTACCCCGTCGAGATAGCCAGAAAGGGTTTTTGCTACATCCTTTACCGCTTCCCGTATGCCCAACTGAACCTCCTGGGGTGAAAGATATAACGGACAGCCGCCGAGTTCACGGATGCCGACTTCAAATGATACTCGAGTCCGCAGAGAGGGTTTTTCGAATAAAAGACCAACGACTTTCCCGCGCAAAACAGTGCTGTATCGCTGCGGATACTTTTTTATCGTTTCGGCCAATTGAAACAACCCCAGGATATCCTCTGCCGATAAATCCTCGATATTCATAAAATGCTTTTGCATATTCCTCCTACTCCTAGTATCGCTCCAGAAGCTTGGCAATCGTTCGAAAACCATCTTCCAACACAGTCTGCGTAATGGTTAAAGCCGGCATAATCCTCAGCACAACCTTTTGCGTGCAATTAAGAATCAGTTTTTCTTTCAATGCGCGCAGAGTAAAATCAAACCCATCTTTGGCAAGTTCAATCGCCCACATCGCACCCATTCCACGCACATCTTTAACAATAGAAAATCTTTTCTTGAAGCTTAAAAGCCTGCATGCACAGAGTTTTTCAATCTCATGGACATTCGCAAGGATATGTTCACGTTTTATGATGTCGAAAATTTCGCAGGCGACCCTTGTGGCCAATGGTGATCCGCCAAAAGTTGAAGCATGCAGTCCCGGTCCGAGTACATCCGCAAATCGACTTTGGACAATAAAAGCAGAGATGGGAAATCCGCCCCCTAAACCTTTGGCGAGAGTAACTACATCCGGAGTAATCTTAAAATTCTGGAAACAGAATAATGTTCCAGTTCTGCCCATACCAGTTTGAACTTCGTCAACAATAAGCAAAATATCGTGCTGAGTGCAGAATTCTCTTAATTTCGCAAAATAAGCAGCGGAAGGAATATTCACCCCTCCCTCTCCCTGAATCGGTTCAAGAATGACCGCGACAGTTTTTTCATTCACCTTACTTACAAAATCCTCAAAATCGCCAAATCTCGCTGATCGAAATCCGGGAAGAAGGGGTTCAAACGGTTTTTGGTATTTCGCCTGAGGCGTTGCCGAAAGTGCCCCGAAGGTTCTTCCATGAAAAGCTTTTTCCATTGAAATAATCTCAAAACGTTTACCTTTCCCATACGCACGAGCAAGTTTTAATGCTCCTTCGATTGCTTCTGCTCCAGAATTTGCAAAAAAAACTTTGCCAGGAAATGAAGACGCTATGATCTTTTTTGCAAGGAGCGCCTGGTGTGGATGATAAAGATTATTCGGAAGATGCACCAGCGTTCTTGCCTGATGAGCAAGAACTTTGGCAAGTTGTGGATGCGCATGCCCGAGAATACTTACTCCCCATCCAGGAAAAAAGTCAAGATACTTCTCCCCCCGCGTATCCCAGAGAAAACTGCCTTTCCCTCGCACAAATATCGGGCCAACCCGATTATACGTATGAAGAACATAGGTATCGTAGGTCTTTTTAATATCCATCATCCATCTCCGGTAATTTCCGTCCCGATACCCGTATCGGTAAAAATTTCAAGAAGAAGAGCATGCGGGATACGCGCATCGATAATATGAGCTTTCTTAGCCCCACGATCTAACGCATCTAAACCAGCGCATGCTTTCGGTATCATTCCATCACTAATAATACCTTCTGCAATCATGTGCTTTATATCCGCTTCACGGGCGCTCGAAATCAGGGAATCCGGATCGTTGACATTACGCATAACACCTCGGACATTTGTCAACAAGACAAATTTTTCGGCGCTGAGCCTTCCCGCAAGATACGAAGCAACTTCATCGGCATTCACGTTGTAGGTGACGCCGGTGGAAAGTTCTACCCCAAGAGGAGAAAGAACAACCAGATGATCGGCACTTAGAAATTCTCGAAACTTTTTCTCGTTCAATCCGCAAACCGTTCCGACAAACCCCAGATCAAGCTCTGATTTCTTCTTTTCAACGTAAATCAGACTATCCTTGCCGCAAACACCTACGGCAAACGCTCCCAACTGCTGAAGCTCGGTTGCAACCATCCGGTTCAACTCAGTCAGCTCCTCGGCAACAACCTGAAGAGTCGCCTGGTCAGTAATCCGGACTCCTTGATGAAATGCGGGGATGATTTTTTTTGTTTTAAGCCGCTCGGTGATATTTGGACCTCCGCCGTGCACTAAGACTACATCGATGCCCATGAAATGCAAAAATACGATATCTTCTAAGACGCTTCGCCGCACCTTTTCTTCGGAAAGAATTGAACCACCGTATTTGATAACAAACACCTTTCCTCGAAAATTCTTGATGTAGGGAAGTGCTTCAATGAGCACGTCTGCTTTTCTTACTGCCTCTTCCATGTCATCTATCTTGATCAGCTATAATCAGCATTGATTTTCACATACTCCGGAGTCAAATCGCAGGTATATACTGTTGCGGAATGCCTGCCTCTATTTAAATCGACCCGTATACGTATTTCTTTTTTGTGTAAATCAGTCGCCCGGATGGCAATTCTTTCATTGATCGGCACCCCAGCTTGTCCGATCGCCTGAACAATTCTTCCAAGATTGCGATTTGAACCATAAAGAGCGCACTTAAAAAGATTCGAATTTGCTATCGCTAAGGCCGCTCGACGCGCTTCTCCGTTGTTCGCTGCTCCACAAACGGTGATTGTGATAAATTTGGTTGCACCCTCACCGTCACGCACGAGCATTTGAGCAAGTTTAAGACAGACTCGGGATAAAGCATGGGAAAACAAGCGATAGCTTTTTGTTCCCTGCTCAATCCGAGACAAAGGAACTTTCTTGCTCGTTAAGAAAAATGCCGAATCGTTCGTACTCATGCACCCATCAACGGTAATAGAGTTGAATGAAGTAGCGAGCGCACAACAAGCCGCGTTTTTTAGAAGCGCACGTGAGATATTTGCATCTGTTAGGAGAAATGCTAGCATGGTTGCCATGTTTGGATGGATCATTCCCACACCTTTTGCGATTCCGCAGATATGAACTTCTTTGGTTCCGATTGAAAACCGCTCTTGCACTATCTTGGGATACGTATCTGTTGTCATGATTGACTTCGCAAAATCAAAAAGTGCCGTTTGAGATGCATCACCGGATTGAATAAGCTTGGGTATGTGCCGTACGATTTTCTGCACCGGAAAAGGCTTACCAATAATTCCCGTAGAACAGCTCAGGACTGAGTCTGCAGAAATGCGAAGTTTTTCCGCAAGAATTTTTGTAGTAGTTTCGGCTCCCCGCAATCCCTGCTGTCCGGTGAAACAGTTCGCGTTGCCACTATTAACCAGCACTGCCTGAACTAATGAATTATTGACTTTTATTTTTCTTAAATTCATCAGAATCGGCGCTGCTTTCACGGCGTTTGAAGTAAACGCAAAATATCCAGTAAGCGGAACAGAAGACCATAGGAGGCCTAAGTCTTTTTTGTTTTTTTTGATCCCGCTTTTGATTCCGGAAAAAAAGAAGCCCTCAGGAAGATTCATAAAATCACGTAAGCCCCATTGTTTCATCAAAACCGCAGGCGATATTCATATTCTGAACCGCTTGGCTGCTTGCTCCTTTCATGAGATTATCGATCGCTCCACAGATAACGATAGAAGAACCGTCATCGCTGAGATCAAAGCCAATATCGCAGAAATTCGTCCCAATCACGTCATGGAGACAAGGAAGTCCTTTCCGTATTCGAACAAACGGAGCATCGTTGTAACATTCCTGATATATCTCATAAACCTTTTGCAAGGTAACCGCCGCGGTTACAGTGGCATAAACAGTTGCATAGATTCCTTTCTCCAAAGGCAACACATGAGGACAAAAATTAATTTTAGCCTTCATGCTTGTTATCTCAAACAGCTCCTGTTCGATCTCGGGAACATGTTGATGTCTAAGTGGCTTATAAGCCCAGAAATTATTGTGCAAACCGATAAAATCGTAATCTGTTTTGGCTTTTTTCCCTGCGCCACTCACTCCTGATTTTGCGTCAATCACCACAGTTTCTCCGATAATTCCTTCCTTAAGCAACGGAGCAACCGCTAGGAGAGATACCGTGGGATAACAACCAGGATTAGCAATACACCGGGTATGCTTAATTTCATCATAAAAGAATTCGGGCAACCCGTAAACAAACTTCGGAAGATTAATCGGATCCTTATGTGCAATACCATAGTACTTTTCATAGATTTGCAGGTTTTTAAGCCGGTAATCAGCAGAAAGATCGATAATCAGCTTACCCTTATTGACAAAAGAAGGAACACGCTCAAAAGATTCTTTGTGGGGAAGCGCAAAAAAGACAACGTCAGCATTTTGGGATATTTTTTGTTCATCAAAATTTTCACAGAGAAAATCTATGCGGTTTGCGTGCTCTGGAAAAAGTTCAGAAAAACGCACAGGCGCATTAGTCCTCAATGAAGCAAAGACTATCTCGACTTCTGGGTGATATGCGAGAATCTCGGCAAGTTTCTTCCCGGTAAAGCCGGAAACTCCGACAATTGCTACTTTTACCATATTTTCTTACCTTTTTTTGGTATCGTAAAGAAATAGTTTAACCGAAAAGTGGCACTCCGTCAATTATTTTTCGCTCAGGAAAATAGAGAGAATTCTCATCACTCCGTAGTGGAGAATAATTCTTCCTGCTTTTCAGATTGAACCACCTTCGCCTGTAAACGCAGGTATTCTGCCTCGGAAACCAGTCCCCTGCTCCGATAGAGTTCGGCTAAAGCACGATAAATTTCGCTTTTTGCCCCGCGACGCGAAGCAGGTATCCCTGTCTTAGCCCAAACTGCGGCTTTCTCAAGCAGAAGCCTTATTTCCTGGGCATAAGGATTCTGCTCGGCGGCTTGCCTGAAGTACTGCTCAGCAAGCGCATATATCCCCAATTGTTCATGCATCTTCCCCAGCGTTATGTAGGCTTCTTGATAACGAGGATTGCTCTGAAGTGCATCCAGAAGATAAGAAATTCCCTGAACGTAATTTCCCGTCCGAAAATAAATTACCCCGAGGTTGTGAAGTGTAAGCGCCGACTTTGGATAAAGGCGAAGAGACTGCCGATAACAGTCAAAAGCTTGAGTAATATTTCCGTTTTCAAGATAGATGGCACCAAGATCATTGTATTCGCGCTCAAAAGTTTTCAGGATTATTCTTTGATTCGTAAAAACAAAAAAAAGACAAATAAGGGCAAAACCCATACAGCTATCCTTGACTTTTCCATTGCGAATCATGCGCCCAAGAAAAATAATGGCATACGCGGCAAAAATAACAAACACAGGAAGCAGCGGAAGCCTGAAGCGGGCGTTCACGGTCAAAAGAAGCAAAGTTCCGCCATAGAGACTCAGATATAAAAACAGGAGCAAAACTGTGCCAGAAAATTTACGTTGTATCAAAACAAAAACTATGCCTGCCAAAGCAAGAGGAAAAACAAAGATCGATGAAACCAGCGGAAAGCGAAACAACGGTATGTATTGTTTAAAAAAATAATAATCACTGACATCGGCCGCTTCAAATGTATTTAAAAGCACGTGTATTTTTCTCCCAATGAGCCAGAAAAACCTTAATGGATCAGAAAAGACAAACTCACACACTTTTCCCACCCAAAAACGCGACACTTCCGATGGCTTCAGAATCGACTGGGTTTCAACTTCAGCGATACGTTTCGCATCACGTATTTGCTGAAGCGGTGTATCGCCAAAATACGGATGTCCTTCATAGATTCCCCGTGCCTGGGGATTCGTTCCGATATATAAAACCATACCCCCATGCGCGGAGAGCGGTATAAAATCACCCGCGATAGAGTAATTTCTCCAGATAGTCAATCCAAGAACAAAGAATAGACCAAGACTCAGCGCAAAAACAATGAAAATAATTTTTTTCACAGGAATTTTTCTGAAGAAATAAACTACGATCCAAAAAACAGCTCCTGGATAAAAAAAAGCGTAGTTCGACCGTGAAAGCGTAAGCAAACCAAAAATAATTCCGGTAAAAACCCAAAAATGAAACCGCTTATCGTCCCTCCCTCGTAAAAGCAGATTAAGAACAAGAAGAACAAGAAAAACAGCGAGCGTTTCGGAAACAAGAATACCTTGGTAAAAAATAAGGATATCGTAGAAACAGAATAAAATCGCGGAAGAATACGCGCACGGTTTCCCAAAAATTTTTTTTGCAAGATGAAAAATAAGTACGCAACTCAAAGCGTGCAAGAAAATATGCATAAAAAAAACAACAAAAAGCGAGTGCCCGAAAATCCAATAAAAGAAAGCCAAAAAATACGGGTAAAGCACAGAACCGTAGAGCAGTTGTTCACTTGAAAGATCCCCGGATAAAATTTTCTGGGCAACGCTGTCGTAAAACTCCGGATCAAGTGTTAGGTGAGTAAACAAAGGGAAATCTTTCGCCTGGAAAAGATAAATACATCCAAGGCAGACTGAAAGCAGGCTGAGAAGTAAAAGGAAAAAATGTTTGCCAGCGCCCTTTCGATTCATAGGCGTATTGTAGCACAGAGATCAGGAAGAAACAAAGGTGGGGTTAATCAAACGATTTACCGTACAGTTTAATTCCGAAAATGAACGAAAAGAAAAAAATAATAATTTTACCAAGCATACCACTGGTTGGTTCAGACACCAATCCCAAAGGTGCATTCGTAGCGCTCACCAAGCTGCCATCTGCTTGAGCAAAGGTAAGATACAAATAATCGTTGTAGAGAGCAATGGCGCTCTCAGAAGGACTCCCTCCCCAATAGCCAACATTTGTATAGAGTGTTTCCAGTGTCCAGGCAGTTCCATTGAAATGAGCAAGCTTCAGATTATAGAGAGACCCGATTTTTTCAAGATAACTAATATATGGATGGCCCTGCGCATCAAGAATGAGCGAACTATTCTGCCCGACATCACCGGCAGAATCAACGATATATGTGACAAATCCCGACCCGGTGTCATACGTATACGCCAAATTATTATTTTCGCTATAATAACTCACGTGCACCAGGTCATTATCCATCTGCAGAGAAATTGCAGAGCCATAGACATCTTGTGGTGTAAGTCCAAAATTTGCGTTAAAACTGCAGCCGCCAGAAACAGTGCATATTGCTTCTCCGATTGGATAACTGTAAACCTCATCAAAATAAACAATATGCGCGTTACCGACACTATCCATATCGATTGAACTTGACGTAACCGAAGGACTCGGCAGTCCTTCGTCTGCCACATCAACGGTCCAGCCTGAACCATCAAAACCGGCGTAAAGCGTTCCGGAATCTGCATTCGCAAAACTTACCTGCCCATAACCGGAAGAATCAAGCGCAAGCGCCACAAAACCCCCATTTGATGAATCGGTATTAATAGTTTGAATCACCCAGTTTGCACCATTGGAAGACGCGTATTTTACTGTTGTTCCGACTGAGTATGCTATCCGCGCATACCCAGTATCAGTGAGCCCCAGGGAACTAAAGCCACCGCCGCTTGCATCAATGGTTTGTATATTCCAGTCTGCTCCATTGAATGAAGCATAGCGTAATCCGGATGACGAGCCATAGCTTATGTGAATATTCCCGCTCGAATCAATATCTAAGGACATATTCCAGGTATCGACAGAGCTGTCAACAACACTTGAGGTCCAAGCACAAAATCCTAAGGGTAAACAAACAACGGAAGAAAATGAGTGCAGCAAAAACAGAACGAATAGGCGGAGAGAATAGTTCTTAATCACTGAAAGACCTCCCATACCCTTAAACATGGCACGCAAGACGGAGAAAAAACGACCCTAAACCTGCAATTTCTTGATCTGACTAACTGCCTTCTTAATTTCTCTTTCAGGATGAGTAAAATCTTTCAGTTTTCCTCCCAGGTAATTATCGTATGCCGCAAGGTCAAAATGGCCATGACCGCTATAGAGAATGACAATCGCCTTTTCCTTGCGCTGGGCTTTTGCTTTGCGCGCTTCATCAATCCCAACCTTAAGCGCATGGGCTGTTTCCGGGGCAGGAAGAAATCCTTCGGTCTGGGCGAAAAGCATTGCTGCTTTAAAAACATCATTCTGATAACAGGCCACAGGGATTATCAGCTTTTCAGCAACCAAAAGACTCACAAGCGGCGCACATCCATGATAACGTAATCCACCGGCATGAATCCCGGCAGGAATGAAGGTATGCCCCAGGGTAAACATTTTCAGAAGCGGAGTCATGCAGGCCAAATCACCAAAATCATAACAAAATGGTCCTTTGGTCATTGTGGGACAAGCCCGAGGCTCAACCCCAATCATGGTTAAACATTTTCCTTTCAGTTTGTCTGTAACATAGGGAAAACAAAGCCCGGCGAAATTACTTCCACCTCCAACGCATCCGACAAGAACGTCAGGATAATCCTCAGCCTTCTCCATCTGTTTTTTAACTTCCAATCCGGTAATCGTCTGATGCAAAAGTACGTGATTTAGAACACTCCCAAGCGCATACTTTGTATCCGCATGATGTACCGCATCCTCCACTGCCTCGGATATGGCGATACCTAAACTCCCGGGACTATTGGGATGCTCTTTTAAGACCGCGCGGCCTGCCTGTGTATGAGGAGAGGGCGAAGGAAAAACTTCCGCTCCCCACAAATGCATAAGCGATTTTCGGAATGGCTTCTGCTCATAACTCACCTTTACCATATAGACTCGACAGGTAAGCCCAAAAACATTGCAGGCAAACGCCAACGCAGAACCCCACTGTCCGGCTCCAGTCTCGGTACAAATACGCTTTATCCCCTCTTTTTTGTTATAATAAACTTGCGGAATGGATGTATTTGCCTTATGGCTTCCTGAAGGACTGACACTCTCATCTTTTAAGTAAATTCTGGCTGGAGTTTTTAAGGCTTTCTCAAGTCGCACTGCTCTCCGCAAAGGAGACGGTCTCCAAAGCCTATAGAGAGTGCGTACTTCATCCGGAATTTCAATCCACCGTTCTTGCGACAATTCTTGCTCAATGAGACTCTTGGGAAAAATCGGCAAGAGTTCCTTTGGATTTAATGGCTTCTTTGTTCCCGGATGCAACGGAGGATCTAACGGTCGTGGTAAATCAGCTTGAATATTATACCAGTGTTGAGGAATTTCTTTCTCGCTTAAAAGAATCTTTGTGTTTTCCATGTCTCTCTTTCATCCTTTCCCTGTGAATTTTTCCCGGTGAAGAACTTCTCCCAGTAAACGTCGCTTGCGTCTTTGAACATCTGAGATGCGATAACCTAACGCAATAAGACTCACAAGATGAAAACCGTGCGGCACATCAAAATACTCTAAAATTTTTGAAGCATACGCTTTTTTATCTCCAGCAACCCAGCAAGAATCAATCCCTAAAGCCGTCGCCGCTAGTAAAATATTTTGAGTGGCAGCACATCCGTCCTCCAAATAATATTTCGTATCGCGGCACAGTACGACACAGCAAGCCGAAGCATCTTTAATAAACTTTCCGTGATCGGTAATTTCAGCTATTTTTCCTAAGCAATCCCTTCTTGTCACGATGATAAATTCCCACGGCTCTTCGCCCCGCGCCGTAGGAGCATATCGCGCAGCGTCGATAACCTGAAGCAAGTCATTCTCAGGGATGGATCGCCTCTCGTATAAACGGATGCTCTGCCGTTGCTTGATGATCTCGATTAAATTCACAAAGTTCATTCCCCGATAATTTTTACTAACACTTTTTTAGAACGCTGGCCATCAAATTCCCCATAAAAAATTTGCTCCCAAGGTCCGAAATCAAGCTTCCCCTGCGTAATCGCAACGAGAACCTCCCTCCCCATAATCGTTCGCTTCAAGTGTGCGTCAGCATTATCTTCTCCGGTTTGGTGATGCTGATATCCGGATATTGAATGCGGAGCGAGTTTTTCCAGCCAACGCGCAAAATCATCATGCAGCCCCTTTTCGTCGTCATTGATGAAAATACTGGCCGTAATATGCATTGCATTGACAAGACAAAACCCTTCACGTATTTTACTCTCCGCTACGATCAACTCAACTTGCGGAGTAACATTAATGATTTCTTGCCGCCTTGTTGTCGAAAATATAAGGTACTTGGTATACGATTTCACAGCCGTAATGATGGTACTCTGTATTATATCGAAAACTAACGAATATTAAAGAGAATTTGGAGAGAAAAACGGCTTTTTCAGTTGTCCCAGAAATCGTCTCAGTGCTTTTTTATAATTCGAAAGACTTATCAAAAATGCTTCATTGTGGCCGCCAGATATGACAAGCAACTCCTTAGGATATGCGGCATAGGAAAAAAGTTTTTCAGCATGACTCAAAGGGATCAAATCATCTGATGCACTATGGATAAAAAGCTTAGGGAGCTTGAGAAAAGATACCTTCGCAATAGAATCAAAATGATTGTTGATGAAAAATTTTGGCAGCCCCGGGTATAAAATATTCCCCATATCAACGATTGAGGTAAAAGTACTGTCGATAATCGCGGCTTGGAACTTCTTGCGCATCGCAAGTTCGATCGCGACAGCGCCTCCGAGAGACTCACCGTATACAATAATTTCCAAAGGCGGTATTCCCCTGGTTTCGATCAGATAGCGGTATGCTGCCTCAGCATCGCAATATAACCCATTCTCACTCGGCAAACCTTTACTTAAACCATATCCTCGATAATCAAAGATAAATACGCTGAGCCCCAGCTGATGGAACAATTTGATTTTATCCAAACGGCTGCTGATTGTTCCGGCATTCCCATGGCAAAAAAGAAGAGTGTGTCCCCGGGAATTGGAATCAATGAACCAACCATGTATGCGCAAGCCATCTTCCGTAAGAAGCCACACTTCATCGAAAAAAATCCCGATGCTTTCAGGGGTAGCGCCCAGCTTATGCCCCGGAGAAAAAATACTGGTATATTCAAGGTATTTTAAGAAAAGAACAACGAGACTGCTGCAGCAGAAAAAAACAAGGAAAAATCGCATGAAGAAAACCCGTACTTTCATCGCAGCAATCTTCCGCTCGGAACTGAAAAAACATTACCTCCAAGATGATGCAACGTCTTGGCTTTTTTCGAAGAAAAAATCCAGTGCGTATGAAAAAAATTGTCCTCCACTTCGACATAAACAACTCGTGCAATAACTAACATAGGATAGCGGGAGGAATAATTTCTCTTCGCCGCTAAGCGACATTCAATGTATCCAAGACAACCGCAGACCCGAGGCGCCCCGACGCAACGAGATGGCTCTTTGGAAAGATGATACCGGCGAAATTTATTGACGGTTCGTCCTGAAGTTGCTCCGCAGCCAACAACGGCAGCACGCATAAAGCTGTGAGGAATATTGAGAACGAATTCTCGGCTCTTACGGATGCAGTAAAAAATAAAATGTTCCGGCCAGATCGAGAGAGCGACCAATGCTGGCTCATCCGAAAGAGGCATGCACCAGGCAATTGGAGTAACATCCACGCTCTCCCTGAACGAAGAGGTTACCAGAACCACAGGACCGTGGTTCACAAGACGGAAAAAATATTTTTTTTCTAACTCACGATACATACTTTCTCTAGTCGCCAAACCGGTAGTGTTTCCGCACGGGGCTCAACACATTCCAAACACAGCAAAGCCCCTTGGAGAAAATAACAAGATCGCCTTTTCCGAATTTCGCCTTCTCCCCTTGTGCATTCTCAAGGCATACTTCGCCTTCCAAAAAATAGCATATCTCTTTTTGGTCATACTCCCACTGAAAACGTGAAACTTCTTTCTTCCAAATTGGCCAGGAAAAAACTCCAAGCTTATCAAGCTCTTCTTGAGTCGGTCGCTCAATCTGCACAAACTTCATCATAACCCCCCATCGTTTTAAAAACCTATTAAAAAAGACCAAAAAACTCTTTAGTGGAATTCATTCCGCATGCTGTTTCCAAAAACCTCAGTAAGAAAATAACGGCAAAAAAAACAATGATCAGATGTTTTCCCAGGAAATACATAATCCGAAGCCGCATGACGCCTCAACCAGGAAAGACCCTTTTCAAAAACTGAGCGGACAAAATCGTTTCGATTTGCATTTTGAACCATCTGCCGTGGCGTATGTTGGCGAAGATTCCCTAAGGTAAGCTGATCACAGTCCGAAGCGTACCCGCAACATGGCTTTACTCTCCCGTCAGCAAGAACATAGAAAACATTTCCGGGGCCGCGGCAATAATCTTCACGAAACCATTTTCCATCCCAAGGATTCTTCAGCACTGCTGTGCCTGCCGCAGAAAAATCAACAGGAACGAATTTCAAGAATATGTCCTTGTTTCGTAAGAAAAAAATACCCTTGGATCGTGTCGACAATTCGGCGCGCAGATATTTTTGAAGCGCCCGAATGATTGCGTATGTTTCTCGATCACGCAAGCCGCGCAGATAGAGACAACTGGCTATATTCGGACGCTGCCACAGAGAAACAGCCGTTTGAATAAAATAAGAAATTTTTTGAATACGCGCGCCATGAAATGCGTCTACGCTTACAAAAAAAGATCCGTCGTAGCCAGCCTTTTGCACCCCTGCAAGAACCCGCAAGAGTTCTTTCTTGGAGTTATACCAAACCCCGTTTGTTGTAATGCGGTCGAAAAGAAATCCTTTTTTCTGACAGGCACGAATAAGACGAACAAGAAGCCGATGAGCACAGAAAGGTTCGCCACCAGTAAAACCAACATATTGAATTCCGAGAATTTTGCAACGATCAAGAAAACGCAGCGCATCCTGGAAGGAAAGTTCTTTTTTATGATACGAATCTCCGCAATGTACGCAGCGCAAATTACATCGTTGCGTGATCTGCAGTAGTACATGGCGAGGAGAAAAAGAGAAACCGTTTTCTTGCTGTCTGTGCTTCTTCATCCGATAGATAGATACTGACAAATCCTTAAGGCATAAAAGTCTTACAAACAGAAAGTGCCCGGGGAAATGGAGAAAGCACTCGTTCCAAAACCCCTTGAAGATAGGCGATTGACAACCCGTAGTTTGTCAGAAAAACCTCGTGCGTTCTTGCCACTGTAAGTCGGTTACACATTTGCTTACGGGTCAGCATACACGCGCCACAATGAATAATAAGCTTATAATCGGCAAGATTCTCCGGCCAATCATACCCGTTTGCAATATCAATAGTGATGTTAAAACCGAGAAATTGCCGGATCCAGCGCGGAATTTTGACGCGCCCAATATCATCTTCTATTGGATGATGACTGCAGGCTTCTGCAATAAGAATTTTGTCATCCCTTTTTAAATCTGAAAATGCGCGTAACCCCTCGACTGCCTGGATAAGGTCTCCTTTGAGACGGGAGAAAAGTATCGAAAAAGTCGTACAAGGAATATTCGAAGGCGTATCCGCAACCATTTTCAAAACAACCTGAGAATCACACACGACAAGTTCAGGGGGAATCCGGAGCGAATTGAGCGCATGCGCGTACTCTCGCTCCTTGACGACTAATACCGATGCATCGTTATCAAGGACATCGCGTATAGCTTGAACTTGAGGTAAAATCAGCCTGCCACGGGGAGCCTGCAAATCAATTGGAACTATAAAGATCGCGGAAGCACCCGGACTCAACAAATCGCCAAGCAACGAGCTTGGCATGAGAAATTCTGCAGGACACACCTTCATAATGCTCTGCTTAAATCTCAAAAGCAGCGCTTCGCGCTGATCCTGGATAACGCTCGAACAAAGGAAAAAATCCGAACATTTTTCCGAAAGAAGAGTTAAAAAATCTTGCGTCGGCATCGCAAGATCCGTTTTATTCACAATACCGACAACCGCAATCTTACGCGCAGCGGCTTCTCGGATCACTTCCTCTTCGTAATCACCCCACAGATTTGGTTCGATGACTAAAAGAACAATATCTGTTCGGTCAAATATTTTTTTTGTACGCGCTATCCGCAAAGGCGCTAAAGCAGAAACATCATCAAGCCCTGCAGTATCTAAAAAAATTACTGGGCCGATCGGGAGAAGCTCCATCGTTTTCTCGACAACATCCGTAGTGGTTCCCGGTAATTCTGAAATAATAGCGACATCCTGTCCGGAAATAAAGTTGAGTAAGCTTGACTTACCAACATTTGTCCTGCCAAAAATTCCCAAGTGGAGACGTAACGCCTTTGGAGTTTTTTTCATTGGTAGTAAGTCTGTCGTTTCACTGAGGATATCCCAAGCGAGTGAGGTTATCCGGAGAAAGAGCCTGGTCGACAAGTTCTTGACCCAGCTTTTCAACGAGAAAATCTCTGAACTCACCCTTTCCGTTTTTATGGAATTCTTCCAACAACGATTGAGCACGCTGATAACCAATAATTGGCATAAATGCCGTAATGACTGTTGGACTTTTACTGAGATACTCTCTACATTGTTCCGGATTTGCAAAAATATTCGGCAAAAAATCCTTGAGCATCGAATTCGAATCAGAAAGCATGCGAATTGATTCTAAAAACGAACATCCCAAAAGAGGTAAAAACTCGTTGATTTGAAATGTTGCTCGGCTTGCGCACTCGTTGATAAGAAAGTTGTTTGCAAGAACCTTGAACGACCTTTGGATAGCTGATTCACAAATCACAGGATTGATTTTCCCGGGCATCATTGAAGATCCGGCTTGACTCGCAGGAAGAATTATCTCACCGAGTAAATTCATCATTCGCAAATCATTGCATATCTTTATGAGGTTAACCGCGTGCGCACTCAAAATTCCAGAAACCTCTACAAAGCAATCGGAATGGGCAGTTTCGGCTACCAGATTTTCCGCCCGCGTTAGGCCAATTTTCGTATTCTCTCGTAACTTTTCGACAATGGAAAAAATATAGTTCTTTGGACAAGCAAGCCCCGTTCCTATTGCACTACCACCAAGATTGACCACTCGAAGCCGCTCTTCGCACTTGTACACGCGCCAACGATCACGAGCCATTGCTTCCGCAAAACCAGAAAATTCCGCTCCTAAGGTAATGGGGACTGCTTCTTGCAGTTCGGTTCTTCCGATCTTCGTGACCCCTGCGAACTCTTTTTCTTTTTGTTGAAAAAAACCTTGCACAGAAGCGATTTGCTCACTCAAGGCCCGGAGCGAAAAGATTGCTGCAATTTTTAAAGCCGTGGGATAGACATCGTTGGTTGATTGATGAAGATTCACATCTTCAAGCGGATGGATAGTATCGTAATCTCCTTTTTCCTTGCCAATGATTTCAAGTGCGAGATTTGCGATAACTTCATTCATGTTCATATTTGTAGAAGTCCCTGCTCCGCCTTGCAAAGCATCAAGAGGAAACTGATCGCTCAGCTTGCCTTGGATAATTACATCACAAGCTTCAGTCATTGCTTGCGATTTTGTATGGTCAATAAACCCTAATTCCTCATTTACCTGAATAGCCGTTTTTTTTACTATCGCCAGGGCATTTATAAGTTCACTGGGAACCAAACGCCCGCTCGGAGGAAAATTTTCCAACGCCCGCGCAGTATGAATTCCCCAATATGCATCGCGCTGGATCTTCTTCTCTCCAAGAACATCTTTCTCGATACGGTATTCCACGGAAGTTAAAAGGTACGCTTTGAGTATTTCGTATGAAGTAACTGATGCGAAAGACCACCGAGCGGCTTACCTAAAAAATCTGCATAGAGCGCTGAAACTGCGGGATTTTCGTGTGACTTGCGAATCGATTTAGCTTTATCCTCGCGATAAATCGCCTCACACCGTTTCAGTCGTGTCTGGGTATTGGTTGGAAACGGTTGTCCGCCTCCTCCTAAGCAACCACCGGGACAGGTCATGATTTCAATAAAAGTATAAGGGGATTTCCCGGACTGAATTTCTTCTAAAAGAATACGGGCATTACTTAAACTGTTTGCCACAGCAACTTTTATTTTCATTCCTTTAATCTCGATTTCTGCTGTTTTCACGCCCTGTATTCCCCGTAAGTCGACAAAATCCAGTCGCTCTAAAGTTTCACCCGAAAGAACCTCATAGGCGGTGCGCAAGGCAGCCTCCATAACACCGCCGCTTGCTCCAAAAATAACTGCAGCACCAGTCGAAATTCCCAAAGGCTCGTCAAAACATTCATCGGAAAGTTCAGAAAAAATAATCCCTGCCTCCTTAATCATCGCGGCAGCTTCACGCGTAGTCAGCACATAATCAACATCCGGAAACATTTCACTTTCTTTTAAATTAAGCTTTTCTTTCCAGTAGCGGAACGCGCTGTTCATCTCCGGCCGCTTGGCTTCAAATTTTTTTGCGACACACGGCATGATCGAAACAACAACGATATCTCGAGGGTCTTTATTCAGGCGTTTCGCATAATATGTTTTTGCAACCGCTCCAAACATTTGCTGAGGGGATTTACAAGTAGATATGTGGTCGAGAACCTTGGGGAAAAAATGCTCTGCGAATTTGATCCATCCAGGAGAACATGAAGTAATTAAAGGTAAAACTCCCTTCTTTTGAATCCGAGAAATAAGCTCATACCCTTCCTCCATAATTGTCAGGTCAGCGGAAAACTGAGTATCAAATACTTTCGTGAAACCAAGCTTGCGGAGAGCCGCAGCCATTTTTCCGGTAACAAGCGTCCCTGGGGGTAATCCAAACTCTTCTCCAATCGCGGCGCGGACCGCTGGAGCAGTTTCAACAACAACAAATTTATGTGGGTTTGAAAGCACCCCCCAAACTTCATTAATCGCGCTCTGTTCGGTAAGCGCCCCCGTAGGGCACACTAAAACACATTGGCCACAGTTGACGCAATACGTATCTCCCAGAACGCTGTCAGCGAAAGAACCAACTTTTGTATTTTTACCTCTGGAAATCATCTCAATCGCATGAACAGACTGGACTCGCGAACAAACTGAAACACATCGTCCGCAGAGTATACATTTGTTCGGATCGCGGATAATCGAAACTGAACTCTTGTCGATAGGCAAACTGCGGGGTGGAATCTTTGGAAATCGAATTTCCCGGATACCTAAATCATGGGCTAAGCGACGGAGTTCACACATTTGATTCCGCTCACACGTAAAACAATCCTTGGGATGCCCCGCAAGAAGCAATTCAAGGTTTAGCCTTCTTGCCCGACGCACGCGTTCAGTATTTGTATAAATCTCCATCCCATCTATGATTTGAGTAACACATGCGCGAACAAGTGTCTTTGCTCCCTTTACTTCAACAAGACAGAGCGAACATGCGGCTTCTTCATTGATCGAATCCAGAAAGCACAATGTCGGGATAGTAATATGCACTTGAAGGCATGCGCTGAGAATCGTCATGGGCGCATTAAATTCAAACCTAACGGAATCGATACTGAGCGCTATTTTCTTGTTTTCCATAGCCTCTCCCATCTTACGGTTGTGCTTTTACATCGCAGCGTAAACAACGTGATGCCTCTACTGCCACTTGTGCTGCAGAGAGCCCTTGAGATACTTCGTGGAAATTCCCCTTCCGTGATCGCAACGGGATTTTTTTCCCTATTTGGCGTTTCCGAGCGCATGGAACAAGAGATACGTGCCGAGCATAGGAAAATTCTTTTTGCAACTTCCCAAAACGCCTCTGACCGGTGAGAAAATAATCAATTTCTTCAGCGGCTTTCTTACCTTGAGCCATTGCTTCAACAGCAGTTGAAGGACCACTCACTAAATCACCTCCGGCAAATATCTTATTGATATTCGTTTTTAGTGTAAAAGGATCAACCTGTACTGTTCCAGAAGCACCGATAGCGATTCCGGCCTTATGGAGAAACTCGGAATCTATCTTTTCGCCAATGGCGATGAGCACAGCGTCAGCAGAAATTTCAAAAATTTCATTGGTAGCGACAGGTTTTCGCCTCCCGGAACTATCGTAATCGCCAAGACGCATTCGTTGAAAACGTACACCGCGGACCGCTCCCTGCGAAGAATTTAGAATTTCCTGCGGTGCAGCCAAAAACACAAATTGAATTCCTTCTGCGAGCGCTTCTTTGATTTCATCTTTATTTGCGGGCATATCTTCTCTTTGGCGGCGGTAAAAAATGGAAACTTTCGCTCCAAGACGGAATGCAGTTCGTGCGGCATCCACCGCCACATTCCCCGCTCCAATAATAACAATGTTTTTCCCGGGAAGCGTATTCATGCCGCGGGCTACCTGTTCAAGAAAATGTATGCCGCTCTGCACTCCTCGCGAATTTTCTCCAGGTATACCCAGTGACATATTCTTGTAAGCTCCAGTTGCGACAAACAATGCGTGATACTGATCCTGCAAAACGTCAAAATCGGCGGTTTTGATTTTTGAGTTAAACACAAAGGAAACACCCATTTGCTTAATATAGCCTATTTCTTTCGCAAGGATTTTTTTAGGAAGCCTGTATTCTGGAATTCCGTAACGCAAAATTCCGCCTGGTTCTTCCTGCGACTCGTAAATTTTGACTGAATGACCGAGCCGAGCTAAATAAAAGGCGGCAGTAAGACCTGCAGGGCCAGCCCCGATTACTGCAATTTTCTTCCCGGTTTTCTCTAGGCGCTCATGAATGATTTTCTTCCATATTTTCTTCTCACGGTGCGCGGCATACAACATATCGGCAACATACCGATGAACTTCCCCTTGGGAAACCGGCTGATCAATATCCTCCCGACGACAGCGCATCTTGCAGTGAAAATGACAAATTCTTCCAGAAACCGCCGGAAGCGGATTATCGCGCACTATCATTTCAAAAGCCGTCTCAAGACTTTTATCCTTGCAGAGGGTCAAAAACCCTGGAATATTCATATGGAGTGGACAGCTGTTTTCACACGGCGAAAGGAAAAGATTCTGACACACTCCTCCATCGCAGAGCTGCGCATGAATATGCTGCTTATATTCATGAAGAAAATAACGAAGAGTTGTTAATATGGGATTAGGCCCGGTTTGGCCTAAACCGCAGAGTGCCGTATCCTTAATAATTTCTCCTAAGTGCTTCAGGTCTTTCAATTTTTCTTCAGTCCCCCGGCCCTCCGTAATATCTTTCAAAATATAGAGCGCCTGCATCAAGCCTTCCCTGCACGGGGTACACTTACCGCATGATTCTGTAGTGGTAAATTCCGTAAAATAACGGGCAATATCAACCATGCAGTTGTCTTCATCCATAACCACCATACCCCCTGACCCCATAATCGCACCAACCGAAGCAAGTGATTCATAATCAATCGAGGTATTGAAAAGTTCCGCAGGGATACAACCACCAGATGGTCCACCTGATTGGATTGCCTTAATTCTTTTATTCGTTCCCGTACCCTCACCTATGCCATACACGAGGGTCTGCAGAGATTCACCAAGCGGTAACTCCACAAGACCGGTATTCTTAATCTTTCCGACAAGAGAAAAAACCTTCGTGCCCGCACTTGCCTGTGTACCAATCTCGGCAAACCAATCTCCGCCCTTCTCGATGATAACCGGAATATTACACCATGTTTCGACATTATTAATCGTGGTCGGCAGACCCATGTATCCTTTTTGAGCGGGAAATGGAGGACGAGGTCGAGGCCTTCCTGGTTTTCCTTCAATAGAAGCGATCAAAGCGGTTTCCTCTCCGCAGACAAAAGCTCCGGCCCCCTCTACAATATGAATATCGAAATTGAAATTCTTGCCGAAGATATTCTTTCCAAGAATACCATACTTTCGTGCCTGGGCAAGAGCAGTACGAAAACGATCAACCGCCAACGGATATTCAGCACGTATATAGATAATCCCCTGCGTTGCCCGCATCGCGTACGCGCCGATACACATGCCTTCAATTAACATGTGCGGATCGCTTTCAATCTCATTCCGGTTCATATAAGCTCCCGGATCGCCCTCGTCCGCGTTGCAGATGATATATTTTTCGGAGGCCGAGACTTCTTTCATCAATTCCCATTTTCTTCCGGTTGGAAATCCCGCTCCGCCTCTCCCGCGCAACTTTGAAGTTTTAACCTCGCTGATAATCGCATCGGCGGTAAAACGCGTCAATGCGTTGAAAAACGGCTGATACCCCCCGAGAGCGATATACTCTTCGATATCCTCTGGGTTAATAAACCCAGCGTTGCGGAGCACCACTTTCTTTTGATATCGGAAAAATGGCAACGAATCCCATAAAGGTATCCGATCAAAACCTTTTCCATAAAACAATTTTGTGATAATGTGGTCCCAGGTCTCAACTTTACATAAAGCGCGCTTTTCGTTTAAAATCCCTTTTTTTGCATTCTTTACCATCTCGCTGAGTTCATGGATTTTAACCTTGTTAAAAAAAACGAGTGGCTTTCCGGGAATATGAATTGTCAAAAGGGGTTCCTGTGCGCAAAAACCGAAACAACCAACCTTGCATAAATCGATGCCTAAAGTATTTTGCCGGATCATTTTCGCACATTCGTCAAAAATTTCCTGTGCTCCATTCCCAATCCCACATGTCCCAAAACCAACGCCGATGCGCACGCGACCCGGGAAAAGCTTCCTCATGCCGCGCTTTTGAATCAAGGTTAGTTTCTGCTGGCTGGTTATTTTCATTGTTTCCTCTCGATTATTTTTTTTGCCTTCCGCATCGCACGCAGAACTCGCTTCAATTTTTCAACGGTCATATTACTGTAAATAACCCCATCGATCTCCACAACTGGAGCAAGAGCACACTGCCCGAAACATGCGACTGTGCGAACCGTAAATTGGTTGTCTTGTGTAGTAAGAAAAAACTTCTCCCCGTCTTTCACTTCATTGCTATCAAGATTGAAAGTATCAATCAAAAAATCGAGGATCTGCTTCGAGCGGCGGGTGTGGCAGGCGGTTCCACGGCAAACAACAATCGTATGCTTTCCCTGTGGTTTTAGGTTAAAAAAAGCATAGAATGTCGCGATACTATAGAGACGCGCGAGAGGCATCCGTATCCGCTCGCTGACATATGATAAGGTCTCTCGTGGAAGATACTGCTGAGGGTTATGCCGCTGAATTTCTTCGAGAATTGAAAGCACATTCCCTGGTTTTTTTTCATGCGCAGAGACTATTCTATCGATTACCGATTTTGAAATTGATCCTGCTCCCACAAAATCCTCCTCTTCTAGAATATTACCGTACGCAGAAAATTATGCTGAACGCTCCATAAACCGCGCGTAATCCTGCCCCTGCAGAGGCATTCGCTTCGTCACAGCCAAAATATTTTTTAAGAATCCGGCATGATTTTGCCGGCAATATTGATCGGATAAATTTTTTGCTAAGCGGAACCAATTTGGGTACTTGACCGTAACCATGAACTTACGAGGTAACTACACCACGAACATCGAGCGCAACAAGCATACTGGGATTATAACATATTTTTACTAAAAGTATATCCCTGATCGAGAAAAAAGCATGAATTTATTTAGCTCGTATCCCTGGGCGCTGTTTCGGAGTAGGATAAAAAGTCAAGTTTTTGTGGAACATGAGGCGTGTTTGCGCATCTAAAGCCGGAAAAGATCCAAGGATCGCTGAGACAAAAGGAACAAGCAGCCACTGTAGAAGAAAAACACAATAAATTGCGCGCGATATCTCCTTCGGCCGCGGAGGCAGAAATTCATTGCTGATCATAATCGAAAGCACAAGCACAAAAGTCAGAAAATTAAAAATGATGCTGTTAATATATGCCAGGTTAAAGAAAATCAGTGAATCAGCGAGGGCAGTCTTACCCCAGAAAAGAGTAAGCGGGGTTATGAAACTTACGAGTATTGACCATGTAGCCCAGTTGATATGACTATCGAGTATCTGCAAGAGCTTCCGTATTTTCAGAACAACCGGGATGTGCTTATCTCGGAGAAAACGCTGACCAACAAAAACAAAATTTTCAACACCCCAAGCCCACCGGCGTTTCTGTTTATATTGGACCTGCATTGTTTCAAACCAATTCTTCCCTACGGCGATATCCATGTAAACTGGAACATCGAGTGGATAAGTAGAATAGTCACCATGATAGCGTAAGAAGCATTTCCAATAGATAAGCGAATCGTCGGAGACAAGATTAACCGGCCAGTAGTCGACTTCGACTAACGTCTTGAAGCTCATGCTGTGTGAAGAAAATGTAATAAATTTTTCATGCCGCATGCTTTCAATCAGCTGCCAAAAAGTCGACCCCATCTCCATAACCCGAGCAAAGGCCGGCGCTCGATAGATATTGTTGCTGTAAACCGGAAAAGGCTGAAAGCTCTTTCGGTGTCGCTTGGGGTCTTTTCGAAAGTGATAAGTCAAACAGGAAAAATAATTAACATCAGGACAGGTGTCTGCATCGAAACAAGAAATCACTGTCGTTTCCAAGCGGTGCCCGTTTGTCAATAAGTACTCTTTTACTTTTTTCGCAGCATAGGTTGCGTTTGCCCCCTTAGCCTGGATTTCTCCTAGAACTCCCTTTGGATGAACAGTCACAAGAAAATCTTGGAATTTTCCCTGAAATCTGCGTTTCAGCTCCTCAAGAACAGAAAGACTTTTTTCGGCCCTCTCTTCTCCGGCAAGAATAACAATCATCTTGTCATGAGGATAAAAAACATTATTTAACGCAGTTAAACTCCCTTCGAGAACTTCCCGCGGTTCCTTATACACTGTATATAAAATTACATGATTAATTTGATCGAAC
Organism: uncultured Planctomycetia bacterium; assembly: GCA_964634935.1. Lineage (GTDB taxonomy): Bacteria > Omnitrophota > Gorgyraeia > Duberdicusellales > Duberdicusellaceae > CAZWJT01. The sequence continues at coordinate 99,102 of CAZWJT010000002.1, read as the reverse complement.
GGTACAGAACTCTCAACGTCCATAGCCATCGTTAGCCAGGGTAGGTTTTTTCTTGAGATGATTCGGTGATGAGCCATAAGCAGTAAGGCGCTCATATAAAAAAGTCGGCAAACCCAATAAAGAAGAAAAATAATGATGACTATTGATAGAATAAATGGTTGGAAAAAGAATAAAAGCAAGAAAAATCCAATAATTGACCAGCTGATAAAACCGGGTATGACTTCAAAAATTCTTTGCATTTTCGTTGTGCCTCTTCAGATGCGACGAAAAATCTATCCGGAAAAGACTCAATTGGCCCTGAGTATTAAGCTTATCTTTCACAAACAAGGTTTCGGAACGAAGACTATAGAAAATTTTTGCGTTGAGACTCTTAAGCTCAATAATTGGTAAAGATAAGGCTAAATTTTTCCGATCAAGGGCAACCACCTTCAGGCCATCGTGAATAACAAGATAACGCCCCTTGAGAGCCAAGAATGCTTCTTGGATGCTCTCATCAGCCTGGTAAATTTCATGTACCGCATACTCTTCTTCACGAGGTGCTTTTTCGGAATAGATCTCCCAGATCTTTCCGGAATTCCAAAAAATATAAGAACCATCAGATTCAAGGAGACCACGAAATGAAAAAGCAGTCACAGGATCAAAGGTACACGAAGAAATCTTCCGAAAGTTCCGGAGGCCATCTTCAATCCGATAAATTCCATTGTCAGTAAAAGCGATCAGCTTTTCAGAAAATACAGAAGGAAGAACAAAGAATCGATTCACCAGAAAAGGAAATTCGAGTTTTTCCGCTGGCTGTACTTGAGGAATCAAAATAACATCGATTTCCGAAACTCTCGATGAATGCACCCGTACCGGAATTGTGTATGAATAAAACCCTTCTTTCTGCAAAAGGACTGAATAGTGACGCGGCAGTAAATTCCGAATACTCGTTGGCGCCAGCTCATGAATCGTTTGACCGTTTAAAGTTACGCGCACACCCCTCGGAATGGTTTTTATCGAAAGTGCTCCTGTCCGAATGAACTTTTTAGTATCCCGATCAAACTGATACCCTAAGGAATAAAAAACAATATAGGGTGTTCCAGTAAAAAAAATTATTACAAAAAACCAAAAGAATGTTTTCCGAAAAAAAATATACCATCTATCATCCATGTCAAAACCAGATTACCCGCCAGAGATCATCCCTTTATTATCTTCGAAAAAATCATCAAATCTTCGCCCGGAGCATAAAAATGCGAAATAATTCCTGCCAGGGTAAACCCTGAATTCATGTAGAATGAACGCGCTGGAGCATATTTCGCATGATTAGAAGTTTCAACCCGTAAGATAACCTCATTTTGAACACGAATATTTTTTTCGAGATTACCCAAGAGTATTCTTGCGATTCCTGAACCTTGAAATTTCTTATCAACAATGAGCCAATATAAATCCCAAGTTGACCGAGTAAGCGGCGTATGACCAAACAATACAAAGCCAGCTAATGCTCCATTCCGATATTCTTCCAACATCCGATACGTTGTTTGCGGATTATGGAAATAATCCTCAAAAACACCTGCAAGGACAAACAGATCTTCAACGGAAAAAACTCCCGTCTGTTCTGCAATTTTACAATATAATGCGCTATCGCTTTTGGTCGTTACAAGCATTGTCTCTGTGTGTTTCGGAACTGCGTGCGACTGGGCTATTGCCGCTAAAACATAGGATAGATGTCTATATTTTTTTGGCGCGGTTGAGAAGAGCGTAGGTAAGAATTTTTCCCACCACTTCACTGTAGGTATAACCTTTATAGTACGCTTGCTTCATGAATCCGCTGTTTGTGTTAATGTCGGGGTTCGGATTAATATCGAGGATAAAAAGATTGCCCCCCTGTTCACGCAAATCAATCCGAAAATAGCTTCTGCATTTTGCGATCCGCGCAGCCTTCAAAGCTAATTGACGGAGACGATTTTCAAGCTGCGTCGGCAGTTTTTCGCAGATCTCTGGGGTAACCATTGAAAATTCTCGTGAATACTGGTCCCATTTTGCCTGATACGTTAGAAAAGGAAGAAAATCATGGTACTGGCGATAATCAATCACTGAAATTGCCAACAATTCTGCGTCAGAAAAATTTCCCAAAAAACCAAGACTATATTCTTTGCCGGCAATGAATTCTTCAATAATGAGTCCGGCTGGAAATTGTTGTAATTTTCCCTGCACACGCCTCACAAGCTCCTCCGGACGAGCAACCAAGGAATCTTCATCAATGCCAATACTCGCATCCTCAAGAGAAGGTTTAATAAAAACAGGGAACCGCAACTTTTGGCAATTGATATCTTTCAGCCGTTTTACCGTAATACCGCGTGGCACTAGAATATGGTGTCTACGAAAAACCTGCTTGATCTTTGATTTATCAAGGCTCAACGCTAAAGCCAGGGCGGAGTTACCGGTAAAAAGAAATCCTGTTTTTTCGAGAAATTCAGCAAATTCTGCTTCCTTGGAGCTTTCATCGCTGAAACCTTCAAATAAGTTAAACACACAAAGGGGTTTGCACGCTTTCAAGCGACGCAATAACTTATCTTTCGCGCTGAAATCTTTCTTGGTAAGGTAAAAATTATTGACCTTAAATCCCTGCTCAGTAAAAACCTTACCGATTGATTCACTGCAACGGATAGCGTCACAAATATCTTGACGTTTTGTTACTTCACCATCAACCGCAATGACGATCGTTTCTGGGTTTAAAGACATAGCTATTATGATACAATGGGCACAACAAAAAACAACAAAAAAATATGCAGTAACGTATTGGAGTAGAAAGGGTTATGAATTGAAAATTCTAAAAACATTTATTCTTCTTGAAGCGTAGATGAAGCGGTTCTCAAATCAGCATTAAGAAGAAAAATTCTCCCACGGTATCTGGTAGCGGGCAAAAGCGCTTTTTAAAATGAGCTTAATTAATTTCCGATAATCCCCCCCGTTCAGATTGAATAATATTGGCAAATCACTGTAGACGGGCGAAAGACCTGGCAGCGGATTGATGTCGATAATTTTAGGAATCTTGCGCGCAGAAAGACGAAAATCAAATCGAGCGATATCGCGCAGTTCAAGCACGGAAAAAGCCTGACAAGCCGTACGCTCGATAGCGGAGCGGACCCCAAAAGAAATACAGCTTGGCGCTTCATAGGTAACCTGATTACGCCAGTCGCGTTTCACTTCCAAGGAATAGAGAAATGGCTTCTGACTGCAAGAACGGGGTCGAATCCGCATCATCCCCAAACAAAATGGTTTTTTATTTCCGGCGACCGAGGCGGTGATTTCATCTCCCGGAAGAAATTCTTCGACAACCGCTGGCTGGCGATATGTAGAAAGAATCCACGATGCCATCTGTTTCAACTTGGCCAACGTATGGACAAGTGATTTCTGCAAAATTCCTTTTGATGAACCCTCCCAGCGCGGTTTGATAATATATGAACGCCGCGGAACAAACCATGAAAAACCTCCTCGTAGATCCTCCAAAGATCGTATTTGATGCATCTGAGGAACCGGTATTCCATGCAATCGCAAAAAACAAGAAGTAAGATATTTATCCAAAGTCAACCCTAGAGCTACTGGATCAGATCCTGAATAAGGAATGCCAAAACTTTCAAGGATACAGGGAACTTGCGATTCTCGTCCGCGATCACTCCCCTGACCTTCAGCAATATTCAACACGAAATCGATATTTGCTTTCTGGATTTTCTGCGCAAAATCCCTATTGTACTCAATGCGCCGGACAGAGAATCCAAGCTCTCGAAGACAGCTTTCAATGGCATCAATCGTCGCTAACTCATCATATTCTTCTTCGGCATCTCCTTGGATAGAGCGAGATCGTTTCAAATTAAAAACAATTCCGATACTGCGAACCCTTCTATTTTTCTTATCCATCATATCTTCATACGGCATGTCTATTCACAAAAAAGCCCCTCTTGATGGAAAAATTCAAGAGGGGCTCGAAATGCAATCGATCTTTATTCGCCTTGTGGAGTCACGGGCTGCGAAGGGGTTGGTTGACCTTCTCCACCCGATACCTCATCCGGCAATGCTTCAGCATCAACATCTTCGTCAAAAATATAGTTATAACTTTTAATCGTCAGGCCAGAATCATTTTTTTCGGCTACAATCATCACCTTATCGCCAACTTCAAGATATGAGTCTTCGAGAAACTTCTGCGTCGTACTAATTTTCTGTCCATTAACGATAATAAAACTTCCATCTTCTGCAATCTGTTCAACTGCGCCCTTAACCATTTCTTGATTTGCTGTCAATTCCGGTTCCACAGTAGCGGCCGGTACATCGGATTCAGATGCGACTGCTCCTTCTGTGCTCGCTGATGGGGCACTCGTTTCGGCTCCCGTGATTGCTTCCGGCGCGGGAACATTGTCTGTTTCCTGGGCGTATCCCGAACTCAAAAAAATCACACTCAGCAAAACACTCAAAAACCCTGCTTGCAAAAAACGACCTGTGCGCATAGCCCCTCCTTTTGTTATATTAAAACTCATCATCGTTCTCATCCGGCGTATCGTCCTGATCTGAGGTCGCGTTGGTAGGTTCCACCCGGAACGGATGCATACTGACGACTTCAAGATCAGCATAACAATCAGGACAAACGGTTATTTCCCCTTCTTCCAAATGCTCCTCAACTTCAAAGTTGCTCCCACAGAGCGGGCAAACAATGTTTTTTGGTCCCATGTTTTAACTCCCCTTTATCAGTTTATAAACGGCCTTCCTTGAGAAGCTCTTGTTCTGCCTGAATCCAATTTTCCAGCGCTGAGTTTTCCGGGCAACCGTTTTGCTCCCAAATGTAATATGCCCGTGTCTGTATCATATCGAGTTCAGCAGTCACATATTTTCTTTGCTTTACGGTTTTCGACGGTTTTTTCCTTTGTATCATTTCTCTCCTTTACCAATCTACACTTTTATCCGTTAAATATGTTCCGATTATATAACCGAACATTCTCTTGTCAACTATTTTTTAGCCATTTTAAACCCGGGAGAACATGAAAAATACAGCTCCAATCAAACAAAGAAAAGCAAAAAAATAATTCCAGTGCAGTTCCTCACGCAGATAGAGCACAGAAAAGAACGCGAAGACAATCAGAGTAATTACTTCCTGGGTAACTTTCAGTTGTGCGGCAGAAAACTGATAGTGGCCAATACGATTGGCTGGCACTTGAAAGCAGTACTCTACAAATGCTATGAACCAGCTGATAAGGATAACTTTCCAAAGTGGTGATGATTTAAACTTCAGATGCCCATACCAGGCAATGGTCATGAAGATATTTGAACAGAAAAGCAAAATAATTGTTTTCACTGAAGTTGTTTTCGAATGTCAGAGTATGATCCGACTGTTAGTCGTCATCGAGAACTTCGAGAAACGCCGCGACAACTTTTGGGTCAAATTGACTCCCCGATCCCTTCTTGATCATTTCAAGAGCCGTTGATGCCGAATAAGCCTTGCGGTATGGCCGATCAGAAGTAAGCGCTTGATAAACGTCCGCAATCGCAATAATGCGGGCGCCGATTGGAATCTCCTCTCCTTTCAGGCGATCCGGATATCCCTTCCCATCCCAACGTTCATGATGATGTAGAATAAAAGGGATGATACCATGCAACGATTGTATAGGACGCAGGATATCCGCGGCTATCTGCGGATGGTGCGTTATTTCGGAAAATTCCTTGGCCGTTAGTTTTGATTTTTTAAGCAAAATTCGCTCGCTGATCCCTATTTTTCCCAAATCATGCAGTATCGCTGCCTGCTTAATCCGCTCAACCTCATCTCTCTGTAATCCAAGAACTCGCGCAATTTCTGTCGCATAGAAAACTGTTTTTTCAACATGTTCACCGGTATAGTGATCTTTTAACTCAATTGTTTTTGAAAAGGCAAATATTGACTCAATTAAACTCTGGTTTGTTTTCCGCGTCAACTTCTCGAGTTTATTCTTCAAAATCCCAACATCATCTTTTTCTTTACTCAAACTCCCTGCTTTTCTCTTCTTGGAAAAATCATTCACCGAATAAACCCTATCACCCCCTGCTTCTTTCGCTTTATTCAACACTTTATCCGCTAAATCGATAAGTCCTATGCCCTTGACGATGCGATCTTCCGGATATGAAACCACAGCGATGCTGATCTTTAATTTCACGGCATGGCGGCTGTTCCCAAAGTTATAGAGATTAATTGCGTCTAAGAGCCGATGAGCCAATGTCAAGGCAGTGGATTTCTCAGTTCCGGGAGAAATAATTAGAAATTCTTCCCCGCCAAAACGAATTACGATGTCATAGCGACGAACCATCTTTTTTAACTGCGCGGCGAGCTGCCTTAAGACCAAATCGCCAAACTGGTGACCATACATGTCGTTGATTGATTTGAAATAGTCAACATCAAGCATGATCACTGAAAGTGAATGCCCGGAACGGCGCGCTCGATCAAACTCTGCTTCGATCACCTCAGCGAGGTATCTATGATTGAACAATCCTGTTCCTGGATCACGTAAGGCGAGAGCCCGTAATCGTTCATTTGTTTTCTTCAGCTCCCTGGTGAGTGTCTGACGCGCTGATTCCGCTTCTTTTCTCTGGGTAATATCCCGAATAACCGTGATAACGCGGACAACATCCCCGTGATCAAAAATCGGAATTTTTCTGGTTTCAGTAATGATTTTTGCCCCTTTGACATCATTGGTTTCTTCAGTAATCTCGATATTCCCGGTGTCAAAAACTCTCTGGTATTCTTCGCGGACTGCCTGAGGAAGGAATGGAAAAATATCAAAAATATTTTTCCCAATCATATTTGTTGAAAAACCTAAGCGATTCATCCAGGCGCGGAATGAAAAATTTGTCAACAATACCGTAAGACCCCTGTCAACAACATGCACTGGATCGCCAAGCGCATCAATAGTAGTCCGATATTGAAACTCTGAATTTCTCAGTGCTTCTTCAGTAGCTTTCTGCTCAGTAATATCACGCGCGGTAAAAATAATTCCTTTCGCATAATCCTGGGTATCGATGGGTGCCGAGCTTAAAAGTATCTGCTTGATCGTCCCATCTTTACATTTCCAGCGTGTTTCAAGGGTTCCAATGCCATTTTTTTTCAAAAGCTCGTATTTGACCTTTCCTACCCGCTCAAATTCTGCCGTATTTTCGTAAAGAATACTCGCATTTCTACCGATGAGTTCATCTTCAGAATAACCTACTATTTTTGAAAGCCGATCGTTGATCCATTGCAAATTACGTTCCCCGTATGTCACCAAACCTATCCCCATGGGAGCAGCACGGAGAATGCCCTGGAGTGTTTCTGCGCGCTCACGCGCAGCATTCTGGGCTTCAATCCGCTCTGTTGCATCCCGAACATATTCAATAACCCCAATTATCTTGCTCGAATTCGGGCTAAAAAGCGGAAACGCATAAAGATCAAACCATCCGATTATCTCTCTGTCTTTTCCCCTCTTTGGAACCAACTCGCAGGCGGAATTTCCTGAAGCAAGCACCTTCATCGTTGGGCAATTTTCGCACGGAGTAGAAAAACCATGGTAAACCTCATGACATTTCCTGCCGACTAAAGGCAGAAATGACTCATACCATATTTCCATGGTCCGGTTTACGCGGATAATAACCATGTTGGTATCAAGAACGCATATTCCATCTTGAATACTGTCAAAAACCGAAGCCAAGAAACGCTCATTTAAAGCAAGCCGCATTTGATCCTCGTGGTAAGCAAGGGCTCCAGCGATAACTTCTGAGGCGATTTTCAGGAGAGACTGCTCTTCATTATTCCAAATACGCTCAGTGTGCACCGACTCGAAAGCGCACATACCGATGAGTTTTCCCATATACAAAATTGGAACAATGAGTGAAGATTTTACAGAACGCTCAGAAAACCATCTTTTTTCTTGTTTGGTATCTGACGGCAATTCCTCGATGGATGTAACGCGCAAATTGTCATGTTCATGGAGTTTTTTCAATACCCACCGGATATTGTCCAGGGGTGTTGATTTCTTTATGTCAGGACAATTCTCAACGCCAGAAATGCACCATTCATGTGTTGTATCAAGCTGCAATCCATTCTCCGAAATCCGGAATATCGCGACTCGATCCACGGTAAAAAAATTTCCGAGAATCCGGATAGTTTCACTAATTCCTTGGGTAATTTTCTCTGGAGTAAGAGCAATAAATTGGCGGGAAAGCGAAGAAATGAGCTCAAGGAGATGAATCTGATGCTGGAAGGGCTGACTGGATGGAGACAGAAGAGCGCTTCCACCTAAGGAACGTATTCTGCTCTGGAGTTTACGTAACTCCTTGATTAAATAACCTTCTTCTACCTCCATAATCTGATTTGCCATACCCAACCCCCTCAGGCAAATATCAAGGTATCAACAGAGAAATGAAATTTTCTGATTATTGGGGAAACAAATTTAGTATACAAGAAAATGCAAAATTTTCAAGAAGAAAGATGCGCCAAAGCGGAATAAACTAAAGGACCGAAAGACTATTTTTTAGAAATTGCTTGGGTCGGACAGACTTGAGCGCATTTACCTTGATTAGTGCAACGACTGTAATCAATAACTGGCAGATGATCGACAATGGTAATCGCATTTTCGGGGCACGCCTGCTCACAGCGGCGACAACCAATACATCCGACTTTACAAATATCTAAAACTTTTTTGCCAAACTCTCGTGAGCGGCAACGCACGATGTATTGCTTCTCTGCGGACACAAGGCTAAAAAGTTGTCGTGGGCATGCAGTAAGACATTTTCCGCAAGCAATACACTTTTCTCTCTGAATCACTGGAAGCCCTTCAGAGCTGAGAGAAATCGCTCCGGTAGGACAGACGGAAACACAGCTGCCAAATCCAAGGCAACCATAGATGCAGGATTTTTGTCCATTCATAATCAATGATGCCGAAAAACAATCATTTACGCCACAGTAAATAAACCGATCGGAAACTATCGTTTTATCTCCATGACAATGCAGAACCGCAAACTGTTTTATCTTTTTTTGAACGCTCACCCCGAGAATTTTCGCTATCTCGTCTCTTGCTTCTTGCGGGCTTACCGCACATTTTTCTATCGGGACGCCGCCTTGAATAAGCGCCTCGGTGAAGCCGGCACATCCTGGAAAACCACACGCGCCACAATTTGCTCCGGGAAGACGTTCTTGAATCTGTTCAAAACGGAAATCTTGCGGCACTGCCAAGCGTTGTGACGCAAGCGCAAGGCCAACACCGAACAAAATACCAAGCAAGCCCAAAATGCCTAAAGCAACAAATACCTCCATAGCCAAGGTTAGATTCGAAAGCCGCTAAATCCCATAAAGGCAAGGCTCATCAGAGATGCCACAATGAAGGCAAGCGGTACATCCCGTAAACATTGAGGTATGTCCGCTGTTTCAAGCCGCTCCCGGATTCCTGACATGAGTATCATCGCGAGTAAAAATCCGACTCCCGCAAAAAACCCCTGAGTTATACTTAAGAAAAAACTTCCAGAAACAGGCTGGGAATGACGGAAAAACATTTCCGAATTCAGAACCGCAGCACCCAGTACCGCACAATTCACCGTAATCAGCGGAAGATAAATACCAAAAGCCTTATAGAGAGCCGGGGCAACCTTACGAATAACCATCTCGACAAGTTGAACAAAACTGGCGATAACCAAAATGAAAGAAATCGTGCGCAGATAGGTAAGATTGAAAGGAATCAAAAGATACCGATAAATAAACCAGGTAATGATGCTCGACATCGTTATGACAAACGTAACCGCAAGCCCCATGGAAACTGCTGGCTTTGTCTCTTTCGAAACCCCGATGAACGAACAAAGACCAAGAAATTTGGAAAGAATAAAATTATTAATGAAAATCATCGATATCGCAAGAGTCAAAAACCTACTTACATCCATCACACCCCACCTTGGTAATCTGACACGCTCCGTTACGGCGAAGCTGGATAAAATTAACCAAACCAATAAGTAACCCCATTGTTAATAGCGCTCCAGGAGCCAGAATCATCATCGCGGCAGGCTCAAACCAAGTAAAAATGGTAAATCCCAAAAGCTTTCCTGCGCCTAAAAATTCACGAATCGCCGCGATCAATGAAAGGGCTATGGTAAAACCAATCCCCATGCCCAAGGCGTCAACAAACGAAACAAATATTGAATTTTTTGAAGCAAAAGCTTCTGCCCGGCCAAGCACGATACAGTTAACCACAATCAATGGAACAAAAATACCAAGCGAATGATCAAGCTCAGGAAAATAGGCTTTTAGTAAAAGTTCGTTAATGGTCACGAAGGTTGCGATAACAATGATAAAACATGGTATGCGTATTTGCCGTGGGATAGACCGGCGTAAAGCAGAAATAATAATATTTGAACCGCTCAGAACAAATGTTGCGGCAGCGCCCATCCCGATCGCGTTCATTACAGAAGTCGAGACAGCAAGTGTGGGGCAAAGACCTAATACTAACGTAAAAGTTGGATTTTCAGAGATAATTCCCTTCATGAACTCTTTACACAAACGGCTCATTTCTTTCCCCCTAACGATTCTACCTGAGGGGCAAACCGGTGAGGACGTATAAAACGATCAAGCAAAGGAACAAAGGCGTTCATCATAAGGATTGAATATGAGACTCCCTCGGGATATCCTCCGAAACGCCGAATCAAGAAGGTCAAGCAACCGCACCCGATACCAAATACGACCCGCCCTTTACTTGTCATTGGAGATGTTGCGTAGTCAGATGCCATGAAAAAAGCTCCCAGAATAACTCCACCGGTAAGGAAACTAAACAAAAATCCTCCTTTCAAAAATCCAGAAGGCCCAAAACAATAACTTAAAATCCCAAGACTCAGAATAAAACTGATTGGAATATGCCAAGTGATATAACGCCGCCAGAGAAGATACCCGGCACCAAAAAGAAGAGCAAGAATGCAAACTTCACCGATGCACCCACCTCGCTTCCCCAAAAGCAAATCAAGATATGATAAACCAAGCCCATCCAGACTCAATGATTTTCCTTCTTTCAGAAGCATAAGCGGAGTGGAAGCGGTTACGGCATCAAACGTAAAAGGTTTCGGAAAACTAGTCATATGCTGGGGCCAGGATGAAAGGAGAAATGCGCGGGCAGCTAAAGCCGGATTGAAAATATTCATACCCAACCCGCCAAAACATTGTTTGGCAATCAAAATAGCAAAAAATCCACCAACAACCGGGATCCAGAATGGCACTGAAGAAGGAAGGTTGTAAGCAAGTAAAATTCCCGTAACTGCCGCAGAACCATCTTGGATCGTAACTTTTCTCCCTGAAATTCTCTGGAAAAAAAATTCAGTTGTTATACAAGTTGCCAAGGAAATCAAAATAACCCGCAGTGCGGAAAAACCAAAAATGATCACCCCGCCAATGCCGGCAGGAATCAGAGCGCAGAAAACTGACCACATAATCCGAGATATGGTTTCCCGAGAGTGGATGTGTGGTGAAGAACTAAGAAAAAGTTTATCTGATAGTACTGACATCTTGAAGTAATAACTCCTTTGTATCCGAAAGCGAATGATAGACAGCCTGAATTACCGCCGAAGAAGAAATAGTTGCCCCGCTTAATGTTTCAATATCACGAATATCTAAAGAACTCTTCGCCAAGAAACGGTTGAGAAAGAAAGACTCCGTAATTTTTGTGCCTAATCCGGGAGTTTCATTCTGAGCTAAAACCTTCAAATTCGTTATCCGCAAAGACACATCTAAAGCACAGAGAAGCTCGATCGTCGAAGCATACCCTTTGGTTTCTACTTTGAGCACAAAACCAGCAAGCTGGTTTTGTTTTGTGAGAACTCGATAGTAAAGAGTTTTTTGTGTTTCCGTAACAACAGGCTCAAATGAAACAGCCTCAGGGAAAACCTCACGAAGCGCTTTCTCTTCTGCGTTGTGGCGTTGCTTAAGAATTTGAGGCTCAGTAACCTCGTGGACAACCGCCAGCACTCCGCCTGCTAAAAGACAAATAATGCCAAGCGTAAAGCCAAACTTAAAGACTTCCTTCATGGAAAAAATTCTCGGTTAGCGTACGCATAAATACCTTGGGAAATTTATTTTTGAGAAACGCGCGCAATGATACCCTGAGGTATGCCTTTTAAATAGTTAAAAAATCTATCCCAATGAAAACTGTGCTGCGTTTCGATATACTCAACATCATTACGTATTATTCTCCGTTGATCAGCCTGCCAAGTATTACTTTTAATGAAAATAAGAAAAAATATGGCAATCCCCAGAAAAAACAGTAACAAAACTTTTTTCAACATCCAAATTCATTGTATATTTTTTCCTGACGTGCGTAATTCTGCGAGTTTTTCACCCTCAAAAACAAGATATACGCGTTCAAGATCCGGTTCGCCATGCCGGTGAATCACCGGATAATACCAGGATTCTCTCCCTTCCTGAGAAACTATCTGCGTCGGCTCTCCAATACTCCGCCGCACCTCATGCTTTGTCATTGAATAAAAAAGAACCGTTGATTTGGAAGTAAAAAACATTCTCCGTCGATCGCTCTCATCTTCGATCACGCTTTTATCATCAAGTTTCCGAGTCGAGAAGTCTTGCTCAAGACTTCTCTGACTCGACACAACGTCATCGTCAACTGGACCTACAACATCATTCGTGTACATCGTGTGCTTATTAAATTCCTGCTCAATATCATGTTGGCTTTTGGCAAGATATTCATCATCATCGGTTGCCGAATCTTCGGCAAGAATCCCAGAAGAAAAAATACCTCCAATCATCATACATATTAACAGCCGAAGAAAAAGAAAATTCCTATTCTTTTTCATGAATATGCTCCTTTCCCGAAAAGCTAATAGCCCTAAAAACCTACACATTCTTTTTTTCTTGCTCAGCCTTGATGCGCTCAATCGCTATTTTCTTTCTAATGTGCTCCACGACTTTTCTGTATTCAACCGTATTTTGCTGGGTGAATTGTATCCCGATGCATACGGGAAATTTTGCATCCTTATTCGGTAACTGCCAAACAACCTCTCCCCGAATCGTTACCGGCCGCGCTGAATCAGAAAGATAAACATCCAGCTCAAGAAGCACCCCTGGAGGAAGTCGTAAAAGCGTCGGCAACTTCATTCCGATTTCGCTGATATCCTCTGTGGAAGACATAAAACCTTGGACCCGAGGTACTACCCGATGCATAACTTTTAATTTCTCGGCAATACGAGTAAATTTACGCCGTTCAGCCGGATTCTCTTGCGGATTATTCAATGTCTGCTCCTTTACAAACTATACATACGATCGAAACCTTGTTTATGAAATATCAAAAACACAGGAGATGAATCTACGCCGATTAAGGCTCAGAAAGCACAGCCTGCCCTTCTTCTGTCCGATCAAAAATGACAAATTCAGGTTTGACCAATGGTTTATAGGGCGGAAGGAAAAATGTTCCGACTTCATACGCTCCGAGCAAAACTCTCCCTATGGTGCAGCCAAAACCCTTGACTACCCCCGCGGTAAAGCCAATCATCTCTCCCTTCTGATTTGCGACCACTCCTGGTTGTTGGAAAATTTCAGTAAAGGCAAAAAGAATATTCAAAGCGCCTCTCCCCGCTTTATCGGCAGCATTGTATTCGCGGCACAAAACATTGGCTGAAAAACCAACAAAGAACAAACAAAACAAAAACACACATTTTTTCATACGATTAAACCTTTCATTTACCGCGATTCATCAGGAGTATTCACTGGATAGTCTTGGTTAAAATCCTCCTTACCCCTTGAATCATATCCGCGCCGGTTTAACTTCTGCCCCTGTTTATAGGTATCGATATATTTTATTTCTCCATCGCCGTAATAAACTTTGGACACGCCGTCAAGCTGCCCTCCGACGTAAGTAAATTCTGCCGTTACCATTTCATTATCCGCATATTGCTTAACGCTGCCTTCTAGTTTACCGTTTTTGTAGTTTTTCTCATAGACAAGTTTTCCATTCGGATCATAATCGTACGCTGCACCTTCAAGCAAATCATCCCGATACATCTTCTTTGCCTTGATGATCCCGTTTCGGTAGTATTCTTTTACCAGCCCATCTCGTTTCCCTTCCTTATAGAGAATCTCAACTGAAATCTTCCCGCTCTCATCATAGAGCCGGGTTAAACCATCCAATTTCTCTTTTTTATAGGTATAATCCGCTTTCGGCTGTCCGCTATTCCAATATTCCCGAATGAGCCCATCAGGAATTTCTCCGGTTTTTTCCAGAATAGCACCATCGTTGTTGATAACCTCCTGAGCAGAAAACTTCCCACCGGTAAAATAGGCCACGGTCTTTCCTGTACCATCTGGTAATGGAACTTCCTTGCGGATAGTTTCTGCGCGGCAAACGACAGAACAACTCAAAATCAAAAACCAAAACAATACCGTTCGCATGATTTTATTATACCGTAAAAATAATGCGGCGCAAACTCCTCCCGCGCTTTCCATTCATGTTTCTTCGAAAAATACTCAAGAAATCCTTGCTTAGTGCTCTTGGGCAATTTTCTCAATTACTTTTACCACCAGCTGAATAAGTGATTCAAGGTCATCACTATGAAAAACTCCTGTTGACGAATGTAAATATCGGGTTGGAACGCTGACAACCCCGGTTGGTATCCCCTCGCGGTTGATACTAATCATCGCTCCATCGGTCATCCCGCCTTCAAGTACATCAACCTGGTAGTGAATCTTGTGTTTTTCCGCAGTCTGGATAAAAATTTTACGTATTTTTTCACTTACAATCACTCCCCTGCCAGCTGCTTCAATAACCGTAATAGCTACTCCGCCGCCTAACTTCAAAGCTGATTCAGTTTCCTTGATGCTTGGCGTATCTCCTGCAGTCGTCGTATCGATGACAATCGCAAAATCCGGATTAAGTTTAAAAGAAGTAATTCTTGCCCCTTTTAGGCCAACTTCTTCCTGGACTGTTGCCACAGCGTAAATCTGGGCTTTGGCTTTTACTTTTTCAATAATCCGCAAAAGCGCATAACAGCCTATCCGATTATCAATAGATTTTCCATAGTAAAGTTTACCGGAAAGAACGCCGGAATTTGGCTCAAAGATAACCGAATCAGCAACCGCGACCTTTTTTTCAGCCTCTTCTTTGCTCATGCAGCCGATATCGATAAACATATCCGTATATTTAATACTGTTTTTACGTTCATCTTCTCGCATCAAATGTGGCGGCTTAAGGCCAATAATTCCAAACACATCTCCATTTCTGCCCTTCACTACAACCCTTTGTCCAACCAAAACCCGATCATCAATACCCCCGATCTTAATAAAATTAAGGTAACCGTCTTTGGTGATATGCTTTACGAGCAACCCTATTTCATCCATATGCGCAGCCAGCATAATTTTTCTAGGCCCTTTTCCTTTCCGGGCAATGACATTACCAAACATATCGGTTTGCACCTGATCACACCGACGACCAAGCTCCCGCTCCATAAGTGCCGCTATTTCTTTCTCGTAACCGGATACCCCGGCTGTTTCAATAATCCGCTTTAATAATGAATCCATGCTATCCTCCTTTTTATACGTAAAATTATTATAGCACAGAACATTAAATGAACAATCGAAGACTTTAAAAAATGATTGATTTAGAGCCGAAAAATATGATATACTTAGTATGAGGTAGTAAAGAATGAAACGGAAAGTTTTCACGATAGTTGAAATAACCGCAGTTGTTGTTATTCTCGGTATTCTTGCCCTGATCGGATTTATTTCTTATCGGAAAGTTGTCAGAAATTCAATAATCGCTCAAGGAGTCGCCACGGCAAGAACTGCCTTGGCCCACATAAAACAATACCAATACTTTGAAGCAAATGTTACCGCTGACGTTACCGCCAATCTGGTTACTGGAGTTGGCGCAACCTGGAATGCAAATGGGGGCTGCCCTGGTGCTGATTGGGATAAAGTTGGCCTTGGTGGATCAAACAATCCCAATTGCACTGACCGCTATTTTTGGTATGATTTTCAGCACGGCGATTTTGACGGACCAGCTTGTTCGGCAAAAGGCGCCGGTGGATTAGATCGGGCACGCGTAGTCGCCTCAGGAAAAGCTGGGACAATTATGGCAGGTCAATGTATCGCTGTTTATCTGGGTAGTGATATCCCCTACTATGATCCCGCACTATAATCCCTCACATTGAACGCTACCCTCATCCAAAAAAATCTAGTTTCCCCTTCATAAAAATACCCTGAACGTAAAACCCCCTCTCGAATTAAACGAACCGCTTCGAAATTAAAGTCTAAAACAATCTAACTTTTCCACCAGGCACTGCGCTGAGCTTCAACGGCAAAGGGAGTAAAAGGAGGGTTTTGATTTGAAAGATCACTGTCATAATTCCAATTACGGTTCGGAGCGCTATACGAAGCGCTTGACCAAGGGCCTTGAGCGACTTGGCTGTTCCACATTTCAAGAAAAGCTCCCCGTATGTATAGAGTTTTTCCAGACCAATCTTCGTGGAGACGAGGATAATTCTCCAATCCGCCGCTATAACTTCCCACCGTGGTATTACGCACTCCGGCGATGAATGCAGTATTAACCGTTGTTGCCGTTGCAATACGATTACTTAAACTCTGAGTACTCTTGGCATCACTGCCACCCCATCCATTCGAAAGGATATTCACGGAATCACTGATAACCGCCGACGGCTTTTTATTCGTTGTATTGTAATCTCCTTGAATGTAAAGCGGGTCATTGGTAACTACGGTAAGACCTCCTCCACGATAAAGCGTGCCGCCGTTCACCAGACGAACCCCCGGCTGCTCTCCTGAAGCTCCGGTATTTGCCGTTGCGTATAAAAGGCCGTTTGCCGGAAGATTATTGTTATAGCCCGGATAACCGCCGCTTACACCCGCAAGTTTGGCTAAATCAATGTTAACCATATTCACGTATTTATTTTCGCGCTTGTTCTGAAAAGCAGTTGTCACAGTAACCGTATTTGCGGGCACGTGCACCCCTTGAACAAGTTCCTGAGCACCCTGATATAGCCGGCCGTTCTCAATGCGTAATCCCGCATTGTCATAGTAATAATGTCCAGAGCCTGGCTGGATTGAGCCTACGGCTGGGGTAGCTAACTGGGTCACGCCGTGAACCCCGCTCTGGACAGTGCCCCTCCAGCGGGTTTGCGATTCGGTTGCCCACTCTGTATCTTCACTATCAAGCCCGTCCATATCATCATACGATCCGGTGCCTGCCTTACGGATACTTACATCTCCCTGCATAACTTCTGTCCGATCTTTGCGCTTGTTATACATATTCCCGACTGTACGCACATATTCACTATCTAACGTAAGATCTGTCGATGAACCGTCCGCGGCTAAATAGATATCACTGTTCGAGTGAACTCTCCCGCTCAAGGTCATATTTTTCCCTGGGATGATTTCAAGGTCATCGTTATAAAAAACAGTATATTGAAATGCCGAAGTCAATCTCAGAAGAAACGCCTGGTGAATACCCACGGTGATACTGTTTTGTCTGGGATGAACGCAAGTCGAGTGAATCACGTAGGACCTGACGGTAACCTGAGTTCCGTCCGGATCAGTAATAACCCGCTGTCCGCTTTCCGCTTCATCAATATATGTTGTAACAGTGGCACCGGGAAATCCCGAAACACCCGAGTAAGTAGTCGTAATAACCCCGCTGGAAGGATACCGGGTAACAGTGGGGCTAATCACGAAATTCGCAATATCCCCCGTAAACTGGTTTACGATATCCTCTATCCCGCCTTCTGCAAGATAAAAGGCTTCCTTGCGGAGTAATTCTTGTTGAAGAAGCACATTATCCCCCAGGATTCTCTGGAGCAAAGGCACTGCCAGAGTAAGGAGCACTATCACCACAAAATAAACAAGCAGGAGGGCTTGCGCCTTCTTAAAGTTCGCACGATGAAAACGAATCTTTTTTCTTGTATTCATCTGTTCCTCGCTAGTTACGCAAACTCACGATACCAACCACAGTACTTGAGACAGATTGACGACGTTCGGTAGTACCCAATAAGGTGAGTGAAATTCTCAGTTCGTCGGCCAGAAGCGATGGGACAATAGACGCGTCCTCGAACGTAATCGCCGAAACTCCTTCAGCAATAACCACGTGATTGCCCTTTTCAAGTCTTCTGAGCATTTGCTGTCCAGGAATATACTGATATTGAATCTTATTGCTTTTATCCCACTCAATTGCCCCGAGAGCATTGATAATAATAGTATTGGCATCATTAGAATCTACAGGCAGATAGAAATCAATCGAGCGATTATTTGGATGCGAAGGTATCGCTAAATTTGGCGAAGGATTCTCTGAAGACGTTCGAGTGGCATTCTTAAGCTCATTCATCATAAAGTTCATTGCTCGCCGGGCCCGCGAACGCATAGTGCTCTCGCCAGTCAACTTATACCAAATATTTACTCCCTGCATATACACTTGGAACGTAAGTGCACCGAGAATAACAAAAATACCAATCCCTACCACAAGTTCAGCGACCGTAAAACCCTTTCGCTTTAGAGGAAGGCTTATTTTTTGGATCATCTCGTTTTTAAGGTTGAAAAGCGCCTGCTTATGGTTCTTCCTTGACTTGTTTGCCAAGTGCCGGTTACGGTAACTTCAAGCGGATCGGCCGTTGGATTCTGATAGGAAACAACGATGTGCTCATTCTGTAAGGTGTACCCTCCGGTAATGGTTGCATAAGGGTTAGCAACTGGACCATCCTGGAGTGTATGCGGGAATAAAACAGTCATCTGAGTAAAAGGCGTACACCTGATTTTTTCCATCATATTTTCAAGGTGGTACATCATCGTTGATTTTCCTTTCACCGACTCAGAAAGATATACCGAAGAAAGAAACACCTGAAGCACTCCCAAGGCAGCAGTAATAAAGATAAAAAGCGCGACTAAAGTCTCGATCAGGGTCATGGATTGCTTGCGCTTGCAAAACGATTCTTGAAAATGGCGGGGTTTTCTTCCGGCGGCTCGGATTACTGAATATCTATAAAACATCTCAATTTCATCCACGTAAAGTATATCACAATATTCTTCCTGAATACCAGGGCTCGCCGAACTGAATTACCATTCCAATCGATCAATAAAAGTAGCCCTACGCGATCAACTTAAGAACCTTGCGCACCGGTAAACCTTTCTGAATACCAGCTTTTTTCGCATATGAAGTGCAGCTCTGAACCACAGAACTTACAGCTTGGGATATACTCGAAACCCCGGTTATTTTTACTGCCACATCATGAGCTTTTTCGGCTGTACGTAAATTAAGATAACCGCACATCACATAGCCTTTTTTCCCTTTCAGAAGAATGAAATTTTTCCGTCCGAGAGAAAGACAAAAAGCTTCGATATTTTTCTTCCCAACATGTATTTTTCTCCGCTCCATGTCCCTCCTTATTCAGCAATCCCCTGAAAAGCCTTCTGTATCCGCAAGACATCCGGAGGTTTTGTGCAAAAACTCACCAGCGGGATAACGAAAAATGGAATTACCATCGCTATGGTTGAAGCAAGGGGTGAATTCTGGGGTCCAAGCCGGGAAAAAAGGACAATCGCGGCGGTAACCCCACTCAGCATGCCACAAGCAACACCCGCGAGAGTAACCCGTTTCCAATATAAACCATATACAAAAGGCGCCATGAATGCTCCAGAAACCACGCCCCATGAGAGCGACATTAATGTTACGATTAATGAAAAATTTGTTTTTGCGATAAAATACGAAAGTACAATGAAAACACCGCTTAAAAACCGTATCATGAGCAACGAATTTTCTTTACGCATCCCGGGGCGAATCCTTCCCTGGCACAGATCAATCGCGATAGCCGAAGCAGAAACAAGCACAAGCGATGAAAGGGTTGACATCGAAGCAGAAAGCACAAGCAGCATAATCAGCGCCATCAAAAAAGGCGGCAAATATTCGGTAAGCAGATTCGGGATAATCTGATCGAAAGCGGAAACCCCGGAAATAAGAGGAGGCGCGTCATAGAACACGTGGGCCATCGCTCCAGTAAAATAAGCGGCGCCCGTGATAGTGAAAGAAAACAAAGTAGTAACAATCGCCGCCTTTAGAATCATCGATTCATTCTTGATTGCATAAAATTTTTGCACCATCTGCGGCATACCCCATGTCCCGAATGAGGTCATAAACACCAAAGAAATAATCGTAAGGAGCGTCGGCTGTTGCGCCAAAGAAACATGTTCGCTGTATTTGCTTGCAACGAGCGGGATGATCGTCAAACTTCCTCCAGCTTTATTCACAAGCACAAAAACCATGATGAACGAGCCAAAAATCATGATAATACCCTGTATAAAATCCGTAAGGGTGATCGCAAAATAGCCACCCAGAATCAGGTAGATTCCAGTAATCGCGATCATGACCAGAAGCGCAAGATCGTAGGAGATATGGAAATTCGCCTCAAACAGATACCCCAATCCCTTAAATACCGAGGCGGAATAAGGAAGAAGAAAAATAAAAATAATGAGCGCAGAAAATATCTTCAGATGTTCACTCCCAAAACGTCCAGAAAGAAATTCTGGCATCGTCATCGCATTCAGGTTATGACTCATCCGGCGGGTTCTCCCTCCTAAAACAATCCAAGCAAGAAATGAACCCAAGAAACTATTCCCTAAAACTATCCAGAATGAATGAAGGCCAAACCCCCAACCGATTTTGCCTGCAAACCCGATAAAAAGAACAGCCGAAAAATAAGTAGTGCCATAGGCAAAAGCCGAAATCCACGGCCCTACAGTACGATTGCCCAGGAAAAAGTCATTGAGGCTTCTGGTTTTGCGCATACCCCAAAACCCAACGGCGATCATACCACAAAAAAAGATGGAAATAAGAATTATCGAAGTCACGTTTCCTCCTCGATGATTCTATAGCGAACCGTTAAAAAAATTCCGCTCAAAAGAAAGATTAAACGTTCTTAAAACAAATTTCGAGATGGTTTTTTGCCATCTTTTTTGTAAAAAAAGTCACTGCGAGAAGTACACATGCTGACAATGGCAGTATAACAACGATTGGATCAACCACAGTCCAAGGATACGCTGCAAGTGTCGGCTTGTTAAAAATAAACTTACAGATACCGAGCGCCTCTGATTCTTTTTGATGAACAAAAACAAGCCAGACAACCGTTCCGATAAAACCAGTAAACATGCTCGCTAAAACTGCTGTTTTGGTCACACGCGGCATAAAAAGAGCTGCGACATACGCAGGAAGGAAGGTATTCGCGCAGAGTCCAAAAAACATCGCAGTCGCCACCGCAATAACACTTCCAGGAAGTTTATAGCCGAGAATAACGGTTACGATAACGCCCAGAATGATTCCACAACGGGTAATGATCACGGTATGCGGGGATGTTTTCCCAATAAATACCTTCTCATAAAAATCACGCCCAATAGCAGTGCCAAGCGTATGAAACTGAGAACTTGACGTTGACATAGCTGCAGAAAGCAACGTAAGCATAAACACATAAACAAACCATTGAGGGAGTGCACTGTTAATATAAAGCGGGATAATTTTATCAATATTCCCTGAAACTACAGCAGAGGCAATCTTTCCAAAAGCAGGATTATTGAAAAAATAGGCGTTGGAAAGCGCTCCCACAATAAAAGCAACCCCAGTCATACTGAGGATAAACACCCCGCCAACTGGAACAGCCCGGTTTATTTCTTTAGAGCTTTTTACGGTCATAAAGCGAACAACGAGTTGCGGCTGAGCCAAAACGCCGATTCCTACCCCCATGACAATCGTTGAAACAAGCGACCACCAGATTGGCGAGCCGAATGCCGGCATGCTTGTCCAGCCCCGGTGCCCCATTTGGGCAAGTTTCTCTGGTACTTGACTGGATAACGCAGAAAGAGCCTGATGGGCGACAGTAACTCCACCAAACTGTGAGTAAGTAAAAAACAAAAGGGCAATCATCCCAACAAACATGATTGCACCCTGTAAAGCATCGGTATACATCACTGCTTTCAAGCCTCCAGCAAGCACATAGGCGCAAATGATCAATGTGTAAATAAGCAGGGCGACATTGTAATCAATATGCGGAGTTAACGTTGTTTCAAGAAAACGCGCCGCACCGATTAAGACTGCTGCCGAATACAACGGCATGAAGAAAAAAATAACCAACCCGCTGAATCCTTGGACAAATGGCGATTGAAAACGCTTGCCAAGGAATTCTGGAAACGTGTGCGCATCAAGGTTATGTCCCATTTTTCGCGTGCGCCTGCCAAAAAAAACAAAAGCGATAAAGATGCCTACAAAAATATTCAGGAACGTAAGCCAAAGAAGCCCCATCCCATAGAGCGCTGCCGCACCGCCAAATCCAACAATCGCTGAGGTACTGATGAAAGTGGCTCCATAGGAAAGTGCCATAACTACCGGATGTATCGTTCTGCCAGCTACAAGATAATCAAGGGCACTCTTGGTTTTTCGATATCCATAGTACCCCAGATAACCAATGATCAAAAGGTAAGCGACGATAATGATTGTTAACAGGAAGAAATTATCCATGGCGTTCTCCCTCCTTTACCTTATTCATCCTCTCTGGCTTCTTCTTGTTTAACCCAAGTAAGATCTTCCGGGCGCGCTTCTTCATCTCCGCGATTCCAGTTGATGAACCCATAGATTACACAAGTTGCTCCAGCCAGAATACAAAGCAGATACACTCCCCAGATAAAAGGATCGCTGATGCCTAAAACCATATTTTCCCCCTTTCGTTTGGAGCGAAAAAAAAGAGCCTCCTTATGTATAGGCTCTTTTTTTATTCTGCGTTTTCCTGTGGTCTTTCACTCATGTACTTGCATTATACATTTGTGGCTGCTTTTGGCAATAGTATTTATTCAACCACCGGCTGCTTGCCGTCGGAGAGAACCAGAGACGATGAATTTTTCCAGTCATTCCTGAAATAGAAAAAAGAAATAAGGACAGCTTGAATAAAAAGAGAAATATTCATTGCCCACCATATTCCACTCGCCCCGTACCCGAGCATAATCCCGAAGAGGTAGCTGAGCGGAATCCGGATGAACCAAATACTTACAAGAATGCTTATCATAACGCTCTTTGTATCTCCAGCCCCGCTTAAACCACCCCCAAGAATAACCCCCCAAGCCATGATCGGTTCAAAAAGCAAACTGATAAAAATATAACGCACGCATTCTTGGATAACAATTGGATTATCCGAAAGGAATAAAGAAATCGCGCGGGCTTGGAAAAGAACAATGACGGTAAGGATAACAACGATAGCGACTCCGCTTACTGCGGTAATAATTCCGCTGAGAAAAGCGTTCTTATAATCGGACTTCCCAAGCAGATTCCCCACGACAACGGCATTCGCCATATTAAACGCAAACGCCGGAAGAAATATAATCCCCTCGATCCGAATCCCGTTGGTAAATGCCGCCATTGTTTCAACGGCATTCTGGGGAAGACATGCCAAAATAAGGAATAAAACCATGACGCCCGATTGCCAGAGAACCTGCATGAGCCCAGCTGGCCATCCGATGGAAAGTATTTTCCATAATGTATCCCAAGAAAAAAGACACCCCCGGATGAGTAAAGAACGGCAATAGGAAAAATTCATGATGCTTCCACAAAAACTGCTCGCAACGGTCGCTACTGCGATACCATAAAATCCCAGTGGAGTTTTAAACGCAAGAAAAAAATTAAGGACAACGTTCAGAATGCAAACAAGAAACATCGTAAGGAGTGATTTGAGGATTTGATCACACGCACGCAAAATCCCGTTTGTAGTCAAAAGCACATAGTTACAAAACAAACCCAAAAAATATATCTTTGCTAAGGGGATGGCAAAACGTATGACTTCGGTGGGGACTCGGAAAAAACTGAGAATCGGCCCCGATAGAATGAATCCTCCAATCGAGAAAAAGATTCCCCCGACGGAAGCCGCGGCAAGCGCAGACCCAACCGCGAAGGAAAGGTTTTCCTTTTTGGCTGCCGTAAAAAGCATGGCAACAACGGAAACAACGCCGACCGTCAGCGCTGTTGCAACAATACTAAAGATGAAATATAACTGGAAAACGACCCCATAGGCAGCTTGTATCTCTTTCCCGAATTTTCCCGCGACATAAACATCTGCCAACCCGATCAAAAACACAAAAAGCATGATCAACGTCATCGGGAAACTAACCGAGATACTTTTTTTAAATATTGCCGTCATTGCTCCGTCTATCAGAAAAAACACAGCCGGATAAAAAAGAGAACACTCTCAAGTAACCCGAGAGTGTTCTCTCAGCAACACAATAATCTGCGAAATTCTCGACAGTTGTACTCTCTTAATTTTTCTCAGGAAGTGCCGTATCCCCCATTTCCTGAAGTGATGGGATATCCATTGAAAATTTCGTATACCCGTCGGGGACTTCAAACAAGCTCTCCGACTGAGAACCAAGTTTAATGTTCTGATAAGTGGTCTCCCAGGTTCCGTCAGCAGCAGCTATCTTAACCGGGATTTGGGAATCTTTAAGAATCCATGAAAATGTCGTTACTGTTCCCTGGTCGGTTTTCGCAGTAATCTTGTACTTTTCAACCGTTTTCCCTTCCAGAACTTCCGTGCCAACTAAAATACGATCAGCGGTATCCTGAGAAGACACGTCCATCGGGGTTGGAATTTGCCCTTGAATCGGCATCTCCATATACATTTTCTGATCCGGCATCAGCACAATTGCTAGTTTTTTATCCATTCTGGTTATCGTGATTTGCTGTCCGGCTTCCATGCGAACTTTGTCTTTCGCCGAATAAATTTTCCCCTTCATCTCGGTTCCAGACACTTTAGAAACGATGTCTGCAGAAAATTCTTGAGCCTGGATATTTCCGAGAAAAAACAGAGAAACAATCAAGCCAAGAACAAAAAATACTACTCCTACCCGTTTGAATTTCATCATGCCTCCTCTTTTGCAGTTTATTATGATATCTTAATAATTTTCCGCCAGAACCTCGTAGAATGACTGTGGATGCTTGCAAGCCGGACACTCCCGAGGAGCTTCCGCACCCTCAAAAACATATCCACAATTTATACAATGCCACTTCACGGTCGTTTTCTTCTTGAATACCTCGCCTGCGGCAATAGAAGAAATTAATGTCCGGTAGCGGGATTCGTGGAACTTTTCTACTTTGGCGATTTGTTCAAATGAACGCGCAACTTCAGGGAATCCTTCGTTCTTCGCAACTTGAGCAAAATCTGCGTAGAGCGTCGTCCACTCCATTTTTTCCCCATCGGCAGCAGCTTCAAGATTTTTGAGCGTATTCTGTATCATACCCGCAGGATATGCCGCAGTAATTTCAACTTCCCCTCCTTCAAGATATTTAAAAAACACTTTTGCGTGTTCTTTTTCATTCAGGGCGGTTTCGTCGAAAATATTGGCAATCTGCTCAAATCCTTCTTTTTTCGCAACACTCGCGAAATAGGTATAGCGGTTCCTCGCCTGTGATTCACCCGCAAATGCCTTTAAAAGATTCTTTTCAGTCTCTGTGCCGCGTAAAGATTTTCCCATACAAGACTCCTTTCTTCTGAATCGCTTTTTACCGTAATCTCTGAAAAGACTACTTACATTATGAAACAACCTGCTGTTTTTTAACCAAAGAGATTGCTTCAATAAATTCCTTGGGCCGCTGTGAACCGAAAATAATCCCCTTGCCATCGGATAACTCGAGTCGTACGCCCGTTGTACCGCAAATATTGTATACTCTCGTTTTGGGAAAACGCCCAAAACCAAACCCGCCAACATCTGGCAAGGGATTGCATGGCTTTGGCTCATAGCTTATAAGCGCGCTCAGTGGAATTTTCCGCATTTTGCAATGAAAAGGAAAAAATCGAAAGTAAACCCCGTCAGCTCTTACTTCAACGATCAATTTGGCAGCATAAAGGAACCACGGCAAAAGAAGACCGAAAAGCAATACTCCAGGAAGCACTTCTTGAACCGACACGACATCCTCAAGGAAAATAGTACGCATGAAAAACAAGAAGGAAGCCACTCCCCAAAAAAGCATCGAGAATCCGAGGGCAATAGCAATATGAACCTTTCTGCGAAATTGCTGGATTTCTTCAAAGAAAATATTTTCAGTCTGCTCCATACTATCCTCCGCTTACAACCCTGAGATTTTTCACGAAATCTCCTCCGCCTCTGGAAATATTGCTCGAAAGGATCTTTTTCTATACGACGGTATTGTAAGGAAGTATTGACCAAAAGTCAAGAAGTGCGTATATGATTCTATGCTTCTACTGCTTCGGAACTATTGCGCTGAGCGGCCTGAAGGGATTCTTGAATAGACTTGCGAACCAAATTACAAACATCCTTACGGGTTTGTACGTTTTCCTCGTATGCAATCGGTTCCGCAACATCCACGGTCACGTCAATCGATTTATGCTGAAAAAGCCTGAAGAAATGAGGGAAAAACCGCATATCACCGTACCAGTATAAATGATCTTTATTCGTTTCATCAACTAAAACATCGTCCAAATACCTATAGGTAATTGCTATCGGCAAAATACTGGCTTGTGCCTGCAACGGGGCTTCAAAGAATGAAGATTTAAAAGGATTCATACGCATGCCATCGGTCGAAGTTCCTTCAGGAAACAGAACAACGTTAACCCGGTCTTTTAAAAAAGATTGGATCCTGGCAATCTCATTTCGGATATTCCCTGGATTCGTACGATTTACAAAAATAGTATTTGAAAGAAACGAAAAAAAACCAAAAACTGGCCATGTGCGTAAATCAGCCCTGGCGACAAATACCAATGGAAAAATACTTGTCAGAATAATCCCATCAAGATATCCAAGATGGTTAGAGACTAAAAATGCACCCCTTAGAAAAAGAACATCGAGTTTCCCCGATATCTTTACCCGGATACCTAAAAGAAAAATAAATATTCGCCCAAAAAAACGGATAAAAAGAGCGATTGCCCGGCGGCGATATGCGCGAGGTATAAAAAAGAGAATCTGAAGAAATGCCGTACCGCAGATGCAGAGTAAAAGCGCAAGACAAAAAAAGAAAAACCGCATCGCAGACATGTTATAAAAACTTACGGTGATAGGCGGTTTGTGATTTAGTCAAATCCAGCATCATAAAAAAATCTGCCGTCTGAAATACGCCATCCCACACCGGATCTCCGCAAACAACAGCGCCTAGATTTAAATATCCTTTGATTAAAGAAGGAAGCGTTTTCGCGATATGATCCGCTGGCTGCAAAGAAACGGATCGATCATATGGATAAGCTTTCCCGGGATGCGGATACACCCTTAATGCTTCCGATGAAAAACAATGGGCACGAAAAAAAGCATTTATTCTCCCTAGAGAATCAGGTTTTGGCTCCAGGATACTTGCACACCCAATAATAACCTGAACTTTGTGTTCACTGCAAAACAAAAAAATTTCTTTCCAAATTCTATTCAAAACCGGGTATTTTCGGTAGAGAGGATCTACGCATGCCCGGCCTATTTCTAAAATCTCACCCTGGTAATAATCACGTATGCGGCGCAGATCAAACTCACTTTCTGAATAGAAACCGCATCCTTTTTCCGCCTCCGAACGCAGCAACATTCGATACGTACCAACAACCGAACCTGTCGTTTTGTCAACGACGACAAGATGCGTACAAAACGAATCGTATTGATCCGTGTCATACCCTTGGCTTCCAAAGAAAACGCGTTGGCGCAATGCCTGGGCTTTTTGCAAAAAAATACCATCAGAAATTCGCATAATCTGAAAACGCCGAGATACTACGCTCATGTATTGTTCTGGTTGTTTTTTGGATGGTAATTGTTGCTCACAAAAAAACAAGCTGAATACGCATAAGAAGCATAGACTGGCTCGATGCGCATCTTGGCTGTACCGCGATCAGTATCCAGAAAATGAGCTGAATCTTGTGTAGTTTCAACGGCAAAAGAAGGCGCGCTGTCTCCAATGAAAGGAAACTCTCGGGCTGGCACAGTCCAAAACGTAAAGATCCCTGAAATAAAGATAATCAGATAAAAAAGAAGCATTATCCATCCTGAATTTATAATAGGTGTATTATATCCGCCGCAAAAAAGTTGTAAACCTGTTTCTTGAAAAAAAGGAAACCCGCACAACCTTTTCGAATCAGCTGTGCGGGTTTTTCGTGGCTTACCCTAAAATTGAACGCAAATCTTCTTCGGGAGTTGAAATTGGCTTTAAACCAAACTTTTCGACAAGCACGGTAAGTATATTCGGAGAAATGAACGCAGGCAAAGAAGGTCCTATGCGTATGTTTTTTACCCCTAGGGCCAGAAGCGTAAGTAAGATACAAACGGCTTTCTGTTCATACCAGGAAAGTATTAAAGAAAGTGGCAGACTATTGACGTCGCAACGGAATGCTTTTGCCAGGGCCAGTGCGATCTGAATCGCAGAGTATGCGTCGTTACATTGACCACAGTCGAGCAGGCGCGGCAAACCTTCTATCGTTCCAAAATCTATGGTATTAAATCGAAATTTACCGCAGGCAAGAGTAAGAATCAGACAATCGGACGGAATTTTCTTGACTAATTCGGTATAGTAATTTCTACCGGGTTTTGCCCCATCACAACCGCCAACCAGGAAAAAATGCCTGATTTTCTTTGTCTGAACAAGTTCAATTACTTTACTTGCGACATTGAGAACCGCATTGCGTGAAAAACCTACCATGGTCTGGGCATCTTGCTTCTCAGCACTAAAACCTCCCAAAGCAAGAGCTTTTTCAATAACTGGCGTAAAATCTTTCTTGCCATTCTGAGCGCTGATATGACGGACGCCTGGCCATCGAACAAGACCAGTAGTAAAAATTCTGTCTTGATACGACGTCCGCGGTTCTTGGATACAATTGGTTGTCATGAGTATGACTGCCGGTAGATTATCAAATTCACGTTGTTGATTCTGCCAAGCCGTGCCAAAATGACCGACTAAATGAGAATAGTCCTTAAGCACTGGATACCCATGAGCCGGCAGCATCTCACCGTGAGTATAGATGTTGATTCCTTTGTTCTTTGTCTGTTCAAGGAGCTGCTGTAAATCATTGAGATCATGCCCAGAGACAATAATCGCTGGACCCTTCCTGACCCCAACAATGACTTTCGTTGGAACAGGATGCCCGAATGTACCCGTATGCCCATCATCCAAAATCTCCATACAACGCAGGTTTTGAAGGCCAAAATCCATGATTAAGTTGACGAGTCGTTCCGAGGTAAAGTTTTTGTCGGCAAGCGCCATAAGACCTTTATAGAAGAAAAGATTCACCCCCGTATCCTCCCTGCCCAAAAGAGCGGCATGATCAGCATATGCGGCCATCCCCTTAAGCCCAAAAAGAAGAATCTCACGTAAGCTCGTTGTGTCGGAATCCACTTCGGATAAAGCTTCTTGGCGAACCGCATACGCTTGAGCAAGCAAGCCCGCAATTGTCTTTTCTGGCATATAAAGTGCAGACTGAGAAAGTGCGTCGGTACATGGACAACCGTATTTGGCTTTGTAGGCGGACAGAAAAGAATCTCTTATTTTTTCCCTCATTGATACAGAGGCATAAATCAACTCAGCGATCACCTGCTGATCAAAATTCACATTGGTAATCGTTGTAAAAAGGCTTTCGATAACAAATCGCTCAACGCTGGATTCTCGTACACCGAGTTCAGCGGCACGCCAACCATAATAAGCAATGCCTTTCAATGAATAAATCAATAAATCCTGTAGACCCGCTGTTTCCGGAGTTTTACCGCATACTCCTTTGACCGTACAGCCGGTCCCCCGAGCAGTTTGCTCGCATTGACGACACAACATATCCATAACATCCTCCTTGCTTATCTGGTTTCCTTTATAGTTTCTCGCCAGCAATGGAAATGACTTGCTCTTGGATCAAAAAGTCCTTTCCAGAAGTTTTCTGAGCCTGAAAAACTAATTTACTTAACGCAGAACAACAGGGAACTTCCATTCGAAAAACAGTTACAGAAAGAATGGTATGAGCCTTAAAAATCGATACGAGTTTTTCCTGATAAAGTTCATTTGCATGATCAAGTTTCGGACAAAATATTAAAACCACACTGCCCCAAGAAACCGCGCTTTGAAAATCTCTATAACGATAGGCAACACAATCGGCGGCAATAACTATTTTCGCATTTTCGAAGAAGAGCGCATCCGGATTCACGAGTTGAAGCTGTATCGGCCAGGGTTGTAAATTCTTGCCAATGTCAGACTTCATCCCTGATGATCTTTCTGGAGAACTAAAAGGACAAGCGGAATGAACATTGTCCGCTGAAGAATAATAATCCGAGAGACCGTGTTGATCAAGATACTTTTTCGCATCACGTAAATACTCATACTGCTGATGTTCTTTTAAATGCCGTAGATGTTGAGAAACCGATTCTTTTCCCTGTGGGATAATGCTTTCAAGAACTGCCTGCTCGTTGTAAGCGGCACTTTCTTTTTCAACCGTCTCGATTGCCCCATATGGACACACTCCGACGCACGCACCCAGCCCATCGCAATGACTGGCATTCACCAGGCATGCCTTCCCATCAATTAACTCTATTGCTCCCTCAGGACATCCGCTTATGCACATACCGCAACCGATGCATTTATCTTTGTGAATAGTGATAATCGTCCGCTTCATGGAATTCTATCTAGGATAAAAGCGAAGCAATGGACATATCCTTCAAATTCATAACAATATATCTCTCAATACCCAAAAGCCTCTTCCTGAGTGGACAAGTTCTCTGTTCTGGGCAAATATTTTTCTTAAAAAAACATTCGGTAAAAGGGAGTTTTTTTTGAAAAAGAATTGCGACATCAAAAATCCTAATTTTCTTTGGCTCTCTCGCAAGATAAAACCCCCCTCGTTTCCCTTTTGTAGACGCCAACAGATGATTCGCGCTGAGCACCTGGAGGATTTTCCGGAGAAAAGCCCGCGGAATTTTTAAATCCTCAACGAGCTGGTTGACCGAAATTATCGAATTTTTCCCTTTTGCAAAATAAATCAACGAACGTATTGCGTAGTCAGTATCACGCGTAATCAATTTCATACCGTCTTTACCTGATAATTTGCAAGATTAATATAACCGGGAAAGCAAATATGGCACACAAAATGAATCAACCACTCCTGCGCTGTGTATATGATCAAACTGCTTTTCTCGCTTAAAAAACTTTTTCTGCTCAAGTTTCTCGGAAAGATACCTCTCAAGTGTTTCTTTTTCGGGTGACGCAGGAATTTTTTTGATGATTGAGCGATAATGAGTAATGGCTACATCGATAATTTCAAGACCCAAATTCAGAGCTCCTTCGAGAGAAAAACTCTCCGGCAATACCTTGCATTGCGAACAAGTGCTCTTTTCTGGCGTACGCTCTCCCGCAAACGTATTCAGATACTTGCGTAAAAACTGAGCGTTCTTCAGTGACTGTTCACGATAGAAACGAATCGTGCTTTGTATTGTTCCATTCTTAATTAAAACCTCCAGATGCCCAAAGCAGGTAGAGAAAAAATTTTCTGCTTCAAGAACAGTCGCTATATCTCGTATAATGGTTGTTTCTTTTTTATCGTTCATACGTGACCTCCTTGCTGATAATAATGATACTATATTCGTATCATTTGTCAAGTAAAATATTTTCCCCCGAGAAAACACGGCATTATTTCCGATAAAGCGGGCGTGCTTTATACGTAGTATGGAGAAGTTTTTCTGACTGTATGCTTAAGGGTTTTTCCAAAAAGTCCTGATAGAGCTTCTCAATCGCCGGATTGCGATGCGAATATCGAACCTGCTGCTCCCGGTCATCCTGATAAAGACCGTTTGCGCGTTTTGTGCGTAGTTCGTCAGTCACGCCGTAGGGCTGTCCTCCTCCGCCAACACAGCCGCCGGCGCACGCCATTACTTCAATGAAGTGATAGGGAAGCTCTGCGTGCATCAGCTGAGCTTGGCGTACTTTATCGATAACATACTCAACATTGCTCAAACCATGGGCAATTGCCAGCCGAATAATTTTCCCGTTGATTTCAATCTCTGTCTCTTTAACCCCTTTCAGGCCTCTCACATTTTTAAACTCCACATCAACGATATCTTTGCCGGTAATAAAAAAATAAGCGGTGCGCAGAGCTGCCTCCATAACCCCTCCTGTCGCCCCGAAAATTACCCCTGCTCCAGTATACTGACCCAGCAGGCTATCGGCATCCTCTTCTGGAAGGTCTTCAAAATAAATTCCCGATTGTTTAATCATCCGCGCAAGCTCCCGGGTCGTGATCGAAACATCGATATCCTGACAACCAGAAGCAAACATTTCGTCACTTCGTGTAATCTCATATTTTTTTGATGTGCAGGGCATTATCGAAACCATAAAAATCTTTTTCGGATCAATCCCGCGTTGTTTTGCGTAATATGTTTTCGCAATAGCCCCTACGATTTCGTGGGGTGATTTACAGGATGAAAAATGCGGAATCATATCGTGATGAAATTTTTCCATAAAATCAACCCAGGAAGGACAACAGGTGGTAATAAGCGGTAAAGGACCTTTTTGATGTTGAAACCGCTCGACAAACTCACTGGCTTCTTCCATAATCGTCACATCTGCGCCAAAACTTGTATCAAACACCGCTTCAAAACCAAGCCGACGCAAGGCAGCGTAGAGTTTTTTGGTCAAATTCTTTCCAATGCCAAATCCAAAGGCTTCACCGATGGCAACGCGTACCGCCGGAGCAATCTGAACAACGCAGTATTTCTCGGTATCCTGAAGCGCTCGCCATATTTTTTCCGTATCATCTTTCTCGAAAATTGCCCCTGTCGGACAATGGTTGGAGCACTGCCCACAACGCACACAAGGTGAATCCGATAATTTAATATCCCCCGCAGGTGAAATGCGCGTACTAAATCCTCTTTCGAGAAAAGAAAGCGCCCAAACATTCTGCATATCTTGACAGACTTCAATGCACCTACCACAAAGGATACATTTTGACGGCTCAAGGACAATTGTTCCCGTCGACTCATCCTTCGGAATATTTTTCAGAAACTTGGCGAAAAGATCCTCCCGAATCCCGAAATCAGCGGCTAATTTTTGCAGTTCACAGTTGTTATTTCTTCCACATTTCAAACAATCATTTGGGTGATTTGACAAAATGAGCTCGAGAACCGTCCTGCGTACAGCAACTATTTCGGGATCGTGCGTAATAATTTCCATCCCTGATTCAATAGGCGTGCAACACGCACGCAACATCTTGGCAGAACCTTTAATGCGAACGATACAGATGCCGCATGCGGCGGAAGAGAAAAGATCTGGATGCTTGCAAAGAGTCGGTATTTTTATCTGTACTTGTTTTGCTGCGTCTAGAATCGTCGTCCCTTCTTTGACGCTCACTTCGATATCATTAATTCTCGCCTTAAGCATTCTACTCCTTTAAAATTGCCCCAAACTTACATACCTCAAGACACTTGCCACACTTAATGCATTTATCCAATTCAACATAAAAACCTTTATCCCGATCACCCCCGATAGCGTGCACCGGACAATTCATTGCACACACTTTACAGCGCTTACATTTTGCCTGGACGATACTGTACGTCACTAAAGCTTTGCAACGGTGAGCGGGACACTTCTTATTAAGTATGTGTTCCTTATATTCCTGTTCAAAATACTGTATCGTCGATAAAACCGGATTCGCTGCAGTCTGCCCGAGAGCGCAGAGTGACGCTTTTTGCATAGCATGAGCTATCTTTTTTAAATTACCTAAATCATCGAGTGAAGCACGTCCTTCTGAAATTTTATTCAAAATACTCAGCAACTGATATCCGCCGATACGACACGGGGCGCATTTACCGCATGATTCATCAACACAAAACTGGAGATAAAATTTCGCAATATCAACCATGCAGTCATCTGTATCCATCACGATCATACCGCCCGAACCCATGATTGAGCCAAGCTTCTGGAGATTTTCATAATCAATGGGCGTATCCAAAAATTCTTTCGGAATCACCCCCCCAGATGGTCCTCCGGTTTGTACGGCTTTCACATCCTTACCCGAAACGGTGCCCCCACCGATATCATAAACTATTTCACGAAGCGCAATACCCATAGGAACTTCTACCAAGCCTGAGTTTTTTACTTTTCCAGTTACCGCAAACACTTTGGTCCCTTTTGACTTTTCCGTACCAATTTGAGCAAACCGGCTACCTCCATGCCTGATAATCTGCGGAACATTGGCCAAGGTTTCAACATTATTAATTGCCGTTGGTTTATTCCAGAGTCCTTTCACCGAAGGATATGGTGGCCTGGGACGTGGAGTTCCTCTTCTTCCTTCAATTGAGGCAATCAACGCTGTTTCTTCTCCACAAACAAACGCTCCTGCTCCAAGCCGCACATCAAGATCAAAACAAACCTTACTCCCTAAGATATTCTTTCCGGCTAACCCGCATTCATATGCTTGACCAATAGCCTTTTTGATGCGTTCAACAGCCAAGGGATATTCGGCACGAATATAAAAATAGCCTTTCTGCGCTCCAATGGTAATGCCGCCGATCATCAATCCTTCAATAACTGAATGGGGATCACCTTCCAAAACGCTCCGATCCATATATGCTCCAGGATCGCCTTCGTCGCCATTGCAAATAATATATTTCTGCTCTGCTTTCTGGTCACGGGTAAACTTCCATTTCATCCAGGTTGGATATCCTGCTCCACCCCGGCCCCGCAGCCCGCTTTTTTTCATTTCATCGAGCACCTGCTCAGAAGTCAGGTCAAAAATAGCTTTCTTGAGCGCTTGGTAACCTCCATGCGCTATATAATCTTCAATATTTTCCGGATCGATAACCCCGCAATTCCGTAAAACAATTCTGCTCTGCTTCGGCTGAAAATCATGCTGTAAACCTGCGGGAGCTTCGCCGGATTGAAAGGCATGGGCGATAATGTTCCGGATATCAACATCCTTCACGTTGACATAAACGAGGTTCTCAGGGAGAATTTTAACAACTACTCCCTGCCCATAGAACCCAATATCCGCTACCCGGACAACCTGAATGATATCTACTAAGTTTGCCTCCCGAAGCTGATTCACAAATTGGGCATAAAATTCCTTGGTAACGTCCGGCCCTTTATTCGAGGTATCTTTCAGCAATATGTGCCGCGTATACATCTATAGGCCTTCCTTTGCTTGAAATTCAACGATCGCATCTTGCACTAAACTTTTGCCAACGACATGTTTCTCGAGAATAGCGACTGCTGAATCTTTGGTGACTTTTCCATAGATGACCCGAGGAACATCCTGGACTGAAACTTCAACAAGCGGCTCAAGATGACACATGCCAAGACACCCGCTTTTCTTAATCTCAATGGTGATGTTGCGCTTGGCTGATTCTTCAACCAAAGTACGAAAAACTTCCTCCGCTCCGGCAGCAATACCGCAACTGCTCATTCCGACTTTGATATATTGGCGCGCAGAAGATTCTCCTGGTTGAACCATCCTCTCAAGATCTTCCTTCAGAATTTTTTTCATAGATCATTCCTCTGTTTTATCGTAATGCGCGAGAATCTCGGCAATCTCACTTTTTTTCAGCTTTCCGTATATCTTTTCGTCAATCTTCACTACCGGGGCTAACCCGCAACATCCGAGACACCGCACAACTTCGAGATGAAACAAACCATCTTCCGTTGTCTGCCCTTCTACAATATTAAGAATCCCTTTCACCTGCTCTAAGATATCAGGGGCGCCTCTCAGATAGCACGCGGTACCCATACAGATAGAAATTGTATGCTTCCCGGGGGCATCTATTTTGAAAAAATTATAGAAAGTAATTACTTCATAAATACGCGCAAGCGGTACATCAAGCAGACGGGAAAGCTCAAGCGAAAGTTCCCGGGGAACATACCCATGGTGATTCTGAATAGCATGAAGAATCATAATGAGGTTCCCTTCCTTGTCTTTCCATTCCGCAACAAGGTTTTCAATTTCTTTGCTTACTGGCCCAGCATTCATATGAACCGTCCTTTTTATCTGAACTTTCGCTGTCGTTCTTTTTTAAATTTTATCCATGAATGTAAAGAAAAATTTTATCGCGCTTTTTTAATTAATCAAGAACTTTTTGGCAATTTTCCCGGTTAATGACGGCAGAATCCACGATAGCAGAAAGGAATAAAACCAAGGGCCGATGTGTGCCGCGAAAGGAATGACGATACTTCTGCAAAGCGCTTCCCTCCTTCAGGAACAACTCCGCTATCGCAACCACTGCGGATAAGCACCCGGGCAGAATCCGGAAAAGGGAAAAAAGCATTGGCGCAAAAAGCAGATTTCTGCAATAGATGTCCACACTCTCGAGCACGCTGAACAAGAGTCTGCGCGGCATCGAAAGTCGACGGCCCGCCCCCTGCTGCAAGAAGCATTCCGTTACGCGCAACGGCAATTTCATTTCCTCCGTGAAACGATGTATACGCAGCAGCCCAGGCAATTAACAAATCGATCTTTGTCCTCATGCTCTTCGGTTTCCGAAACCACTGAAGGGCATTCAATCGCAGAATATAATTTGGCGGATCTTGGACAAGAAATCCTCCCTGAAGAATTCTTAACTGCTTTTTTTGCAAATAGCTCTTCCCATACTGCGCCTGGGAATAAAGAAACACCTTTCTCTGTGAATTTACGCCCAGAATCTTTTTCGCCCCATTCCGTAGCCTCGGGGCGATCACAACATCAAACATCCAATACGATGACCCGTGAAGCCGCTTGCGCCTTGTACTTCTTAAAAACATCTCGGCAAGTTGTTCATCAATGGGAAAATTAACAATACACTCCCCTCCCCAGATAGCTCGGGGATTTCCCCAAAAAGCCTTTAGCAATGCCTGAAAAGGGCTACACAGACTCACTCCTATACCGCAAGCATTTCCATGCTTTGCTGAAACCGCGATATATGGCCTTCCGATTTGATTTACTCTAAAAGCCTCCTGGAGTTTTCCCAGAGTGATCAAAAGTGAATCAACATCAGCGAGATTGGTGTAACAAGGATCAACCCCAAGCACTTGCCGTAACGAAGCAACGCCGGCAGAAACCCCATTGAGCGCATAGAAAGCTGCATTCTTTTGATATGGGTTTTCCCCGTGCGATAAATTGCGTATCTTGCTGCCGCAGATACCGACTGTATCATGCAAAGCACAATCGCGTTGCGCTAACGAAAGATAATGCTGACAAATTTTCCTGTATGCATCGCTTGAAAAGCTTTCTCTGAGCGACACCGAAAAACACCGCCCTTGTTCAAGCTCAGAAAGAAATATCCGCATCTGCGCAGGCTCGGTCATCACGACTCTTTTTCCTTTTAATGCCAAAGCCACAAGCGTCATACCTCCCACGTCATTCCCTTCAGAAAGAGGGTATGGGATTTCATAGAGTGCATCAATTCGTTCAGGGATATCCAAAGTTAAAGCCGCCTCTACTTTCGGAGAGAGCGTATCAGGAAATGGATAGTGAAAATGCATGCCAGTAAAGCTATTCATGCTTCGAATCATAAGCCCTCGTTTTCGAAGATAGGAATAGGCCGGTTCTGTCGCGATGATCCTCCAACCCTGTTCTATGATTTTCCGAGAAAAAACCTCCAATTGGGGATGAAGCGGGACAGAAAACAGAATGTATTTTTCCTGAAGCTTCGCTCGCATTCCAATGCTTTACCTGCTCACGCCCGGTTAATCGCCGAAACAAATGCCGACTTCACGAGCTGATAAGAATACCTTATTGTCCGGCGGGACCTCTTTAAACCCTCCCGCTACATGTTCCAACGGGACATGGACAAACTCTCCGTTTCGCACTGCTACCATCTTCCCAAACTTTCCCTGGGCAACCATTTCTGCCGCTTCCGCACCAAGCTGAGTTGCTAAAATACGATCAAACGCCGTGGGAGTACCTCCCCGCTGCAAATGCCCCATTACAACTGTTCTCGTTTCAATATCAGTCATATGCTCAAGGCTTGCGCCTAAGGAAAAACCGACACCTCCAAAACGCAGCGCATCCGGACTTTCCTTTACAATTCTTTGTACCGTAAAATCTTTTCCCCGCGCACGAGCGCCCTCGGCAACCACAATAATGCTAAACTTCTTTCCTTTCCGATTACGCTCCTCAACTTTTTTCGCTACGGATTGCAAAGAATACTTGATCTCGGGGATCAAAATAATATCACCCCCGCCGGCGACACCGGCATAAAGAGCAATCCAACCCGCTTTGCGACCCATAAGTTCTACAATCATAATCCGATGATGGGATTGAGCGGTAGTATGAATCCGATCGATGCCCTCCGTAGCTATTGCCACCGCCGTATCAAAACCAAAAGTAATATCCGTTTCTTTTATGTCATTATCAATCGTTTTCGGAACCCCGATTACCGAAACTCCGTCTTGGAAAAGACGGTATGCTGTATTCAGAGTGCCATCGCCGCCGATGCACACCAATGCATCAATACCCATCCGGCGGATATTTCTTAACGTTTTCCGAGAAAAATCCCTAAAAAAAACTCTTCCATTTTTTTTGATGGCGTACCGATATGGATTCGCGACATTAGACGTACCCAATATCGTCCCACCGAGTGTCAAGATCCCTGAAACATCGTTATAGGAAAGCCGATGCCAACGATTCTGGACCAAGCCTTCATAGCCATCTTCAATGCCAAGAACCTCGATGTCATATCCCAAAATCAATTTTTTTGTAATTGCCCGAATCACCGCATTCAGTCCAGGACAATCACCCCCGCCAGTAAGAATTGCCACTTTTTTCTTTTTCTGCGACATACATCTCCTTCAGTTATGAAATTTGAAAAGCATGCTTCCGTAAGACAAAAAACATCCCGATTGCGATGCATTGGACTAGCATTGATATTCCAATTAAAGCAGCGCGTGAAAAATCATAAAAAAAACCCATACCAGCACTTCCTAAAAAGAGAGCAATTCCGTAACTGGTATTAAAAATACCATATCCGGTTCCGCGCTTCAAAAGAGGCGTGATATCAGCGATTGCCGAACGCATCACCGTCTCATGCGCTCCCATGGTCATTCCCCATAAAATAACACCAGCAATTAAGAGTGGAATCTTTGTCGAAAAAACGCATAGCGGAATAAGCAACGAGCAAAAAGGAATGATTAAAAGCACTGACAATCCGGCGTTCTCATTCTTGGTTTTCTCCTTGCAAAGATCATACCACTTACCGACTGCAAGTGCGACAAAAGCATCAACTCCCATGGCAATTGCATATAATAACGGGATGACGGTTTCACTGACTAATCCTGCTGCTTTCAGATGATACCCGACAAGAACAAAATTAACAAAACCAAGCGTGGTAATAAAAGTAAAACAAACATACAGCCAAAATACACGCGTAAGTTTATCGCTTTTTCTCGATGAAACTTGTTCAAAAATTTCTGGATTCGGTACTTTCCGCCGTGCCCACCATATACAGAGAAACACTATGAGAAAAGGCACCCAAAGCAATGCATAGGCATTCTGATAATCTAAAATTGCCTTCTCGCGAACACCCTGGATCATAAAAAACAAAACAAAGATCAACGGACCAGTAATTGCGCCAATCTGGTCAAGAAACTCTGCGATGGCGAATCCAAATCCAGTGCCTACTTTTTTGGTGGCTTGCGAAAGAATGGTATCGCGCGCAGGACCACGCAATGCCTTACCTAAGCGTTCGGCAACGATAAAAAGAGCGGCGACTTGCCAGGTGTTTGCGAGCGAGAGAAGCGGAACCGTAATAAGCATTCCGTAGCCTAAAAACATAAAAACCCAATATGCCCTAGTCCGATCGGCAAAATACCCGGAAAATAATCTGATCGCATATCCAAAAAGCTCTCCGATGCCAGCAATAATACCTACAAGCGCTGCATTTGCTCCCAGAATTTTAAGATACGGCCCGTTAACACTTCTCGCGCCTTCATAAACGATGTCACCGAAAAGGCTCACAAAGCCAAAAAGAACGATGAGAGACATTGCGCGTTTTGTTTCACTCGACATATCGATGGAAGAGTATGAATTACCGCACTTTCTCTAAAATTAACTTTTTATTATCTTGATCAATGCGAAAGTTAAAATTCTTTAAAAACGACATCCCGAGCAGCCCCTCTGTGCCCCCTCCGATTTCAGTGGGAATAATTGCGGCTTCAACGTTTTCAACCTCGGCATCTTCAACTTTAACGCTCTCCAAAAGCACGCGCTTGGCAAGAACACGCCTACCATCAGCCAATTGCAATTGAAGATCGCCGGTGAGTTTATTCATATCAATACCAAGTTCCTGGGCAATGCGGTTCGTCAATATTACCAAAGAAGCTCCAGTATCAAGAAGCAGGAGAACACGGGTTTTTTTATTCAATAGAACGCTTACAATAATATGACCGGCTGCTTGGTCGTAACGGACGGTTTTAGGTTGCGCGCTTAATTCTTCATCTATTTTTGCCCGAAACTTTTTCTTTTCTTCCCATTTTTCCTGCAATGCCGACTCTGAACCTTCTGTCCTTTCGACACGCAGAATTTCCTCACGCTCTACTGTAACCGTCCCAAAACCAACTTCAAGCTTTATTCCTGATTCATTTTCCTGACGAATAACCCCTTCCATAGCCCGGCCGTTGCGCAGGTATATCGTATCTGCAAAGACGGAAAAGAAAGTGCTGGAAAAAAGAAAAATTGCCGACAAGAACCTATACGACCAGCGAAAAACTATCGTTTCATGAATCATGGAGATATTATATCATTGGGAAAGGAAAAAATAAGAAAAATTTAAATCATCGATATCGTGCTTGACAGCGCGGATACCTCCTATACAATACTCAAGAAATGGAACCATCGACAGCGAACAACAAAAAAATTCCTCCACACGAACGCCAGTGCTTGCCCGAGGAAAATACCTTGCGCGCACAGGTATTGCAGAGTTCGCGCAATTTTAAACATTCATGGCGTAAATTCGGAGAAGTCCTTTCTTGGGTTTGGCAGGAAAAAATATACCGGCAGTGGGGCTTTGATGATTTTGACGGCTACATCAACCAAGAACTCAAAATTAAAAAGCTGACCGCCCTTAAGCTTATCCGATCGCATCTGTTTCTGAAAAAAGAACTGCCGGATTCTTCCGGTGCCAAAACAT
Organism: uncultured Planctomycetia bacterium; assembly: GCA_964634935.1. GTDB lineage: Bacteria > Omnitrophota > Gorgyraeia > Duberdicusellales > Duberdicusellaceae > CAZWJT01. Next base: position 58,031 of record CAZWJT010000002.1, on the reverse strand, counting down.
CGGACCAAAACCAAGAAATGCCGACATTGGAAATGGTTACGATGCTGCAAAAAGCAAAAAAAAGCCTTGACGCACCAATGTATCAAAAGGTAAAGCAAAATTTTATCGAAAATACGGATAACTATGAGACTGTAAAAAAGGAAGTGGTTGATTTAATCCGCCAGCGGAAAGCTCATGACCCGGATGAAGAAAAAAGAAAACAAAAACTCATCGTAATCCAGTTTATCCATGCACTTAAAAAATTTCGCAACGATGTGCAGCTACTCAATGTCCTCCCTGCCCCGATAACAAACGAGATAGACCGCCTGATTCAAAAAATTGAAACTGAACAAAAACGCTCACAGTAACATTTTCCTTATCCGCTCTTTCGAATCATTGGAACAAACATCACTGGAAGAACGGTTTGCCGTTCAATATGCGTTTTTTGTTTATGCACAATCTGAAGATTTTGATAATCGATTCCAACCGGAATAACCATTTTCCCATTATCTTTCAGCTGCAGGATAAGCTGTTTTGGCACTTCAGCGGGCGCACAGGTTACGATAATCGCGTCAAAAGGAGCAGCCCCAGCCCAACCCTCAATTCCATCGGCACAAAGAATATGAATATTGTCATACCCAAGCGCCCGAACAACTAGCTCCGCTTTTTGGGCAAGCTCGGGGATTATCTCAACCGTATATACCTCATTGGCTAAGCGCGAACAAATGGCTGCCTGGTAACCGCTGCCAGTGCCAATCTCAAGAACGCGCTCAGTTCCTTGAAGAGCAAGAAGCTCGGTCATGAATGCAACGATATACGGCTGAGAAATCGTTTGTTCTGCTCCGATCGGCAAGGGTCGATCTTCATAAGCAAACTGGCGCATATGATCGGAGACAAAAAGATGGCGTTCAACTGAACGCAAAACATCAAGAAGGCGGGTATCCTGTATCCCCCTCTTCTCAATTTGTTCGGAAACCATGTGCTCGCGGAGAACCGTAAAATCTATCTCCATAATGTTCTAAAAATTATATGCTTATTCTACTGCGACGAAAATTGTTTTTCAACAGAAACAAACGCACACTCATTGAAATTCGAGTGAACAATCTGAAAAAGGTTTTCGCGCGATGGACGAAAGCGGCAAATTCTGTAGTTGTACCCAAAAATCCCAGGCAGGCTTCTTTCTCCCCTGCGAACTAAAAAAACCCATTGTCCTAAAAACTTCCGGATACCCTTCTCCCTGCCAATCGTGCAAAAACCACCAAATCCATACCTGGACAGAAAGCTCTTCGATATGCCTAGCAAAAATCCTTAAAAATGCTTCTTGCTGATCACCGCTATCTCGGTTTCCCGGGGGATTACTCGGCCAACCAGATTCAGCGATCACAAGCGGCTTATTGATGTGCTCTTTGATCTGATGATAGTAATTTTCGGGTATCAAGCCTGGATTGCGGAACCACGGATAGGGATAAGTACTGATTGCAAAAATATCGAGATACGGGAAAAAATCTTCGATGAGCTCCCACTGCGAATTCCCGTCAACCATACCGGACAAAGATTCGAATTGGAAAGTTATGAAAATCGGAAGCGCCGGAAACCTCTCTTTCAAACCTTTGTAAAGTATCCGGTATAAGCTGAGAAAATGTTTTTTTTCCGCCTGGTTCTTTGCAAAATATGTATTGAACTCCGAACCAAGCGCAAGGTACGCAGGCTGATATCGCGCAATTACCCGCTGAACACACTTGCGGAAAGCCTTCCGGATGTTCTCATCGGAAAAACTCGGACTCAGCCCAGTTTCAAAACAATCAATAGTCGACCGATCGGGAGTCAAGGGATCAATAACTAAAAATAGATGAAGATTGTGCTTTTTGGCCATCGCAGAGATAAATTCCAGACTTTCTATTTCTGGAGCATGCGTCGTTCGTCCGAGAAAATAACCCCAGTCAACATGAAGATGATGCAATACAACCTCAGAATGTTTTCCAAGCAACAGAAATGCATCCTGCCAACTTTTTGTACCGAGTGGCTGCTTAGGGATCGGAATAAATCCCATCAAAAATGAACGATTTTGCGGAAGTAATCGGAAGGTATCTTGCGACAAACCGAAAGCAGAATAAACATAAAAAACCATAACGGTGAAGAACGAAAAATAGGATACCCAGACAAAAGCGCCTGATTTATGTATTTTTCTTGGAAGGTTTAGCGAAACCCAATGATGGAACATCGCAAAAAATATTTGCTAAAAATCATTACTGAATATTTTGCAACGGCAAACGATCTGGATAATTTAACGAAAGAAGTTCCGCTTACCGGGCACAATCTATCTGAGAATTTTGCCAAACACCAGCGATAAAATCAAAAGGAGGCCAAAAAAAAGATGCAGTTGAGCATTCTGCCGGTCAGCATGCATGAGGGTGAAACTGTTATCTTGGTTACTAGCTAGAATAACCCTCATACTGCGTAGCCCCAACGGAAGGCTTAGCAATATCGAGAATGACCAGAACGGCAAAATCCTCACCGCGATCATCAACAAAACACTGAGATAGGCACCGATAAGAAGCAAAATATTTCCAATCTTTGCCCTTTCAAATCCCACAATATTTTCTAAAGTCCATATGCCGGCTTGACGATCATGTCGTATATCGCGCATATTGTTCACACTGAGTATGGCGACAACCAACAAACCTACCGGCAAAGAAAAATAGAACGCCTCAACCCGATAGGTCCCAGTCAAGGTAAAATACGAACCAATCACCATGACCGGACCCATCAAGAGAAAAACCAAAATATCCCCCAACGCTAAGTACTTATAACCGCGTGGGCCACCGGTATAAAAAAAACCTCCAATCAGTCCTACGAGCATAAAAAGAAACAGCCCGAAACCACGCACTGAGATCAGGAATCCTGAAAACAAAATTCCTATGATAAAAAATGTAACACCGAGCTGCAGAATAACTTCTGGTTTTTCGAGGTTATCGACTAATACCCGGCTTGAGCCAAAAGTCTCTTTCCGATCAACTCCCCGCTTAAAATCATAATATTCATTAATCAGGTTTGTCCCGGAATGGAAAAGGATCGCACAAAGCATCGCAACTGGCAATAAATACCAATCCGCTCGCTGTGAAAAAAAGAACGCCGTTGCTCCACCAAGCAAAACTGGAATTACGGATGCCGAAAAGGCAAACGGACGTACTGCCTGAATCCAAATAGAAAGACGTTTTTTTTGCACTAGAATACCCTGTCGAATCTTCTTGTAACTTTTTGAAAATGAAATCAATAAAGTAAACAAAACTATCCCACGGGCTTAACCCATGGGATAGCAGAAGGAACAGGAAAAAGTTTTATTCTTCCGACTCGTATTTTTGCCGCTTTTCTCTCATCCGCTCCTGAAAACGTCCTTTATTTTTTTCTTTACGCTCTAGGGCAAATTTCTGAAATTTCTCATACTGCTCCGGAGTGAGAATTGTCCGTACTCTTAAGATGCCATCGATGCGTGCATCAATAATCTGACTGTGTACGGATTTTAACTCTGCAAGAAGCGGCTGCACAGAGTCTTTTGTTACCTTTGGATCGCGCAAAGCATCATTGAGACGTGTCCATTTTCCCTTGAGTTCTTTTCGTAAAACCGCTATTTTTTCACGCTGAAGTTTTCTGTTTTGTTGCAGTTGTTCTTGCTGTTGGGCAGTTAAGCCCAACCCTTGGGTTACTCCGTCCATCATGCGCTCAAAATGCGATCCAGAACCTTTCTCTTCTACTCCTTCTTCTTGGGCATAACCAGAAACTGCGACAAAACACCCAAAAAGCACCCCTAAAATCATCCTTGGAATCTTCATGTTCATTACCTCCTTTCAAAAACTTAGACAAAGGAACCCAAGAAAAGTTCCTTCAGAGAAAATATTTCTCAACGTCCATGAGAAAATTCTTTTCATCATCCTGCGCGTCGGTTGCTAATGCAGCCAGCTGAAACAAGCTTACCCCGGATCCCGGTCGTAAACTCGGCCGATGGGATGAGTGAAAATAAACCGTGCCCGCCAAAAGAAGAATGACTGCGAAAGATGCAAAAACAGGATACAACACTGGAGCGGGTAAACGGATACGCTCAAATAATCTCTGGAACCATGGAATTCTTTCCGGCACAGCTAAACGCTGTCCTTCAATGCGCGCTCGAATCCTCTCCCAGACCCGGGAAGGCGGAAAATCCGAGCGATCTTTTTTGAGTTCAATACGAAGCCCCTGAATTTGCTCATAAAGCTCCCGGCATCCAGAGCACTGCGCAAGATGTCTGTCGATTTCCTGTTTTTTCCAGGGAGCAATCTCGCGATCCGAATAATCTGTCAATAAAATATCCTGAACCTGATTACACTGCATAATCTTTAATCCCCCGTTGCCCATACGCCAGGAGCGCCTGACGGGCTCGCTTAATTCGAGAACGAACAGTATTTATCGGGATTTTCAATGCTTGAGATATTTCCTGATAACTTAACCCTTCTATTTCCCGCAGTAGTATGCAGGTTTTTTGTTGAAGATTAAGGGTTAAAAGTGCGCGGGAAATCTCTTCCCGCTTCTCATTGGTGTAATCTGGTTCAATCTCCTTGGTTGGAATTTGCTGAATATCTTCAACGTGCACAACTTGCTGTTTTTCTTTTTTATGCTTTCTCAAATAATTGAAACTTGTATTGATGGCGATTCGATACACCCAGGTTTTAAAGGAAGAACGAAAACGAAACCCCCGTAAATGCGAGTATATCTTTAAAAATACCTCTTGGGTAATTTCTTCAGCATCATGGGTATTTCGCGTAACTTTTAAGGCTAAAGTATACACAAAACCTCCGTATGTTTTATAAATCTCTTCAAATGCAGAAATGTCGCCTGATGCTGCGTTATGAATAATCTCATGATTAACATTTTCCATCCGGCTTTTACTCCTTAGACACTGAAATCATTGGAAAAGTTCCGTATAGAACCAGAAAACAAACCATCGCAATGACACGTTACACAATAATTATATCTAGAGGAACGGAAGATGAAAAGTGGTTTTTAGGTTAAAATCTGGACTTATCGGGTATTCTTAATAAAAAGGCGCTTTAGAGAATCAAGAAGCCTACCTTTTTGGATATCCCGGATAATAAAATTCGCCAAAACAAGCGGCAAAGCAAGGATTAAAAGAAAAATTTCCTTGAAAGTGAAAAATCTTACCTTCGTTGATTTACGAAGAATCTTAATAAATCTCCCGGGGTTATAAAAAGAGAATTTGATCCGCCTGCCGATTTTTTTCAGAGCAGCATGGCTGTAGGAATCGGAATAGAGTTCACCTCGCGAGGTTACGTGATACCCAGGTGTACGCTCGGCAAGCTCCCGCAACGGAGAAAATTTTTCAATGCGCAATTTAAGACAGGTAATTGAATCAACCCCTATTTGTTTGGCAAAAATGGGAATCTGGAGCATCTCGTCCTCGGTTTCGCCAATGTTGCCGTAAATAAAATAGCCGTGATAAAAAATAGGGTATTTGGTAAGTACCTTAAAGGACTCGCGAATAGTTTTTGAATCAAAACCTTTATTCAATTGGGCAAGAATCCAATCGTGGGGAGATTCAATTCCGATCAAAAGCGCTTTAAATCCAGCTTGAACCATTTTCTCAAGGAGAATCGGATATTTCGCGATATCAAGACGGACCTGCGCTGCAAATCTTTTTTTTAGCTTACGGGCAATAATCAAATCGCAAATTTCCTCTGCACGCCGAGGATCAACGGAAAAATTCTCGTCGCTAAAAAGAATAATATTGGCGTTAAGGTTGGCTATTTCTTCAACTACTGAAACGGCATTTCGTGGGGCGTAGCTTCTTTTTTGCCCAAGCGGGTTTAAACTGAAAGTGCAGAATTTACAGTTAAAAGGGCATCCTCTGGCACTTAAGACTGTGTCAAAACTTAAGTTTGAAATATTGACCCCGCTGAAGTTGAGTCGATATTGATTCCGCCGTAATGAACGATCAGGAGAAAGAATGTTATCAATATCCGGCAAAGGACGATTCGCGTTGTGAATAATTCCTTCCTTTTGACGGTACGAAATACCAAGAATTCGATCAAGTGACAAACCCCGGAGAATCTCACGTATCGTTTCTTCCCCTTCACCACGAACAATTATGTCTATCCTCTGGCAATTTTTAAAAAGCTCCTCAACTTTTTCAGTCGCTGTATACCCTCCAACAATAACTAAAATTCCTTCAGGGATACGGTTGAGAAGACTGCAGATTTCGGGAAGCTGTCTATCCCAGCCTATTCCGGCACAAACAATGTCGATTTCTCTGCTGATAAGATCAATAAGCGCGTCGGGCTTGGAAAGTTCCGGTTCATAACGTAAATCAAGCAAGGTTACTTTTTCGACATAACCCTTGGCGCTTGTCGCGACATATTCAAGCCCGGTAGGAGGAAAAAATTTCATTGCGCTTGTCGCGGAACCTTCAACATACGGGTTGAGAAACAAAGCATTTTTGTATTTCATTATCCTAACAAATTTGATAGCCTAAAAATCACAAACCGCTCACCAATTCTGCGCGAAAGCTTAGCGAAACGAACAGACAAACGACACAAGCGATTTAACGATTATATAGTATTGTGACAAGAGAACAAGAAGTTTCTAAAAATATCTTTGATGAACCAACTGCATTACGCTTAGAAAATTACTCATAACGCAGTGCTTCGATCGGGTTTAAGCGGGATGCTTGTTTTGCCGGCCACAAACCGAAAATTACTCCGACCAAGAGCGAAAAAACAGTAGAAAGAGTCGCGGCAAAGACGGAAATCTTAACCGACCATCCGGTTATCAATGCAATCAGCATCGATGCTCCACTACCCAATAAGATACCAGCTACGCCGCCAATAGATGACATTAATATTGCTTCGATGAGAAACTGGTTCAAAATATCTCGATTATTAGCTCCGATTGCTTTCCGTAGCCCGATTTCGCGTGTGCGCTCAGTAACAGACACCAGCATGATATTCATAATCCCTATCCCCCCAACCACAAGCGAGATAGCGGCAATTGCCCCAAGTAAAAGAGACATGGTGTGCGTTGTAGATTCCAAAGTTTTCCGGATATCCGACATATTCCTAATCTGAAATGAATCTTTCTGTTCTTCAGTAAGAAGGCGGTGTTGCTTGATAATCGTATCTCTGATGGCATCCTCGACTTCACCCAGGGAATCGGCATCGACGGCTTCGACATAAATCGAATCAATATATTGCCTTCCGATGACCCGGTACATTGCAGTAGTCACCGGAATAAGAGCCAAATCATCCTGATCCTGATGACCGGCTGAACCTTTCTCCGGCAATACACCAATCACTTTAAAGTTAATCAGATTGATTTTTATGTTTTCACCAACAGGATTCAGAACACCAAAAAGCTCCTTTGCCACAGTGATACCAAGTAACACTACCTTGCTGCGCGTTTTTACTTCTTCTTCGGTAAAAAACCTTCCAATTTCCGGAATTGCGGAACGTAGTTGAGCATACCCGACTCCGACTCCTTCAATCTGCGTATTCCAATTTTTATTCGCATACACCAGTTGAGCTCTCGCGCGCATGGAAGGACTGACATCCTTCACTAAATGAATATTCTTCTTGATTTCTTCGACATCGCGCAGCGTAAAACGAGTGGTTACGCCTGATTGCAAAGCTACGCCCATGGAACGCTGCGCCCCGGGACGCACAACCAACAAATTCGATCCCAGGGATAAAAGTTGCTTCTCGATTGATTCTTTCGCGCCTTGCCCAATTGCAAGCATTGCAACAACAGCAGCAACGCCAATCAAGATCCCGAGAATGGACAAAAATGCCCGCAGCTTGTGCGTTATCATCGCGGAAACCGCTTGCTTCACATAATCAAGAAACTCCATCCCTCCCTTAAACATTTTCTCGGAGCGTGATAAAACATTTCCAACCAGGTTTTCCTGCAATTTTATTCCTGGATCTTTTTTCACATCCGAAACAACTCGATCAGCAATAATCTGCCCATCGCGCATCGTAATAATGCGCTGAGCATGAGCAGCAATATCATTTTCATGAGTAACAATAACTACTGTTTTCCCACTTCTGTGTAGCTTTTGTAATATCCCTAGTATTTCCTCCTTGCTCTTTGAATCCAAATTCCCTGTTGGCTCGTCAGCAAAAATGATCAGTGGATCATTCACTAAACTTCGTGCAATAGCAACTCTCTGCTGTTGTCCCCCAGACATCTCATTCGGCCGGTGCATAAGCCTCTCATGAAGACCAACTTCGGTAAGCTCTTTGATCGCTCGTTCCTTTAAGTTCCGTTTGCCGGCATAAACAAGTGGAAGCTCAGCATTCTCCAGAGCAGTCATCCGTGACAACAGATGAAACTGCTGGAAAACAAAACCAACCAACTGATTTCGAACGAGCGCCAGATCGTTATCGGTAAGCTTCGTTACATCATGTCCCGCCAAAAAATACTCTCCGGAATCAGGACGATCCAACAAACCAAGAACATGCATTAAGGTAGATTTCCCTGAGCCAGAAGCTCCCATAATCGCAACAAATTCTCCCTGGGTAATCTCTAAGGATACAGCGCACAGAGCCTCAACCCGCACTTCACCCATCTGGTATGCCTTGGATATATTCCTTACACTGATCATCTTTGTAGGCAACTCAGTTCTACCGAGCTTGTCTCCGTAAACCGGACATTCTAGGCATAAATGGATTGCTTCCGGTATTACCACTCGGTAAAGTATATTTTTTTGTCGTTACGATAATCACATCCTGACTCGTAACCCCGGATAGAATTTCAACATTCTTGTCATCAGAAAGACCTAATTGGACTGGAATCCGCCTTGGTTCACCCTGGTCAGGATCTCGAACAAAAACATACTGTTCATCATCAGACGCATATACAGCTTCCTGAGGAATCACTAAAACATGATCTTTTTGCTGGATGATAAAATCAATCGTGGCATTCATCCCGGAACGGAAAAACGGCATAATTTTCTGAGGCGTAAGATCCACCTGATAAATCGTAACATTGTTTACGGTTGCCGATTCGTAATACAAATGCTCCACCGAAGCATCAATCCGCTCTTGTGGATACGCATCGATTATAACCGTTGCTTTTTGGCCAACCAGAATATGACCGATATCAGTTTCATCGACCTGCGCCCGGATAATGAGCTGGTCGGAAATAACGGCTACTGGATCATTTGTCGTGATGCTTTGTCCAGGCTGTATGGTAGCAACGATAACTTCGCCGTCTATCGGAGAAACAAGAGGAATTGCCTTGTAAACCTGACTCCAATAATCCAGAGTTTCTGCTCCTTGGCCGCGTGCCGCATCAAGCAGAGCCGCCCGCTCGGTCGAACTCATCCAGGCCAGAACTTGGCCAGCTTTCACTTTTTCTCCTTCTTTTACAAGCATCTGGTCAATTCTTCCGTTTACTGGCGGTTTTACCGCAAGCCTGTTCTTAGGAAGGACTGTTCCCGTCGCAGAAATAATCTTCTGCAAACTCCCATACGATGGACTGACTTCACGCACTAACGATTGCCCCTGCTTCACTGAGTGGGTCTTCATGTATACCCACCATCCAATACCAGTCAGTAACAAAACAACGAGAATGATTTTTAGGGCTCTACTGTGCATATTCTAAGGTTTCTCCTTTCGCCAAAACCCAACTTGCTTCCACAAGCAGCGCGTTTGCCTCAGCTTCAAGGTAGGTCTTCTTGGCTTTGACTAAATCGTTTTCTATGATAATCCAGTTATCAAAATTGATAAAACCAGTGGAGTACTGGGCTTCAGCAATCTTCAATCGTTCTTTTGCCGCGATTAAAATCTTATCCTGTACCTCAACGTTCTCTAGGGCATCTTCAAGCGCCATCCAAGCGTCATGAAGATGAACGGAAATTGCATCAAGCGTGCTCTGCTCATCCGCAATAAGCTGGGCATAGACTGCCTGGGCTTGCGCTACCTGAGCGTGCCGTAACCCACCTTCCAACAAAGGCAGTGAAAAGGTAAGCCCTAAACTCCACTGATCATTCTCTGGAAAAAGATGAGAACCTCGCTTCCCGACTGATGTGTTTGCTGAAACCTGAGGAATAAACTCTCCATACGCAGATCGAAGATCAAGAAATGCCGCGTTCTTTTTTGCTGCCCCCTGAAGAACCGATGGATGTTCTTTTGCTAAGCGCTCAAATTCTGGTCTTTCCGAAATATCGGTACGCACGGAAAAATCTCCCCTTACGGTTACCGGCGCAAAGATCTTCCGTCCCATTTCTTTGGTTAACTGCCTTTGCAAAAATTCAGCATTACGTCGCGACTGAGAAAGCTCAAACTTTGCTTGCCGAAGATTCGCTTCTGCGGTCAGCAAAGCTCCCTTGTGTTCGAAACCCGATAGATAACGCAACGTAATAAGCTCAAGACTGCTCCGTCGAATGCGCACAATCTCTTCAGCAACGTTAATAAGTTCTTGCGCTTTTAGAAGATTCACAAAAGCAGCACGCAGACGAAAACGGACATCACCCGAAGTATAGCGGTATCCTTCCTGTGCAACCTTTATGTTCTCCGAAGCGGATCCTACTTTATTGATCGTCTTAAAACCGTCGAATAAGAGTTGTTTTCCGGTGACTGCGTATGAATAAGAGTCAGAGGCGCTCGCTGGTTCAGATTTGCTCGAAGAAGCAGCAGCGCTCAGATCAACACGCGGGTAAAGCCCACTTCCAGCAATAGTTTTTGCCGCTTGCTTCTGGCTGATGCTGGCGGCTGCGGAAATTAAGTCAGGGTTGTTTTTTTGCGCTTCGAGCAGACAGTCGCCCCAGGAAAGAATTTCTTCTGCGTCTAATTCTGAAAAAAAAGAAAAAGAAATAAGACACAGGAAAATTACACGGAATAATTTCATAGATATACTATACCACTTTTTTATTTTTTTTCAGCACGTCTTCCGGTGTTTTGCCCGAAAACACCGGATGAAAACCTTTGATGGATTCCTTTTCCTTAGACACGCTCTCTCCGGCAAAGTTCCTTCCATGCAAAAATTTTGCATGGCGCCGAACAAGTTTGCGCAAATCGTGGAAAAAATATTGGTTTCTGTCCATCCGCATCCGAACCGAAACAACGTCATAGAGTTTAAGAAGTTGTTTTATCGTCTGCTCCATCCGCCCAGTCTCTCTCACGAATAAATAGACACAGCTTTTTTCTTCATCCCTCAGCGGCGCACAAAGAATACCTTCTAAATTGAAGTTACGCCGCGAGAAAAGACCCGTAATATGCGCCATGACTCCGGAATGGTTTCGCACAATAAGCTCAAGGCAAAAAATAGATTTATGTTCCATTCGTTAACCTCCTATCATTTCAAGATTACTTTTCCCCGGAATAACCATCGGCAAAACTGCTTCCTCATGGCTGATTGGTATACTAACCAGAGCCGGACCTTTCTTTTTTAATGCGTCGTATAAGAGCGCTTCTGGATTTTCCGTGCAGGACAGATCATAACCTAAGACGCCAAAACCACGAGCAATGCCTGCAAAATCAGGTGAACACTGAAGCTGCGACGCAATATAGCGCTGGTTATAGAAAAGATTCTGTTGCTGCCGCACAAGCCCCAAATGGTTGTTTTTCAATATAATGATTTTCAAGTCCAAGTTCTCCTCACTTAAAACTGCTAACTCCTGCATGTTCATTAAGAATGAGCCATCGCCGCTTATGCAGATAACTTTTCTTTTTGGATGCATGAGAGCCGCTCCTATCGCCGCAGGAAATCCAAAGCCCATTGTCCCAAGACCACCCGAAGTCAAAAACTTATTTTTTGGCGTAAATGGGTAATATTGCGCTGTCCACATCTGATGTTGGCCAACATCCGTAGTAATAAGAGCGTTCCGGCCAACACACCGGGCAATATATTGCATGATTGCTCTTGGTTGTAGAGCACGCTCGAATGAACTGTTTGCCCCAAGAGTAAATTGCCGCACCCGACAAGGCCACCTACTCTTTCTTATGTCGCAATGTTTCTGAAATGCGCGTAGAAAACTGGCACTATCCGCGCAGATGCCTAAATCCACGCTCTGGTTCTTTCCAATTTCGGCTTCATCAATGTCAACATGGATGATTTTTGCCTGCGGACAAAAGTATTCGATGTCTCCGGTCGTCCGATCGCCGAATCGCGCTCCTAATGCAATAATCAAATCTGCCTTCCGGAACATTTCATTGGTTTCACGCTGGCCGTGCATTCCCACCAATCCGTAGTACCAGGGATGAGCGGTATCAATAGTGCTCAAGCCCATCAGTGTTGCAGCAATCGGTATATTCCCATCTGATGATATCTCTTCAATATATTTACCAGCATTCCCAAAACGTATTCCTCCGCCTACATAGAAAAGAGGTAGCCGTGATTTTTGAAATAACGCTACCGCCTTTCTGATATCGTGAAGATGAATCAGCGATGGTTTTCCCCCAGAGAACGCATCCGGCCAATTTGATACTGTTGCCTTTTCAATCTGCACATCCCTGGGAACATCCACAAGAACAGGGCCTGGCCTCCCGGACAAAGCGATGTGAAACGCTTCAGGTATAATCCGAACCAATTCTTTCGCTTCCTTCACAAGAAAATTATGCTTTGTAATAGGAATGGTCATTCCGTACATATCCACTTCCTGAAAAGCATCAGTCCCAATGTATGCGCGGGGAACCTGGCCGGTAATCGCAATAATGGGAATAGAGTCTAATTTTGCATCAGCAATCGCAGTAATTAAGTTTGCCGCTCCCGGACCAGAAGTGGCAAAACAAATTCCGGGTTTCCCTGTGGAACGGGCTATGCCCTGAGCAATAAATCCAGCTCCTTGTTCATGGCGGGCCAAAATATGACGTATCGTGCTTTTGTGCAGCGCGTCATACAAAGGCAAGTTAGAACCCCCTGGAATCCCAGCAATAAGGCCTATTCCATTTATTTCCAAAATCCGAATGATTATTTCTGCTCCTGAATATTTCATTTTTACTCCTTTCCTGATAAAAAGAAAAACCCCTGTTCACTTCCGCCAACAGGGGTATAAATGGAAAAATACCCGCTATGGCGGAGCACATACAAGCACACATACTAAAATAACTGCAACCATAAAATTCATAATCATTCTTCCCGAATTACTTTTTTTCTTCACCGAAACTACCAATTTAGGATGCGTTTAAAAACAAAAAAGCCCTGTCGGTTTTCACCGACAGGGCTTGATTAAGCAATGCGCGAGCTTTACGGTGAAAACACCGAGGCAAAAAATACCTCTACGCGTACAAGCACATACGCCAAAGATTTCTTTGTGGAGATATTTTTTGGGCTCATAATGTCACCGTGGATAAATAATAACACATTCCAAAGTCTTTGTCAAGGCAGGATTGGCAAAGCACACGGCCCCTGTTTAAGCTTACCCTTTCCAAGTAAACCAGACAAAAAGATACGCAGCGCCCACTGCAGCAAGCGTAAAGGGTATCCCGATCTTTCCAAAATCCTTAAAAGTTACCCGGTATCCTTCTTTTTTTAAAAGCCCACACGCGACGATATTTGCTGAAGCGCCTATGGGAGTAATATTTCCCCCAAGACTTGCTCCAATGAGTAGTCCGAACAGAAACAGTGCGGGATGAATCTGTAATTTGTCAGACATTGAGATTGCAACCGGCAACATTGTAGCCAAGAATGGAACATTGTCGACAAAGGCCGAAAGAACCATCGCTAGGAAAACAAGCAGAGTATACCCCAGAAAAAGATTCTCCCCTACCACGCTTGAAAGAAAACTTGAAGCAACCTCAATCCATCCGGTCACGGTAATGCTCCCGACGAGAATAAAAACACCGATCAGAAAAAAAGTAGTATCCCAATCGAGCGCTTTCAGATCCTGAATAAGCGATTTCCGATAGATACATTTCTGCCAAAGAAGCGCAATAACCCCAAATACCATACTTAAAACTCCCGCAAGGTAAGAAAACCCTGTATCAAAGAATGAACTTACTGCCAGCAAAAGAATAAGCGTAACCAGCATAACCGTTGGAACCCAAGAATATACCTTCTCTACCGGCACAAGCTGAGTTTTTTGACGGTAGTTTCGAAAAACGAAATACAGAATAAAAAATGAAGCAACCGCTCCTAATTCGACTGCAAAGAATATGCTGGGTTTTCCCTGGTAGAAAAAGAAATCCATGAAGTTCATCTTGGCAAACCCGCCTAAAAGCATACTTGGCGGATCTCCGATTAACGTCGCAGTTCCCTGGAGATTACTTGAGATAGCAATTGCTATCATCATATTGGTTGGGTTCATTTTGAGTTTCTTTGCTAAAGACAATGCGATAGGCGCAACGATCAGTACGGTCGCCACATTCTCAACAAATGCAGAAATAAATCCAGTCAAAAGACAAATAAATAAAATTGCCTGGCAGGTATTCTTTGCTCGATCAACGATTATTTCCGCGATATAAGCCGGAACCCGGCTTTTCATGAAAACATCAGCAACCGCGAGTGTACCGATAAAAATGCCCATCACATTCCAATTAATCGCCGAAAAAGCCTCCCGGCAAGAAATCGTTCGCAGAAGAAGCAGCAGTAATGAAGAAAAAATGCAGACAATTGTCCTTTTATGCGGCAAAAAAACAAAAAGAATATAGGTTACGATAAAAACAAAAAGCGCTATGATCCTTGGTTCAATCACTACTCACTCCAGGGGTTTCCTGACTATTTGATTCGTACGCTTGGTTCCAGAGGTACCGGATGTTCTTCAATGCTCGTAGTAAGCCCCATAGTGTCTAATAATTTCAGAAAAGGATCCGGATCTAACTCCTCAACATTTACCATAGTTCCCACATCCCAGATACCTTGGGCAAGAAGAATAGCGGCTGCCGCAGGCGGAACACCAGCAGTATATGAAATCGCCTGCGATTCGACTTCCTGAAAACATTCAGCGTGGTCACAGATATTATAGATAAATATTTCGCGTGCTTTCCTCTCTTTCGTTCCTCTTATGAAATTTCCGATACAGGTTTTTCCGGTATAGCTCGGAGCAAGAGAGGCCGGATCCGGAAGAAGAGCCTTTAACACCTTTAAAGGAACGACTTCAATACCTTCTGCTGTTTTTATTGGTTTCTCTGAAATCATCCCCAGATTTGTCAAAACCGTAAAAACATTGATGTAGTGATCGCTAAAACCCATCCAAAAACGAATACTATTCGCATCGATGTTTTTAGACAACGAATGCAGCTCATCATGCCCATTCAAGTAGATCGGCTGCCTGCCAACAACGGGAAAATCGTAGATCATCTTTATTGAATGCATCTTTTCCATAACCCAGGAACGGTCAATCCATGTCCAGACTTTTTTAAACTCACGGAAATTTATTTCAGGATCAAAATTGGTTGCAAAATACTTTCCGTGGCTTCCAGCGTTCACATCTAATATGTCGATGGTGTCTATCGTGTCAAAATATCGCTTTACGGCAAGCGCGCAATACGCATTAACAACTCCCGGATCAAAACCAACACCAAGAATAGCGGTAATGTTTTTCTCCTTACAGCGGCCTTTTCTTTTCCACTCATAATTTGCGTACCACGGCGGATCTTCGCAGACTTTATTGGGATCCTCGTGTATTGCGGTATCCATATAGGACACTCCCGCCTGAATACAGGCTTCAAGTACAGACATATTTACATAAGCCTGGGCAAGATTGATCACTATCTGCGAACCTGTTTCGTTGATAAGCTTAACGGTCGCCGGAATATCAAAAAGCTCAATCTGGCGAGAATATATTTTTTTTGACGCATCGCGAATGTTTTTCTTTTTCCGGATACTTTCGATAATCATATCGCATTTATCTTGTTTTCTTGAAGCAATACAAATATCACCGAGAATATCGTTGTGCTGAGCACATTTATGTGCTGCAACATTTGCCACTCCCCCCGCCCCAAGAATCAACACGTTTTTCTTCATCTCATCAAATCTCCTTATTGTGGTAGAACCTTGTTCCTAAGATAAGCTTGTGACAAAATCTTTATAATTGAACCGACGGATCATTTCAACTGACCCATCAAGCCTCTCAACAACGATAGCCGGCATTGGAAGCCCGTTAAACCAGTTTTTTTTAACCATCGTATAGCCAGCCGCATCAGAAAATTTAATAACAGTACCGATTTTCAGTTTCCTTTGAAACTCAAAATTACCAAAGATATCCCCCGCCAGACACGACCGTCCGGTGATCATATAGCGAAACTTCCCTCGTCCAACATTTTCCACCTTAGCCGGTATGCGGTAAACCAACAAATCAAGCATGTGCGCTTCGGTAGACGCATCTACAATTGCGATATCGACTTTGTTCCGAACAATATCGAGAACACGGGTAACCAATTCGGTTGACTCAGTGATCGCGCCTTCGCCCGGCTCTAAATACACATCGAGATGAAAACGATCACGAAATTCCTTCAGTTTCTTGCAAAACTGTTCAAGCGGATAGCCAGTTTTGGTAAAATAAATTCCCCCACCAAGACTTACCCATTCTAAATCACGCAATACAGCCCCATATCGCTGGCTGATAAAATCGAGATTTGAAGAAAAATTGCTGAAGTTGTCATTTTCACAGTTAAAATGGAACATAACGCCGTTAATCAGGGAACACGCATCGCGCGGCAGTTTTTTCTGGACAACGCCAAGCCGAGAAAATTTCCGCGCTGGATCTGCTAAATCAAAATGCGAATAGCTGACGAAAGGATTAATACGCAATCCGATTCGCCGCGAGCGGACATAAGGGAAAAACGTTTTTAATTGATTGACCGAATTGAAAATAACTGTATCGGAAAATTTACCAACCTCTTCGATCTCTTTTTGAGAGAAAGCTACTGAATAAACGTGCACTTCCTTGCCGAACTTTTCATAACCCAGGCGAGCTTCATAGACCGAACTGGCTGTTGTTCCATCCATATATTTTTTCATCAGTCCAAAAACACTCCAGGTTGAAAAACACTTAAGCGCCAGCACTGATTTTACTCCAGAATGCTCGCGTACATACTGGATGACCTTGAGATTTTTCAGCAATTTCCTCTCATGAATTAAATAATATGGCGTTTCGATCAACATATAAAGCTTTGTTACATGTTAAGAATATTGCACATTCATAATAATCAATATTGAACTGCTTTGCAAGTATTTTTGTTTTTACTTTCGATCGTGTGCGCAGAACGGGGTATATTTTTGGAATACCAGAAGCGATTTGCGCAAATGAAAAGAATCTATGCGCTCATAAATATTGTTACACTATGGAAGAAAAAAACATGCGACATCCAATATGATAATACTGATCCACAAAAAAACTCATGACGATTTATGAATAGAAACCACCTTTAAAATAACATCCCTGATGAGATATGACACGAACTGTTTCCTCTTCTTTCTGAAGTCACACTTTCGGCTTATCGAAATAAAGCACAAATGCTCCGGTAAGAAACATATTGGCAAATTCATTCGCGAATAAAAAACTTATCTTTCTCAGCCTAAATGGTACATACCAACGAATACCCTTGAATTGAAATCCCGCTTGCTCTGCGCAAAAAAGCCAGCTTCGAAAACCATGCTTCGAGGCATACACAACCCCAGGGAAAAGGAGCTGCCGCAATGGTGGACAGAGCCGCCAGGCTACCATCCAGCCAACCTCTCCCAGAACCAATGAGCCTCCTGGGGTAAGCCAGTCATAAAATAAACTCATCTGGCGTGTAATATCATCGTGGCTATGCTTGGTTTTTCCAAAGATGTGATGCAGGCAATTACGCATATAAATATGGTTGTAGGAAGATTTCTCTATTGATGCTGTGCGCGCATCTTCCTTCATGATCTGTATACTCATGGCTCCGGTGCGCTCAATCCAGCTTAAAAAGGTCTCTTGATTGGAAATTGTATTTCCAGGCCCGCAGTATGCGTCAAGCACGTCGATTCGCGCTTTTCGGCAAGCCTGGATATAGAGAGCCAAAGCTCCATTTCCTCCTCCAACTTCAAGAATCCGACAGCCGTGAACATCAAACGGAAAAAGGTAGCTATCCGCATAGTAAGCAATGCGCGCGAAGGAAACACCTCTTGCCTGAAAGATATCCTGAAGAAAGGTAACTGAGGAAGATGCATTCATAGCCGCGGGATTCGCCATTTCTCTCATTTCGATAGAGCCAAGAAGTTGTGCGTATGGCCCATCACCGGATGCGTAATTTCCGCAAGATTTCCATCATTGGACACCAGTTGGTAAACGCCGACTGGAAAAGATTCGCTCCAACAAAAGCAGTAAACCAGAGCCAGCGGATATCAACAAAATGCGCAAGCAATAAGCTTCCCAGTACAAAAAAACCAGCTATACCCCTTAAGATCCGTTCCATGTCTCCTCCTCACCCAGAAAAACTCCTGTAAATTCTAAAAACTATAGCGCATACGGATGAATACATTTTTGTTCTTCTGCATCATCCCAAAATCAGTATTCTCATCTTCCCCCCACGGAATATTAAAGCCGCAGGCAAGTTTCCACTGATCGTTTAAATCATAGGTTCCTAATATTCGAACATACCCGTCTTTATCCGACGGAGACCAAAAGTTGAAAATTCCCAGCATCACAGTTTGATTCTTATAAAATTTGGTTAAACGCTGCGTCAAAAGATGTTTATATTCATCCCAAAAATAATCTTGAGGTAAAAGCGCCGCTTGATAATTATCGTAATTTAACTTTTGCTCAAAAAGATACTGCAGTCCAAGTTTGAAATCATTCCCCATGTCTTTCTCATATCCAATAAGCCACTTCAGCATTGAATTCTCAATAAGCCGGTTATTCCCGTTGGGATCCTGCCGTGACCGGTAATACCCCATCTCAAAAGAGCCGATGCCTCCAAAAAAATGACCTCGCACACTTGCGCCATACGCATCTAAGCGTTCATAAAAAAGCTGTCGGTTTGCCTCATTAAGATAGCTCCTTGGTGAAGGGTCAAACCCTCGATAATAATAGAAAGCGCCCTCAACACTGCCAAAGGTGCGATAAAAACGTAAGGCATATTGGAAATTGCGCGCTTGCCAGGCTGGTTTCACAGCGTTACGATCGCTTTCTCTGCCGGAGATACCGCCCTGGAAACTGTCAAAAAACGAGAGTCTGTCTCCTTCGGGTAAGGTATTCGGGGTAAAATGTGGAATGACGACAAAATCAACATTCGCCATGCTCGGGTACAATGATACACGCAGCGCGTCAGAAGGCTTTTTCAGATATTCATCGTCCCTTCCAGCATAGAAAGAAACATAGTCTTTTGGAAAAAGATCGTTAATAAAGAGATAATCACCGGTACCCCAGGTTAGCACTTGACGCCCAAGCTTAAGATCCATAAATCGCACCGGACTAAAAGCAAGATTGAAATCACGTACCTCGTAAGACCCTGTAGTATTAAAGTATTCGTCGAGAACAAAATCACCCTTATAGGTTAAAACTCCGTTCCAGGAAGATAAAAGATTATCTCCCGGTATCGCGTAGCGGGTCTTGAGCTGCAACCTCTGTTCCAATAAATTGTAGTTTTTGTGTTTCGTAAGGAAATCTTGATTCGCACGGCCGCCAAACGCATGTTCAATAAACCCGTGCCATTCAGGAAAATCTACTGCTTGAGCTAAGGGCAACGTAGAAAAAATGGCAAGCACGCTCAATGTCAGAATACGCCTCATTACTTCACTCCTTCAGCCATTTCTGCGGCGGCGTGCGCAAGGAGCGCTCAGTAAATATATCATCCTGCAACCCCAAATCATATGCAATATCGCTGAATTCTGTTACCGTATTGGAGTTGGCGTTTAAATCAACGGCCTTCATTTTGGTAATAGTCGGATACCCTTGAATATCCCGCACTTCTAAAGCCTCGATAGTTCGGTAGAGCTTCCCGGACTTATCAAAATATTCTGCTTTCAATGGAAGGAAGTTATGCTTGTCAATCGAAACAAGGTAAGAAATAAATTCAACTTCTCCAGGGTCTTTCGGGGTATTTTTGACAACATACCGGCTGCCGTCGCTTGAAACTAATTCATGCGTATCCAGGGTAATGGAACGGCCTGATATATCTTCATAGAGGAATGTTGTCCCGGCAAAGCTGGAACGCTTGTCCGATGCGGCAATCCGCCGTACTAAATCCATAGCCGGAAGATATAACCAGCGGTCGTCATCTTTACCTGTGTGCTTCCAAACAACATAACTCATTCCTTTCACATCATTCGGCTTATGAAAATACACATAATACTTTTGGTCTCCGCCTTTCTGGGTATTCAGTTTCAAAATTGTTAACTGACGCTGCCGGGTACGCCCCTGAGCATCGGTGACGACCATGGTCGCTTTCGCGCTGCCATCCTTCCCTTGATAGTATGAACGGTCATTCGCTTTGCTGACAATCGCATCAACGCTCAATTCTTGAGCGTGCACATTCCCGAGCAAGAGCATCATGCTGATAGCTGCGAGAAAATTTTTCATTGTGATCCTCCTTTTTTGCACATTTTTTGTCGCGAAGTAAAAAAACAAATTCCTGATAAAAGGACGACGACCCCCACTCCGATGATTGTCGCTACATTCATTCTTGCCAAGTTATAACCCAGAAGAATATAAACGACCGCAGCCGCAATGAACAATGACAGAAAAACGCACTTACTGCAAGAGCAGAGCGTTCTTACTTCTGAATCGTTAAATACAAGCCGTGGAAAACCGGTGATAAAAGCCGGCAGGACCATAAGCGTTGTTATGCTTGCGATAAGCATGATCATAAACATGAAAAAACCAACGGTATTGTACGGAACAAGCGGCGAAGCAAAAAGCGGAAGAAACCCTATTGAAATAACCAGCGCGTTCTTGATCAAAGCCCTCGCTGGAGTAGCAAACATTTTTTCAGCGGTTTTCGGCCAGCTTTTATTTTCCGCGTACAGCATCCTGGAACGTTCAATAAAATGAATCGCAAAATCAACTGCCAATCCCAAGGTAAGGGCAGAAAGCACGGCTACCGGCATATCATATTCCTTGCCGGTGAAACCCAGCGACCCGTAGATAAAAAGAATGGTGAGCGTAAGCGGCAGCATCGATAAAAACCCGGTAAAAGGAGATTTAAAAAGGATGAGCATCATGAAAAGAACAATAAGAAAACTCCCTAAAAAGTTCACGAGCATTCCCACTACCATCTTATCCTGCCAAACCATATTGACATAGGTCAATCCTGCCCAGTGATGCGATAGGCGAAAAGGCGCAGGATGAGCCTTGAAGTATTCATCTACCTGTCGTACTACCGCTGCCATATCCTTATTGTCTCCTGAAGTCAGCTGAAGCCAAAGATTCGCTTTGGAATAATCCGGAGTCACAAAATGCCATAGATCATCCGGCTTATGCGAATTCTCGAATGAGATCAACGCTTGAGCCACAGCCTGCGGTGTTGCGGGTATCACGTTATTCTTTTTATCCCCGCCCAATAACTCATAGTATACCTTTTTGGTGATATCTGCCACAGACGTCGATTTCCCCACTTTTCCTTTTTCCAGAAGATAGCTCTGCAAACCTTCAATGTAGCGTAACATCTGCGGTTCCTGGAAAACCTGTGCCTGTTTGTCATGAGCGTCAAGTACAAGATACGCACTGTACGTACCTCCAAAATGCGCATTCAATACCTTATCGGCGACTCGTATCGGGTGTTTTTTGTTAAACCACTTCGTAGGATTATCGTTAATCTCAATGTGTGTAATCCCATAAATCGAAACACCCACCACCACAAAAGCGCCAAACAATACCTGCTGCCATCGTACTACGGTAAACCTTCCCCAGGCCGCAAGCAGGCGGCTTAAAAAACCTTTTTTTATCTCATCTTCATGCACACCGAAATGCACCATCTTTTTTTCATCCAAAAGCGCAATATATGCGGGAATTAACAATACCGTAAGAAACCAAGCAAGACTAACGCCAAAAGCCACGGCAATACCGAATACCTGAACCGGGGGGATCGGCGCGAAGGAAAGCGAGAAAAAACCAGCAACTGTAGTGAGAGAAGTAAAAAGGTTTGGCCGGTAAAGCTCGTTCAAAACATGGGTAATTGTTTTATTTTTATCGCGAAAGGTCCGATATTTCTCAAAGAATTCATTCAGGATATGGATGGAATCAAGCACTGATATCGGCAAAAGAAATATGGGAATCATCGAACTCATAATATGAATAGGAAAACCAAGCCCAACCAAAAGGCCCATAGTCAAAATAACAACAACAAGAGCCATAACCAGCGGCATGATAACCAAAACCACATGCTGGAAGAACCACCACATAAGAAGAAAAATGACTAGGACCGCAAGCGGAGCAGAAATCCCCATCTGCCAGAACATTTCAATCCCAAAGGCATCCTCCGCCAGAGGAAGACCGGTTAAATGATATTGCTCTGTTCCGGGATATTTCTGAAGAATTTTTTGAATTGACTTTGCTACACGGTAACTCAATTTCTTTTCTTTGATCGGAACATAGACGCAAAGCGCCTTGCCATCACGCGAAATCAACGTGTCGTAAAACATCGGATTTTCTAAAGCACGCGACTTAATGCGAAGGGCTTCATTTACAGTATAGGGTGGTTTGCCCATAAGCCAGCGAAAACTGATTGCGCCTTCTCCGGCTTGCTCGATATCATCTTTATTTGAAATACTCATCACCTCATAGGAAATAACACCATCTACGGTTTTTATCTCGCCACTGATCGCATATATTTTTTCCAATGTAGCCGGATTAAAAACTCCATTTGCATCGTGCTCGTTCACCACTCCCAGCACCACATAATCATAAATGGCAAATTCGCGTTTTACCTCATGGTTAAACACGCGAACAAATTCATTCTCAGGAAGCATATTCTCAGGATCCGTATCAACTTTTATCCGAAGAAACGCAAAGAAAGACAGAAAAACTGCTAGTCCGGTTAAAAAAAATACAATTTTTGGCTTGGCCAAGGCAAACGCAATGAGTTTATGAATCATGACACCCTCCTTCAAGAAATTCTGAAGCAACTTCAACACAACCAACGCAAGAAAGTTTCCCCTGGCGGCGTATATCTCTACATCGGAGAGAACCGGCGGCAGTCTTGAATAATTGCTCTAAGCCAACCAGCTCCTTTGCGTCCTTTCTGGCGACTAAATACTGAGCCGCATAGTAAGCGCCACATTTACCTTCAGGGGCCCGTCCCCCGCCGCATTGTGCAAACTGGGCAGTTTCTCCTTCAGGCACGCCAAACAGATCCCGATAGGCTTCAATGACCGCCTGAGCGCAATTCAATCTCCGGCTGTTCCCTTCGCCCAAAAAATATTTCTTCGCGCGTGCTTTACGCATCTTTTTCTTCCTTTGAGTGTTTCGAAATTTCGTATGTTCCACCACCAATGCGGAGCGCTTTGCCGGAAAGAATCGCCTCAGCTACCTTTTGACGTGCGCTCGCAAGAATATTGCCGAAAGTTTGGCGGGAGATCCTCATGATCCGAGCAGCATCCAAATGGTACTTACCCTGCCGGTCGGCCAGACAAAGCGCTTCACACTCATCAATCGTAAGCAAAACTTCCCTGAGAAGCCGCGGCGGAACTCCTTGCGGCTTAAAATATTTAATCTTCGGCTCACCCTGAACACAGCGGTATTTTTTCGGCCGGCCAACCACCAATTGTTTATTTTCTGGCATATGCTAATAATACAGCAATAAACCACATTGTCAAGAAATCTTGTTTAAATCCAGGGCGCCAAGAATAGAATCGCGAGGTTTTAAAAAATAGACTAATGTTTTCCTGTATTCAGCCTGCCGGAAAAAAAGGATCCGATAAAAAATACAAAATTAATCAGAACAATGGTCGCTCCGGAAGGATAATCCAGAAGGTATGAAACAACGATGCCGGCAACGACCGAAGTGATCGCGAATATTCCAGCAAGCACAATCGTCGCCCGGAAACTCCGTACCACTTGCAGCGCTGATATCGCTGGCAAAATAATCAGGCTGGAAACCAGCATGGTGCCAACCACCTTAATTCCCAGCACCACGATAAAAGCAGTCAAAAGGATTAAAATCTTATTGACCAGACGTACCTTGATTCCTAAAACCTGCGCGTATTCTTCATCAAAGGCTATCGCGAATAAATCATGGTACAGAAGCATGATTGTTGCGGCGACCAAAAAAGAGATGCCAGCGGTCATCCAGACTTCAAGATCGCTGATGGAAAGAATATTGCCAAACAGGTAACTAAATAAATCAATGTTGAATCCTCCTCCGGTACTGGCAAGAAGCACCCCCAATGCGATGCCAAATGAGGCTACAAGACCGATTGCCGCGTCGCTGTACACCTGTGCTTTTTCATTCAGTTTGAGGATGAGAAGCGACATAAGCCCCACAAGAGGCATTGAGATGAGCATCGGCTGGGCGTGAACAACTAACGCGAAAGCGACCGTCGCGAAACTCACGTGCGCAAGACCATCTCCGATCAAAGAAAGCCTGCGCAATACAAGAAAAACACCGAGAAAAGAACAGCCTAATGCTATGCAACAGCCAGCTATCAACGCCCGGTGAATAAACGAATACTGGAGCGCTTCCTGAATTTGATTAAAAACATGCTCCATCATTGTTCCTTCGTTGGATAAAAACTAAAAGCGCATGCTGATGATGCTTCTTGCGTTCATTAATGCCGGTGACAGATCATATGCTGTCCGGACCCGAAATAAGCGGACATCTTCTGCGATTTACAAAACTCTTCGAATGTTCCGTAAAATATAATTTGCCTGTCGACATACAATAATTTTGAAGCATAATTCCCGATAGAACCGACATCATGCGACACCAGAAGAACCGTAATGTTATCTTCCCGGTTCAGTTTCTGAACGGTTGAGTAAAATATTTCCCGGGACTGCGGATCTAATGCTACCGTTGGTTCATCCAAAATTAAAAGTTTAGGGCGCTGCACAAGCGCCCGTGCCAAAAAAACGCGTTGCTGCTGACCGCCGGAAAGCCTGCCAATGGAACGACTGCGCAAATCGGCAATACCGAGAAGCTCCATCACCTTTTCCGCAGCCCCGTAGTCGCCTTTGGATAAACGCCGGGGAAACTTTTTACAACAATACATCCCGGAAACAACGATCTCTTGGGCTGTCGCGGGAAATCGCGCATCAAGAAACGACATTTTCTGCGGAAGGTATCCAATGTGGTTTCGTGAAGAAAAATCGGGTAGGCTCGTGCCCTCAAAAAATATAGAACCGCGGCATACGACAAGCCCAAGCAGTGCCTTGACAAGCGTAGTTTTACCCGAACCATTCGGACCTACGATCCCAATGTAATCTCCGGCATCCACCTGGAAGGAAATGTTTGCAAGAGCCTCAACACCCCGGTATTCAACGCTCAGATCAGCGACATCAATGATGTTCATGAGAACCAAACCCTTTTTGTAATTTCTTAAGATTGTCTTCCATGATTTCCAGAAATGTGATCCCTCTTGCAAGCTCATTCTTGCTGACATTGTGCGCCCCGTGGAGCAACTCCAACTTCACCCCTGTTTCCCGGGCAATTGTTCGTGCAACTTTAGGATCTAAAAGCTCCTCATAATAAATACGCTGTGCTTTCAGTTGCTTTGACTTCTGAATCAACTCTGCTATCGCCTTTGGGCTTGGCTCGGCATTTGGAGAAAAACCAGCGTATGGAGAAACGTACTCTAAGCCGTATCGCTTCGCAAAGTAGCCAAATGCGAAATGTCCAGCATGAAGAATCGTCCTCTGCTGGACCCCGGCAAAACTTTTCTTGAAGCGGCTGTCGAGATCAGCAAGCTTGAGTTTATATGCCTTGGCATTTTGAAGATAAAACTCCTTGTTCGCCGGATCACGTTCGATGAGAGCCTGGGTAATAGCATCAACTATGCTTTGGTCATGCCCGAGATCCAGCCAGATGTGAGGATCTTTTTCCAGAGAAGCATCCTCTTTTTGGGAATGGTGCAATTCGGAATGCGAGTGTTCTCCCGATAAAAGCTCAATTCCCTGACTTGCGTCAATAACTAAAAGATTCGTATGTCTGATGCCGGCAAGCATGTCCTGAACCCACGGCTCCATATATTTTCCCGTATAGATAAAAATATCTGATTTGTTAATCTGAATGATATCTCGTGGCTTCAATTC
Source organism: uncultured Planctomycetia bacterium (assembly GCA_964634935.1). Taxonomy (GTDB): domain Bacteria; phylum Omnitrophota; class Gorgyraeia; order Duberdicusellales; family Duberdicusellaceae; genus CAZWJT01. The sequence goes on along the minus strand of CAZWJT010000002.1, from coordinate 31,915 downwards.
AAACGCATGGGGTTCAACGCCAGGCGGTACCAGCAGTCGTACGGTAACTTTTTCTTTGCCGATCTGCCGGACAAAATCATAGAAAGGAAAAAGCGTAGTCATAACCTCCAATTTCTCAGCAGCCTGTTGGCTTATCCCGGATGGCATGCTCAATAAAAGAATAAAAAGAAGAACGATGGAATTTCTCATAAAACCAACCTTCATAAGCTATCTTCGTTTTCGGTCATACAAACACCGGAAAACGCTCAAAAATCGATCATCGGGCACATCCAGAACATACCCCATTCACCTGCATAAAATGGCTGATAATTTTATATCCTTTAATTTTTTTCGCGTTGCCGATTGTGCAACCATGTATTCCCTCAACTCTTCCGCATTTCACGCAGGTAATATGATGGTGGTGGTCGCTGTGGACGGATGAACACAATCCGTAATGCTTCTTGCGGTCAAATTGCTGAATTCTTGTTAATATCCCGCATTCGACAAGGCTCTCCAGATTACGGTACACGCTGGGAAGCCCGCAATGGTCGAACTGCTTCTTGAGTTTTTCCCACACATCTTCCGGTGTCAAGTGGCTCTTGCCGTCAACAAAAAGCTCAATAATTGCCTGCCTGCGCGGCGTGAGTTTAAACCCGCCCTGTTTCAATTTGCCTAAATAATCTTCTAGCGTGCTCATTCTAAATAGAAATTATTTCTAATTATAATAGCAAAAATATTCTTAAAGTCAATAAAAACATCAGTCAGAAACATTATCATGCAAAATTCAAGGGTCGTACGCAGTCAAACTGTGGAATCGCCGGATTCAGCGGATTAGAAACTGCCTTGTAGCCTGTTGGCGTAACACCTATAATCTCATAGAACACCCTTCAGCGCTGCCAACTAATACCCCCCCCAAGATTCTTTCCACAAAATATGAGGAGGTATCCCGTCCTGAAGTTTTCACAAATTGCCCATTTCTATATTCTCAATATTTCAAGATGGATCTGATCAAAATTCTTGAAATGTTGAACGGCCTTGTCGCTATGAAGCTTGCTTGCATGAAGAACCGGGATTTTTATAAGAGGAATAACCGCTACAGCAAATCACCCACGATATCCGACCTGAAAACCGGTAGCGTTATATATGCGTCAGTGGCGCTCCGATATAGACTTGACGGGGTCGCCCAATCTTTTGATTGGGAGACTCACATTGTTCCTTCCAATGTGCGATCCATCCAGGAAGCCGCCCCATAGCAAAAATAACGGTAAACATATTCGTCGGGATACCGATCGCGCGAAGAATTATGCCGCTGTAAAAATCAACGTTAGGATAAAGTTTGCGTTGAATGAAGAAATCGTCTTTCAGGGCTACTTCCTCGATCTTTTTAGCAATCTCAAGACAAGGATCATTGATACCCAGTTTCGTGAGCACTTTATCGCATATTTCCTTAATAATCCTCGCCCGGGGATCAAAATTCTTATAAATTCGATGGCCAAAACCCATAAGCAAGAAAGGATTATTTTTGTCCTTTGCTTTCTCGATAACATGCCTCACATCTATCTTATCCCTAACGATCGCCTCAAGCATCTCAATAACGGCTTGATTCGCACCGCCATGTAAAGGTCCCCAGAGGGCACAAATACCCGCAGAGATAGACGCAAAAAGATTGGCTTTAGAACTTCCCACCAACCGCACGGTTGAAGTACTGCAATTCTGCTCATGATCAGCGTGGAGGATAAGAATCTTTTCCAGGGCATCTACCACTTCTTGATCTAAGGGGTATTCATCTACAGGAGTGGAAAACATCATATGAAGAAAGTTTTCGACATATTTATACTCGCGTTTCGGGTAAATGATAGGTTCACCGATGGATTTTTTGTATGAATACGCCGCAAGGGTCCTGATCTTGGCAAGAAGTTCGGCAATAATTTTATTCATCTCCCCTGCGTTCATCTCGGGCTTTACCAACTCAGGATAATACGCAGAAAGCGTCACCACCATTGCCGACAAAGTAGCCATGGGATGGCTTGAACCGGGCAAGTTATCAAAAAGCTTGACCATATTGTCATGAATCATGCAGTTACTGGTAAGAAGTTTAGAAAAGGTACTTTTCTCTGTAACCGACGGCAAGTGCCCGAAAATAAGCAAATGAGCGACTTCAATAAAGCTTCGTTTTGCGGCAAGTTCTTCCACGGGAATCCCCCTGTATCGCAATATTCCATTCTCCCCGTCTATGTAGGTAATGCTGCTTAAGCAAGAGGCGGTATTGACATATCCCTCGTCATACGTCACGTAACCTGTTTTATTGCGAAGCCCAGAAATATCCAAGGCTTTCTCATTCTCAACGCCTGTGATAATAGGACAGGAAACGATCTTATCACCAATTGTTATTGCGGCCGTATCGAGCGGCTTACCTGATTCCGGAATATTCATTTGCCACCTCTCTTTCAGACATCATATACTGGTTTATTTTAGCAACAGGTACAATCTCTTAATACACGATTATAAAACATTATATTATAAAAGGTTTTCCTTTACCAGACAAAACCCTCTGCCATTTGATATTCAGAAGATCTGATTGATATGCTCAGGAAGACATTGGAAGTAGCGATATGTAATCCTGCCCCTCGCCGTTTGAATACCCGGGAAATTTCCTGTGGATATTTCCCGGGATGGCTTTGGAGTAACTAAACCTTGGCCTTTTCTGATGGCCTGCGCTGCTTTTTGCACCGCATGCAGTGTTGTACCCCGAACATCTCTCATATTCGGAAAATCTCTTTGACATTTTCCGAAAGCTGTTCGGGGACAATTCAACTAAACTTCTTTCTGCTTTGTCGAGACAGAAAGAAGTAAGTTTCATTGGGGTCGATGGCTTAAGCAGGTTAGAAACTGCCTTGTAGCCTGCTAACTAATCCATTGTCCCGCAAAACATCATTTTTGACTATTAAAATAATACTTCTCCCATGCATTACTCCAGAGAATATGGGGAACATTCCTTTCGGAAGTCTTTATGAATTTGCCATCTCTGTATGCCCATATTTCAAGGCGTGTCTGATCAAAACCTAGATGCCCAACATTCTTATTAGTAAAGCCGGTGCCTATCTCGACCCCATTCCCGTCAAGGCGTCTGGCAATGCCTTCGGCTTCACCGGAGAACTGCTTTAATAGGACAAGATCACTGTCATCTTTAATTTTATATATAGCCAATTCCTGAGAAAAACCATCGGCCCAAGCCTTAATATAGCGGATCCATACTTCAGGTATGCCATCCCCATCTAAATCGTGCATTTCCGGTTGCCAGACGTAGTGGATAAAACTTTCTCCGATATCAAAGGGCATATTCTTGAAGCGTTTAGCAACCGCATTTTTATCAAGTTTACCTGAATGGATAATGGGGTTTTTCCCGAGAGGGATAACGGCTACAACTGCGGGCTCTTTTAAAATAGACCAATTCTCAAGCCGAGGCGAAGCTGTTATCTCGACAAAATAGCGACCATCTGAATAGGACTGAATTATAAATTCTCGCTTTTCTCTATCAATACCTTCATCGGGCGCGCCCCACATGCCACATGTTCCGCGAGCGTAGAATTCGATAAAACTATCATCGTACTTTCCAGAGATAAATGCTGTGGGTTTTAAATCCTCTCGTTTTTTAAACAATGGGATTAAATCGGGGTAGCCACGGTTTGTGTTTTCATCTGTGGCTGTTAAACCCATGTATCTGGCCAACCAAAAATCTGACTGCTCGATATCGCCTTTGGTGGTTGCATCTTCCGCATTCTTGTATATCAATGTCAGTTGTTTTTCCAAAGGGGTATCCTGCGCGCTTGCTAAAATAGTATTCAGCAATAATATTGCAGTGAAGCATATAATTTTCGCCATAATTAACCTCTCGCATTAAGAATAAATCTTATTATCTCGACCTAAAGCGCCCCATGAAGCAGAATCCATATAAACAGGCTTTAAGGTATACCAAAATCCTTTTCTCCAGCGTACGCTTGGAATGCCCTGTCCGTTTAAATCATCCGTATCATCTTTCAAGTAAGAAATATATTTCTTCAGCGCCTCTTTGAACTCGGTAGTTAGATTCTGGCAGTCAATATGAAACGCCCGATCCTTAAAAGATATGCCCTTGCCATCGGGATTTACCCCGTATCCCATCAACCAGCCAATAATATCATCGGCACCAGATTTAATCGCCGTTGCTGTCCCTGAGTGAAGGATATTATTTCTGAATACATTGAAGATGTCTGAACCTTTACCTTGGCCGCTCATATTATGAAAATCCTTATACTCCTCCGGGAAGAACTTATCCCAGAACAGTTTAAAATCGTCAGCTGTTGTATCCGCCGTTTTTCCAAGATATAAACCGCCAAGAAACTCAGACCGTGAGAATATCAACGACGTAACCTCAAATATCCCAGTCACGCTGTTAATCGCATCCAACGTCCTCGACCAATTATATAACCAATCTTCCTCAACTCTGCGGGAAACGGGAAGGGTTATGTTAATATTAGCCAAGGCCCATGCGACATATCGATCTAAAGTCATTTCAAAATCTCCCAATTATCCCGGTATTCATCCATCCAGTCAGCAGGAATTGATGGAGAATCTGAATAGATCGGCTTGATTCGTCTCATTTTGGTATCGTTACGCTTTTGACCTTTACGCCCGGGGCTGGATGTCCAGTCTTTATGCGATTGCTTAACAATAGCGGCCACTTTCTTTGATGGAATAATAAAAGTGGACGGTTGATCGCGGTCAGTCCATTGCTCCGGTAAAGTAACGAAAATATAATATAAATTGTCATTCACTAAGGATTCGTGTTTCTCACTCATCATCCAGCCTTTATCGGCAGAACGGCCTTCCGTTCGCGTTTTAACCTGAATCTGGAGGTTTCTTTTGCCATCCTCGCTCATCGCAATAATATCAACAGCTCTTGTATTCTCAGGCGCCAAGCCCACGATAAACCCCAGCGTCGTAAGCCGAGCAACAACGTAATGCTCGCCGATAGATCGAACTTGTGCTTGAAGCAATTCTGTCATTTCAGAAGCTCCCAGTTATCCTTAAAGCGAAGCCCTCTTTTTAGCATGCCTTTCTCGCCATAACAGTCAATCACCGATCGGTTGCCCTTTGGGTTCTTGTACAGAAGCCCTTTGATCTCGGTAGACGGCACAATCCAGCACTCGGGCAAGGCCATTCTTATTTACAAAAAGGGCATAAAACATTATATTATAAAAGGTTTTCCTTTACCAGACAAAACCCTCTGCCATTTGATATTCAGAAGATCTGATTGATATGCTCAGGAAGACATTGGAAGTAGCGATATGTAATCCTGCCCCTCGCCGTTTGAATACCCGGGAAATTTCCTGTGGATATTTCCCGGGATGGCTTTGGGACGCTTAAAAATTTGGCAGAAATTTTTAAGCTGGGGTGGCCTCGCGGTATTAGAAACCGCGCAGTCTAGAGCCACAGGAGCAAAAAAATGTGAAGCTCCCCGAATTTTGAGCTAACAAAACCCAATGATCAACAAACCAATGCCATTTAATTCGTTTCCTTATCAAAAGTTTATCGAATCTAAATTAATTTATCTCGTTTATTTAGATTATGCCTTGCACACATCAATTGAATATTTTCTGCTTTTAAAGATGTACCGCCCTTTGAGAATGGGATAATGTGATCAAAGTGCAAGTTGTTTGCCGAATTGCATACAACACATCGTCCTTTATCGCGCTCCCATACCGCCAATTTAACATCTGTGGGTATTACGCGCGTATGATCCAAGTCGTCCTTATTTGCAGGGTCGCGATCGGCCTCTGACCGATCGGTAATTTTTAGTTTGAATTTAAATACCTTTCGCTTCCCAGCAGCTTCCTGCCATGCATCAATCAATTCAAAAATCCCAGAATACGTCCAAATGCCGTTACGTATCTTCTCATAAACTTTAACGAGCTCTGGAATGCCATTATTTTTCTTATATCCTTCGGCCGCTTTGAAAAACTTGCCATTTTCGGTTAATGCCCCTGAGGGAGTAAGCCCTGGCTGATCAATTTGTTTTGGATTTTGCTTTAACCCCTGATATTTCGGAACATCGTGGCCTTCATAGATCAGAACGCCACCATCATCCTCGACTCTATCAGCATACGGGGCATTCTTTCTTAAGCTCATTAAAATGACACTTAGCCCGCCCTTTAACCGGAAATTCATGCCCCGCTGAAGGTTTACCCCTTCGTGCTGGCACATTGTTAAATAAGAAACTATTTCACCGGGTTTTAATATCATGCCTAACCTATTATTTTAATACTGATATAAATTCTGCGATCACCATAAACTCGCCCTCATTGGTATTCGGTATTATGATGGGAGCGTAGTCAGGATTTAGCGGCAACAAAGTTATTTCGTCATGTTCCCAAGTGTCATCTGACGAGTATTTTTTCTTACTCGTATATTTCTTCACCGTATATTTTCCGCCACTATCAAGATCAGAAATGCTGCTGTGTTGAACTAAAACAATCTTATTCGCTCGCGTGCCAACAACGTTCGCACTAAACACACAATAGCTCCCATCAGGAATTAACGGTTCCATAGACTTACCGATTACTTTCGCAACGAATAATTTTTTATTCAAAGCCTTACCGATGTTAACCTTAATCCAACCCTTTTCTTTAACATCCATGCCTTCGCCGAATGCACCGGCTGCCGCAGCCAAAGTATAAACTGGTAAATATTCTTTGTATTTCAAAGAGCTATCAACGTCTTGGAGAATACGTTCAAGAAAATCTACCTCGCTACCTAGAAGCCTAGAAACGGTTAAAGATTCATCTATTTGTGTATTATCACCTTCAATTCGTGATTTAAAAAACCTCTCGGTATCTTTATTCATAAAATAGACGTAACAACCCTTCATTCCTCGGCTTAATAAAACTCTATAAGTATTTTTTACCAAATCCACAAATTTGTTCTTAGACCGCTTAACTACGCTATCAGAGGAATTAGCCGAATTGCCGATCCACTCTTGCTTATCAAAGTCATATACTAAATCTTCACCAAAAATAACTCCGACATAATCAAACTCGAAACCCTGTGCAGTATACACACATCCAACTTGATTAATACCATTAGGATCATATGCCCACAGGGAAGCTTTCGGAATACCTGGAGCTAAGCGTTTAGCCTCCGGCTTTGCATCCCATGGTCGTTTATAATCTCCTATGATTACATCATTTTTCAACGTACCATCTTCATTCGGGAGCGACCAATCCCAGCAAAAACCAGCTGTTACTCTTCCAGTAAAGCCTCGTGCAACATTATTACGTATGGCATTTTCAAGTTCAATTGGACTAGAAAATATCTTAAAATCAAATTCTTCATGTTGATCCCAGATTACATGGGCGGTTCTTTTAATCCCTAAGGTATTGTTGATCCAACTTACAAACGCATCAGATCCATTACAACGAAATTGAGCTTCTAATTCATATTCATGGAGTTTGATTTTGCGATCGTCTGCGATTCTCTTAATATAATCAACAGAGCCTATTTCATTAGGACGCACTACTTGGTCATCATCAATAAAAAATACCGCGACCTTAGACGCCCGAAGCAATTCTTCAATTTGTGTCATTTCGGAGCGGCTCGCGCGAGGTGTAAATCGACTATTGCTTGTCTCTCGTATACGATGGGCCTCATCCGCGATGAGAATATCTACAGCATTCTCTTCTGCTTGACCATAACTGTTAAAATATTTAAACTGTACGGATCCGCGAGTTCCGATGATCTTCCGCAATGTCTCTGTGAAAGCCTTTGAACCAGTGGCATAATGAGAGTTGTAACCTTTCAATAGCAAGTCAGCCATTAAGTTAATTGCTATAACAGACTTGCCAGTGCCTGGGCCACCTTTAACAACAATTACAGACTTTTGCTTATCATGGAAGCTTCTTTTTGCGCATCCCAAGACAGCATCATAAACGATAAGTTGCTCATCTAGCAGAATATACTCTGTTTTGTTTTTTATTATGTTACCTACGTGATCCATGAGCTTTTTATTTGGACGATATTTACTTTCTTCGATCCTTTGTAAAACATCTAGGCCGTCTCCGGTTAAAAGTCTATCCCTCAAATAATCTGTTAGCTTTTCAACATCATCTGCAGTAAATAGAGGATACCGTTTAAGAGGAAGTTGGAATTTATCTGAAAAAATAACGTCGTCGGAATAATAGTTGTAATTATGTAAATAAGTACAAGCGTTCAGGGTAACAGGGTCATCATCAACATTAAATGCTGTGTGCGTATCTTCTAGGTAAAGATGATATTGCCCAACCTGGACTGAAGGATGTAATACTTCTCGCTTTGCGCCTCCAACCCATGTGAGCACTTCGTTATCGCCATACGCCTCTTCACATCTATCCCATTGTTTTAATTCCACAATAACAGCATTATCTGCTTTTTGTTGATCACGGCCACAGATCATGCAATCTAGTCGGCGAGAAGTTAAAGGTAATTGGTATTCAAGAAGAACTCCATGATCCATCAGATCCGCATGCTGAAATACTTGGCTAATCGAACGAAGGGAGTTGCGCCAAGAATTAATCTCCGCTGGGGAAGGATTGTAACGATAATATCCGAAAAATGCGTTCTTTAACTTCTCTGCGATTTGGTTATGAATTGCATCTTGAATGAATTGCTGTGATGTTCCCGAGTAAAGCCTCATAATTTATCGTATTTTGTGTGTTTACCTTTAGCTTTCTCTACAGGGTACTTTTTAGCATTTTTTGTCAGCTTATGCTCAATAGCATCGGACAAATTAATACCAAGATTATCTGCGAGCTCAAATAGGTACATAGCAACATCAGCGAGCTCTTCAGCTATTTCATTTTTGCATGCATTTCCATGTTTTTCGACTTCGCTCTGTGATTTCCACTGAAAGTGCTCTAAAACTTCAGCTGCCTCAAGCATTAGTGAGAGAGACATATCCTTATGATTATGAAATTGTTTCCAATCTCGCTCGTCACGGAATTCTTTTATTTTCTCTGTAAGTTCCTTTATTTCACCCATAAAATCCTCCGTTTATTGCTCCCGGTACCCACAACGTCCTGCTGACGACACCGCCTGAAGCAAATTCACTAAACCTGCATTGCCTTTAAAATAAGGTCTAACTCTGCAACCTGCGCTCTTTGGCTATCCAGTATCGTTTTTGGAAACTTCCCCCCATATGACCGTTTGTCCATCTTTTTGTCTTCGGATATGTAACCGGCATGGAAATCCCGTTTGCAATCATGTGACGCGGCGCTTCCTTGAGAAAATCCGGGGTGTTTCAATATTGCCAAAAATAACCCCTCTATGCATGGCGTGGCCTTGAGAACTTCAACGCGAGGCCGCTTATTCATGCGATCAGATAATTTATAATCAGTTTCAAGCGGCCTATCCGCGTCAAAAAGCACGTAACACTTATCATAAGCCCTGCTACCTCGTAAACGTATGGCTTTTTGCACTACACAGCGAGGTGAGCCGCCAGAACCGCATTCTACTTTTACGGCACAGGCATAATCACACGCGACGTATAACTCCTTGAGATATTGCAAAAATGCTTTCTCGGTAGGGCCTTCGCCTACAATGAGAACAGTTGTTTTTGTGTTTCTGGTCGGCTTTATTCGTCTTGGCGTCATATCGCGGCTCCCTTATTTATATGTTTGGAACCGCGCCATAAGCACCGGCCATATATTTTGCGTAGATGTTATCGTCGCGACGTATTCCTTTCAATTCATCAAGCCGATAAAGCTCACTTTTACACTCCTGTTTTTTCTCAACCAGAACAATTTGTTCCTTCTCAAGATGGTTAAGAACCTCCAGGGAATGTGAAGTAAAAAGGAGTTGGCTATTTTTAGGGTTGGTGGCTGGGTTAGCGAACAACTCGATTATTTGCGGGACGGCGTGAGGATGCAAATCGATCTCAAGCTCGTCTATTACCGCAAGCCCGCCCTGCTCAATAGCTGGCAAAAGAAAATGCAAAAGCACAAACATATTTTTTGTGCCGCTGGATTCAAAAGCTAACGGTAATTTATATTGCTTGTCCTTAACCTTATGCACGCCATATGGCAAATAAATTTTCTTCGCTTCTCCGGTTTTAGGATTTCGAGCTTCTCCCTCTTCGATCAACACTCCCTCTAAACCAAGATCAATGTCTTTCAAAAACTGAACAACTTTAACAAAAAGATTTTGATTTTTATTATAGGCCTCTGTGGCTTCAAATAAGCCGCGTTCGCCAAGCGAAGAAGTGTCCCATGATTTTCCCATGCGATTAACGTTGCTAATGATCTTCTCCCAGAACCCGGCAATATCTGTAAGAAAATCGTTCTTTATCGCGACTGACGCGGCAATTAAAGACACGTTCTTGCGCAAGATTTCTTTAAGAATTTCTGTCTTTAAATTTATGCGCTGAACAATCTCAGAACTCCCCGCCTGTGCGTTCCAATTTCTCTTGAATATATAATTAAAATGCTGGGTATCTTCTTTGCGGTATAGCTCTTCCTTTATGACATGGGTTTTGCATAAATGCAGGATATATTTATAAACAACATCTTTGTGATCAAAAACCAATTCGAATTCCGACACGCTTTCTTTATCCTCTGAGAAAGCGAAATTATCGACAGGGATTGGCTCCTTTTCCCCTTCCAGCCCAACAAAGGAATTTCGCACAAACCAACTAAGAAAAGCCAACGCCTTAAGGGCGCTTGTCTTACCAGACGCGTTAGGCCCAACCACGATCATAACTTTGCTTACACGGTCGCCTAACGAGGTGTCGCAAAACATATTACTCTTAGTTTCTACTCCTTTGCGAATATCCTGAAACAATATTGTGGCATTATTTGCAAAGGAACAAAAATTTTTGAACGTAAATGAATGAATCATTTTATCCCTCCTGAAATACTTATTTTGAGCGTTATTGACAATGTAATAATACCATTTTAACAAATATTTGTCAATTCTTTTTTTTCTTGCACGATGTTATGGCTAAAATATCAAAAAAATTCTCAAATACCTAAAACGAAGGCATTTTATCGTAAGCCTGCAAAATAATCAATTTTTGCAGGAATAGACTATTTTTCAGGCTAATTTGAGCCGTTTGAAGCCCAAAATATTACTTGTTTTTCCGAATACAGAAAAAGTGAATAAACTTAATTGGAATTTCAGTTCCTACGCTTTTATTATAAATGTCTGCTGGCTAGAAAATGTCCGCTAATGAGCGGACATTCATACGGAATGGACATTTAGGCACGGCGATTTGATTCATCTTTTGATGTTATCCTGCGTCCAAGAGTCGATAAACGCCATCCCATATTTTTCCATAAGCTCACTGAAATAGCTTAATTGAAGCCTTTCCTCACGTTGCCGCACAATATTAAGAAGACGACGTAGAGTGAAGAACTTCACAATCTCAGAATTGCTCTTATTATTCCTCAAAAAATCTTTAATTGGTTCCGGCAATAATAAAACTCTAAGAATCTTAGCAATATACGACCAGTCCTCCCCTGTTATTGTCGAAAGCCCACGAACGGTATTCACCGCATGCATCTCCTTCAACCTTTGATAATATTCTGCCTTATCAAGCGGAAATCGGGACAGACGATTTAAATGCGCCTGATGCCTTTCCCATGCTTTTTGATGAATAATCCCCATATCGGCCAAGTCTTCGGGCCGTGTTCCAAAGCATATTTTTCGTTTAAAATTGGTAATGGAGATAAAGAAAGGAAATTCACAAAAGTAAGTTCTCGGCCATATCGAAGAATAGCTCTTCAGATATTTGATAAACTCGACCATCTCTTGGGGAGCAAACTCAAGCGCTTCCCCACCAGAAAAAGAAAAACCCTCATGCGTTTGTGGCTCCGAAGAGTCCGGGTTCGCATGAGGGTTAAATATGGGGTGGGTGAAGGGATTTGAACCCTCGACATCTTGAGCCACAGTCAAGTGCTCTAGCCAAACTGAGCTACACCCACCGTATTATCGTATTCCAAAAAATCAACGTATAGAGGGCCTAAGAAATCTGTATAACTTTATCAAATTTTATGCGAGCTGTAAAGGAAGATTTCTCTAAAATACCACGAGCAAATGTCGTGCGATGAAAAGATTACTGAGTAGTTACATCGGATGTCCCATTTGTCTGGACAGCATAGCGAAATTGCACAATTGAGGTATCAAAAACAGTATCAAGATCTCTGTCTTCTTCATCCCAAGAAATCACTTCAAGCTTACCGTAGTAACCACCCGTAGTCAAAAAGATATAGACTTTGCCTGTTGTAAGACCAAAAACGCTATTATCCAACGCTGTTACTCCGGAAGCGTCGGTAGTCGCATTGAATGAAGTGCCGACTTCTTTAATCCCGGCACCTATTTGTGCCCAGAAACCATTCACTTCAAGTCCGATATCGCCTCCTGCTCCGCCTAAAATAACATTACCCGTAGCAAAGTCTATGTGCTGATCCGGCATGCCGCCGGTACCGTAATCATCTTCCAAGCTTTTTGTGGTAACAGTCAAAGTGGCCGCCGGAGAAGCGATCCCTCCATCATCATCTGTAGTTCCCGCGCCCGGTTGTATCGGATTACGCTCATCACGAGCAGTGCGGATTTCTTCAACCTTGGCGGAAGACAATCCACTCGCTTGAGCAATTTCAGGAGAAAGTGTCGCATAGAGAAGATCTCCTCGCAGGTTTTGAACTTTGAGTTTACCATCCTCTACTACAAACATAATCGTGGTTCGTCCGGTTGTCTTTTGAGTCTGACCTGTCTGACGTGGTGTTTGGCTTTTATCCCACTTGGTTTCAACGACAAATCGATCTCCGCGTTGTTCAATGCGATTGATGTAAATTTTCAAAGAAATATTGAGAAAAAGATCAAAATCAAACCGAACGCCTTCTTCGAGAAATGTCTTATTTCCCGCATAATTCCGAGAAATAAGGTCGCTAAAACCCGATAAATCCCGGCGCTCGTATGCTTCGGCAAGCGCTTTAACTGCGGCTACTACCTGCTGGTTAAAATCTTCATCCTTATAGATAATCCCGTTCGCGCTGGGAATAAGCTTGAGATTGACTACAAGAAGATCTTCGGTTTTAATCTGGACAAAAGGATTGTAAAGCCTGTTTGGCATCGGATAAAACGAATACCTGATGTTCGCGCTTAGTGGTATTTCTTTCCAAGTCCTTCCTCCATCTTCTGAGAAAAGAAGCGTCTTTGCCTTATCTGTATGGCTCAATTGTGCGTCAATATGCAGCTGCCCCTGAACAAGCTTGTCACGAGTAACAATAATATCTCCGGAAACACCATCAACCGAGTATGTATTCAGACGGCTACTCACCACTCGATAGCCATAGTATTCAGCCGGATTGGTCCGCTTTAAAGCATCCTGATTTCTTGCCTCTTCCTGTTTGCGGGCCTCCTCCGCCTGGAATTTGGCTTCTTCTGCCTGCCGACGCTGGTATTCTTCATTCTTTTTTTTCTGTTCTTCCAACCAGGTTGCGATTCCTTCTTCCATATCTTTTTCAAACTGAAGAATCTCATCTTTCATTGCCGTATACCCTGGAGCAACAAGATTGTACTGAATAATGAGTTTCAGGGTTTTTTGAACATTCTGCATATTCTTCAGATTCATCGCGCCGAATCCGCTGCGCGACTGCTCAAATTGGTCTTTCAACTCATCGATTTGCTTTCGAGCCTGAGCATACGCCTCTTTACTCTCTTTTATTGCCTGAATCATTGCCTGTTCATAGATCTGAATCTTTTGAGGAATCCCCTGCCAGGTAGGGAGCTTATCGATATACCGCTTTGGGTTATAATCCCTTGGATAGTTATGGCCTTTCCCATATCCTTTTGCGAGATTGGCAAATTGCGCAACACGATGCCCATTCTTTTCCCACACTTCCTTCATCTCCTGAAGATACACATAACCCGCCGTATCCAACACGGTGCGCTCATCAATAATGGTTCCCTGCCCGCCTTTTCCTTCAGGAAGCGCGCGAAATTTGTAAATTATTCCAGGAATACCTTCGCCAAAATAAGCGTACTGGTCAAAAAGCTTGGAGAGCCGAGGACCAAGCTGATTGATAATCCCTGCCAATTCGTCAGTTTCTGCCCAGCCGCGTAAAGCCGTAATATCTTGCTGTACCTTTTTTAAGGCCTCGCGATACGGCTCAGATGGATTCCCCAGAAAACTGTCGATCTGGTTTAAAAACTCTAAAGAAATGATCGTCCCGGTAATACGAGGATATCCTCCAGGAAACGATACATAGGGAAAATCAGCAATCCCCCAATACTCATCTCCCAACGAAGACGGGTTACCACTTCGAGCCGCACCAATCATTGAATTGCGGCGATTTTCCTCCTGGTCCCCTGAAAAAATTGGCGGTTTATGTATTACCTGAAGCCGTTCCGGAGTGACCGCTTGATAGCTATTGAACGCGTTAGCAACTACCTGGCGATATGCCGCATAGAGTTTCCGCTCTGCACTGTCAAGCTCACTGAGTTTTTCTAAGTCTGCCTTGAGTTTACGCTCCTCTTCTTCAGCATTGGCAATCGCCCCTGAAAGATGCCCCGGACCAACAAAAAATTCATACTCACCTTTACGCAGCTGTTCAGCTGGACCGCTGTAACCCCCGCCAATAGCTCCGGCAATACTGCCAGCATGGCGCCATAAACCTGGATAGTTAAGTTTATGGATATTTTCGCGCAATATTTTTAAGCCAAGGCCAAGCTCTGTGTTTGCTTTCGACAACTGATCATTGATTGACTTATACGCCTCTACGATGCGCATGCCGAATTTTGCTCCTCGTTCTGTAGCTTCAAGCGTTGCGAGCGTATACTCTGTCCCCAAAAGTTGTTCTTCAAGCGCCATCTTTGTGCGCGCCTCGCTGACTGCTTTCGCGTGTGCCTGTTGCACCGGAGCAAATCGCGCGTTCAAAGCGGCAAGCTGATTATTTAACGCTTCTACTGTTCTATGATCCCCTCGCTTAAAAGCCGCGTTAATCTGCGTTGAGAGCGCATCAAACTGAGGACCCCACGCCGCCCACATGGCCTTTCCCGCGGCCTGTATTGCCGCTTCATTCGTCTCACTGAAACGTTTTAATTCCTTTGCGACTGCCGGACCATACTCATTGTACATACGCTCGTAGGCCTCTTTATCAAAGCCGCTTTTCGAAGGCCCGTCTTTTACTTCTGACAGCGCGTTTCTATAGATATTGACCAGCCCTTTGTAGTTAAGAGAAGAATACGCAATTCCTGCTCCGCCTACCATTTGCGATCGGATTCTTGTTTCCTGCTGTTGAACTTCTTGTTTACGAATCCCGTAGTATTTCTCGCGGAACGATTTTACTGGAGCCAAAATCTTTTCTGCTTCATCGGTAGCCTGTTTTGCAACAGACTGCAAGTCTTTCGCTCTCTTCTCTGTCTCCTGGTTATACTGCTCCATATACTGCTGAAGCTCTTTTTCTTTGGCTTCTTCTTCCTTGATTTTCGCAAGAAGCTGGCCACGCAGCCCGACAAGAACCGATTGCAAACGCGACTTCATCTCTTCGTCGCCTTTATCCGTTCCCTGTCCCTGCCAGAGATAGCCAAACGCCATGCCATCATCCCATTTACTGTTTAAATCCGCCATAATCGCCTGCGGAGACTGTTTAATCAACCAATCTGCAAAACCCGAGGGATTCGATTTCATGCCATACATATCTTCAAGCATACCCTGAACAGCGGTATCCGTGGCATATGAAAGAACATAATTACCCAGCGCTTCGACCATCTTGGCTCCAAACTTAATCCATCCCCACCCTGGAATGTAAGCCTCAGCCAAAAGTTCACAGACGCTGCCGCTAATTGATTTCGCAGCCGCCACCGCATCACCTGTCGCGTATGCCTCATAGGCTCCCCAACCGATTTCGGCGGCTTTCCATCCGGCATCAAACATACGCATCTTCGTGTCCACGTTGGAAACGATCTCAGATTCAATCTTGCCCCAATTGACCGCTTCGCCCAAAACAAATGCATTGCGGATTTGAGGAATGCCGAATTCCTGGAACGCGCGCGCCCGCAGAGCAGCTCTTGTAAAATCTTTCACTTTATCTTTGATTTGATCCTTGAATTTCTCGCTTACCTTCTCTTTCACCCGGTCATCAACCGCACCCATAAGGTAATCGATTTTCTGCTGAGGAGTCATATTCCGCATCGCCTGAACATCTTTTATGAAATCAGGCAGGCTGTCGATGACTTGGTTTGCCGCTTTCTGAGAAAGGCTCTCATCCTCCGCGTAGCCAGAACAACAAACACCGCAGAAATGAAAACCAAGAAGCGTAAGAAAAAATATCGTTTTAAACCTCATTGTTTCCTCATGTTCTCGTGCATCTATTAAAATGGATTATCGCCGCTCACCTGGTAAAGCTGCCACCGGCCTGGTTTATTCTTAAATACCAAATTGGCCCGCCCTTGCGTTAACCCTACAGACGTATCGCCATAGGACTGAGAGTGTTTTTGCCACTTTATTTCTATTGCCAACGTATCCTTGTTGGACAAAACCTGCTCCAAAGAAAAGGTAACTTCCACAAGAACGGTTTTACTGGTATTCCTCGATGCGGTATTGATAAAATCGCTGCGCATCGGAACAAAATCATCTGCTACGGCATCCGAGAATTTCTTCATGGTAAAATCCTGGTAGATATCAAACAGGTCGCGAACAACCTTTTCGGCGAGCACAAAATCATTCTTTTTTTCTTCGGTACGCTGGATGGACGCTACAGGCGCACCAGCACAGCCTGCAAGCAAAAGATTCACCGTGATCATGCAGATGAATGTTCTTTTCATCAGAAATTCACCACGAGTTTCGAAATCACCCGAAGCTCCTTATAACTCTGCGCCCCATTCCCATTGATATAATGGTTCCGTTCGCTGCGAAGCACAAAATGCGCCGAACGTTCCTTATTGATCAAAAAATCAAATTCCCAAAATCCGCGATTGTTCAAGTAATCACCGTCGGGGGTCGCGCTGTTGGTATCAGCGATGGTGTGGCCCATCCGCATCGTGGTTCCCGGAGTCAGATCATACTGAAGATTCCAATCGATGCTCGTGTGAACATCCTTATCGTCATCGCCTTTGCGATTCCGAATATCCACGATCGGACCAAATGAATAGTACAGGCGCCGTTTTAAAAAAATAAAATCCTGCGCGATGTCGCCTTTGATCCGATGAAATGTTTCGGAAGAAGTTTTCGCGGCCTGATCAGTAAAAGACCGGTACTCATACCCTAACCCGCATGTCGTATGTTCATTCAAGCGATCATTCATATTGATTCCTGTGGTAACCGTACGAGACTCTACGGAATTAATTTCATCATCCGAATCTTTTGCCAGATAATTAACATACGGCCGTAAAAACAAGCTGGTCCGCCAAGCAAATGGAACGATGTTTAGGTTTAGATACTTCTCATTATTATACGTCCGCTTGGTTAAGGTGCTGCCGGTTAGATGATCCCAATAGTAATTTTCACTGACCGTCACGCTCAAGCGATCGCTGAAACGATGGTCAATGCTCAGTTGATGCTGAATCTTGTCTGCCATCGATGACCCGGCATCTGAATAGAATCCCGGCTGGCCGTAATAATAAAGGTATCGTAAATTTGTTTTTCCGAGATTCCAGGAAGGCTGGATTCGGAAGGCACTCCCGAAATCAGTATCATGCCCGGTTGCAGAGTCTTCATGCTCCAGATACATACTACGGGCATACTCATACTGCACTGCCGGACCCCTCTGAAACGCTACCTCTCCGTCAAATCCGATTACGGTATTGCGCAAATCCTTTGTGCTATTCGGCGCGGGTAACGTTGAGCTGTCGTCCTGGCTGCTGGCAGCCTGAAAACCAAAACGCAAGTTCGAGAATATTTCTGAATCTTGAAGAAAATATCGGTCGGCCTTAAAGCCAAAAACATTCCTCTGAAAAAGATCTGCCGCGATATCGGCCTTACTCTTTCGGGCGGTTACAAACTGATAGTGCTGATTTTTTTCCGGCCGCAGATCAATATTAAAACCTTCCAAACTTGATCCAAGCACAAATTGTGAGAAGTCAGCGTAAAAATCACCGAACTGGTATAGATTTTCATCGTTTGACACCCGCAAGTCAACTTGTTTTAGGCGCACATCTCGGCGAGGTTCAATCCTCCGGTCATCAGTTTTCCGCAAAAACCACTGCCCCTCAAAATGATAATCACCTCCGAGCTTTTCAAGCATATTGAGATTCGCTTCGGTAAGATAGTCTGTCCCTTGCTCAAGGTAGGATTTTGAAGTATTGCCATCAATATCATTCCACGTAACGGACTGCATAAATGTTCCACCCAAATACCCGGAACTCTCATTGTTTTTCTGGGGCGATTGGAGTGAAGTGAAAAAGTCGGCGAAGCGTTGTTGTAGGGAATAGCGAGGATTTGTTGTCTTTTCGGAGACCCCGGAAGAATTCTGGCCCAGATAGTATACTTCAGCTCCAAAAACCGGAACGCAAAGAAGTAAAATGAGGACGAGCAGAGTACATTGCCGTGTCTGGAGAATCATAAAAGTTGCTGCATCAAGTTTTTAAAGTGTATTTGTTTTTTTGCCGGGAAACGTTTCTATTGTATAAAAGAAACGGCTTTTGTCAAACAATAAACTTATTCTCTGGTTTTCAGAACAAAAAAATATTGCGGATTAACTTCCGGGATTGAAACGCTGATCGATAATTTCTACAAAGTGGGCGATATCGGACTTATCTTTTTCTTCAACGCTGAAAAACTGGATGCCGAGGCGGTGGGTATCTCCTTCAAGTAAAATATTGCTCAAAACCTTGCCTTTCAGCTCCATTGTTCCATAGAAATCAACCCCTTTGTCTTTACGGTCAAGGAGCGAAAATTTTATCCAGAGTGTCGTAGAAACCGCAATATTTGCCTCGGTTAAAATTGACATTCCGCCTTCACTGATATCAACCATCGACGCCTGGTAATCAACACCGCTTGCCCGGATATGCACATCGAGCGGCGCATCTTCCCGATAAACTACGATAAGATTAACTTTAACCCGCTTAAAATTTCTCCGTTCTGGACCATGATAGACATGACTCATATGGGTACTCCTTACTGTATACTATATACAAAAAAAACCGATTGTAAAGTTTCTTCGTGCGCTTACTGGCTGGTGGCATTCTCTTCAGCCGGCTTTGTGCTGATCACCGCATTCATAAAATCATCGGCAATGCGGATCGCCTCCCGAGGAGAATCGGAAATTTCTTGAGCGGCCTTCTTTATTGTATCAGCTGCTTTTATCCCAACCTCTTTTGCGTTTGAGCCTGCTTTTTTCATCGCCTCTTTCCCGACGATAAAAGTTATTGACCCAATCTGTGAAAGTGCCTGATTGCCAATCTGGTTTAAATCTATCCGGGGATTATCAAATTTTGTCTTCACGGTAAATTCAAAAGGGGCTGTCTTGCCTTTTTCGTGAAACAACCGGATGAGGCTTTGCAAAAGAACTCCCTGGGAAATACTGCCTGATTCAGACTGCAAGACGTATTGATCCAAAAACACAAGACAGTTCATCACCAGTTCATTATCTTTGGAATTCATCTTGGCGTCAAAAGAAAAAACTGCATTCTGGATTCCCAGGGCGTCAGTCTGAAGAAAATGCGGAAGAATAAAAGCCACATCATGGTAAGGGATACTTTTTATCTGACATTGTGCCTGCATCGCTTTTTTAGGGAAATTAACCCAGCCGGAAAAATCAATGAAATCATTTATTCCCTGCGAAACTGTTTTGAGGTGTGCGTTTACGGAAAATTTACATACCGAGTTTGCTGACGGATGAAATGAAGAAATTGAAATCTGGATACCCCGAAGCTCAAAGAATCTTTCTTTCCCGGCGCTTTCATCTCGTACTTCAAGAGCGCCGTTTACAACGAGAAGTTTATCGCAGAAAAATTCAGCTGGCTTGGAAGATTTTCCTCGATCGCGGACAGGCTCCGCGCTCTCTGACGTTTCAGAATTCCCTGCCGCCCTCTGCTTGAGCAGCTTTCTTTCAAGCAAATTCCGAAAAGGAATTTTAAAACCATCCTTGTTCCGTGTGATCAGTATTCTTGGATGCTTGATTAAAAGGGCATGCAAGCCGAATTTGCCGGAAAAAAAGCTGCTGATATTCGGACTTACAACAAGTTCCTCAATCGCGGCATCCGAAGTGACAACTCCCGTTATCCGAAGAGTAAGAAAAGGAAGAAAGAAAGCTCGCCGAAAAGTAATCTGCTCGCCGAGAGATTCACAGAGCAATTTATTTAGTCTGTTTTTACCTGCAGTATTAAGAAATATTGATAAACCCCCATAGAAAATAACACATCCAAAAAGGAAAAAAATGAGATTTTTTTTGAAGGTTTTATTGTTGATCATATCGCAGTTTTGATTCTTCGGTGCTGCGCTCATAAAACGCGCCTGGGCAGAATCGAACTGCCAACCACCTGCTTAGAAGGCAGATGCTCTATCCGTTTGAGCTACAGGCGCATGACCGGTACAACCTCGCTATTTTTGAGCGCTATCCTGAAACAGCTCTTGTCAAGTTATTCTGATAAGTCGCGAGCTATTACCGTTTTATTTCATCCGTAACGTTACCAGAAAACCGCCCCCACCCCTAAAAATGAAAATTTTTGCATTAAATCAAGATAAAGTCGGGGCGAGAGGAGTTGAACCTCCGACATCTTGGTCCCAAACCAAGCGCTCTAGCCAAGCTGAGCCACGCCCCGAACCATAGAATACCCATCGAATAACAACTATCCGCGACAGGCAACAGATTATATCAGATTTTATCCGGATGCTCCAAATATTTTAAAAAATATTCTTTGAAACGAATAAAAGCCTTGAAACGATGGCTGATCGAGTTTTTGAATTCCGGCGAAAGTTCAGCCAGCGTTTTCTGGTATTTCGGCAGAAAGAATACCGGATCATATCCGAAGCCATTCTTGCCGACTGGCGCTTCAGCAATCATTCCGTTCAAAAATCCCATAAAATGCTTCACCATCATCCCGCTTCGAGCAAGCGCTACGCAACAAACAAATCTTGCGTTCCGTTCTTTTCTGGCAACACCGCGCAGTTGTCGCAGTAATTTTCGATTGTTCGCGTCATACGACGCATGGGTCCCTGCGAATCGAGCAGAGAAAACTCCCGGTTTTCCGTTCAAGGCCCTGACTTCAAGACCAGAATCATCAGCAAGAGTCCATAGGCTGGAAATCCTGGACATGCTCATTGCCTTTTTTGCCGCGTTCTCAAGAAAAGTTTTTCCGTCTTCAACGATTCCGGGAACTTGAGGAAAATCTCCTAAATAACTCATTCGGCATGGCAGGTCTTTTAAAATCTCTTTGATCTCCCGAAACTTATCGATATTCGCCGTAGCAATCAGAAGCTTTTTCATGAAAGGATTTCGCCAACCGCTTTCTTCTGGATTTCAAGGACTTGATGAATCCCTTCGCGCGCTAAATCGAGCATTTTGTCAAAAACATTCTTGGAAAATGAACCATGCTCTGCTGTTCCTTGTATTTCAACAAATTCATCTTTGGAATTCATCACGATGTTCATGTCGGTTTCCGCCCGGGAATCTTCCTCGTAATTTAAGTCGAGCAACAATGTGTTCTTGACTATCCCCACGCTGATCGCACCCAAGTATGCAGAAACGGGAATCTTTTTAATCACTCCTTGTTTTTTGAGTAACGCAAGTGCCTCAACTAAAGCTATAAAACCACCGCTGATTGAGGCGGTGCGCGTTCCACCGTCAGCCTGAAGCACATCACAATCGATACGGATCGTGCGTTCTCCTATGCTTTTTACATCGCAGATGCTCCGCAATGCCCTGCCGATCAAACGCTGGATTTCCTGAGTCCTCCCGGAATTTTTCTCACGAGGAATCCGTGTTTGCGTAGAACACGGAAGCATTCCGTATTCAGCGGTCAACCAGCCGGTCTGGGTGCCTTTTAAGAATGGCGGCACGATTTCTTCAATACTCGCGGAACAGAGCACGCGCGTTAATCCGCACTCAATGAGACATGACCCTTGCGGATACTTCATTGCTCCGCGCTGCACAGTGATTGGGCGCAAAACATTATAATTTCTACCGTCACTCCGTATCATATTTCCTCCATCACTCTTCAGTGTTTTTATTCCATTCCTTTTCATAAAAAAAATATGCCTTCTTCAGCTGCCTCAGAAAAGGGCTATTTTTCCCGTTTCCTTGAGAAACAAGTCCAAGCCATTCATCATTGAACCAACCATCTTGAGCAGGACCGCGCCAGGCTCCGGCACGGGTATCCTGATGAAACGCTGAACCGCACATCCACCAGCCATCAAGCCAGGTATACGCAAAACCACCAATGGCGTTTCCAGTGCCAAACCCGCGATAGCTATTATCAACGATGTTCTTCCAGCATTGTTTGTGATAGCGCGCCTGAAAGTCTTCATCGGATTTGTTCTTATTTTGATTAAATGAATCAACTCCATACTCAGTAATTAAGACTGGCTTATCGAGATCAAACTTCACTGTCCGATAATGTTGTGAAAAACCAAAAGGCCCCAGGTAAGCGTTCAATCCGACAAAATCAAGCGCCGGGGAATAACGGCGATAGTAAGTTAGAATTTTTGTGGTTGCGTTACTAATGCCAACCGGGTGGTCAGGATCCAAAGAATGGATCAGCTCTACCGCTTCGTTAATAAATCTTGCGAAAACCTCGGGAAAGATGCAGGCATTGGTATTGTTGAATGTTGAGTTTGAATAACTCCCTGACACGTCATTTTCATTCCCCAGAATCCACATAAGCATATAGGGTTCATCTTTGAATTCAAGAACCATCTGGCGCACATCATCAAGCATATTCTTTCTTTGCTGGGCGTTATTATAGTTCGTGCCTTCTTTCCAGGGAGCCTGAGAACCCCAGCAGTAAGCGCCAAACAGATTGCCCATAGCTACCCGAATACCGTACCGCTCATAGAGATCACGCAAAAGCTGCTTGTTGACATTCACCGGGTGATAGATACGAATTGTATTTACCCCCATTCTTTTCAGCAGCTCAAAATCACCGACCACATGCTCATGAAAATCCTTTTTGTTATTTTTATTCTCATCAACCCATGACTCATACGCGGTATCGTTGACTCCGTTCTTGTTAAAGTCATACTTCATCCATTGGTTAGACGCCAAGAGTTTATCACCAACTTTTATTGGTTCGTATACAACCCCTTGGATTAAAAAAGGTTTTCCTGAAACTTGAAGCTGCCATCGACCATCCGAAAATCGTATCAACCTCACCTCGCCTTTTCCTCGCTCTTCAACAATATCCTCCGCGAGAATCTGAACCTGTGCACCGACAAATAGCGTGCCGATACACAGGAATACTCGGAGAATGTTCCACTGAATAACTTTAAATCTCACCATATATGCTTTCTCCTTTTGTATCGATCGCAACGATCAAAGGAAATTCTTCAACCTCCAACCGGTATACGGCTTCCGGACCTAGTTCAGGAAAGGCAATCAATTCATTCGCGGTTACTTTGGTACTCAGGAACGCACCGCACCCGCTCGGCGCAACGCAATATACAGCCTTATATTTTTTAATCATCCTCTGAACTTCTTGAGAACGCCGTCCTTTCCCGACCATGAAACGCAGACCTTTCTGGATTAAAAACGGAGTAAATGCATCCATGCGCGCACTCGTAGTCGGTCCGCACGAGCCGATGATTCTCTCGGGTGCCGCCGCGGTTGGTCCGCAGTAGTAAAGCGCTGTTTGAGCAAGCGGCATGGGAAGTGACTTCCCCTGTTTCATCAGCTCCAGAAACCGTTTATGGGCTTGATCACGCGCCGTGTAAAGAATCCCTGAGAATAAAATCTCTTCTCCTGCCCGAAGATTCTCCAGGGAAATCCGGCATAAAGGAAACGATACGCGTTTCATAACTTATCTAAATGAATCGAGGCACTCCGCAAAGCCCAACAATTTAGAGAAACCCCCACCGGCAGACCGGCAATGTGCGTCTTGGCTGTCAATACTTTAACCGCAAGAGCAGTACAGTTACCCCCAAAACCCATAGGTCCGATTCTTAGGTTATTAATGCTCCGTAAAATTTCCATCTCAAGCTTCCGGTTCTCCGTTGAGTTTTTTGTCAAATCGCCAAGGAGCGACTTTTTCGCAAGCAAGAGCGCCCCCTCTGCTGTTGAACCGATACCTACTCCGATGATAAACGGAGGGCATGCCTCTGGTCCGGCTTTGCGCGCTGAATCAACAACAAAATTTTCGATATCTTCCTGTGTAGCGGTCGGCTGAAACATGTAAAGCGCTGTTTTATTCTCACTGCCAAACCCTTTGACCAACAGGCTAATCGTTACGCCGTTTAAGCTAGGAACGCTCTCAATGTGCGAAGTGATTGCCTGGTATGAAGGATGAACGCGGCATAATGGATCAACCGCGGAAGCACGCAGAAAATTCTCTTGGTATGCAGCGATGATCGCCTGCTCCAGCTGCGGCACAAAACCCTTCGGAAGAAAAACATTTTTCCCGAGCTCAATAAACAGAACCGCAAATCCAGTATCCTGACAAAGAGCAATCTGTTGTTTCTGCGCGATCTGTGCGTTTTGAAGAATCCACCCCAAAGCCTTTCTGGATTGAACGTTCTTCTCCCCGAAAAAAGCTCTGGTAAGCAAAAGCTTGAGATCCGGTCGAAGCTCAAAATGGGACTTCTTTACCAGCCTGGAAGCAAGCTGAGCGAATCTTTTCTTGGTCATGCAACCCCTATCTTTTTGTGAATTTGGGTAAGCACAAGAACATCAATCTGGTTTTTCCGGCAAAGCGCCTGAAAATTACTTACTTTCTCCTCCAGAATATCTTCATAAGGATTTTCCGGCTGTAATACAAACGGCACTGAAGCTTTACATCGTTTCATGAGGCTGATTGCCGAAAGAATATCATGCTCAAGGGTATCCTTACCAATAACAGCCTTGATAAAAACTTTACGGGCAAGCGCTATTCTTAAGAATCGTTCGTGCTCCTTCCAGAATGCTTCGAGTTTCGTTGACGAAGGAAGCTTAAAATCCATGGAAATAATATCAACAAAATCAATTACCCTGCGTAATTCATAGGGTAGAATCCCATTTGTTTCAAGATAGACGCACGATCCCCGGTTTTTCAATTCCCGCGCCAAGAGACGAAGAAACTCTCCCTGGCATAAAGGTTCTCCTCCGGTTAATGAAACTGAATGCCAATTCTGGAACGCGTAGATTTTTTCTAAAACTTCTTGAAGCGTTTTTTCCTCATGGTGGATCAAAATCGTATCACAAAATACGCAGTTAATGTTGCAACCAAAAAAACGCACAAAAACCTGGTTTGCCCCTTGGTAAATTCCTTCACCCTGAATACTCTGAAAAATTTCTGAAATTTTTGCTTTCATTGATTACTTCATTGCATAAGCGGATCAACGCATCCAGCCTTGCGAAATCCTTCCAAACGGTAAAAACAGCTATCACACATAAGACAGGGTTTCTTACGTCCCTCGTAACATGACCATGTCATTTCGAAAGGAACACCCAAGGCAATCCCTGTTTTTATTATCTCATGTTTCCTTTTAAAAAGAAGCGGAGCGGATATTTTTATCGTATTCGCTTTTAAGCCTTTCCGCATTGCCTGTTCAAAACGCCTCAAAAACTCAGGGCGGCAATCAGGGTAACCTGAATAATCCTGAATGTGAGCTCCAATATAAACCCTCTGTGCCCCGATGACTTCGGCATATGAAAACGCATAACTCAGAAAAATACCATTCCTTCCGGGCACATACGTTACCGGGATACCCCTACGCTGTTTTCGTGAATACCGGGGAACTGTTTTTGTCTTTCCAAAAAGCGCGGAACCTTTCCAGGGAAACTGAATACGGAGCAACTGATACGGTATGCGAGCAGACTGCGCGAGTTGTATCGCTGAACGGATTTCCCGCTTATGACGCTGGCCATAATCAAAAATCAGCGCATGCGCATTACAGCTTTGGCGACAAAGGTATAAACATACCGCCGAATCGAGACCGCCAGATAAAAGCACAACCGCTTTCCTATTTTTCATCATACACGGCGCAGGAACCTGCTTGTTCCCAAATTTTTACCCTGGCAATTGAGGCCTGTTTAAATTTTTTTACTCTTTTCTTGAGATTCCGGTAAATATAGAATGCGATATTCTCAGATGAAGGATTATGGGTTTTAAAAAAACCGATTTCGTTCAGGTTCACATGATCGAGTCCGGCAATGACATCGCGCACCATTTCGCGTGCGGCAACAAAATCAAGCAAGATGCCGATTGTATTAAGTTTCCTCCCGCAAAAGACGGCTTCTACCTTCCAGTTATGCCCATGTAAATTTTCGCATTTTCCCCGATATCCTCGCAGAAAATGCGCGGAACTGAAATGCCCGACAACGCTTATTTCAAACATTATTCACAATCTGAGGTTTAAAGCGTTCACGAAGCACTAAATGAGTAAATCCCGGAAAATTCGGTGAATCATCAGTAAGACAGAAGGTAAGCTCTGGCTTTCGTCCGGAAATATTTGCCAAACCTTGCTCTTGCAGAATATTCCTTACTTTATAGGCAATTTCTAAGGCAGAATTTACCAGAGTAACACTTGGCAAAACCTTTTTAATTACTCCTGCCAGTAAGGGGTAATGGGTGCAACCTAAGATAAGTGTGTCTATTTTTCCCTTCATCGAAGCAAGATACGCCTCCGCTACATCATGCGCCACAGTGCTTGCCGCCCAACCCTCTTCAACCAGGGGAACAAAAAGAGGGCAGTTTTTCCTGAGAATCTTGACACCCGGAGCATACTTGCGCAAGAGGAGATCATACGCGCCGCTCCGGATAGTGGCATTCGTGCCGATAACCCCAATACGGAAATTTTTGGTTTTCGCAAGCGCGGCCTCTGCCCCTGCCTCCACAACACCGCAGAGCGGAATTGAGAAAAAATCACGAACCTTAGGAATCGCCACTGATGAAGCAGTATTACAGGCAATGATGACCAGTTTCACTTTTTTCTTGAGAAGAAACAAAATATTGCGCACGGTAAGATCAATGATCGTCGACTTCGACTTAACTCCGTAAGGAAGATTTTTCGTATCCCCAAGGTAAATAATGTTTTCCTTAGGCAGAATCCGGCGAATTTCCTTAAGTACGGTCAGCCCGCCGATTCCTGAATCAAAAATACCAATTGGATTTTCTCTTTGTTTGTTCTTCATTTGTGTACAATCGTTTGCCCGTTTACTCTGTCTTTAAATGCAGAAACCCCGGCCGTAATCGCTTGCGCAATCTGTTCTCGATAAAAACCGCTTTTCAGCATTTTTGCCTCATAGAAATTAGTGAGATACCCGGTTTCCACGAGAATGCTCGGTGCATGATTAAATTTCAAAACATAAAATGGGGCGCCCTTGGCGTTTCTCACTCGTATGCCAAGGCTGCGCGCCTGGTCAAGTACTTCCTGACTCAACAACAATGATTCTCTCCGGTTTTCAGAATTCAACATGTCGCCAATAATCATCTTAAGGTCCCGCGAAAGGCTGATTTGTTCCTGGTCACATAGATTTTCGGCAGCGGCCAATGCCTTTGCTTCTGTATCAGTAAATTTCTGCGCTAGATAGTATACTTCAAATCCACGCGTTGAGCGAGACCGGTTCGCATTCGCATGGATACTGATAAACAAATCTGCTTTCTTCCGCTGAGAAAAAAGAACACGCTCTTTAAGGCTGATGAAACAATCTCTCTCCCTTGTAAGATAGACTCGGAAACCGCTTTCCTGAAGGATACGCTTTACGCGCTTTGCAATATCCAGATTCACGTCCTTCTCCTTCAATCCCCACCTCGATAAGGCTCCCGGGTCTTTCCCTCCGTGACCTGGATCAATAACAATGGTCCGTATCGGAACAATCCCGGAAAAACCAGGAAAAGAGAATGAACGGTCTTCCTCTGTCCAATAATTTTTCAACCGGGAAGAAACATATACTTCTCCTTTATCGTACGTAACAGCAGAAAGAAGATTGTAAGCGCGAGAGTTTATCAATGCATAGGGTGATCCTAATTTTAATATAATCTCTGCCTCTCTGCCCCGCAGAAGAATATCATCCTGAAAAGTACGAATCGTATAGGAAAAATTATTCGCTTTTGCGAACTTGCTTAAGGCGATTTTTTCTGATGCGGGATATCGTCCCGAAGAAACAGTGGCACAACCAGCCATGAAGCATAGAGAAAACATAACTACCGGATATAAACAGAACCTCGTCGGTTTCTTCATACGCCAAGAAGAGATTTTCCTATCTCAAAATAAATGGCTATCCCAACAACATCAACGATTGTTGTAATGAGCGGCCCGCTCATGAGTGCTGGATCAAGCCGGAATTTACGGAACGCGAGCGGCAATAAAGCCCCTACGGCCGTTGAGAGAAGAATCGTTAATCCCATGCTGATCCCAACACTGATACTCAGCCACCAATCTCCTTGTTGAAGAAAAGCACGAATGATCCCGAAAAGAGCGAGAATCCCGCCGATACAGAGGCCGAGTAATGATTCTTTGAAAATAACTTTTGCAAAATCAACCGGACGAATATCATGCGTCGCCAAACCTCGAATAATGACAGTTGCTGACTGCGTACCAGAATTTCCGGCAGTTCCTATAAGTATTGGAATAAAAAAAGTAAGTGCGATAAATCTCTGCATCACCGGCGAATAGTGCTGCAAGACAAAGCTGGAAAATGACTCAAGAGTAAGAAGCACAATCAGCCAAAAACTGCGCTTCCAGACCATTTCAAACAAAGAAGCCTCAAGATACGGTTTATCCACCGGAACAACCGCAGCAATCTTTTCGAAATCTTCAGTAACTTCATCTTCTAAAACATCAACAAAATCATCAAAAGTAACGATGCCCAGAAGTTTTTCGCTGTTATCAACAACAGGTAAAGCCAAAAGATCATATTTCTTAAAAATATGAGCAGCCTCTTCTTTGTCTGTGTGGACGTTGACCCTGATCGGCTCCCTCATCATTAATTCACTCATTTTTTTCTGAGTCTCAGCAGTTACCAGATTTCTCAATGAAACAGTCCCGATAAGATGGATGTCGCGGTCAACGATATAACAGGTATATACCGTTTCCTTCCCAAAACCGACATTCCTGATGTGCTCCAGCGCGTCTTGAGCGGTCATGCTTTCAGAAAGCCTCACATAATCCGGGGTGATAAGCCTTCCAACTGAATTCTCAGGGTATCCTAAAATCTCGGTAGCAATCTTCCGCTCTTGGGGAGTTAAGAGATTGATTAATTTCTGGAATATTTCGGCAGGTAATTCATCGAGAAGCTCTGTTCTCTCATCAACTGCCATATCATTCAAAATAAAGCGCAACTTTTCATCGGAAAGCGAAACCATGATTTGCTGCTGCTCATCCGGGGTAAGGCTTTCAAATACGTCAGTGGAAGTCGCCGCAGGAATCATCCGAAAAAGAAATCCTTTATCACAAGGGTCAGGGAGATCGTTGATGATTGAAGCGATATCCTCGGGATGCAAAGAAAGCATCATCTGCTTCACCTCTTCAAACTTCTTCTCGGCAATGAGATTTTTTATCTCAGGAATAATTACTTTTTCAAGCATTGGTTTCCATGTTGATTTTGCTATTAAGCTTTTTATTGTACCACGCAACCAGAGCGGCGCGCAACAAAAACATCGCAAAAATTTAAGGATTATTCCGGAAGTTGCTTGGGGCTTGAAGGATACAAGTAGCTGAAAACCTGGTTACTTTTTTTTGCTCATCTTTTCGGCCAATGCCCGGTGAAATTCGATATCGCTGTAGCTTGGGTCATCTTTATTGAGATGTTTCTTTGCCTCGGAGAAATAAAAAACAGCCTGCTCAAAGTTCCCCATGTTCATAGAAACAGCCCCTAAATTTCCCAAGGCTTTCCAATTATCCGGTAAATCCTCAAGGCTTTTTTTCGCATGCTGAATTGATAACTGATAGAATCTGTCATCTTTGTTATCAAGATACGGCTGAATCCCTTTTTCAAGATAGTGAGAACTGAGACTAAAGTTTAGTCGCGCGATCAAAATAGGATCGCTTGTTTTCTTAAGGGCAGACTGACAAAGTTCAATTGCTTTATCGAAATCACGGGTCGCATAGCAATAATTTACTTTCCGCATCAGATCGTCCGCTGTAGACTCTGGAGCGATTTCGATATTGTCAGTCTCGTTGGGTGGCTTTGTATACTCGGGATTCAAGATTTCTATGGTAGCTTTTTTATTTCCATCTTCTCCAAAAAGAATCGAAACCGGATTACTGACCAAAAAGGATAAAACTAAAATACCAACCACCACAACAACCTTCATACTATCCTCCATTTTAGAATACAGAGATCAAGCTAGCCAAGTATTTATACAGATCTTCTAAAACATTTTCCCTTTCGGGGTTAAAAGTTTTCTCGGTAAGGAAAACTAGCGAAAAGATTCTCATCATCTTTAGAATAATCGAAAACAGAACACAATTGAGCAGTTGCTTTTTCTATTGTTTGTTGCTTAATTGCTCTGACATTTCTTCCGGCGTTAAACTCGAACAAAAATGGCGGATAGTCGTAGACGAAAAGCGAACCCTATCACTACCTGAAATAACGTTATGTATAAAAATCTACCACAAACGAAGCATGGGCTGGCAGATATCACTAGACGAACCTATTGCATCCGAAGCCAGCCGTTAAAACAACCGCCAAAATTATGGCAAACTACTTTGCTGGAACAACTCTTCTGCCTTTTTCTCATCTTTAGGAACGCCTTTGCCAAAAGAATACATCTGTCCCAAATAAAACTGCGCACGTCGATGCCCTTTTTGTGCTGCTTGGTTAAGCCACTTAAATGCTTTTTCGTAATCAGCAGCAGATCGGCCTAACTCATAGTACATTGCGCCAACATACATTTCATTTTCAGCATCTCCTGTTGCAGCCGCATCTTCAAAATATTTAAACCCTCTATCGACATCTTTAGCTACCAGATCACCATACCAATACATTTCTCCTAATACTTGCTGTGCCTGCGTATGCCCACCGTTAGCGGCAAGCTCAAGATATTTGAGTCCATTGTCAATATTTTGAGGGAGCCCTAATTGAAAACCGATTTTGTAGTCATCGAGATAAATGAGCCCTGCATAAAATTGAGCGGAAGTATTACCGCTGTCCGCTAACGTTAAGAGTTTCTTAAATTGCTCCTCGAACTGCGGTTTTTCACTAAGAACAAAATGCAAAAGCGCAAGCTGATAAGCAGTTGATGCAGGTTCTTCAGACGAAAGTTTCTCAAGATTTAAAATAATGACTGCTGCTTTCTCACGATCATATGGCGGTCCATTTCGCAGAAAAAGCGGAAAAACAGACAATATTGCGGCTTTATTACCTTGAGCAGCAGCTTTGAAATACAAATCAAGAGGATCGATCCCCTCAACTGCGGGCGGCAGTTGTTCGGTTACATAAAGTTCGGCTAGCATAACCTGAGCATCAGCATATCCCATTTCTGCAGCTTTCTTAAGAAAGTCTACTCCCTTCATAATATCTTTCTCGGCTTCCATGATATCTTTAGCAGTTCTTGATAAATCAAAAGATTTTTTAGCCTCGACCATTAAATCTTTCGCGGTTTGAGCTTGAGCAAAACCAGTAGAAACGACTAATACAAATATGCTCGCCAGTATTAAATTCCGCATTTATAACTCCTTTAAGTTCGAATCCCCAACAACTCAGGCCCAAATGGATTCTGATCGTCGTCGGAAGGGTTCACCTAAAAACTGGCGGAGAGGTAGGGATTTGAACCCTAGGTACAACCTTTCAGTCGTACAGCGGTTTAGCAAACCGCCGCCTTAAACCGCTCGGCCACCTCTCCACTAGTAAACAAT
>CAZWJT010000001.1:0-353849 GCA_964634935.1 uncultured Planctomycetia bacterium | reverse complement strand
CTTCTCAGGGGAGATCAATGGAAAGTAGCTTACAGGCTACTTTTGTGCAGAAGTAACGTAAAGAGGGGAGAAGAAATTATGTCGACGTACCGAAATAAAATACAAAAGAGTTTTACGGTTATCGAAGTTGTTTTAGCTGTGGGTATTTTTACCCTTGTTGTCGGAGCGGCATGCACGCTGCTTTTAACCGGAAGATTTTCTGTGAATAGCAACGAATCATTAATGCAGAATACGGTGCAGGCCAGAAATGCCTTTGAAAGAATGGGCCGTGAATTGCGTTTATCCCATGCAAATAAGGTTTGGATTTCAAATAACCTCAATGCAACAAATCAGCTTACTTCAGGAAGCGTGGTTAATTTCCAAGTTCCTGTGGGGAGTTTAAGTTCAGAATTAGATCTTACTGCGGATAACTCGCTCCGATGGGGTTCCTTAGGTACTGAAGGCCATTTTCTTGCCTACTCGGTTGATGGAAATCATCGCCTTTTGCGCACGGTTTATGCCGATGCAAACGGCGCGAATCCCCAGAGTAGCGCAATTGCTTCAGGAGTGTCTAGTATTACTTTCTCACGAACGAGCACGACATCGGCCTTGGTGCGCGTTGCGATTACCGTCCAGAACGGAGGGCTTCCCTATACCTTCCGCACAAGCGTGAAGCTGCGGAACGATTAAAAATATTTAAAATTTTTTCATCCTGCCTTGACAGAAAAATTTTTTTTATGTATACTACAATTGTAGTATATGAATATGCGATTGAGAATAAAAATATGAGCACACACATCCTTCCTTTCGGAATACAAGGAAGGATTTTCTTCTCTATCCCTGCCAAAAATTTCCTTTCCAATCTTCTTCCGAGCAGGATCCAAGAAATGTATGTGAACGTTTATAATCTAAGAGGAGGATTTTGTACATGAACGAAAAACGAATGGGCGTGGAAAATCAGAATATGGAGGATGAACCTGGGAGCGATAAGCCTGGTGGGGCTAAGCAAGAAATAGAAAAGCCTCGGGCAATAAAACAATTCTCTCACAACTGGAGCACTTCCTGCAAAAACGCAATTAAGAGCGTTGAAGAGTTAGCCAAGTTTCTTCCCCTCGACGAGACAGAAAAAGAAACCCTGCGCAATGTAACAAAGACTTACCACATCCGGATTACAGACTACTACCTTTCTCTGATTCAAAACCCTTACGACAAAGAAGATCCGATTCGTAAGCAATGTGTACCCGATGTTCAGGAAATTCAGGAAGGGGTCTATGAGAAATTAGATCCTTTGGGAGAGATGAGAACATCGCCGTTGAAATGTTTAGTTCACCGTTACCCGGACAGAGCTTTGTTGATTGTGACCAACCGGTGTTTCATGTATTGCCGGCATTGCACCAGAAAGCGCATCTGGGGTAAAAATATTCCTGAGCCGACGCTTCAGGAAATAAATCGCGCGGTTGATTATCTGAGGGTACATCGAGAAATTCGCGAAGTCATCGTTTCCGGAGGCGATCCGTTCATTCTCCCTACCGAAAAACTTGATTATATCTTGTCTCTTCTTTCGAAGGTCGAAAGTTTAGAAGTTATCCGCATCGGGACAAGAACGCCGGTTGTTTTTCCCGAGCGCATCGATGATTCACTCTGCAGGATGCTGGAGAAATACGAGAACCTTTGGGTAAATACCCAATTCAATCATCCTCGGGAAATTACTGCTGAAGCAAGGCTTGCCTGTAGAAAATTACAGAAAGCAGGCATTCCTATGAGTAACCAGTCTGTGCTTTTAAAGGGTGTGAACGATAACCCGGAAGTCATGCTTGAGTTGTGCCATACCTTACAGAGCATCCGGGTGAGGCCCTACTATCTTTTTGAATGTGACGCGGTCGTGGGAGCGGCGCATTTTCGTACCTCGATTTTCAAGGGGGTTGAGATTATCGAGAAGATGCGGGGTCATACAGGAGGGATGTGCGTGCCAACGTTTGTCGTCGACGGGGAAGATGGAAAGGGTAAGATTCCGCTTCAACCAAACTACCTCTTGTCATTGAGCGAAGAGGGGGTCACGCTTCGCAACTATAAAAACGAAACATTTTTCTATCCAAACCCAAAATAATCAGCATGGAAGGGCCCCGCTGGTGTTTGGACACTGGCGGGGTTTTCTTTTTCCACAAAACATAGGTGAACATGGAATACCGCGCCCTCGGATCGAGTAGTTTCAGGATTTCAGTTATTACTCTTGGCACTTGGGCGTTTGGGAACGATGCGTGGTGGGGTTATCAAGACGACCGGGATTCATATGCTGTGCTTGAGTACGCCCTTGCGCACGGAATAAATTGTTTGGATACTGCTCCGGTATACGGGAGAGGGCATTCGGAAGAAGTCATCGGGAGATTTCTGGAAAAAAACAATCTGCGCGAAAAAGTGATTCTTGCGACCAAAGTTGGATTACGCTGGGAAGGCAGGTCTATTTTTCACGATTTAACCGAAGCAAGAATGCTTGCCGAGATAGACGCAAGTCGCAAGAGACTTCAGACTGACACAATCGATTTGTATCAGGTGCATTGGCCGGATGAAAGCGTTCCGCTTGCAAGAGTCGCGGGAGTGCTGTATGGGCTTCGCAAGAAGAACATCATCAAGGAAATCGGGGTAAGTAATTTTTCGGAGGAGCAGCTTCAGGAATTTATGCTGCATGCTCCGGTTGTGAGCCTTCAGCCTTGTTATCATATGTTTGAGCGGAAGATAGAGCAAAAGCTGGTTCCATTCTGCCGTAAGCACGAAATTTCCATTCTTTCCTACGCCCCGCTTCACAGCGGGATTTTAAGCGGAAAATTCTTCCTCAAAAGTTCAATTCCCCGGGATTTAAACCGTAAGTACAAAAAAGATTTGCAAGAGCCGTTTTTTGCGATCAACAAAGACACGTGCGAACGGCTCACACGGATTGCGGAGAAACATGAAAAAACATTAACTCAGTTGGCTCTCGCATGGAATATTTCGCAACCCGGAATTACTGCGGCAATTGTTGGATGCCGCACCAAGGCGCAAGCCGTAGAAAATATACAGAGCGCTGTTTGGAATATGGAAGACAGCGATCTGCGTGATATACAGAAAATTCTTGATGAACGTCTTGAATCCGTAGCAAAGTTAGGTGCTTGAATGCGAATCCTACTTACCGGAGCCACTGGATTTATCGGACGTGCTATCGTGGAAGAGTTGTTGCGTAACGGTTTCCAAGACCTTGCTGTAATTGTACGCAAGACAAGCAAATCCCTTTTCCTGCAAACAAAAAATATAAGGCTGATTTACGCCGACATCGTTGACCGGAAGTCTTTAGAGCAGATTTCTAATGAATATGATGTTTGTTTTCATTGCGCAGGTTTTGTTGGGGTTAATCAACGGATGCTTCACTTAGCGAATATTGTTGGCACGAAGAATATGTGTTTGTTTGCTTTAACTCGAGGGATTAAGCGGTTCATCTATGTCAGTTCCGTTGCCGTAGTAAGCGGAAACGCCGAAACCATCCTTACCGAAGAAGCGCCATATCGAGCTTCAAATCCTTACGGCCAGTCTAAGATTGAGGCAGAAAAAATAGTTCTGGAAACCCGTAAACGCGGTCTTCCAACGGCAATTTTACGGCCATGCATGGTATACGGAGAAGATGAGCCTCACGCTTTAGGGCTGGTTATTGCCGCTTTACGATTCAGGATCCTTCCGCTTTTTCATCAAGGTAAGAATAAGTTTCACTTGGTGTATGTCCGTACTTTAGCCCAAGCCGCAGTGGAAACGCTCTGGAATGACCAGTTTTTAGAAGGCACTTTTTTTCTTGCCGATAAGGAAGTTTTTTCGGCTCGGGAGGTTTTCTCGTTTTTAGCACAGGGGGCAGGTGTTCCCGGACCGTCATTTTTCCCGGAATTTCTTACCCCGTGTTTTACCGCGCTTCCTTTGCTGGGCGAGAAAGTGAAGTTTATGGTTAAAGACCGAGAATATAGTGTGAAGCGGTTATTAGCTACCGGTTTTAGCTATCGATATGCCGCTCAAGACGCCCTGATCCAAACAGGCAGATCATTCCGCAGGATTTGAATTATTACTTTTTTGTTTGTTTCGCGACAGAGTTGATAGCTTCTTCAATGAGTTTCGGATCACCCAAGTAATAATGTTTGATCGGTTTCAAGTTTATATCGAGCTCATAAATTAATGGTATTCCGGTAGGGATATTGAGTTTCGTAATTTCTTCCTCTGAAATATTATCCAGGTATTTGACCAGTGCCCGCAAGCTATTTCCATGCGCCGCGATAATAATCTTTTTTCCTTCTTTGAGCTGGGGAACGACAGTGCCATGCCAGTAGGGGAGAAAACGCTCAACGGTATTCTTCAGAGCTTCCGTAAGCGGAATTTCATGAGGCAGTAGATTTTGGTAGCGAGAGTCAGAAATTACTGAACGAGGATCGTCTTTGGTAAGAGCCGGCGGCGTGATATCGTAGCTTCTTCTCCAAATGTGCACTTGTTCTTCTCCGTACTGCTTTACCATCTCCATCTTATTGAGTCCTTGGAGTGCTCCGTAGTGGCGTTCATTTAATCTCCAGGTATGCTGGACAGGAATCCACATAAGATCCATATCTTCGAGGATAATCCAGAGAGTTTTGATTGCTCGTTTCAATACAGAAGTAAACGCAAGATCGAAGGTGAATCCACCTTCTTTCAAAAAAATTGCTGCCCGGTGGGCTTCTTGTATGCCTTTTTCTGAAAGCCCCACGTCAGTCCATCCGGTAAATCTATTCTCGAGATTCCAGATACTTTCTCCGTGTCGGACCAGAACGAGTTTCACCATGGCATCCTCCTTATTCTCTTGGTTAATTTTCAGATATTATATAATTTTCCGTGCAAAATACAAATAATTTTACCAGTCGTTTCTGCTCTGGTGCTGGTCATTGTTCTGAGAGTTTTTTTATGCTATACTTTTTGCATGCTCATAAAAAACCATGGTTCACACCACTGTTTTTTCTTGATTTTCCTGTTTGTAATCTCCAGCCTGAAACTTACCCATGCTCATGCCGCTTGGATTGAGCAGGTTGTTGATACTTCAGTAGATGCTCGGCAAATGTCTATCGATATTGATAATTCCGGTTTTGTACATGTCGGTTACTTCGATGACGCTACGGAACGCTTATACTACGCTCGTTTTAATGGCACGGGCTGGTCAATTCAAAACCTGGATTCAGGAGCAACTGCGGGGCAATTTTTATCTCTTGAGTTGAATGCGCAAGGGTATGCCCGTATCAGCTACGCACGAGCAGCGGACCTGCGTTATGCTTCGTTTGATGGTACCGGATGGAGTTTTCAAACTGCTGATAGCGGAGCCGATGCCGTAGGCGGAAGCACTTCTCTTGCTTTAGACGCAAATGGATACGCGCACGTAAGCTACTGGGATATCACAAATGATCAGCTTAAGTATGCTTCTTTTAACGGGACGAGCTGGAATGTGCAAGCCCTAGATCCTGCCGGAGATTTTGCCCAAACTTCCCTGAGTCTGGATGCAAACGGGTACGCACAGATCGGTTATTATGACCCAACGAATGAAGATTTGAAATTCGCCCAATTTAATGGCACAGGATGGAGTTTTCAAGTTATCGATTCTCTGGGAAATGTTGGACAGGATGTGTCGATAGCGCTGAACGGCAATCAATATGCGCGTCTTAGTTATTTTGATGCAGACAATACTGCACTTCGGTATGCTGCCTGGAATGGCGCTGGCTGGGATATCCAAGTTCTTGATACAAATATTGCCGGCATTCGTTCTTCCATTACCCTTGATTCCCACGGTTACGCGTATATCAGCTATCTCGGCAGCCCTGACGGCGGTACGACTTTTGATTTACGACTTGCTTATTTTAACGGAACCGGGTGGGAACTCGAAACAATTTACAGTAGTATTTCGCCCGATTCAGGTGGCGATCCGCGTGATACGTCTCTTGCTCTTTTCAACGACTATGCCTATATCACCTATGCCCAACAGCAGGGATATTTAGCTATCACCACCAATGCTCCGCAGGGGTTTGTTCCTGAGCCAACTTTGGATATTCTGGGCAGAGTTCTTTTTTTCGGTATTCCGGGGCTTCTTCTCTATGCCCGCAAAAAATAACGTACCATATGCGGGCATAGGAATCGAAAGTTACATTTTTATCTTTCATTCCAACTGGCTGGAAAATACGGTACGCAATGAATGTTCGGTGTTTATTCTCCAGTGTCCCAAGTGCAAGAAGAGCTCAATAAATTTTCTTGACAGAAAAGAAAAGACGAGTATACTTACTCTAACCTTTAACCCGGTCCTGAGAGGCTGGAAAGGAAAAGCATGAGACAGAAAATACCAAGAATTTCTTATGTACCCACCGTAACCCGGTGGGATTTTTTTTATCTTGCCCGCAAAAAACCATGAATTATAAGGAAAAATCGGTCATTTTAGGTTCCGAGGAGATTGCTAAAATTCTCAAAAGGCTTTCGTTTGAGATTTTAGAGAAAAACCACGATTCAGTTGATCTTGCGCTTGTTGGAATTCAGCGCCGCGGGGTATTCCTTGCCCAACGGATTAAAAATATTATCGATGAAAATGGCAAGGGGGATATTCCCTTGGGAGTTCTAGACATTACGTTCTATCGGGATGATTTAACCCTGGTGGATTCTTTCCCGGTGGCGGGAGAAACAGCAATCGATTTTGATATTACCAATAAAACGATCGTAATCGTAGACGACGTGCTTTTTACCGGAAGGACTGTCCGCTGCGCGCTTGATGAGATCATGGATTTTGGGAGGCCTAAAAAAATACAGCTTGCCGTTCTCGTAGACCGAGGGCACAGGGAACTACCTATCCGTGCGGATTTTGTCGGTAAAAATATCCCGACATCCGAGAAAGAGCATGTTGAGGCCCGCGTTTTTGAGCTTGATGGGAAAGATGAAGTCGTGCTTTTAGAAGAGTTGTAGACGGAGTTTATATGCCAGGGAAAAAGATGCGATGGACACGCAACCACTTGTTCGGGTTATCCGATTTAACCCGGGAAGAAATAGAAACTATTCTCCAGACTTCAAAAACATTCAAAGAAGTTTCCGAGCGCCGGATTAAGAAAGTTCCTGCTCTCCGCGGCAAGACAGTCGTTAATCTTTTTTTTGAACCTTCAACACGGACTCGTACCTCATTTGAACTCGCGGCAAAACGGTTAAGTGCCGATGTTCTTAATTTTTCTCCGGCAATCAGCAGTCTCAGTAAGGGAGAGACAATTCTGGACACCCTAAAAAACCTTGAGGCATACTCGGTTGATGTTTTCGTTGTGCGTCATACGAATTCTGGCTCTGCGGTGTATCTGTCAGAACATACGAATGCTTCGGTGATTAATGCTGGAGACGGCGAAAACGAACATCCTACCCAGGCTTTGCTGGATATGTTTACGGTGCAAGAGCGTTTGGGGACATTGAGCGGGCTTAAAGTCGCGATTGTCGGGGATATCTATCATTCGCGGGTCGCCCGTTCAAACATTTGGGGATTTTCCAAGTGCGGTTCGGAGGTTTGGGTTTCTGCTCCTCCAACACTCATCCCGAAATATTTCGAGACACTACCGGTCAAGGTAACCTATCATATGGAAGAAGCGCTGAAAGGGGCAG
The DNA here is from genome assembly GCA_964634935.1 of uncultured Planctomycetia bacterium. Lineage (GTDB taxonomy): Bacteria > Omnitrophota > Gorgyraeia > Duberdicusellales > Duberdicusellaceae > CAZWJT01. Next base: position 346,229 of record CAZWJT010000001.1, on the reverse strand, counting down.
ACGTTGTGATTATGCTCAGAATCCAAAATGAGCGTTTCAAAAGCCATTTTTTTCCTTCGGTTCGCGAGTATCGGGAATTTTTCTCGCTCTCGCAAGAAAAGGCGAAGCTTCTGAAAGAGAAAACATTGGTAATGCATCCTGGTCCAGTGAACTGGGATATTGATATTGCTTCTGCCCTGAAAGAGCGGGTATTTCCTCTGATCCTTGAGCAGGTTACCAACGGCCTTGCGGTACGGATGGCTGTTATTTATCTGGTGAAAGAGAAGCAACATTTCGCTGTCACCCAACCAAAGCAATTGTGATGCTATGAGTTTATTGATCAAAAACGCACACTTAGTCCGGGCCGATTCTATTACCAAGGCGGATGTTTTTATTGAACAGGGGGTTATCGTTCAGATCGCTCCATCGCTTGAACGAAACGCGGATAAGGTATTAGAGGCAGATGGAAAATATCTCTTCGCGGGTTTTATCGATATGCATACTCACCTGCGGATTCCCGGCCGGGAAGACGAAGAAACAATCGAGAGCGGTTCTTACGCCGCGGCCAAGGGTGGTTTCACCACGATTATGTGCATGCCGAACACTCAGCCGGCAATTGATGAATACGAGATTGCCAAATGGATTAAAGACGAATCAGAACGGCTGGGCATTGTTGATGTTATTCCGGTTGGTTCGATCACGAAAGAACGGAAAGGAGAAATTCTCTCCGAATTTGGAGGTTTGAAGCAAGCAGGGTGTATCGCAGTAAGCGACGACGGCGCAAGCGTGAAGAATTCCTATATCTTGCGGCGGGCTTTCGAATACGCCAAGTTGTTTAACCTCTTGCTTATTTCCCATTGTGAGGATCGGGAACTTGCCCAAGATGGTATCGTCAGAGAATCATACCTCACCGCCCAGAAAGGGATTCCGGCGTATCCTGAAATCGCAGAAACAGTCTTTGTGCTTCGTGATATCGAAATTGCCCGATACCTTCATTCTAGAATTCATATCGCTCATGTAAGCAGTAAACGCTCGCTTGAGATTATCCGTCAGGCGAAAAAAGAAGGAATTCTTGTTACCTGCGAAACTTGTCCTCATTACTTCTCGCTGAACCTCGATGTCTTCCAATCGAGTTTTTCTTCCCGTTATAAAGTCAATCCTCCCCTCGGCACTAAAGAAGATATGGAGGCATTGCGTGTCGCGCTGAAAGATGGAACAATTGATTGCATCACTACGGATCACGCGCCGCATACTTATTTAGAAAAAGAGGTGGATTTATACGAAGCCGCGTTTGGTTTTATCGGACTTGAATTTGCTTTACCGCTTACTTTGCGGCTTGTTCGGGAAAATGCTTTAGCGCTTGAAGATATCGCGAGATTGCTCTCGCTCAAACCTGCCCAAATTCTCGGCCTTGAAAAGAAAGGCGATATTCAAGAGGGATATGTCGCCGATCTCTGTATTGTTGATCTTGAAAAAAAATGGCCAGTGTCTCTGGAGAGCATTGTCTCCAAATCTAAAAATACCCCCTTTTTGGGGGAAACGATGCAGGGGTGTGTTGTACACACGATTCATAAAGGCGTTGTACTCGATTTTCCGCAAAAACTATGAAGTTTGTCGCGGATTTTCATATTCATTCAAAATATTCGCGGGCTACTTCCCGCGATATGGATATTCCTCATTTGGCTGAGTGGGCACGCCTTAAGGGGATCCGGCTTATGGGCACGGGAGATTTTACTCATTACCTGTGGTTACAAGATTTGAAGCGGAATCTCACGGCTGTTTCCAATACGGGCTTATACGAACACGAGGGTGTTTCTTTTATCCTTTCTGCGGAGATTTCAACGATTTTCTCCCAAGATGGCAAAAGCTACAGAGTGCACACGGTGTTGCTCGCGCCGTCTTTCGAAATCGTTGATGCAATCAACCAGAAGCTTTCAAGCTACGGGAATATTGCTTCCGATGGCAGGCCGATACTCGGAATCAGTTGTCGCGTCCTTGCCGAAGAGATGCTGAGAATTTCCCGGGATATCATGATTATTCCAGCGCATATTTGGACTCCCTGGTTCTCAGTGTTTGGTTCAAATTCCGGATTTAATGCTCTCGAAGATGCTTTCGGAGATGCCACCGAGCATCTTACCGCACTTGAAACAGGATTGTCTTCGGATCCTCTTATGAACTGGAGACTTTCGCAATTAGATAGGTTCAGTTTGATCTCGAATTCAGATTCGCATTCGCCTGCTCGGATAGGCCGGGAAGCAAATGTTTTTGATTGCGAATTGAACTATTGGGAAATCAAGAAGGTGCTTGAGCAAAAAGACAGGAAGAAGTTTCTTTATACCATTGAATTTTTTCCTGAAGAAGGCAAATATCACTACGATGGACACAGGCTTTGTCATACGCGGTTGCATCCGGAGGAAACGAAGAAAAATAAAGGCCTGTGTCCCAAATGCGGTAAGAAAATCACGGTGGGGGTTCTGAGCAGAGTGGATGAACTTGCGGACAGGGCAGAGGGGTTTATCCCGGAAAATTCCATCCCTTATCGCAACGCAGTTCCGCTCGATGAGATTATCGCTGAGGCCAAAGGATTAGCCAAGAGCTCAAAAGCAGTTTTAGGGGAGTACAGGCATATCGTATCTGCAAAAAACTCCGAATTCCAGCTTTTGATCGAAGCGACCGAGGAAGAGTTGAAGCAAAAGACTTCTTTGAAGATAGCCGAGGGAATTCTTCGGGTGCGCCAGAAAAAGATACGCGCGCTGGCTGGTTATGATGGTGAATATGGGTCTATTGAGGTATTTGGGAAAGAGCCGGAGAAAGAAAAGCAATTCAGTCTTTTTTAAGATAGGGGAGGACAATGAAGATCGCTTTAGTGTTTTACTCTTTCTCGGGGAACACGCAGAAAGTAAACGAACACATCAAAGAGGCGCTTACAAAACTTGGACATGAGGTTATTCTGTATCGCTTGCATCCGAAACCGGAAACAAGAAATTTTTTTACCCAGTGTCTGCAGGCTGCACGGAAGAAGATTCTTTCTCTGCAAGATGAATCTTTTTGTAATCTCGTTGGTTTCGATTATGTGGTTTTTTCTTCTCCGGTCTGGGCATTTACGATTACCCCGGCTTTACGGAGTTTTTTAACCCGGGCAGAGGGGCTTGCTCACAAAAAAATATCTTGCGTTCTTACGCATGGAGGAGGAGGCATTCAGAAGGCCCAGCGTGAACTCGAACAAATACTCTACGCGCAATCGGCAAATATTCTTACTATATGTGGGGTACGCGGGGATAAAGTCCGGGATCAAAAATATCTTGACGAAACCTTACAGGGGATTCTTTGCCTCTAGATTTATCGCCATATACAGGAATAATAAACATTGCCCCCTTAGCTTAATGGATAAAGCACAGGTCTCCGAAGCCTGTGATGGAAGTTCGATTCTTCCAGGGGGCGCCAACAAAAGGAAATAACGCTATGCAGAAAAAAGCAGTCTTACTCCTTGAAGACGGGTTTTTCCAAGAAGGTTTCTCCTTCGGGGCGGACGTTGAATCTATAGGTGAAGTTGTTTTCAACACATCCATGACCGGATACCAGGAAATTCTGACCGATCCCTCTTATAGAGGCCAGATTGTGTGTATGACGTATCCTCTCATCGGGAACTATGGGGTTAATCCGGATGATATAGAATCCCGGAAAATTTTCGCCGATGGATTCATTGTAAAAGAAGAAAGCCGTATCTTTTCCAATTGGCGTGGAGTGAAATCGCTTCGGGAATATCTTGGGGAGAACAATATACCGGCTATTCAGGGTATTGACACCCGTGCGTTGACTATCCGGTTGCGCACGACAGGATCGATGAAAGGGATTATTTCAACTGGTGATTTTCATCAGGATTCACTGCTTGCAAAATTGAAGCAGTTTCCTTCCATTCTTGGCCGTGATCTTGTCCAGGAAGTTACCGTTCAAAAAGCGTACCAATGGCAATCATCGCGGTTTCCGTCTGAATCGGCAGGTAATCACACCGCGGTTGTTGTTGATTGCGGGGTAAAACACAGTATTTTACATCATCTGAAACGTTTTTTTAAAACTGTCTGGGTTGTTCCGCCGGCAAGTTCCCTGAACGAGATTATGCGTTTTAACCCCCGCGCAATTATTTTTTCCAATGGACCGGGGGATCCTTCAGCAGTGGAAAATGCGATCCGGCTTGCCCGGGAGTTTATCCAGAAACTTCAGGCGAAAGAATTGAATGTGGTGCTTTTTGGCATCTGTCTTGGTCATCAGATTTTAGGTCTGGCCTTTGGAGGAAAAACCTATAAGCTCAAATTTGGCCATCACGGAGGAAACCATCCGGTTAAAGATCTCAGGAGCGGGAAGATAGATATTACAGCCCAAAATCACAATTTTTGTGTCGATATGGCGAGTCTTCCGGAAGAACTAGAAATGACTCATGTCAATTTGTATGACCATACCCCCGAAGGTATGCGGCATAAGCGATTGCCGGTATTCAGCGTGCAGTTTCATCCCGAAGCCGGCCCCGGACCGTTTGATGCCGGGCATATTTTTGCTCAATTACAAACCATCATAAACGACAAGAAGGTGTACGATCATGCCTAAGAGGACAGACATCAAGAGTATTTTGATCATTGGTTCCGGGCCGATTATTATCTCACAGGCCTGCGAATTTGATTATTCAGGAACTCAGGCCTGCCGAGCCTTGCGTGACGAAGGATATAAGATCATACTTTTGAATTCTAATCCAGCAACGATTATGACTGATCCGGAAATCGCTGATCGTACTTACATTGAGCCGATTACCGTGGAATCCCTGGAAAAGATTATTGCGGTTGAAAAACCGGACGCGGTGTTACCGACTCTGGGGGGGCAGACGGCATTAAATATCGCATTTGCAGCAGCTGGGCAAGGAATTTTTCAGAAGTATCATGTGGAATTGATTGGCGCGAATGAGCAGGCAATTGCCAAAGCTGAAGATAGAGAACTTTTCAAGAAGGCGATGGAAAAGGCGAATATCGCGCTTCCACGCTCAAAAACAGTGTACTCTCTTGAGGAGGCCCGTAACTACCTCGATGAAATTGGGCTTCCGTGCGTGGTGAGGCCAGCGTTTACTCTCGGTGGCACCGGCGGAGGAGTTGCTTTCAACCGGCAGGAATTTGAGGATATTGTTGTTTGGGGAATCTCGCAAAGTATTATTCACGAGATACTTATTGAGGAGTCGCTCCTTGGGTGGAAAGAGTTTGAGCTTGAAGTCATGCGCGATAAGAATGATAATGCGCTGATCGTTTGTTCCATAGAGAACCTTGATCCAATGGGTGTCCATACCGGAGACTCTATCACGGTTGCCCCCGTGCAGACCTTGACTGATCAGGAATACCAGAAGATGCGTGAGCTTGCGATTCGGGCAATCCGCGCTATCGGAGTAGAGACCGGAGGTTCGAACGTACAATTCGCGGTTAATCCCGATGACGGCCGCATCGTGATTATCGAAATGAATCCCCGTGTTTCCCGTTCTTCGGCGCTTGCTTCTAAGGCAACAGGTTTTCCTATCGCTAAGATTGCGGCAAAACTCGCTGTCGGTTACACGCTTGATGAAATTCCAAACGATATTACCAAAGAGACGCCGGCTTCATTCGAGCCGACGATTGATTATTGCGTCGTGAAAATTCCCCGGTGGGCTTTTGAGAAGTTTCCCGGTGCGGATACAACACTTACAACATCGATGAAGTCAGTCGGGGAAGTAATGGCGATCGGGAGAACATTTAAGGAAGCTCTTCAAAAAGGAATCCGCGGTTTGGAGGTCAATAAAGCCGGCCTTGAATCAGTTGTATTCGACAAGCGGTACAGCTACGCGACATCCGAGGTAAAGGAAGAAGTGATTAATAATATCATGAAACCGAATGCGTGGAGGATATTTTATGTGGCTGATGCGTTTCGCCTGGGCATGTCGATCGATGAAGTATATTCATACACCAAAATTGACCGCTGGTTTTTATCAAACATTAAAGAGCTTGTTGATTTTGAGACAATGGTGAAAAATAACCGGGGGCTTGATTTGAAAACGCTCTGCCAGGCAAAAGAAATGGGATTTTCCGACAAGTATTTAGGGGATATTTTGCATACCAGCGAAGATAAGATAACTGCCTTGCGTGAAAAATACAGCCTGGAGGCAACTTATAAACTTGTTGATACCTGCGCAGCGGAATTTCAAGCCCATACTCCGTATTATTATTCAACATACGAGAAAGAAGACGAGAGCAGGGTGTCTTCCCGGAAGAAAGTTATGATTTTGGGCGGCGGTCCCAATCGGATTGGCCAGGGAATAGAGTTTGATTATTGTTGTGTTCATGCTGCTTTTGCCCTTCGGGAAGAACAAGTTGAAGTGATTATGGTCAACTGTAATCCCGAAACCGTATCAACTGATTATGATATTTCCGATAAGCTTTATTTTGAACCGATTACTATTGAAGATGTGCTGCATATCGTCAAGAAAGAAAAACCGTACGGGGTGATCTTGCAGTTTGGAGGGCAAACTCCCCTAAATCTCGCTTTAGGTCTTGAAAAAGCGGGAGTGCATATCTTAGGAACAAAAGCTTCTTCAATCGACCGGGCTGAAGATAGGGAGAAGTTTAAACGGCTGCTGCAAAAGTTAAACTTGAAACAGACACCAAACGCGACTGCGACTAATTTTTATGATTCAAAGAAAATTGCCAGTCAAATCGGGTATCCGGTGCTTGTCCGGCCGTCTTATGTGCTAGGTGGCAGGGCGATGGAAATTGTCTATGATGAAAGCGTCCTTGAAAAGTATATTAAGGAAGCGCTCCTTGTTTCAAACAATCAGCCGATACTGATTGATAAATTTTTGGAAGACGCGGTTGAAGTGGATGTGGATGTGCTTGGTGATGGCGCTGTGTTCGTGATCGGGGGTATCTTAGAGCACATCGAGGAAGCTGGAATTCATTCAGGCGATAGCGCGATGTGTTTGCCAACCTTCAGCCTTTCGGATGATATGCTGAATCAGATTCGCAAAGCGTCCTGCGCGTTGGCTGAGGAACTTCGAATCGTTGGTCTTATGAATATCCAATATGCCGTGAAGAACGATGAGCTCTTTATTTTGGAAGTTAACCCTCGCGCCTCCCGGACGGTTCCGTTTATCTCAAAAGCGATCGGACAGCCGCTGGCAAAGATTGCTACAAAGATCATGCTCGGGAAGAGCTTAAAAGAGCTTGGGTATGTGAAAGAAATTCTTCCTTCCTATACGAGCGTCAAAGAGTCAGTTTTTCCGTTTAACCGCTTTAAGGGCGTTGATATTATCCTCGGACCAGAAATGAAATCAACCGGGGAAGTTATGGGGGTGGATTTCGATTTTAGTAAGGCTTATGTAAAGAGCCAGATTGCTGCAAGCCAGATGCTTCCTAAGTCCGGTCGTGTTTTCATCAGCGTGAAAGATCGGGATAAGCGGGGTATCGTTTTTATCGCAAAGAAGCTCATTGATATGGGTTTTGAAATTCTTGCCACCGAAGGAACTGCTAAGGTGCTTGCGAAGAATCGTATCAAAGTAAGCGAATTGAAGAAAATATCTCAAGGCCAGCCGAACATCCTTGATTATATTAAAGATAAGTCGGTGCATTTGATCATCAATACTCCTTCAGGAAGAATCCCCCGTCTTGATGAAGTGCGGATTCGCTCAGAGGCAACAATCCAGAATATTCCCTGTGTTACCACGCTTTCCGGGGCGCAGGCAACTGTGATGGGGATTGAAGCTTTGGAGAAATCCGAATTAAGCGTGCAGCCGATTCAGGAATACTATAAAGCACTGGGAAATTTGTAGACGCTTTTTTATGGACGCATGGAAGCGACATTCTGAAGTTACCCCGGAGTCTTTTCCTGAATATTCCGTAGTTATTCCTGTATATAATGAAGAGGATTCATTAAAAATTCTTCACCAGCGGATTGCTGTTTTTTTCTCTGCCCGCGCAGAGACGTATGAAATTCTCTATATAAACGACGCAAGCACCGATAATTCCCTGGAAGTATTGAAGAGCCTTGAAAAGGAATTTATCAATACCCGGGCCTATTCTCTTGCAAAACACGCCGGGCAGAGTGCTGCTCTCTGCGCTGGATTTCTTCGTGCCAGGGGTATTTGGGTTATTACGTTAGATGCGGATTTGCAAAATCCTCCGGAAGAAATCGGAAAACTTCTGGATTTTTCAAAACAATTTGATTGTGTTACCGGAATACGCCAGAAGCGAGAAGATAGTTTTACGCGTATTCTATCTTCGCGAATTGCTTATTTTTTCCGTAGGATAATTCTGAATGATTCAATAAAAGATGTTGGATGCTCTCTCCGTTGCTTCAGGCGAGAATGTATTCTTTCTTTTCCCTTTTTTGCAAATTTCCATCGTTTTTTCCCTTATGTGTTACGCCGAATGGGATATTCGGTGCATCAGGTGCCTGTTCTGCACCAACCCCGGAAATTTGGCTATTCAAAATACAGTGTTGCCAACCGGCTTGGTAAAGGAATTTTCGACTTGGTGGGGATTTTCTGGCTGTCCAGGAGAATAATGCGTATAGAGTTTGCGCGGAATGATGAAAACTAGCGAGTTACTTTGGATATCGCTTGGTCTTATGGGGCAATTTTTCTTTTTTCTGCGTTTTTTCATCCAATGGATTGCCAGCGAAAAGAGAAAAGAAAGTACTATTCCTCCGGTATTCTGGCTTTTCAGTATTCTGGGAGGAATCATCCTGTTGATCTATTCAGTTTATCGGCGCGATCCGGTGTTTATCATCGGTCAATCACTGGGAATCTTTATCTACGCGCGGAATCTCTATTTTATTCATCATAAATCACGGTTGCGTTCAACCAGATAAGAAAGTCCGAAAAAATAAAAGGAGAACCGCGAGACTCATTTTAGTCTATGAAAAAAAAGGTTATCTTGCTGTTGTTTTTTTGCCTTTTGCTTTACAGTTCCGCTTCATTCTTCCGCGACCTGTTTCTTCCAGATGAACCCCGTGATATTCTCGTCGCGCAGAGTATCCAATCGAGCACAAGTATCTTTATTCCAACCCTTGCCGGGAAAAATTACTACGAAAAACCACCTTTCTATTTCTGGATGATTTCTTTTTTTTCGCATTGGGGGATCAAGGGTTTGCCGTGGATTATCGCAGTGAATACTGCTTTTGCCTTTTTTATGGCGTTTGCCCTCTATGTATTCGTGCGCCGGTTTGGTTCCGAAGAGCGCGCGCTGTATGCCACGGCCATTCTTCTTACCTTGCTGATTTTTTATGCAATGACCGTAATAATTCGTATGGACATTGTGTTTGTATTTTTTCTCACCGCTGGTCTTTTTCTTTTTTATCAGTCCTTAGTGCAGGATAGATACGGATTGTGTGTCGCGAGCGGCATCTTGAGCTTTCTCGCATGTTTTACAAAGGGCGCTTTCGGTTTTTTTATTCCTTTTGTCACCGAACTTTTTTTTATTCTGAGTGGACCGAACAAAAAAAAGTACTGCACCTATTTTTTTATAGCCAACTTTTCAGCACTGTTTCTCATCGGTGTATGGATTTTCAGTGTTTCTGTGTTTATCCAGCCAGACTACGCGCAGCAAATGCTTTTTCGGCAAAGTCTTGCCCGTGGCATTGCTCCTTCGAGTCACGCCCAGCCGTTCTTTTTCTACGTTCTTGTATTCGTTCCGAGTTTCTTCCCTTGGGGAGTATTGTCGTTAGGCAGGTTAATACGGATAGTCCGGCAAGGGACAAACTCGGCATTTGAGCGTTTTTGTTCTATCTGGCTTATTGCCGGGTTTATTTTTTTAAGCCTGGTGAAATCAAAGCTTGTTATGTATCTCTTGGTATTGAGCGTCCCGGTTTCGGTGCTTGCGACAATGGAACTTCTCGGGTTTTACCGGTGGCACAAATACTATTTTATTTTTCTCCTGGCTTTGTTTTCGCTTCTTTTCTTAGGGGCAGGGATCTATTTCTTTTTCTGTCCTTCGTCGCTGTTCGGGCAGAATGATTTTCTTACTTTTCTTATGGTTGGGTGTTTCTGTTTATTTTTGTTCTTGAAGCGGAAAGCCGAAACAAGGAAATTATTCTGGATGGTTTTCTTAGGTTGGGTGGTGATTCTTTTGTCTGCTAATTTTATTTTGCAACCCGCGATCAGTTACCACAAGGGGTTACGCCAAATTGTCGATTTTTTAAAAGAGAAGAATGTCTTTTATGAAGCTTTCTATATTGATAAGGCAGTTTTGCGGTATCTTTCTCTCTATGATACTTCAACGCCGCTCTACTTCTTTCAGCCAGATTTTATTCCTGATAAATCACTATCGTATGTGATTATTTCACAGTATAATAGACGATATCCGTTGCAGTTTTTAGGCAAGGTAAGCAAATATTATCTTTGGCACAATGTTCCCGAAGGATAACCGAAGGTAAACGCAGATGCCAGAACTACCTGAAGTCGAAACGGTTACACGCGAGCTACGGCGCGCTCTATGCGGTAAAACAATCCGCAGGGTTTGCGTATATAACCGCCTGGTTGTTCGGCAACCTTCCCTGAAGCAATTCTGCCGCCACCTTCGGCATGCGACGATAACCAAAGTTTTTCGCAGAGGGAAACTTTTGATTTGTGAGCTTGGGAAAAGGGGTTTTCTGACAGTTCATTTAAAAATGACCGGTCAGCTTATCTATCCTTCAGATGGAGAGGGAAGCCGGGTGGGTTTCTTTTTCTCGGATGGGACTTTGCTTGATTTTAAAGACCAGCGGCTTTTTGGAGAATTGAGATTTGTTTCTTCCTGGGAGAGCCTTCCTTTTATCCGTAGACTTGGGCCAGAGCCTTTTCATATTTCATCGGCGGAGTTTTCCGGAAAATTACGCGGGAAAAAGACAAGGATAAAACCATTGCTTATGGACCAGACATTTCTTGCCGGGATAGGCAATCTCTATGCTGCGGAGATACTTTTCCGTGCAGGAATTGATCCGCGCAGAGCCGCTTCATCGTTAACCCCAGCAGAATCGAAGAAGCTTTTCCGGATACTAAAGGATGTATTGAAACAAGCCATTTCCCAAGGAGGTTCTTCGGTCGATGATTATGTGCGGATCTCTGGGAAAAAGGGAGCATATAGCGCTTATCATCAGGTGTATGACCGTCAGGGAAAACCCTGTGTTTTTTGCGGGCAGCCGATTCAGAGAATCACCCTTTCAGGGCGCGGCACATATTACTGCGGGCGGTGTCAGAACTAACAAAGAGCATGCGGGATGAGTTTGTAAGAATTGAAAGTATTCAAAAAGTCAACTCAGATGTTTTTCTTTTGTCTTTTGGGTTCTCATCTGCCTTCAAAGCTCTCCCCGGCCAGTTTCTGCACATAAATCTTTGTGACGAAAGAATTGTGCTTCGTCGGCCATTCAGCATCCACGGTGTTTTTGGGAAGAAAGTGCAAATTCTTTTTCGGGCGAAAGGGAGGGGAACCTCCGTACTTTCTCAGAAAAAGAAAGGAGATTCTTTAAAGGTTCTTGGGCCTCTCGGGAATGGATTTTCCGTTGGAAGGGAGAAGGAGTCCTCAATATTTATTGCCGGAGGAATGGGGGTTGCCCCGCTTCTCTTTCTTGCACAGAAACTCAGCAAGCAGGATATGAAAGAACGAATTGTTTTGCTGGGTGCAAAGAAGAAGAGCGAGTTACTTTGCGTCCGTGATTTTCAGAAGCTTGGCTATGCAGTGGGCGTTGCCACCGATGATGGTTCTTTGGGATTCCGGGGTTCAGTCGTAGATTTACTATTCCGCGATTGCACTGGATTGCTCCAAGAAGGGGCATTTCTTTATGGCTGTGGCCCGCTTGCGATGCTGAAGAATCTGGCTGAAAGAATCAAACTCTATCCTCAGGTACGCTGTGAAGTTTCTTTTGAGGAGTTTATGGGATGCGGTTTGGGCGTGTGTAAGGCATGCGCGGTAGAAACCAAAAGAGGTATTTTTTACGCATGTAAAGATGGGCCGGTTTTTCAAAGCAGTGACCTTGCATGAATTGTTGATAAGGATGAGAAAAAGGAGGTTGTGATGGGAGAGAAGCCTTTTGTATCGATTATCGTTCCAGTTCGGAACGCCCAAAGGACGATTCAAACCACATTTGAGTATCTCATGGATGTTGAGTATCCAAGAGAGAAGCTGGAGATTATTTTTGCAGACGGCGGTTCCAGTGATGAAACCATTTCGGTTATTAAAGAATATCAGAAGCAAAACGCATTCATTAAGCTCGTCGAAATTCCCAAGTGTCCTTCTCCGGGATACGCACGGACTCAAGCGTTAAAAAGCGCAAAGGGAGATTATATCTTTTTTACTGATGGCGATTGTGCTCCGGTCGAAGATTGGATTGTGAAGATGCTGGCGGTTTTTGAAAAGGATGAAAAGATTGGAGCCGTGGGAGGAGAGATTTACACCCTGCGCGTTGATCAAAATAATCTTGTTGAGATTTACTGTGAAGCATTCGGTTTTAACCGGGTTTCCTGGCGGTATGGAAATCTCCAGGAGGGGTATTACCCGGATCAAAAAAAAGACCTGTTGCCTACCCAGGTATGTGGGCATCGCGCATATTTTTTCGTTACTGCTGACGTTGCATATCGGAAAGCGGCAGTCGAAGACGCGCGGCGTGCGTTCTGGGATTCGCCTACAGGGGAAGATATCGATTTTGGTTTGCGGGTAAGGAAAAAAGGGAAATGGAAATTCTATTTTCTCCCTTCGGCTTCAGTCCGGCATATGCACCGCGCTGATTTGAAAGCTTTGCTCAAGGTCTGGAGAAGCTATTCACAGGCACATCCTTTGCTGCTTCAGACTCACGCAAAAAAATCAATGGAGATTATTTTCCAGTTCCTTGGTCAATATCCCAACAATCCTCTTATCTCGTTTCCCTCGCCTGTCCGTGGATTCATTTATATTGGGAATTTTCATCTTATGCATCTATGGCTTGCGGCCGCTCTAGCTGGTTTTTTTCTGCAATCGTCGTTCCCTTTTTCAGTACCTATGCGGATTTTTACCGTAGCCAGTATCATCCTATGCGTAGCTTTTGCTTTGCGCTTTTTCCGTTCGGCATTCCGCATTGAACCATATGATAAATGGTATGCGTTTTGCAAGATGAAATATTTGACGAATCTTTACTTTGTTCTGGGCGGTTTTAAGGGGAGTATTAAACATAAGACATTCTGTATTGAACCGAGTTTTTGAAGGATCTACACGAGCATAAAGGAGGAATTTTATGCAGTGGGTGCAATTGGTCATCGGTTTTTCCGCGGGGATTTTAAGCGGTCTTTTCGGGATCGGAGGCGGTATTATTTTAATACCAGCACTCGTATATTTTTTACATCTTACTCAGTATGAAGCTCAGGGAACAACGCTTGCCGCTATGATTCCCCCGATTGGATTGCTTGCGGCTTTGAAATACTACGCCCAAGGGAATGTGAAGGTGTCAATCGCGCTTTTTATTTGTGCCGGTTTTTTTATCGGAGGTTTTCTTGGCGCGGAAGCAGCCCATCGTATCAATGAGCCAATACTGAAAAAGCTCTTTGGAGGACTTTTATTTCTTACTTCAATACGGATGATTTTTTTTAAATGAAAAAGAATACGGACGTTTTTATAGGACGCGAGAAATTCAGTAACCCGTTTCTTGCTGCGTCTGGCACTTTCGGGTATGGTGAAGAATTTTCCAAGTTTTTCTCGTTATCGTGTTTAGGGGGCTTTGTTACCAAGACAATTACTGCGTCTCCGCGGACAGGGAATCCATCGCCTAGGATTTATGAAGTGTCTTCAGGCATTATCAATTCCATAGGATTAGCGAATGAAGGAATTGAAGATTTTATAAGGAATAAAGGACCATTCCTACGGAAACTTAAAACTCGACTCATTGTGAGCATTTATGGTAACTCTCTTTCGGAATGGGAGTTTTTGGTCGAGCGTATTGAAAAGATGAGGCTTTGTTCGCTGGCTGGTTTTGAGTTGAATTGTTCTTGTCCAAATCTGCATGGAGAGATTCTTGCTTACGATCAGACGGCCGTGGCTCGGCTGGTTCAACGGCTGCGGAAGAAGACGAAGAACATTCTCATTCCCAAGCTTTCTTTCTGTCCGCATATATGTGATATTGCCCATAGCTGCGAACAGAAGGGAGCAGATGCGGTCACGCTTATGAATACCATTCCTGCGATGGCGATAGATGTTGTGAATCGCAAACCAGTGCTTGGGAGCGTGTTCGGAGGGTTGAGCGGGCCTTGCATAAAACCGATTGTCCAGGCTGTAGTCTACAAGGCGTATGAAACAATAAGCATTCCCATTATCGCTTCAGGGGGCATTTCTACCTTTCGAGACGCACTTGAATCTTTCTATGCTGGCGCCTCTCTGGTTGAGGTAGGGACTGCGAATTTTTCCGACAGCGCAGTTTTGCCCAGCATGGTTCGAGAATTTTCCGCTTTTCTGCATACCAGAAAAGAAACGGTTTCTGATCTTATTGGCAGAGCGCACAATCTTTAGGACGCATAAGGGTATGTGTAAGATTATTTTAGCTCTTGATGTCGAGAAAAAAGCGGACGTGGAACGTTGGGTTAGGGAGACAGAGGACCTCGTAGATTTTTATAAGATAGGGTTGGCGCTCTATATGCGCATGGGCCCGAAATCAGTAGAAATATTGAAGCGGCACAAGAAAAAAGTTTTTTTAGATTTGAAATTTTTCGATATTCCTAACACGGTTCTCTCAGCGCTCTCGGCCGCCTATAAGCTTCAGGTTGATTTGGTGAATTTGCATCTTTTGAACAGCCAGGAGGCGCTTATTCAGATTCAAGAGGGAGTCAAAAAAATCAGAAGTTCAGGCACCCATTCCATGGACGTTATCGGAGTTACTTTGTTGACAAGTACTGCGGGTGGCAATAGAATACATCAAAGAGTTTGTGCTCTTGCCTGGTTGGCACGCAAGACAGGTTTTCAAGGGGTTGTATGTTCGGGCCAAGAAGCGGAAGCGGTTCGTAAGCAGTGTGGGAAGAATTTTCTTATTGTGTGCCCGGGCATACGGGTCATTTCCGGCTCTGACGATCAGCGGCGGGTAGTTACTCCTAAACAAGTTGCCCCTTTTGCGGATTATATTGTTGTTGGGCGGCCGGTTCTCAATGCGGATGATCCGCGCCGAGTTTTAAAATCCATGCGCAAGGAACTTTCCGAATAAACAGGAGAAGAATTATGGAGATGGAGTTAAAAAGCCTGATTGAAAAGATTAAAACTGATGGAGTCGAACAAGCTCAGCGTAAATCAGAGGAAATTCTGCAGAACGCAAAAAACCAGGCTCAAGCGTTGCTTGATGAAGCGCACAAAAAAAGCGCTCAGATTCTGAAACAGGCGGAAGCCGAAGCATCCCGGATACGTAAAAATACCGAGCAGGCTCTTCAGCAGGCAGCTCGGGATTTGATTTTGAGTCTTCGTTCGCGCATCACTGAGCTATTCTCTGCTGCGGTCAAGCGTGAGACAGGAAATGCATTTTCCGGTGAGTTGTTAAAAGAAATCATACTGAAGGTGATCGAAAGTTTTCGCAAAGAAGGAATTCAATCTATTGAAGTTGTGCTTACGAGCCACGATAAGGAAAGATTAGAGCGCGCCCTTTTGGGTGCTCTATCCGAAGAATTGCAAAGAGGAGTTACTCTTAAAGTTTCTCCTGCGGTTGAAAAAGGTTTCCGCATTGGAGAGAAAGATAAAAATATTTACTACGACTTCACTGATGAATCAATTACTGAAAGTCTTATGGTATTTATTAACCCAAAGTTACTGGGTCTTTTAAATATCGTGCGCGGGAATGTCTAAAAAACACTACTATCTTGTTAGTTCTCTGCCAACCCTGCGTTTTGGTGCCAAGCCAGAATTTTCCCGGGAATATTTTCTGGAGCAGGCAGAAAAATGGCTGAGTTCCCATGAGATCGAATTATTGCGGCGGACGAACCTTTCTGATTTTGAGCATCTTCCAGGAGACTCAGATTTCTTAAAAAGATGGAAATCTTTTGAGAAAAATTTACGCTATTCCTTGGCGGATATCCGTAGGGCTCGGCGAGGGTCTGGTGAGCCGAAGATTCCCGTTTTTTTGAAAGATATTTTTACAGAATCAAATCCATTACATGTTGAGCAAAAAATCCTCCAATTGCGCTGGAATTTTCTTGAATCCCAGCAGTCATGCTTTTATTTTGATCTGAACTGGCTTATGATTTATTTTCTTAAGTTTCAAATTATTGAACGGATGGCAGCGTTTTCCAAAGAAAAGGGGAAAGAGGTTTTTATGAAACTCTGCGAGGTAACCTATGAATAAACATTCTGGAAAAGTAGTCTCAGTGAATGGGAACATGGTAGGAGTTCTTTGCCAAGAAATGATTATGCAGAATGAGGTGGCTTATATTCTGCTCGGCGACCGACGGCTGAAATCCGAAGTTATCCGCGTGAAGGGAAATATCGCTTTTTTGCAGGTTTTTGAATACACCAAAGGCATCCGGATTGGGGATACAGTTGAGTTTTCCGGAGAAATGCTTTCCGTTGATCTTGGTCCCGGTCTTTTGTGCCAGATTTATGATGGATTGCAAAATCCCCTGCCTGAACTTGCTCGGCAATTTGGCTTTTTTCTTCCCAAGGGCATTGAGCTTGCTCCTCTTTCCTCAGAGAAAAACTGGTTTTTTACTCCGACGAGATCGAAAAATGAGAAAGTTCTTGCCGGCCAAGAATTGGGCTATGTTCCAGAAGGGATTTTTAAGCATAAAATCATGGTCCCATTTTTTCTCCAGGGTGAATATATCGTTGATTGGATAGCTTCTGCTGGCGACTATGCCATTCATCAAAACATCGCATATCTCAAAGATGAAAAGGGTGCGGGGGTTGAAGTGAAGATGCATTTTCGATGGCCGGTGAAGATACCAATTAATGCCTATAAGGAAAAATGTTCACCAGAAGAACCCTTGGTCACAAAGATTCGTATTATTGATACGCTGTTTCCAGTAGCCAAAGGCGGAACCTACTGTATTCCTGGTCCGTTTGGCGCCGGTAAAACAGTGCTTCAGCAATTAACCAGCCGCTACGCCGAGATAGATATTGTCATTATCGCAGCGTGCGGTGAACGTGCAGGCGAAGTCGTTGAAACGCTACGCGAATTTCCCCATCTTCAGGATCCGCGGACCGGGAAATCGCTCATGGAACGGACGATCATTATCTGTAATACTTCTTCAATGCCAGTTGCGGCAAGAGAGTCTTCTGTGTATACGGCAACGACAATCGCTGAGTACTACCGGCAGATGGGCCTCCATGTTCTTTTGCTCGCTGATTCTACGTCTCGCTGGGCACAGGCAATGCGGGAGATTTCTGGGCGTCTTGAGGAAATACCCGGAGAAGAAGCCTATCCTGCCTATCTTGAGTCAAGGATTGCCAGTTTTTATGAGCGCGCTGGCGTGGTGAAGCTTCACGATGGGACTGCAGGAAGTTTGACTATCGGCGGCACCGTGAGTCCCGCCGGAGGAAACTTTGAAGAACCAGTGACTCAGGGAACTTTGAAAGTAGTCGGTGCGTTTCACGGTCTTTCTCGTGACCGCGCCAACGCTAGAAAATTTCCTTCAATCGATCCGCTGGAAAGCTGGGGAAAATACAAAAGTTTTATTTCCGATGAACTGCGAACAGCCGCGAAAGATGTGCTTCAGAAAGGAGAAGAAGTTCGCCAAATGATGAAGGTAGTTGGAGAAGAAGGAACTTCTTTGGAGGATTTTATCGTTTATCTTAAGGGAGAATTATTTGACAGTGTGTATCTCCAGCAGAATGCATTTGATGAAATTGATGCGGCGACGAGTCTTGAGCGCCAACAGTATGTTTTCGCAAAAATTGTAGGAGTATTACAAAAAAGTTTCTCATTCTCCACGAAAGATGACGCTCGAAAATTTTTCTATCAGCTTAGGCAAACGTTTATCGACTGGAACTATAAACCGTGGGGGAGCGACAAATTTTCTGAGCAAGAAAAAAATATCAACGTTTTATTAAAGGTGTAACAGTATGAAAAAAGTATGCACGAAAATCCTGAGTATCGTTGGTAATGTTATCACTGTCCGCGCAGAGCATGTGGCTTATGAGGAGCTTGCTGAAATCACCAGCAGCCGCGGAAAATCTTTAGCTCAAGTAATTCGGCTTGATGGAGATCTGGTATATCTTCAAGTTTTCGCGGGCTCTCGGGGAATCTCTACGGGTGATGAGGTGCGTTTTCTGGGCGATCCGATGCGTGTCGGATTTTCTCCGGCGATGCTTGGGCGTATTTTCAACGGAAGTGGCATGCCTCGGGATAACGGTTCTCCGGTTACCGAGAATCTTACTGAAATTGCTGGCCCCGCGGTGAATCCGGCAAAACGGATTATCCCGCGCCGGATGATTCGTACGAATATCCCGATGATCGATATTTTTAACTCTCTTGTGGAATCACAGAAGCTTCCGGTATTTTCAGTGTCTGGAGAGCCTTATAATGAATTGATCGCTCGAATCGCTCTCCAAGCGGAAGTCGATATGATTATTCTGGGCGGTATCGGCCTTAAATATGATCAGTACATCTATTTTAAAGATGCCCTGGAAGAGGGCGGAGCACTCAGCCGGACCATATTTTTTGTGCATACGGCGTCTGATCCTATTGTTGAAGGGTTGATGGTTCCTGATCTTTCTCTGGCAGTGGCTGAGAAGTTCGCCCTTGAAGGAAAAAGAGTGCTGGTGCTTCTTACTGATATGACTAATTTTTCCGACGCGCTTAAAGAAATAGCTATTACCATGGAGCAGGTGCCATCGAACAGGGGATACCCCGGGGATCTTTACAGCCAGCTTGCTTCGCGATATGAAAAGGCGGTTGATTTCGAAGGGGCGGGTTCCATTACTATTCTTGCTGTAACTACAATGCCCGGCGATGATGTTACCCATCCGGTTCCGGATAATACCGGGTATATTACGGAAGGACAATTTTATCTGCGTAAGGGAAGAATCGAGCCATTCGGTTCTTTAAGCCGTCTGAAGCAGTTAGTCAACAAAGATACTCGTGAAGACCATAGGGCAATCATGGACGGGATGATACAGCTCTATGCGCAATACATGGAAGCGGAAGAAAAAAGGTCTATGGGGTTTAGGACAAGCGAGTGGGATAAAAAACTTCTCAAGTATGGACGGCTCTTTGAAGAGCAAATGATGAATTTACGCGTGAATATTCCGTTGGAAGAAGCATTGGATAACGGCTGGAAGATTCTCGCGAGTTGTTTTTCTCCGGAAGAAACCAGTTTTCGGACGGATCTACTTAAAAAATTCTGGCCGAAATAAAACGTTTTAACGTGATTAAAGTTAAGCTTACAAAAAACGAGCTCAAAAAACAGAAAGACGCCCTGAAGCGTTTTGTCCGTTATCTACCGACATTGCAGATTAAAAAACAGCAATTACAGCTTGAGATTTTAAAAATTCAGCGTCTCCAAGAATCGATGCAAAATTCAATCCGTACCTTGCAATCTGAGGTTGACCAATGGATTGAGCTTTTTTCTGATACGATTGATTTGACCGGGCTTGTGCGGGTTGAGCGGGTTGAAACTGCCCAGAACAATGTTGCCGGGATTGATATTCCTGTTTTTCAGGATGTTCGTTTCCGAGAAGAAGAATACGATTTGGTGCTTGTACCTCTCTGGGTGGATTATGGACTGAAGGCCGTTAAGGATATGGTTACGTTAAAGATTGAATTTATCATTCTCGAAAAGCAACTTTCCCTTTTGCGGGAAGAACTGAGAATTACCACGCAGCGGGTGAATCTTTTTGAAAAAGTCAAAATTCCCGAAACGAGAGAATGTATCCGCCGCATCCAAATTTATCTCGGTGATGTTCGGACCGCGGCAGTAGTAACCGGTAAAATCGCAAAATCGAATATCCAGCGTAAAGAGGCATTGCAGGAGGTTGTTGCGTGATTGTCCGGATGAAGAAAATCACTCTTTTTGTCGCTGAGAACGAGCGCGATAATTTTCTTCTCGCGTTACGAAAGCTTGGCGTCTTGCATATCCGGGAAAGCTGTCCTGCTCTTCCGGAACATGTCCAACGCCTGGAGCAGGATTACGCGCTTTTTAAGAAAGCGGCTGATGTAATTTCTGCACACTGTGGTTCGGGCATGCAGCTAAGCCTTTCCTATGAAGATGCCAAGCAAAAAGCCCGAGAAATTATTGAATTCGATCGTGAATATCGAATGCTCGATAATGAATTATCCGATCTGCAGACACAGCTTCTCTGGTTTGCGCCATGGGGTGATTTTAATCCTCAGGAAATTGTGTCTCTACGTTCTTCGGGAATTTATGTGAGACTTTTCCATTTAACCAAGCAGCAATGGAAAAAAGCAAAGGCCGGTAGCTTACAGGTCATTCGGACGGTAAAGAACAGTGTTTTTGCCGTTTCTCTTTCTCTGCATACGGAAGCCGATTTTGAGTATGACGAAGTTCTTCTTCCAAAAAGATCTGCCGATGAATTACGATATCTTCAGCACGTTCTTCGGGCTAAGAAAACGAAGCTTGAAACTTCTCTGAAGGAACAAGGTTGTTTGCAGAAGATATTTTCTATCCATCTGCGTACTCTTGGGGAAAAATTGAAATTTTTAACCGTAAAGCATACGATGCAGCAAGAGGGTGTTTTTTCCTATCTCGAGGGTTTTTGTCCGGTTTCTGGGTTAAAAAACCTGGTTGCTGAAGCAAAGGGGTTTCATGCCGGTTATTTGATAGAAGATCCGGGCAGTCCTGAAGAGGTTCCTACGTTGGTTGAAAATCCTCCCTGGATACGGATTATCGATCCTGTATTTCGTTTTATGAACACTGTGCCTGGATACCAAGAGTTTGATATTAGTTTCTGGTTTCTTGTATTTTTCAGCCTTTTCTTCGCGATGATTGTTGGTGATGGCGGATATGGATTATTATTTCTGTTTCTTACCTTTTTTATCCATCGAAAAGTACGGAATGCTCCGCCTGAGCCGTTCTTTTTACTTTATCTTCTCAGCTGTTCAACGATTATCTGGGGAGCGGTAACCGGAACTTGGTTTGGATTTGAACAAATCGCTCGCCTGCCATTTTTCAAAGTCCTCATTATTGATAAATTATACAGTTTTTCCGAATTAAGCCAAAATTTCGTCATTTATTTTTGCTTTGTTATCGGTGTTGTGCATTTGAGTATTGCCCATCTTCTGTTGGCGCTCCGGGTCATCAATTCAAAGGGAGCGCTGGCTGAGGCGGGCTGGATATCGATTCTCTGGGGAATGTTTTTTTTAGCCGGGACGCTTATTCTCAATAATCCTTTTCCTGTGTTTGGGAAATACTTTTTCATTGTCGGGATCGCCTTGGTACTGCTTTTCTCAAGCCCAGAAAAAAATATCTTAAAAGCCATAGCTGCATCGCTCATTGACGCTCCGCTGAAAATCATCAGTTCTTTCGGCGATATTGTTTCTTACCTGCGTCTTTTCGCTGTTGGAACGGCTTCGGTCATTGTTGCCAGCACTTTTAATAATATGGGGCTTTCTGCCGGATTCGGCACGGTGCTTTCCGGCTTGGGGGCTGCGTGTATATTGTTTCTTGGCCATGCCTTGAACATCGCGCTTGCCTGCATGGCAGTTATCGTGCATGGGATTCGGCTTAATATGCTTGAATTTTCTGGGCACCTTGGTATGCAATGGTCAGGAAAGTCTTACCTGCCTTTTAAAGAAGAGGAAAACCAAGAAAGTTTAAACAGAGGAGGGTAGTATGGTGAGTGGCTTTGGTGATATGAGTCTTTCAATTGCATTAGCGGCGGTTGGTTCAGCTCTTGGGGCTGGAGCTGCGGCTATGGCGGCGGTGGGAGCTTGGAAAAAAGCCTATTTACAGAATAAGGCTGCCCCCTTTATTATGATTGCTTTTGTTGGTGCTCCGCTTTCTCAAACCGTCTACGGAATGATAGTACGGAATGCTATCCGGGCTGCAAATTTGCCGCCAGAGAGTTATCTCTATCAGATAATTCTGGGAGGCTTTGCCGGTATCGCCCTTGCTGCATCTGCCTGGCTTCAGGGTAAAGCCGGAGCCGCGGCTGCGGATGCTTTGGGTGAGACAGGAAAAGGTTTTGGCAACTATCTGATGGTGCTGGGTATTATTGAAACCGTTGCTATCTTTGTAATGGTGTTTACGCTCATTGGGATTCCCAAGCCGTAAGCGGCATTTCCCTTGATTTTTTTAAATAATCTTTTATACTGAAACAACCTTTTGGGCGGCTAGCTCAGCTGGCTAGAGCGCTTCCCTTACAAGGAAGATGTCGCAGGTTCGACTCCTGCGCCGCCCACCATGTCGTTGAGAAAAACCAAAATAATGATTTTGACCACGATTGGTGTTTTCTGTTGATAATCTTCCACTTCTTACTATAATACCAATTTATGAAACAGATAGTTCCGGCGATTCTCACCAGCAGCCGCGAAGAGTTTCACTTGATGCTTGATACGACTGCGTCGTTTTGTGCACATGTGCAGGTCGATATTATGGATGGGAATTTTGTTGCTTCAACCAGCATCAGAAGCAATGATCTCAGTAGTTTGAGTGCAAAAGTTTACACTGAAGTTCATCTTATGGTTTGTGATCCGCTGGAGTGGATAGAGCCATGCAGGAAATTTGGAGCTCAGCACATTATTTTCCACGTCGAAATATCGCAAAATATTTCCGATGTCATTCGGGCGGTAAGAGACCAAGGTCTTAAGGTAGGTCTGGCCATAAATCCCGGGACGCCTCTGGAAACGCTAACGCCCTATGCGGATGCCGTTGATTCAGTCTTGTTCATGTCAGTGATTCCGGGGTTTTACGGAGCGCCCTTTGTTCCGGAGGTGCTTGAAAAGATCAAATTGTTTCAG
Organism: uncultured Planctomycetia bacterium; assembly: GCA_964634935.1. Taxonomy (GTDB): domain Bacteria; phylum Omnitrophota; class Gorgyraeia; order Duberdicusellales; family Duberdicusellaceae; genus CAZWJT01. The sequence continues at coordinate 323,363 of CAZWJT010000001.1, read as the reverse complement.
AGGAAACACAAACTTTCCCTAGGCATTGACGGGGGAGTGAAACTTTCCAATGTAAAAGAAGTTTCAGCTTCAGGGGTTGATTATATCTGTGTGGGTAGTGCCATATTAAAAGACAAACATCCTGCCAAGGCTTACTCAAGTTTCACTGCTTTATTAAGCGCATAGCGGCGCTATGAAAAGAGTTCTTCTCCATATCTGTTGCGTAGGGTGCGCGAGTATCTGCATTGAACGTTTACGCGCAGAAGGATTTTCCGTGGAGGGTTTTTTTTATAATCCCAATATCCATCCCCGCAAAGAGTACGATGCGCGTCAAGCCGATCTTGCAATTATCACGGGTCATTACGAATGCCCGGTGCATTACGGCGAATATGACGTCCGGGAGTGGTTTAAAACGGTGAAGCCATTTTCGCATACTCCGGAACAAGGAGAACGCTGCCACCTTTGCTTTCGTATGCGACTTGCGCGGGTATTGCAATTTGCCCAAGAGCACAAATTTGATTTTTTTACTACCACCCTCAGCGTGAGTCCCCATAAAAGCAGTGTTCTTATAAATACGATAGGGCGAGGCATCGGAAGCAGTATGTTTCTTGAGCGCGATTTTAAGAAGAAAGCAGGATTTCAAGAATCCCTTGTTCGTGCGCGTGCACTCGGAATACGGAGACAGGACTATTGCGGATGCGCATACAGTCTGATTGAACGCAACAGGCGTGTCGCAAGAATGTGATGAAGAACCGCTATCTTTCCTTCAATGATTTCTTGCAAACAGGATACGGAGAGCGAGTGCACAAGCTCAGTCTCGATGGCGGATTTTCCTGTCCAAATATTGACGGAACTTTGAGTAATCAGGGATGTTTTTTTTGCAACAATCGTGCTTTTAACCGCTACGCCTATTCGGAAAAAGAAATTACTTCCCAGATAGAAGAAAGCATTTTGCGGCTTAAGAAGCGGTTTGGTGTTCGGAAGTTTATCGCCTATTTTCAGGGATTTACCTCGACCTACGCGCCAATCGAGGAGTTACAGGAAAAGTTTGATGCGATCAGAAAGTATCCGGAAATTATCGGGCTGTCGGTTTCTACCCGGCCTGAGAGTATTTCTCTTTCCCGGGAGAAGATCGATCTTATCGCCGGATACGCGAGTACCCATATGGTATGGATTGAATATGGACTGCAGAGCGCAAACAACCAGACGCTTATTCGGATTAATCGGAACCATACTCGGGATGACTTTGCAGCGTGGGTATCTTACGCTAAGGAAAAAGGAATTCTTGTCGCTGCGCATGTTATTCTGGGTTTACCCGATGAAACAAGGGATGATATGCTTCAAACGATGCGCTTCCTTTCTTTGAACTCTATTGATGGCGTGAAGTTTCACGCGTTCCATATTCTTTCCGGGACGGTTTTTGAATCTGGATATAAAGAGGGGAAAATAACTGTTTCTTCCCGCGATGCGTATGTTTCTTGGATATGTGATTGCCTGGAGTTACTTCCAAAAAATATGGTTATTTTACGCCTTGTTTCCGATGCGGATAAAAAGTATCTGGTCGCCCCTTCCTGGGTGAACGAGAAGCAAAGAGTGATTTCGGATATTCAGCGTGAATTAGAAGCGAGGAATAGTTACCAGGGAAGATGTTCTGAGGTATTATGAAAATACTAATCAAGCGTGTACAGAATGCGCGGCTTTTATGGAATCTGGATGGAGCTTTGTTTGAGGAGGGAAAGATTGCCAAAGGGCTTCTTGTCTTTCTTGGTATTGAACAGGGCGATACGGTTTCTCTTGTTGGGCCAATGATCGAGAAGGTAATTAACTGCCGCATTTTTGAGAATCAGGAAGGAAAATTTCATTATTCCCTGAAAGAAAAAGCGTATGATTGTATGTGCATTCCGAACTTTACCCTCTGCGCTTTGACTGAGAAAGGAAGGAGGCCTTCATTTGAAAATGCAATGGCCCCAGCAGAAGCCCGCGATATTTTCGAAGCGTTTATCGAAAAGATAAAAAACAAGGGCATACGGTGTGTTTCAGGAAAATTTGGGGCAGAAATGTATATTGAAAATACCGAAGACGGACCGGTTAATCTTATCCTCAATAGCCGCGCTTTCTGAGTCATCCCATTGGTTCATCTACGCACAGTATCATTTGTGACTGCAGTTTGTCAATGAAGGGCGTGGTATCATTGTAAAACAATAGTATTTTCTGATTTACAGGGAAAGAAACTTTCCATCCTCAAAAAATAAAGTTTCCCAATTACGGCAGAGAACGAGCGGATACTATGTATGGTTTCATGAACAGAATTGTTTTCTTTTCACGCTACTTCCTATATCCTAAAACCTACCCCCGAAATCATGCAACAGGTATTATCGTATGTATGTCTTTCCGTTTTATTTCTTTTGTGGTATGCTTTCTCTATGCGTATCAAACCGCTTAGCGTCTTCATCGGGATATTCTTTTTTTTCTTTCCCCACAACCTTTTTTTAGAACCCACAGCCGCCTACGCTGCCTGGACGGAAAATATTGTCGACAGCACGGTTGATGCACAATATATGTCACTTGCGATTGACCAGAATGGTTTTGTCCACGTAAGTTATTATGACAATAATACTGCTTTCCAAAAGGATTTAAAGTACGCGTTTTTTGACGGAACAACTTGGAATACTGTTCTTGTTGATTCTGCAGGATCAGTGGGAAAGTATAGTTCTCTCGAACTCGATGCTTCTGGTTATGCGCACATAAGTTATCTTGATGAGATGGCAGCTGATTTAAAATATGCCTGGTTTAACGGAACGGGTTGGAATATTTCAAAAACAAGCTATGATCGTTATGATGGGTACGCTTCATCTTTAGCGCTTGACTTACAAGGCTACGCGCACATAAGTTTTTACAATGATTTTGGCTCTGGTTTGGTATATTCCGTATTCAACGGTACAGGCTGGACCCATACTTCTTTGGATGATCAAGCTAACGTTCTGTCTGAGCAGACCGCAATTGCACTCAACGAACAAGGGTACGCGCAGATTGTATATGTCCGCGACAGCGGAGATCTTATGTACGCGAATTTTAACGGTACAGGATGGTCTTTTACAACTGTTGACAGCAGCCGTAACTTTGACCAGGTGTCTTTTGTGCTTGATGCTCAAGGCTATGGAAGGGTTAGCTATAGGGACACTACCGCGAATGATCTTTACTACGCTGCCTATAACGGTACAGGATGGACCATGAGTTTAGTGGATTCAGCCTTTGCTACCGGTTATTACTCTTCTTTGGCTTTGGATTCTCGAGGGTATGCTTACATCAGTTATGTCACGGATGAAAGCGGAACAGGTTCCGGAGCTTACAATCTCAACCTTGCCTATTTTAACGGCACAGGCTGGGAATTGGAGGTTTTGTACACCAGTGTTTCTTTCTGGGGCGGTTTGCCGAGTAACACTTCGCTTCAAATGTATAACGATTATGTGTATCTTACATACTCGCATTTAGGTGACTTAGCCACCACTACCAATGCTCCCTCGGGGTTTGTTTCAGAGCCTACGTTTGACATTTTGGGCAAAATGTTTTTTCTTGGTCTTCCTTTTGCTATTTTTTTCCGTAAGAATAAATAATCCTCAGCGTTTGCTTTTGCAAGGCAGAATGCTGGTTCGCCGTTCTTTATTTATTTTCTCGACAAATTTTGGTAATATCTCTATAATTTTCATGGAGCATGCTTCAGTATGGGGTCTAAACCGGACATCAATCTTCCTATCCGTTATCTGAAAGGAGTTGGTCCAAAGCGCGAAGAACTCTTTTTAAGGCTTGGCATTTCTACGGTCCGACAGCTCCTTTGTCATTTTCCTTTTCGCTATGAGGATCGCAGAGCTATCAAGAAAATCAAGGAACTTATCCTCAGAGAACCCGCGGTTGTAAAGGCAACGATAAAAGACATTCGAGCCCTTCGAGCTTTTTACGGCCGCAAGAGCAAAGTCGAAGCTTTCTGCGAAGACGAGAGCGGGTCTTTGAGCGTTCTTTGGTTTAACCAGCCGTATATTACCCAGTATATCAAAAAAGGCATGCGGGTTATTTTTTTTGGGGTTCCCCAGTATTTTAACGGCAGACTTGCATTTATTTGTCCTGAGTTTGAAGAGGATGATGCCAGAGATTCTTTAACCGCAGGGCGGATTGTTCCAGTTTACAGTTCAACCCAAGGGTTGACCCAAAAGCTGTTACGGAGGCTTGTTTTCACTACCCTTGAACAATACGCCCGGTTCTTTATCGAAACAATCCCTTTCGGGATACGCAATGAACTGAAGCTTACTAATGTTGTTGAGTCTCTGCTTGCGATGCATTTCCCCAAAGATCCGGAATGCCTTAAAGCGGCGCGCCGGAGATTTATCTTTGAAGATTTTTTCATATCCCAGATTTTGGTTTATCGGCAAAAGCGCGCTTTCCGCAGCCAGAAAAAAGTAGTATATTGTGTTAATGAAGCATTGCTGGAAAAAGCCCGGAAGAATTTCGGTTTTGAATTAACCCATGCGCAGCAAAAAGTTTTTTCAGAAATTCTTCATGATATGCTTTCTCCATACCGGATGTACCGGTTGCTTCAGGGTGACGTGGGAAGCGGGAAGACGATTGTCGCCGGGTTAGCAAGCATTCTTGCTGCAGGTTCCGGTTATCAGGCAGCTTTTTTAGTTCCCACAGAGATAGTAGCACGCCAGCATTTTGAGACTTTTAAGAAGCTTGCCAAAGGACTGGGTATTGTCTCGCAGATTTTGACCGGAAGTCTCACTCCAGAGGAGAAAGAAGGTGCGATTCGGAAAATAAAAGATGGCACATGTAGGATTATTGTCGGAACGCACGCGCTCCTTGAAGAAACGATTGTTTTTAGGAATCTGGGTCTTGTAGTGATTGACGAGGAGCAGCGCTTTGGGGTAGAGCAAAGGCTGGTTCTGTACCAGAAAGATTTACGGCCGGACATTCTTATTATGACCGCAACGCCAATTCCGCGCAGCCTGGCATTGAGTATTTATGGCGACTTGGATATTTCGATTATCGATGCATACCCGCAAGGCCGCGTGTTTCCCAAGTCTTTGCTTGTGTTTGAATCGAAACGGTCCACGGTATACGGTGTTTTAAAAAAGCTTATGCGCGAGGGAAGGCAAGTATATGTCGTATGTCCTTTAATAGAAGATTCCGGAGAGGCGAGTGTTTATTCGGCAGAAACAATGTACGAAGTATTGAGTGAAGAATTTAAGGATTTTCGTCTTGGGCTTTTGCATGGGGAATTGACGGCACAGCAAAAAGAAAAGACGATTCACGGTTTTCAGAAAGGGAGCGTCCATATGCTTGTTACTACCTCGGTAGTGGAAGTAGGGGTGGATATTCCGAACGCGACGTGCATGGTTGTTGAAAGTCCTGAGCGCTTCGGCTTGTCTCAACTTCATCAGCTACGCGGGAGGATCATGCGTTCCAGCTTTCAGTCGTATTTTTTTATGGTTGCCGCTGATGATATCCCCCAAGAAGCCTATGAGCGATTGCAGATTCTTACTCAGAATCAAGATGGATTTGTAATTTCTGAACATGACTTAAAGCTCCGCGGCCCCGGAGATATCTTTGGCAAGTTTCAGCATGGTTATCATGGAAAAAGTCTCGTTACTCCCCTCGATGATTTAGAAACCATGAAGAAAGCGAGGTTCTTCGCTTATCATATCATAAAGAGCGATCCTGAACTTTCTTCGCGTGAACATCTTCTGCTTTCTGAGCAGGTTAAGCAGGCTCAAGCCCATTGCGCACTCTGGCAAGAAAGTATATAGATGGAAATTGTTGCAGGTACCTTGAAAAACCGGAAGTTTTTTACTTTAAAGGGAGCAAAGGTTGTTGAATCCCGTATTCGAAAAGTTCTTTTTGACGTACTTGGAGATTGGGTGCAAACAAAGTCGGTTTGTGACTGTTTTGGCGGTATGGGCTCTTTAGGTATTGAGGCTTTATCATGGGGGGCCCGCGAGGTAACTTTTATTGAACACGACCATAAAAGGGTTACGGTTATTCAGCAGAATCTAGAGAGTTTTTCTCTTGCCGGACAAGCTGAGGTAGTCGAACAGGATATTTTTGAATATTTATCGGAAATAAGCGGTTTTAAGTGTTTTGACCTTATTTTCCTGGACCCTCCTTACCACGAAAACCTGGTTACAAAATCCTTGAAATACATAGAGCGCTATGATATAGTAAACGCTAAAAGTTTCCTTGTGGTTTTGCATTTTTTCAAGGAAACAGTAGAGATTCCATTGGTATTTCGGGAAGTTTTCTCGCGTCAGTACGGAGATAGAAAGGTTATTATTCTTGAAACGAAGTAAGGTATTATACCCAGGGACATTTGATCCGATAACCTGCGGACATATTGATGTTATTCAGCGTGCCTGCCGGGTTTCCGGTGAGGTGTTAGTTGGCATTGCCAAGGATACTCCGAAGAATCCTTTGTTTGACTGGAAAGAGAGGGTTGAGCTTGCTCAGAGCGCATTGCAAGGGATACAGACTGTTACGGTTAAAGCTTTCTCCGGGCTTACCGTTGCATTTGCCCGTCGGGAAAAAATCAGCATTATCCTGCGGGGCATTCGCATGCTCTCTGATTTTGAATATGAATTTCAGATGGCTTTAACGAATCGTAAACTTGCGCAGGATATTGAGACTGTTTTTATGATGCCTCACCCCGATTATTCCTATATTTCTTCGAAATTAATAAAAGAAGCATTTTTTTTAGGGGCGGATGTCAGTTCTTTTGTGCCTCAAGTTGTGCTGAAAGCACTTCAGAAGAAGGATCGGCAATGAAGTTTTTACTGCAAGAGATTACTGAAGCGGGGATTACCCAGCAGGAAGATTTTTCTGCTTCTCAATGGGATTTAGACAGTTTTGACGTACAGTTTCCGGGCATGCTTCATTTTCAGGCCACTGCGCGTAAATTAGATACTAAGATTCAAGTTCTCGCGAATATCCATACTGTCCAAAAAATTCACTGCAGCCGGTGCCTTGAGTATGTGGATAGAGATTTTTCTTTCCAGTGCGAGGTTTTTTATGACAGCGAACACCTTAAACCGTCAGATTACCTTGATATTGATGCGGGAGTGAGAGAAGAGCTGTTGCTTGATTTTCCAATGAAAGTTATCTGCCGGCAAGATTGTGCAGGGCTTTGTCCGTGTTGCGGTGCAAACTTAAACCTCAAAAAGTGTACCTGTTTACAACAAATGAAGCGATAAGGAAAGGAGTTTTTCATGGCAAATCCAAAACGTAAACATTCCCATTCGCGCACGCGTAAGCGCAGAACAGGGAAATTACTTACTTCTCTTGCCTTGGCAATCTGCCCGCAGTGCAAGAGTAAAAAACCACCCCATCGGGTCTGTCCGTTCTGCGGCTATTACAAAAATCAGGAAATTATTTCTATTGAACAAAAACAGAATAAAAAGGCGCAACAAAGGTCAAAGCAGGCGGAAAAGAGCGAACAGCAATGATCCGCGTTGTTGTCGATGCTTTTGGAGGAGATTATGCTCCGGGAGAAGTGGTTAAAGGTGCTTATCTTGCCTCTCAGGTATTACAGGATATTGAGATTATTCTGGTGGGGGAAGAAACCGCGATCCGTGAATGTTTGATCAGGCAGAAATGCGCGGGGTTTAACCCCCAGGTTATCCACGCCCCTGAAACAATCCGCATGGATGAGCCAGCCGCACTTTCAATCCGGAAAAAACGCCATTCATCGATCGTTGTAGGGTTAAATCTTCTGAAAGAACAAAAAGGCGACGCCTTTGTTTCTTGCGGTAACACTGGCGCGGTTGTGAGCGGAGCAGTTTTAGGGCTTCGTCTCTTGAAAGGCGTGGAGCGTCCGGGAATTGCCATAGTTTTCCCCACGAAGTTGGGAAATGCATTGATGATTGATGTTGGGGCGAATATTGATGCAAAGCCAGTCCATCTTCTGCAGCACGCGATCATGGCAAAAGTTTACTCTCAAGGGGTTCTTGGCAAGGCCAATCCTTCCGTTGGGATTTTAAACATTGGCGAAGAGGAAAGCAAGGGAACCGATTTTTTAAAGGAAGCGCGAATGCTTTTTGAGAAAGCCCCGATTCGTTTCATCGGAAACATTGAAGGGAAAGACGTGTTTCGCGGTGCCTGTGATTGTATTATTTGTGATGGATTTATCGGAAACATTGCCCTTAAAATATCTGAGGGATTTGCCGAAATGACCAAGCATTTTTTACTGAAGTTTCTCACTGAGGATATCTTGGGAAAGATTGGGCTTTTTCTGGCACAGGGCGCTTTCCGTAAATTTAAGAACCAGATTGATTACTCTGAATATGGAGGCGCTCCCCTTCTTGGTGTTGCCGGGGTCGTCATTATTGCTCACGGCAGGTCTGATGCTAAAGCGGTTAAGAACGCTATCCGCGTCGCTGCCGAAGAAGTAAAGCAGAATGTAAACGAGCAGATTGAAAGGGAAGTCAATGCACTCCATTAAGATCGTAGGTTTAGGTAAATATGTTCCCGAGCATATTTTGAAAAATGCGGATCTGGAAAAAATTGTCGAGACATCGGACGAATGGATTATTACCCGTACCGGTATTAAAGAGCGCCGTATTGCAAAAGGGCAAACGACGAGCGATCTAGCCACACAAGCAGCTAAACAGGCTTTGAAACGGGCAGGATTGAAAGCAGAAGATATTGAATTAATCATAGTTGCTACCATTACTCCTGATACAGTTTTTCCTTCGACTGCTTGCTATGTTCAGCGCAATCTGGGAGCAAAAAATGCCGCAGTCTTTGACGTTGTCGCTGCCTGCGCCGGTTTTCCATATGCCTTGAGTGTCGCTCAGGGGTTTATCGGAGCGCAGATCTATAAGAATGCTCTGGTTATCGGGGCAGAAACTTTATCGCATGTTACCAATTGGAAAGACCGCTCAACGTGCGTTCTTTTCGGTGACGGCGCCGGAGCCGCTGTAGTAGTCAGCTGTCCCCAGGGACAAGGGATGCTCGGTTCTTATCTTGGGGGAAACGGAGATATGGCGGATATGCTGCTTATTCCGGCAGGAGGTTCAAAAATTCCGGCAAGCCCAGAAACAATCCAGAGGCATTTGCACTGTATCCATATGCAGGGTAATGAGCTTTTTAAAATTGCCGTCCGAGTAATGGTTGAAGCCGCTGTTAAGGTTCTGAAAAAGTGTTCTCTTAGTACGCGAGATATTTCTCTTCTTGTCCCACACCAGGCAAATATTCGGATTATTAACGCGGTTGTTGAACGGCTCAAGATTCCGATGGATAAAGTATATGTGAATATTCAAAAATACGGGAATACTTCGGCTGCTTCTACGGCAGTGGCGCTCTGTGAAGCGTATGAAGATACCAGGATGAAAAAGGGAGACATCGTGCTTTTAGATACCTTTGGCGGAGGGCTTGTTTGGGGTTCTTGCATTTTTTCATGGGTATAAAATGAATCTTTGAGGGGATGGAAGGTAACGCAGCGGTTATATTCCCGGGTCAAGGAGCGCACTACCAAGGAATGGGTTTTTCACTCTATGAGCATTTTTCTTGTGCTCGGGAAATTTTCCAGAAAGCTGATCAGGTTCTCGGATTTTCTTTATCCGAAGTATGTTTTCATGGTCCCACAGAGAAACTCCTCGACACCTATTATCAACAGCTTGCGATTTGTGTTGTGAGCATCGCTGCCTATGAGGTTTTCTGTTCACAAAAACCAGAAGTTTCTTTTCGGTTTACCGCAGGATTAAGTTTGGGCGAGTATACTGCGCTCTATGCGAGTAAAGTGCTTTCTTTGGATGCGGTATTACGGTTGGTTGAACGGCGAGCTTCAGCAATGCAGGAAGTTTCCCGGGGGCAGGATTCCGGCATGCTTGCGGTAGTAGGGGTAGACCAAAAGGATATTCAAGAGCAAAACAACAAACTTTTCTATATTGCCAATCTCAACTGTCCCGGTCAGGTTGTAGTGTCTTTAGAAAAGTCAAAGATCGACGCGGCAAAAGCTTTTTTCTTGTCTAAAAACGCAAAAAATATTGTTGAGCTGAAAGTGAGCGGAGGATTTCATGCGCCCTTTATGAAGGGGGCGGAATGTTTGCTCGGTTCGGCGATTGGCAAAACTGAATTCCACGATTCCCAAATTCCTTTAGTGAGTAACGTGGATGCGAAGGCATATGTCCATGCCGAGGAGATTAAGAAGAATTTATTGATACAGTTGACGCATCCTGTATTGTGGCAAATGAGCATTGAATATATGGTCTCTCAGGGTATCAAGAGTTTTTATGAGATTGGTCCTTCGCGGGTACTCAAGGGTCTTCTGCGAAAGATCGATAAAGAGCTCGTTGTATATAATTTTGAGGCGAAAGATGATTTCACGAAGTGCTTATCGGCAGACAATTCTTAAAAAGGAGTTTAAGCATGAATTTTGAGGGAAAAGTGTGTGTGGTTACCGGAGGGGCGCAAGGTATTGGTAAGCAAATCGCTCTTGAGTTTGCGAAGCGTCGGGCAAAAGTTATACTCTGCGATGTTAAAGATGAAACTTTGCAGCAGGCCAAGAATGAGCTCAGCCAGTACACCGAAATCGTAACATTTGCTTCCGACGTGACGAACCTGCGCCAAATGGAAGAGATGATGGATAAAATTATTGACAAGTTTTCGAGAATTGATATAGTAATTAACAATGCCGGTATCACTCGTGATAATTTGACCCTGCGCTTAAAAGAAGAAGATTGGGACAAGGTTATTAGCGTTAATCTCAAAGGTGTTTTTAATTGTTGCAAGGCTGTTTTGAAATATATGTTGAAACAGAAGGCCGGCAAGATAGTCAATATCTCTTCAGTAATTGCCCTCATGGGAAATGCCGGGCAGATTAATTATGGGGCGTCAAAGGCGGGAATCATCGGGCTCACGAAATCTTTATCCAAAGAAGTCGCGTCTCGTAATATCTGTGTTAATGCGGTTGCTCCTGGGTATATCCAGACTGAGATGACAGATAAATTGAGTCAGGAAGTAAAAGATTCAATGCTCCGCTTAATACCTCAGGGACGTCTGGGGACTCCTCAAGATGTTGCAGGCGCTGTTCTTTTTTTAGCTTCTGCGTATGCTGATTACATCACTGGGAAAGTAATTACGGTAGATGGAGGAATGTTATAACAAAAACAAGGAGGGTGCACATGTCTGTACAAGAAAAAGTGAAGACAATCATCGCAGAACAATTGGGTGTTAAGCCGGAAGAAATTAAACCGGAAAGCTCTTTTGTTGATGATTTAGGGGCAGACTCTTTAGATACTGTCGAGCTCGTTATGGCCCTTGAGGAAGAATTTGGCATTGAGATACCTGACGAAGATGCCGAAAAAATGACCACCGTTGGCGAAGCCACCACCTATATCGAGAATAAAGCAAAAACAAAATAGTATTTCTAGCGTTTGAGATTTATGCAAAGCCGACGAGTAGTCGTAACGGGCTGTGGTATTATATGTCCAGTGGGCATAGGATTGCAGAAAGCATGGGATTCTGCTGTTGCAGGCGTTTCCGGGATTGGACAGATTACCCAGATTGACGCATCACGGTTTGATGCTACCATTGCCGGGGAAGTAAAAGGATTTGATCCCATAGCTTTCTTGGGCGTGAAAGAAGCCCGGCGGACAGCTCGGTTTGTTCAATTCGCGCTTGCTGCGACTGAAGAGGCGATGCGTGATAGCGGCCTTGTAACCGCAAAATTTGACCCAGAACGAGCAGGCGTTATTTTTGGTTCAGGCATTGGCAGCTTGCAGACGATTGAAGAACAGCATAAGATTTATCTAGAGAAAGGACCTTCTCGGTTATCTCCTTTTTTGATCCCAACGCTGATTACCAACGCTGCCGCTGGACAAATTGCGATTCGTTTTCATCTTTCCGGGGTGAACTACTGTACGGTAACTGCCTGTGCTTCCGGAACGCATGCCATTGGCGAAGCGTTCCATTCGATAAAATTTGGGGCAACAGATGTGGTGGTGACCGGTGGTACAGAAGCCGCGATCACCGCGCTTGGCCTCGGGGGTTTCTGTGCTTTAAAAGCGCTTTCTTGCCGGAACCACGAACCAGAGCGGGCCTCGCGTCCTTTTGACCGTGAACGAGATGGTTTCGTTATGGCGGAAGGGGCAGGTGTGCTTATTCTTGAAGAACTCGAGCACGCGCGGAAACGGAATGCTCGGATATATGCAGAAATAGTTGGTTATGGAGCCACTTGTGACGCGTATCATATTACTGCTCCTGAACCAACGGGGAAGAGTGTGAGCAGGGCGATGGAACTTGCTCTTCAAGAGGCTCAGGTTGAACCGAGGGAGGTTTCCTATATCAATGCCCACGGGACTTCAACTGAACTGAACGATAAGACAGAAACTCAGGCGATAAGAACGCTTTTTAAGGATCAGGCGAAGAAAATACCGGTCAGCTCGACAAAATCAATCACCGGGCATCTGCTTGGTGCTGCTGGAGCTATTGAATCGGTATTCTGTTGTATGGCGATTCGTGAAGGGGTGATTCCTCCTACGATGAATCAGGAATACCCTGATCCAGAGTGTGATTTGGATTATGTGCCGAATACTGCTCGAAAGAAAAACCTCGACGTGGTATTGAATAATTCTTTGGGTTTTGGCGGCCACAATATTTCCTTGGCTTTTCGAAAACTCCGTTGATACCGCCAATCCCCACGAATCCATCAAAGTAAATGATATGGGATTAACATTGATTGAGAAAATTCTACTGCGCCATTCTTCAAGCAAGAAGAAAATGCTTGAGGATTTTGTCTACGCGCAGATTGATTTTGCGTTCTCAAATGACATTACTGGACCGCTCGCGGTAAAAGAATTTACGAAAGCCGGTTTCGCGAAGGTTTTTAACCCGCGGAAAATTGCTTTTGTCTGCGATCATTTTACTCCGGCCCGTGATCTGAAGACCGCAAACAACGTTCAACTGCTTCGAGCATTCTGTGAGAAATTCGGTATTCCACATTTTTTCGATATTGACCGGTGTGGAATTGAACACACTTTTTTGCCGGAGCAGGGATTTTTTCAACCGGGAGATCTTATCATCGGGGCTGATTCGCATACTTGTACCCATGGTGCTTTAGGTGTGGCTGCTTTCGGTGTTGGGTCAACAGATTTGGCGGCAGGGTTTTTTAGCGGAAAATGCTGGTTTAAAACTCCTTCGACGATTCGTTATGTGTATACGGGTAAATTAAACCCGTGGGTGGGCGGCAAGGATCTTATTCTCTATACGATTGCTCAGATTGGAGTCGATGGTGCTTTGTATTCGGTAATGGAGTTTTCTGGTCCGGTCATCCGTTCGATGGGCATGGACGGAAGGTTTACGATGTGCAATATGGCAGTAGAGGCAGGAGCAAAGGCTGGGATTATTGAGCCGGATGCGCATACAGTTTCTTTTCTGAAGGCGGTTTCTCAAGGCAAATCCGGGGGTTTTACTCTGCAAAAGAATGCCCTTCATGTGTTGCGTGGCGACCCAGACGCGCGTTACGCTGATATTCGAGAATATGATATAACGAAGCTTGAGCCGTTCGTCGCCGCACCCCATTTGCCAAGCAATGGGCAGGCAGTGAGTGCCTTCAAAAATATTAAAGTGCACCAAGTTATCATTGGTTCTTGTACAAACGGGAGACTTGAAGATCTCAAAGTTACGGCGACGATTCTGAAGGGCAAGAAGATCAAAAAGGGAGTACGGACAATCATTTTTCCTGCAACCTACGAAGTATATCGAGCTGCTTTACAGAAGGGATATTTACAGGCCTGTGTTGATGCCGGATGCATAGTCTCTCCGCCAACCTGTGGTCCATGTCTTGGCGGGCACATGGGGATTCTGGCTGATGGAGAAGTGGCCCTTGCGACGACTAACAGGAATTTTATCGGGCGCATGGGAAGTCCTAAGAGTTTTGTCTACTTGAGTTCTCCAGCGGTAGCGGCGGCCTCTGCGGTTAAGGGGAGAATCGCGCATCCTGAAGAAGTGGTCTCATAGCTAAAAGAAGGAACATGATTCTGAGCGGTACTATCCATAAGTTTGGCGATAATATCAATACCGATGACATTATCGCGGCGAAATATCTTGATTCACAAGATGAAAAATTCCTTGGTTCTAAATGCATGGAGAATATTGATCCTGCGTTTTCCACAAAAGTTCAAAAAGGGGATATTCTTGTTGGGGGTAGAAATTTTGGGTGTGGTTCTTCGCGGGAACATGCACCGCTTGCCTTGAAGGGTTTAGGAATATCGCTGGTTATCGCTGAAAGTTTTGCCCGAATTTTCTACCGGAATTGCATCAATGTTGGCCTGCCGATCCTGGTCTGTAAAGATGCAAAACTTCTTGCAGCCGGGAAGAAAGCAACGGTTGATCTTGACCGAGGCATTATTACCATAGAAAAAAACACCTTCGCTTCGGATAAATTTCCAGATTTTATCAAAGAAATTATCGAGAGCGGTGGCTTGATCCCCTGGTTGAAGAAAGGAGCTTAGCTATGGAGAACCAATATGTTGAGTATAAGGTGGTTATTTCAACGCCGGGATATAAAATAGAAGGTATTTTGGTAATCTCCGCGGGCGTCAGACTTTCTGATTATTTGAACAATCGGGAAAGGCCATTTATTCCAGTAATCAAGACGAAGATGTATGATTGGAAGGGCGAATTTCTGGAAGAATCTGATTTTTTGAGTATTAACAAAGAGCGGATTATCTGGATTAAGGAAAACACAGGCAAGGAGTTGTTTTAAGATGTATAAGATAGCAGTCATCCCAGGCGATGGAACAGGCTTTGAGGTTGTCCAGGAAGGATTGAAAGTACTGGCCGCCGCGGCAAAGAAGTTCCATTTTGAATATTCGACAAAAACTTTCGACTTTGGCGGTGAACGGTATTTAAAAACCGGAAAGACTCTGTCTGAGGAAGATATCGCCGAGTTAAAGACATATCAAGCCATTTACCTGGGGGCTATCGGGCATCCGAACGTCCAACCGGGTATTCTTGAGACCGGGATTTTATTGAAACTTCGCTTCTCGCTGGATCAGTATATCAATTTACGACCGATAAAACTCTACAACCCGTCTTTCTGTCCTTTGAAAGACAAAAAACCGAGCGATATTGATTTTGTTGTGGTTCGTGAAAATTCAGAAGGTCTCTATAAGGGGATGGGAGAGTTTCAGAAGAAAAAAACCCCGGAAGAGGTTGCGATACAAATTTCATACAATACCCGTAAAGGAGTTGAGCGGTGTATTCGCTATGCTTTTGAATACTGCCGTAAAAGAAACAAACAGAAGAAGCTTACCTTGTGCGGCAAAACCAACGTTTTAACCTATGCTTGGGATTTATGGCAAAGGGTGTTTACTGAGGTTTCTCAGGAATACCCCGATATTACGACAGATTATGCCCATGTTGATGCTACTACAATGTGGTTTGTCAAGAACCCAGAGTGGTTCGATGTTATCGTAACTGACAATATGTTTGGCGATATTATTACTGATTTGGGAGCGATGATCCAGGGAGGTATGGGGATTGCCGCAGGAGGAAATATTAACCCCCAGGGTGTTTCCATGTTTGAGCCGATTGGAGGAAGCGCTCCGAAGTATACGGGCCAGCATGTCATTAATCCTTTAGCTGCTATTTGTGCGGCAGGTATGCTTCTTGATAATCTGGGAGAGGAACAAGCCGCAAACGCGGTTGAGAGTGCGGTGATAACGGTTGTGACCAAGAAATTGAAGTCCCTGGCTGCCGGTAAGATGGGGTATCCAACGGAAGCGGTAGGGGATTTGGTGGTAGAAAACCTGTAAACCAGAGAAAATCATGCAGAAAAAATCAAAGTACAATATTGCGGTAGTAGGTGTTGGCGCAGTGGGCGTTGAAATGCTTCGATGTTTACGCCAGAGGAATTTTCCTATCCAGGAATTGCGGGTTTTTGCCCGGTCGTCGCGCCAGCTCGAAGTTGATGGTCAAACTTTCCATGTGCAGGCAATTTCCGACGAGGCTTTTCGGGGAATAGATATAGCCCTTTTTGCCGGGACCGAAGGCGAAAAGGGAGCGGCAGTGACTTTTGCTCCGGTTGCGGCAAACTATGGGGCAGTAGTAATTGATAACGGCGCTGATTTTCGTATGGAGAAAACGGTTCCGCTCGTTGTCCCGGAAGTAAACGGCCGGGATCTTAAAAAGCATAAGGGAATAATTGCGAATCCCAACTGTTCAACGATTCAGATGGTAGTTGCTTTGTATCCGATTTACAAAAAATACGGTATCAAAAAAATTATCGTGACCACTCTTCAAGCTTCTTCTGGAGCCGGGAAGAGTGCTGTTGAGCAACTGCAGCGCGAAACCAATATCATTGCTCAGTCAGGGTTTCATCAAATTCACGTGATGCAGGGAGAAAAAGCTATGCCGCAGCAGCTCGCCTATAATGTTTTTCCCCATATTGGCGGTTTTGCGGAGCAAGGGTATACAAGCGAAGAGTGGAAGTTGGTGAAGGAAACACATAAAATCATGCATGATCCCAAGATAAAGATTTCTGCCACAACTGTGCGTGTTCCAGTGCGCACCGGACATTCAGAATCGATTTACATCGAAACGAAGAAGCCGGCAGGGATAAAAGAAGTCAAACTTCTTCTTTCCCGGGCACCGGGAATTGTTGTTCTTGACGATCCACAGAAGGGCTTGTACCCAATGCCAAAAGATATAGAGGGTAAAGGCGAGGTATTTGTGGGGCGTATTCGAAAAGATATTTTTACCAGAGAAGGATTGTGGTTATGGGTTGTTGCTGATAATCTATTGAAGGGCGCAGCCTTAAACGCGGTTCAGATCGCCGAACAGCTTATCCGCGCGTAATCTTCCAAAATCTTTAGTGCTTTTTTGTTCAGCAGAAGAGAAGATAACTTGCCACCGATAGCATAATACAATAGTAGCCGAAAAGAAAAAGGCGTGATTTCTTGACGCATGATGCGAAGAGAAAAAGCGCAGCTAACCCGACAAAAAACGCGACAATGATGCCGAGTATGGTAGGTGTGGTGAGTATTTTTTGGGAAGAGGCAAGTGATTCTTTTGTTTCGAGCAGGAAGGCTCCGAAAATCGCCGGCAGTGAAGCAAGAAACGAGAAAGTGAAAGCATCCTCTTTTTTGATTCCGCGGAACAAAAGGGTTACTAAGGTAATTCCTGATCGGGAGATCCCCGGGATGACCGCTATACCTTGAGTAATTCCCATCCAAAGAGAATCCTTATAAGTTATGTCGTGGAGAGTTTTTGTTCCTTTGTCTTTGGCGAAAAGGAGCATAGTCCCGTTTAGGAAAAGCGCAAAGATAACTGCTTGGGGTGAAGAAAATATTTTTTCGAAAATATCTTTAAAGGTTATTCCAATCGTCCCGGTAACGACGGTAATGAGCAGGATATGTTTGAGGAGGTTGAGATTCTTGGCGTATTTTACAATATCTTTCCAGAAAAATACCGTTACTGAAAAGAGTGTTCCAACGTGCAAGAGCACGATAAGGAGTAATTCGGTTTTTCTCTGAAATAGAGATTCCAGGAGCACTAAATGTCCGCTGCTACTGATTGGTAAAAATTCCGCGGTTCCTTGGACTATGCCTGCAATGATCGCGTGTACTATCTCCATAAAAATACCTTTCTTGGTTTTTGTTTAGGGAATAGCTCAGGGTATCTCGCGTCTATTTTCGAAAGCTGTACTATAAGCTTTTGCGCTGGTTTTTTACAAATACACTTCCCGCGAAAGTCTTGGCATACCGTTTTAATTCCGCACCGATCTCAGAAATTTCACCAACGTGCGAAAATTCCTTGAAACTATTATCGACGATTCCTATGGAAATAGAAACAAACGGGAATTTCTGCGTGATGCCGGTGCGGTCTTTGGCGATGATGAATTTCTGCATCCGGTCTTCTTCGCTGTAAAAACTGATGATTTTTGAGTCAAAGAGCTCAATGATTTTTTGAGCAACCTTTTCCGCTTTTTCGATCGAGGTGATAACTACAAAATCGTCTCCGCCTATGTGTCCGATGAAATCTTCGGAGTTTCCACTATCGCGAACACTTTCAATAATGATTCGAGCTGTTTCTCGAATCAGGCCATCACCTTTCTGAAAACCATAGTGGTCGTTGTAAGCTTTAAACTTATCGAGGTCAATATAGAGGGTGGCGAATTTTTCTTTTTTTTCCATGTACCGGGTGATTTCGCTGATAATGGTTACATTACCGGGAAGACGGGTGAGCGGATTGGCATCGAGATCGCGGGTAGAGCGTTTCAAGACCATCCTGACCCGAGCGATGAGTTCATTCGGCTCAAAGGGTTTTACAATGTAATCGTCGACCCCGGTATCCAGCCCTCGAATCTTATCTTGTGTTTCCCCCTTGCCGGTTAACATGATAATTGGCAGATGGAGGTAGAGGGGATCCTGGCGGATTTCCCGGCAGACTTCCAGTCCGTCTTTTTTCGGCATTTTGTAATCAACGATTACCAGGGCCGGATTGTGCGTGCGTATTGCCTGTAATCCTTCTTCGCCGTCAGAAGCTTCGGAGATTTCATAGGTATCTTCGAGTGTAGTCCTTAAGATATCTCGAATGAACGGTTCATCGTCAATGATGAGAATTTTTTCTCTAAACATTCTTTTTCGGCAATTTTATGAGAAACGTTGAACCCAATCCCAATGTGCTCTGCACCTCGATAGTTCCCTTATGGGCCGTGACGATATTTTTTACCAAGGAAAGACCAAGGCCTGTTCCTTTAATCGCTGCTTTTTGTGCTTCTTTTGTCCGGTAGAATTCTTTGAATATATTTTCTTTATCTTCATCCGAGATTCCCATGCCTTCGTCTTTGACTTTCAGGATAAGCCTATTTTCTTTTTCTTCTGCGCTCAGTTCGATCGTTTTTGCTTCGGGGGTAAATTTTATCGCATTGCTGAGCAGGTTAATCAGAGCCCGGTCAATGAGCGTTTTGTCAAAAAAACCCAGTAGCTGGTCCGGAGCGTGTATTTTGATTTTTAAACTTTTCTCGCGCACTTGAGGCAGGAGCAATTCCGCGGTTTCCCGCAGAGTTTTGCTTAAGTCGTTCTCGGCGATTGCCAGTTCGATTCTTCCTGATTCAATTCTGGCGATATCAAGTAAATCGTTAATCATTGCGACGAGCATGTCTGCTTGGGTGTTAATACGTTCTAAGCGAGTCTTTATCTCTTCGGGGAGAGAGCCGAATTTACCTGCAGCAAGGAGTGCCGCATATCCTTTAATCGAGGTAAGCGGAGTGCGTAACTCATGGGATACGGAGGAGATGAATTCACTTTTCAGCCGATTCGCCCGTTCTACCTGTTGTAAGGCGGTTGTCAAATCATGTGTTCTTTCTTTTACTCTGTTTTCGAGATCGCGTTGGATTGTATACAATTCTTCAAAGAGGGTGATATTCTCAAGCATCTGGTTTATCTGTGTTGCGAGAATTTCGGCGATTTCCTTGTTTCCTTCAGGCATTGCGGCAAGTGTATTTCCGAGGAGTATTGCGCCAATCAGGGCATCTTTTATCTTAAGCGGTAAAATGATAAAAGCTGGTAACGCGATATTTTTCTCAACCTCGGCGCACAGGAGTGTTTTTTCCTCGGAAGTGATCATCGAGGCGTTTGTTTTTTGCAGGGTATCAACGATTGCTGCAAACGGGAAGCGTGTTTGGTCAAAATTTTCTTTTATGGTGATGATTTTTTTAATCTCATATTCTTCACCCTGCTTTTTGGTAAAAATTAAACAGGAAGTAAACCCGAGGTCTTCCAACGTGTCTTCCTGGAGACTTGCGAAAAGGGATTCTTTTTCAAGGAGGATGTTGATAGTTCTTGAAAAGTGCTGCAAGGCGAGCAAACTGGTTATTTTTCTATCAAGTTCTTCCTGGGTTTTATTTAACTCAAGGTCTGTCTTGATAATTAACTTTGCCTGTTCATCGAGTTCATACATTTTTCGGTTTAAATCGCCCACTGTCTTCTCGAGGCTTTTGATTGAACGCATTTTTGAGTAGGCGAATCCAGAAAGTAAACAGATGATTAAACCAAATACGAACGAGACGTAATTACCGGTATCCGCAGGAGGTGGGCATCCTAAAGAAGGCATCAGCGTTCCCCCAATGTTAGGACGCAAACCGTAGAATGGTGGATTCTTGCTTCTCCTCCGAGTTCGGAAGAATAGAGCGGAGCAATCTGGTAATTTGAAAGAGCTCCGACAAGAGGGATTTTGCCAAGGTCGGATTTTATCAGAGAAAGTTCATTCCGGTACTGTGAACCAAGCATTTTGAATCGGGTAAAAGATTCAAAAATAATCGCACAGAGTGGTTTTTTCACCGGACGAAGGCTGGTGCGCAACGATTTTTGTGCCGCATGTATCAGAGATTGTCGGGTAGCAATCATCATGCGCGCGGTTAAGAAAGGGATATCTCCGATGACTTCAAGAGATCCATCTTTTGTTGTTTCTGTAGGTGGGCGCAGGAGAGGTTCCATGCCCTCTTGTGTTTCTATTCCCAACGGGTACAGCCCAGCTATTTTTTTTAACGACGTTTCTTTTTGCACGAGGGTGCTTTTGTCAAAATAAGAGAGATAAAACCGGTTTGCCGGTATTTTTTCTATCGTTTTTATTATATTATTTTCTTTTTCGGTAATCAAGGATGGCCTGCCGATTGGTTTAAACCCGTGGAGCAGGGCAAATCCGTAACGGAAATTTTCCGTATTAAAGTTAGCATATACGAGGCTGTTTCTTGCAATCGCCGTTGCCGAAAGTTGCTGCGTATCGACAGAGGCAGAGGAGATAAATTCATTTTTCGGAACAGAGCTGATTCCTAGAAGGGGGAACATTCTGCCCATGCTTCTTTGGAATCCCTTTAAAAGTGATTGCGGATATTTCATCTTTCCGTGAAAGAAAACAAGCCCCAAATCTCGGCGGGTACGTGTTTCTGAATGAATTGTTTTACTGAGTTCACTTTCAATGTGTTCCCACGATTTTTCTTCAATATTTTCTACCATCTGCGTATGGCATTCGATACCAGTCAGAGCCACGATAATCAGTCCATAGCGCGATACGGTGTTTTCAAAAATGAGATAGGGCGAGGAAGTTCCGATGAGCGCTTTGGGATTTAAAGTTCTGCGTATTTCATAATGGAGCGTATTGTTTTTTACGGAGAGGTTGAAAAATACAATACAGAGGTCTATCCGGGGAGAAGAGAGGCGCGATTTAATCTGGACACTGGCTTCTTTTACCGCCTTCTCCAGATTATTTTTTTCAGGACTGAAACCGCAGGCAACTTCGAATTTCATCATTTCAAAGTAACTTAAAACCGGAGCCATGTCAATACTATTTTTCCCTTGCGCGGCAGTCGTACGACAAGAGGAACGCGTCGGTAGAAATGGTCAGATTCTTAAAAAAAACTTGCTTTTAGGTAAAACTCAGATACAATAAAAATCGAAATAAAAATTCAATATGTTTTTTTAAAAGGAGGATAGCGAATGCAAAAACGAACGGTAGTTTATGTGCTCTGCGTAATATCAATACTTCTCTGCTCCGGATGCAATTTCGACTTCTTTAAACCCAAAGACAAACCAACTACGAAACCTCCAAAAACCGATCCGGTTACCGCCAAGATCAACGGACCTCTCCTTGCCAGAGTAAACGATTGGGCAATCGGTCTTGAGGATTTTAACCGGATTTTAAAACAGGTTGATACGAGTAAGCTCAGCGAGGACGATAAAGCAAAGCTTTCTACGTATGAAGGGAAGCGCGCATTCCTGGACAATCTTATCCGCACGGCATATCTTGTCCAGGAAGCAAAACGAAGAGGCCTCGATAAGGGCGATGACGTTGTCGAAGCGTTCAATGCTATTTTAGTTGAACGCCTCTTGCAGGATATCATCCAGACGATGATTGTTTCTGAAGGAGATATCCAGGGTTTTTACGATAAGAATAAAGAAAGCCTTCAGAGCGCTCCTCAGTTGCGCATCCGGGAGATTGCCACAAACGATATGGATACTGCAAAGGCGGTTCAGATTAAATTACTTCAAGGAGAGAGTTTTAAGGCGGTTGCTGAACAGTTTTCGGTTCTACCTTCGAAAAATAAAGGAGGAGACCTGGGTCTTATCAAGTTGACTGCGGAAGAAATTAACAAACATTCTGATAAATACTGGGAAAAAGTCTTACCTCTTGAGAAAGGGGAAATTTCAAACGTTTTCCAGGATGGGGGAAAATATTATATCTTGAAGCTTGAAGAAAAAATTGCTTCTCAAGCGCTACCGTTAAGCGAGATACGGGAAGAAATAGTGAATGCTATCAAATCGCAGAAATTGCAGGATTTTATGGAGAGTATTCGGAAAAAATCAGTTCCTGAAATTAAGGATGATTTACTGCGGTAGGTAGAATCAGTATGAATAAAAAAATAATTAATTTAGGAATTGGAATAGCTCTTGCGATTGTAGCGGTCATTGCCTTTCAAAATCTTCTGCAGCAAACAGTTGAAAAGTACCGTCAGGAATTGTTGCGGAAAGAAGAAATTCCTGTTGTCATTGCCCAGGTTGATATCTATAAAGGCACAAAAATCACCGCTCACCATATCGCCCTTGCCAGGCTGCCCCAGAATCTTGTCGAACAAGGGGCATTCTTTTCGGTAGATTCAGCGTTGGACAAAGTAGCTACTTCGGATATCTTGAAAGGAGAGCAGATTACCAACAGTAAGATTTTTTTACCCTATCGAACTGGAAAATTTTCCCAGTTGACTCCCGAAGGCTATCGAGCTATGACTATTTCTGTTGATAAAATAAGTTCAATCAACGGGATGATTGCCCCGGCAGATAAGGTTGATATCATTGGATTGTTTCCTTTTCCCCAGGGAAGCAGCGTCGTGGTGCCTATGTATGAAAATGTTCTTATCCTGGCAGTTGAAAGCAGGACTTCGGATATGCCCTCTGTCAGCAGTGAAATGCCTTCCACGATCACTCTTGCGCTTACCCCGGAGCAGGCGTCGCTGCTTACCTTTGCTATGGAAATGGGCAGAATCAAGCTGCTCTTGCGTTCTCCGCTTGATCAGGGATTGACTTCAAAGGAGTTTGTCACGGTTGATAAATTATGGGAGAAGTTGTTGAATATTAAAAAAACCGCTCCCCCGCCTCCTCCAGAGCCTCCCACGGTTGAAGTGTTTAAAGGTACGGAAAAAACTTCCATTAACCTCGAGGGGAAGTGAGATGAGAAAATATTTGTTAACATTTTTCGTGTTTTTTCTTTTGGGAGTAAATCTATTGGTCGGGCAGGAAAATCAGATTGTGGGTAGCTATGAGCTTATGGTTGGAGAGATTGGCCGAATTGACGTTACCGGAGCACAGCGCGTCTCTATTTTAAATCCAGACTTTCTTGATGTAGTAAAAGTTACTCCTGGCTATATTGATATTCTTGGTAAGAAGCAAGGTATTACTCAGGTAGATGTATGGACAGCGTCTGGTAAGGAGAGCTATTCTGTGAATGTTTTTGAGAAGAATCTTGCTGACATCAAGACAAAGCTCTCCGAAATTCTCTATAAAAAACTCGGTTTGAACAATATCGAAATCATCGTTAATAAATTGAACGGGAAGCTTATCTTAAAAGGAGAAGCGACAAAAGACGATATTGATAAAATTGTTACGTTGACTCTTCCTTTCAAGGATTATGTTGAGAACCTTATTGTTGCTAAGGTTGAGAGGGATTTGGTAAAAATAGATGTTGAAATTCTTGAGCTGAATAAGGATTTTGAAGATAATCTTGGTTTTGATTGGCAGAACTATATCAACGTTCGTGAAGAGCCATATGTTGCCGGGGGAGAGGATAGCGGCATTTCAACTACGCTTGACCGCTGGGGCAAAGGCAAGCTTTTTACGAAAGTCGTCAGCCTTTCTCGAGATGCGCTGACCACAAGAATCAATATGTTGGTGAAACGCAATAAAGGTAAGATTTTATCCCAACCCAAGCTTATGTGTTTAAGCGGAGAAGAAGCGAAGATTCTGGTTGGAGGAGAGGTTCCGGTCGTCACTACTACAGCGAATCAGACAGGATCCTCCACGAATGTGGAATATAAAGAGTATGGCGTCATTTTGAAAATTCGCCCCCGGGTGACCGAAGAAGATATGCTTAAAATTAATCTTTATACGGAAGTAAGCGATATCGATTGGGCGAATGCAGTTACTGCTTCGGGTATTATTATTCCTGCGTTTTCAAAGCGCAATGCGTCAACGGATCTTTTTTTAAAACCAGGTGAAACGATTTTTATCGGAGGGCTTATCCAGAATTCGGTATCGAAGAATATCGAGAAACTGCCGGCTCTCGGGAATATTCCTATTGTCGGAGCGCTCTTTAGGTCAAAGGATTTTCAGGATGAAAAAACCGAGCTTGTCATTGCGCTGACTCCCGAATTGATTAAATATGAGAACGAGGATAAAGAGCTTAAGAAGCTTGCTCAGGGTTCGCGTCTTGTTTCTCCTTTTGAGAATGAAACTATCGGGGGAGACCTGAGTATGTATGTCGCGGATATTCAGAGGAAGATTCTTGCTACCGTTGTATATCCTCCAAGCGCCGAGGAAGATTCTTGGCAGGGAGAGATGAAACTGAGTTTGCATCTTGTTTCCAACGGAAGCCTTTTGAACGCGCAAGTGCTCCGTTCCTCTGGTTATCCTGAGCTGGATGACGCGGTTCTTAAAACTGTTCGCAGTCTTGCTCCGTATCCCGCTTTTCCTGAACGGATAGAGGAAAAAGAACTCTGGATCGAGGTTCCGATCGTCTTTGAACTTGAATAATCAATACGCGGGTTTTGTGTATATCGTAATTAAGGGCTGTGTTATTCTTCAATTTCCTCGCGGATATAGCGTGATTTGCCAATCTTAGTTCTATGAGCGCCAAAATAATAAGTTTTTTTAGTACCAAGGGGGGTGTTGGTAAAACGACGCTTTCTTTGAATATTGCTGTAGCGCTTGGTGAACAAAGAAAAAAAACGCTTCTGGTCGATCTTGATTTGTCAGGTCCGCAAGACATGGCAAAAATGTTTAACGTCCAGACCGAAAAATCGATGCTGCATTTACTCCAGTCTTGGGACGAAGTTAAATCAGGGAATACAATTGAGAAATACGTTACCCCGATCAATGAAAATCTACATCTTCTTCCCGCGATTCTCCATCCCAAAGAAATATCCAAAATCAACGCTGAGCATGTAAAAAATATTTTTGAGCTGTTTCGCAATTTGGCGTATGATTTTATCATTATCGATGCCGGGAGAGATTTAACCGATGTTTTAATTCGTATCTTCGACACGTCAAATCTGATCTTCCTCATCGTTACTCCAGACGTTCTTTCTGTGTATCAAACGGATTGGTTTTTAGATACGTTTCAATCTCTGCATTTTCCGCTCAAGATGATAAAAATTGTCCTCAACCGCGCTGAAAGCCGGGGAGCTGTCAGCTGGCAGGAAATTAAGCTTCTTTTTCCTCTAGAAATTTTCGCGAAAGTTCCCTCAGAAGGGCAGATTGTCGGTCTTGCTTTAAATAGGGGTGTTCCAGTTGTATTGGACAACAAGCGCAGCAAAGTGAGCGAGGCAATCAAATTACTTACCGCCCAGCTGATCAGCGCCGAAGACATCTACATAAAACACGCGGAACTTTCCGAAATGCGCATGAATAAGGGTTCAATCGAATCTTCACCTCAGGATTTTTTGGTGCGCATGGGGATTATGGAATCTCCGGTTTCTATGGGGTTGAGCAAGCCCGAGGACGATGAGATTGTAAAGCTCAAGAAAAGAATTCACCAACGGTTGATTGAAGAGATGGATTTAAAGCGTATGCCGGTGGAAATTCTCACTGCTGATTATGAAAAAGCAAAATCATTGAAGGAAAAAGCCGAGAAAATAGTTTCGAACCTGTTGACTCAGGAAGGGGGAGGGTTTCTGTCATCTTTTGAGATACGGAACCGGTTTATCAAAGAAATTATCGATGAGGCTTTGGGTTTGGGCCCGCTTGAAGATCTTTTGAAGGACGCTTCAGTTACAGAAATAATGGTGAACAATAAAGACCAGGTGTATATTGAACGGAACGGGCTTCTTGAATCGACCAACAAAAAGTTTACCGCGAATGAGCAGGTTCGCATTGTTATCGAACGGATACTTGCTCCTCTTGGCAGAAGAATTGATGAGTCTAATCCTTACGTTGACGCCCGCCTTCCTGATGGTTCTCGTGTGAATGCCATTATTCCTCCGTTAGCCCTTACTGGTCCTACGCTGACTATCAGAAAGTTTGCCAGACAGAGGCTGATTATGCAGGATTTGATTGATAAATTTGGCAGTCTTACGCCTTCTATGGCTCAATTTTTAGAAGGAGCAGTGATTGCCCGGCGTAATATTCTTGTATCAGGAGGTACCGGGTCCGGAAAGACCACATTTTTAAACATACTTTCCCATTATATTCCAGAACGGGAACGCATCGTAACTATGGAGGATTCGGCCGAATTGAAGCTGAATCAGACCCACTGGGTACGCCTGGAAGCACGCCCACCGAATAT
Source organism: uncultured Planctomycetia bacterium (assembly GCA_964634935.1). Lineage (GTDB taxonomy): Bacteria > Omnitrophota > Gorgyraeia > Duberdicusellales > Duberdicusellaceae > CAZWJT01. The sequence goes on along the minus strand of CAZWJT010000001.1, from coordinate 296,849 downwards.
AGAAGGGAAAGGAGAGATTTCCATCCGCGATCTCTTTCGGAATGCCTTGCGTATGCGTCCTGACCGAATTATTGTTGGTGAAGTCCGCGGGAAAGAAGTTCTGGATATGTTGCAAGCGATGAATACGGGACACGATGGATCGCTTTCAACGATTCATGCAAACTCGACCCATGACGTCATGATTCGTCTTGATTCAATGCTGCTTATGTCTGGACTTGAGCTTCCTATCCGGGCTATCCGCGAGATGATCGCCTCAGCGATACATCTTATTGTCCATACCGCGCGCCTGTCAGACGGCACTCGTAAGGTAATTCAGATCACCGAAGTCGTTGGCATGCTTGATGATACCCATGTGAATTTGCAGGATATCTTTCTTTTCCGGCAAACGGGCCTTGATACCCAGGGAAAGGTAAAAGGGTATTTTACCCCTACGGGATTTATTCCAAGTTTCTACGAAGACATGCGTTCACGGGGTATCGTTGTTGCCAAAGAAATTTTCACTCCTCAGGATTGATTCGCCTCCAGACTCAAGCTTTTGATTGCTTTTCTTTTGGTTCAATGATATTCTTATACCAGATTTTATTCAAATGGTTACGACCAAAAAATGATGTTTCGAGGAACCCAGCGGTCTGGATTAACTATTGTTGAAGTTTTGCTCTCTGTGGCTATCATCGCCCTTGTGGCCGGGGTCGTCGCAACTGTTTATCCTGTGCTTTTCCAGGGCGTGGATTCAGCCTCTTTTCTTACCAAGGCTGTTGAAGCGGCTCGCGGTAAACTTGAAGACCTGCAGCGCGAGGGAGTAAGCAGTATTTTAAGCAACCATCTTGCCTACGATCGTACAAATTCAGAGAATCCAAGGATTAATGTATTTACTGACGCAGAGAAAACATTTTTTTTCTCCGGAGTAGCAGAGAAATTTTCAGGCGTGTTTTATATTGAACGGTTCCATAACGCGACGCAGCTGTTATCCGATATCATTAAGGCGGAAGTCGTCATTTGCTTCCGGGCCGGGAGACGGATCATTGGGGAGGATACGAATTTGAACGGAGTTCTTGATGTCGGGGAGGACGTAAACGGCGACGGAAAGATTTCTTCGCCAATCGCGTTGCAGACAGTGATTTCTTCGGTACAATGAGGCATAAGGGAGCATTTACTATTTCAGAAGCTTTAATCGCAACCGCTGTTTTTTCTTTGGTTCTTTCTTTGGTGTTTAGCATCACTTCAGTAGGGCGGTTAAGCTGGGCCCAGTTTTCAGGAAAATTGCATCTTCAACAACGCGCTCAGGTTGCCCTTACGAGAATGGCTCAAGAATTAATGCAGTCTGGAACAGGACACGTGTTTCCTGATGCCTCAGGCACAGGGGTTACTTTTTCGGTTTATTTCGAGCATGAAGGTGTTCTTCTCTGGGGAAATGGACAGGACGCGGGAGACATCGTATATACGATAAGCGGCACTAAGCTCATGCGCCAGCTGCGTTCGGGGAGCACGATTTTAGAGGAAAAAACGCTCGTGGAAAATCTGTATATCGATTCTGCTCAAGGCGAAAAAGGATTTACTATCAGTCCGACCACCCAAAGTTCAGCCTATTCGATTTCGCTTAATTTGTTTATCGATACCTACCAGGGCGCGAGGCTTGCTGAACCGCTTATTTATCGGTTATCAACGATTGTATCTTTACGAAATTGATGAACGTATTTCCAGGGTTATCGATGAACTTATGTTTGCAGTAAAGAACTTTTCCTTGGTGCGGGGCACGGAAAATAAAATATGAAAGCAAAGAATACTTCCAACAAAAAAGCCGTTGCTTTTGTTTTTGCGCTTTTCATCGCGCTTCTTGTATCTTCTCTTTCGGCGGTTAATATTTATGAGTATGTTTCTTCAACCCAGTTCCAGCGGAATCATTTGAATTCTTTGCAGGGATTTTATACCGCCGAAGCGGCGAAAAAAATTTGTCTGTGGGAAGCAAAACAGCATGATTGGCTTTGGGAAACAACCAATGCCAACCCGCTCTACGCTCCCCAGCTAAAATATCCACAGGGGACAGATGGCCCTTCGATCGATACCAATGGTTTTTACATCTGGGACGATGGAACCATGCGTTTTAAAGCCAAAGCAGAAATCAACGAGGGAACTTTGTATATTTATGCCAGGGGTTTAAGCACAAACGAAAGCGTGTCTCGTTTTCTTGAATGCCGGCGTGCGCCGAATCCGATGTATCAATACGCATTTTTTTCAAACCGTGATTTGCTTTTTTCGGGCAAAGGGCTCTACGACTTTAAAGGAGGAAAAGTCCACACAAACCGGAATCTAAAATTTGCTCCAAGCGGTTCTCATGGGCTCATTTTTAATCAGATTGGTGAAATGTCCGCCGCGGGGACTATCAAATATGAGATGCGTTATCAAATGCCCGCTCCCCATTACTTCGATGATTTCGACGGCAATATCCAGATAGAAGAATTGGGAATGGCTCCTGCTCCATACTGGGGATGGCGAGCGCACCATAAAACTTTCACGAATGATAACGTCATTCCTGGCCCATTTGGTGCTTGGTCATATTCTGCGGCAACAGGTTGGTCCCGGGGATATAAAACTTACGGCGATTGGCTTGCGGGTAATTGGGGTTCTTCTGATACAAAGCCGTGGGCTTTTTGGGGGGAAGACACATTTTTTTATGGAACGCAACACACAGGAAGCAATTATTATTACAGTGAGACCTATGGAACTCTTACTTCAGAGCCGTCAACGTATTATGGACTTACGACGCTTAACGGCGCAAGCGACTTTTTTCCAGCAAGCAATTCCAATATTAAAATTGTGCGTTTTTCCTTAAATCCGAATACCAACAGTCTTTCAGCGTCTGTTCCCCAATGGCAATCAAATTCCTTTGTGCTCGGTAATCTGGTTTTTCGTCCCTTTAAGGATAAATTAGGGAATTTAAATGATCTGTGGTTTCAGTTGCCGGGTGGTCTGTCTGATGCATATAGCTGGAAGAGAACGACCGTAGCTCGTTCGGACGGCCAGGCAGTAGAAGTTCTAGCCGATAAGTACACAGGAAAAACAGCGAACGAGTCTCCGGTCATTCTTTATGCTACTGAAAAATGCGACGAGGGTTCTTCTGGCTGTAAGGTGAGCAAGGGTCCAGATAGTTCGATCGCAACCGGGTGGCGATATCGGAAGAAAGACGCAGAAGGGAACTTTTGTCTGACCGATGAGTGTTATAATAATCTTTCTTCCCAATATGTAAAAGCAAAAGATACAAGCGTTGGTACGCAATGGGATAGTGCTATTTTTGATGCATGTTTTTCCGGTTGTTCCACGGGGCCTGCCTGCGATCAGTGCTGGCAGAATGCAGAATCCTGTTCGGTCAATTGTAGCTGCACAGATGAGTGCAGGTTTTGTCTTGATGATTGGGGTGATATTTCAATGTGCCCTGGCTGTGAAACATGCCAAGAGTGCCGGGATGCCTGTTATAGCGCATTTGACTGTAGTTCTACCCAGGCTTGCGTGGAATATTTTTCCTGCTGGGGAAATTGTTATAATCAGGCGCAGATTCCCTATCCATATTTTAATCGTTTTCTCAACGCAGGTGATTCTGATAAGAATGAAGCCATGTTTGGCGATGCCGAATATCGTTATGGGGTCGATATAAACAATGAAGACAGCCAAGCCCGCAAAATCCATGCTTTAAATGCGCTTCTGCAACCTCAGGGATTTAGCGAATATCTAGCATTGTTGAGCAACCCTCCTGTACAGGGAGCAACTGGGGTTGAGGGTATTTTCCAGGCTGGGGTACAGAAAATCGAACCGCAGTTTACCAGGATTTTTGATGATCCGGATAATCCGGTCGGTGAATCAAGCCGCTATAAAGAGATGGCTCAGACCGGAGGAGTGTATATTTCTGCAGATCAAGATATTGATGCGGTTGTTTCATCGCTGAATAGCGGACTGGAAGATGAGCAGAAATTTGCTAGCAAAAAACAATTTTTTAACTGGAAGACCAACCGCCAGGTAACTCTGGTCGATATTAATATCGCAAAATTTAAGACCGCAAAAGGAGATGATTTTAATGGGTTTTTCTATGCCGAGCACCCTATTCGTCTTTCAAACGCGCAGAGTCTTCCTGGTACCAATAGCGCAGGGAAAACAGCGGTTTTTACCTTGATTAGCGAAGAAAGCGTTTATCTGAAGGGTGATTATAATACCCAGGACTGGAAAATCTCACACATTGCAACACCTAGGAAAGTGTTCACGCTGTCTAACGCTTTTGCTGATCCACAGAGCGTACCATCATTTAAGGTATATTTGAATTATCCGTATGTCAAGGTTGGAGTATCTAAGGATGCGAACGGGTTGATCACCGGATACACAGGAGTTGTTGCTGAGGATACTCCTGATGCGCAGAGTGTATGGGTAAGCGCTGACGATGTTTTATCCAAAAATCCTGATGGCAGTTATAAATATTATTACGCTATGTCTCAGGAACTGCGTAATGCTGTGGTTACCCAGAAGAATACGCTGCAAGCAAACCATATCCAAGCTAACGCGGCAAATTTTCCCAATACCATTGACAAAAATTCTTATTCTTATAATTCTTTGTTTATTACTCCGTATGCTACTGAAGTCTTGGAAGATTGGCAGGTCTGTAGTGGTGCTAGTTGTTCAGCCGCAACAACGAGAACCCTGAAGGGGACGATGTTTGATTTCTATGATCCAGATGATCCTGATTACGATGATGAGTACATGCAGCCTCTTCGTCCCGAGGAAAATAGTTCCAGTTATTTTGATTACCGGGGGAGAAAGGCACCGCTTGGGTATCTTTCCTGGCAGAGCATGAATCCGTCAACATTACTTTCCGTCTATGATGATCGTTTCCCCCAAGCATCGCCCACAACGACAGAAAGCGTCTTAAGTTTCACCGGCAATGATCTTTGGAGACAGATCGGCCAAGATCACTATTGCGCTCAAACTGCAGATCCGGATATTTGTCAATAACCGGCTCGCCTATTTTTTGTCTAAAAACGTTTTCAATACTTCAATCGGCAAAGGAAAGACGATTGTTGTGGAACGTTCCGTTGAAATCTCGACCAGTGTCTGTAGATAACGCATTTGGAGCGCTATTGGGTGGTTTTCGATAACCTCGGCGGCAGCTTTTAACTTATCCGCAGCTTGATGTTCTCCTTCTGCGGCAATGATTTTTGCCCGTCGTTCCCGTTCCGCTTCGGCTTGTCGCGCCATAGCCCGCTGCATCTCTTGAGGCAAATCAACATGTTTTATTTCAACAACAGAGACTTTGATCCCCCATGGGTCAGTTTGTTTGTCGATTATCTCTTGGAGTGCGTTGTTCAGCTTTTCCCGATTCGAAAGCACTTCATCAAGCACTACCTGCCCTAAAACGCTGCGCAGCGTAGTCTGAGAAATTTGCGAAGTGGCAAACTCAAAATCTTCAACCTCAACGATTGTTTTAATTGGATCGGTGATTCGATAGTAAACTACCGCATTTACTTTTACTGAAACGTTATCATTGGTGATAATGTCTTGCGGCGGAACATCGAGAGTGACCGTTCGCAACGATACTTTTACCATCTGGTCTATTGGCCAGAGAACCAAAAAAAGACCCGGTCCTTTTGGCTGATCAAGCACTCTTCCTAACCGGAATATAACAGCCCGTTCATATTCATTGACAACTTTGAGGCAGCTGAAAATATACAGGACCGCGAAAACAACCAACCCTATTCCAAAGTTCATCGCACCCTCCTTTATTTACGCGCATTTCTATTCTGAAAGCCGAAAGGTTTACTCCTGGGCTTTCTTGACGAAGAGAGTCAAAGCTTGAGTTTTTTCTATAATGACTTTTTCTCCGGCACGGATTTTTTCTGTACTAGAGGCATTCCATAGTTCGCCTCGAATAAACACTTTTCCATGGGGGGCAATATCTGTCTGAGCGATCCCTTCGCGGCCAACGAGTGCATCTTGCCCTGACCGAGGTTTTTTTACCCGTTCCTTGAGTGCTTTTCCTAGGATAAAAATACTCCAAAAGGCAAGAGCAAGAGCAATCGGCACGACAAGAGAGAGTGAAACCGAGAATATGGAAGGATTTCGGAAAAGCATGATCGATCCAAAGATAAAAGCGATAATTCCCCCGAGAGTGAGAACGCCAAAAGCAGGAGTAAACGCCTCGATGATAAAAAACACGATGCCGGCCACAATAAGAATTACTCCGGCATAATTTACCGGGAGGATTTGGAAAGAATAAAAGGAGAGAACGAGCGCTATTGTTCCGAGGATCCCCGGGAAGGCTGTCCCGGGATGTGTGATTTCAAAGATAAGCCCCAGAAAGCCGAATACAAGGAAAAGATACGCTATATTCGGATTTGCAAAGACCGTAAGTATTTTCTGGCGCTGGTTCAGGTTACTGTGTTTCTGCTGGGAATTCTTTGTTTCTAGTCGCATAGTCTTTTTTTCGGGAAGCGAGATTTCTTTTCCGTCTATTTTTTGCAATAAGTCATCAATATTTTCAGCGACACAATCAATAATTTTTTCTTTTTCTGCTTCCTGCTCGGTAAGGGAGACGCTTTCTTGGATGGAGCGTTCGAGAAAGGAAAAAGGGCGATTGCGCATCAGCGCGATATTTTTTGCCCAAGCAAGGGTATCATTGATCAGTTTCGTTTTTATCTCAGGAGAAAAGTCCCCCCAGCTTCCGCCTCCGAGTATTGGATGAGCTGCGCCGAGCCGAGTTGAAGGAGCCATGGCAAGGATGTGACAGGCGTAACCGATGAAAGTTCCCGCTGATGCAGCACGCGTTCCTCTTGGCGCGATGTAGGCGATCGTTGGGGTAGTACTGTTTAAGAGTGCTTGGACGATATTTTGGGTTGGTTTCAGCAATCCTCCAGGAGTATTGATTTGGATAAGCAGGTAGTTTTTTTCATTCTCGCATTGTTTCAGAGTGTCACTGATGTATTCTTCAATAACCGGAGTTATTGTTGAATCGTCCAGAGTAATGATTCTGACCTCGGCCGCATGGCAAGACCATAAAAAACCGAGAAGGAGTAAAAAGGGAGGAAAGATTTTTTTCATAATTCCGATTATATGGTATTTCTCTCCCAGGTCAAGAATCTTCTTTATTTTTCAGCGATATTGACTTTTCTTGCTTCTCAAATTAAACTATCCTAAGAGAGGAAGCGGAAAGATGAAGATAGCGATTATTGGTCCAGGTGCGATTGGAAGCCTTTTCTACGCTCTTATCTCACGAAAGATAAAAGAAATTTATTTAGTTGCCAAGGATGATCAGAGGGTAAATTTACTCAGGAAAGAAGGCATTGTTTTTGAGGGTATCAGCCATAAAAGGATTTCACCCTGTGTCATCCGCGATTCATCTGAAGCGGGAGAATGTGATTTAGTCATACTATGTGTGAAGGCATACGATGTTATTTCCACGCTTCCTCGGGCTAAGGAATTGTGTGGGAAAAGAGGCTTTGTTTTATCTTTCCAGAACGGGTTGGGGAATTTAGAGGCTATTGCCGAGGTTGTCGGAGAAGACCGCGTTTTGGGGGCGGTTACTGAGCAAAGTTGTATTCGGGTTAAACCCGGGCATATTATTCATACCGCTGAAGGATTGACGACCATCGGGGATAAAGCGAAAAGAACGCCGGCAATACTTTCGGAAATCCGCCAGGTTTTCAAAGAATGTGCAATCCCGGTCAAGATCACGCATGATATTCATGCAGCAATTTGGGGTAAGCTGCTGGTGAACGCAGGGGTGAACGCTTTGACAGCCTTGCTGCGGGTGAGAAATTCAGATCTTCTTTCAAGTGAGCACGCGCGGTCTCTGATGCGGATGGCAGTTTCTGAAGCCGAGCGTATTGCCAAGAAAAAAAAGATACGTCTTTCTTTCGACGACGCAAGTGAAAAAGTTGAGGCAGTTTGTCGGTCAACAGGTGATAATATTTCTTCGATGCTCCAAGATGTTTTTGCCAAACGGCGAACGGAGATTGATTTTATCAATGGGGCGATTTTCCGTCTTGGTCAAAATTTGAACATTCCTACGCCGATCAATTACCTTCTGTACGAATTAGTGAAAACACTGGAAGAAAATTACACACGGCAGGTCGGATAATGTATAACGACAGGCTGACCTCATTTCTTGAAGCTCAAGCGCAAAAGCTGATCGGAAAGACATTTGTGCTGGATGATGTTCCCTGTGCCATTCTGCAGACATTTCCCTACGAGTACCCCCGCCGGAATGTTCTCATCGAGCACGTCACTGAAGAATTTACCTCGATTTGTCCTTTTTCCGGACTTCCGGATTTTGCCAAGCTCACCCTGCGTTATGCGCCGCGGGCTCGGTGTATTGAACTGAAATCGTTGAAATATTATCTGTATGCGTTTCGCCAGGTAAAGGCATTTAATGAGCATATTGTAAACAAAATCATGGAAGATTTTGTTCAGGTTGTCAAACCAAAAAAGGCTGAGATTGTTGGAGAATTTACTTCCCGAGGGGGCATTACCAATAGAGTAACTGTTTTGTATCCTTAATCTTTTATTTCCAGCCAAGATCCCCGGATATTGTGTACGGAAAATATTTAAGGCGCCATGGAAAGCAATAAACTGGTAGCACAGCTTTTTGAGGAGATGGCTCAATTGCTTGAGCTTACCGAAGCGAATCCGTTTCGTATCCGGGCTTATCGGCGTGCGGGGCAAACAATTGAAAGTTTGCATGATGATATTACTGAAATAGCCAAAAGGCGCCAGCTTGAGGAGATTTCGGGTATCGGTCGGGATCTTGCCCGAAAGATCGAAGAAATTATTTCAACTGGGCTTTTTGCCGAATATACTGCGCTGAAGAAAAAAATACCCACCGGGGTTGTCGCCATGCTGAATATTCCCGGGATAGGGCCGAAGATCGCTTATGCTATTTATCAAAAGCTCCATATTGAAGATGTTGATGCCTTAGAGCAGGCTGCGCTGAGTGGATTACTGCGTTCTGTGGAAGGGATAAAAGAAAAGACAGAAAAGAATATCATTGAAGGAATCGGTCTTTTGCGGAGAGCAAAAGAAAAGATGCGGCTGCATTATGCTTTGAGAATCGCTCAAGAGCTTGTTGCCGAATTGAAAACCCAGGGGAACATAGAGAAAATTGAAATAGCCGGATCTCTGCGTCGGAGGAAAGACGCGGTAAAGGATATTGATATTGTTGCGGTTGCCCAGCCTTCCCTGATGGATATTTTTGTGCGGCTTCCGCGAGTCCAGAAAGTGCTTCTTGCTGGAAAGACCAAATCTTCGGTCTTGCTTCGTGAAGGTATACAGGTTGATCTTCGCATAGTTGAAGATGTTTCTTTTGGCGCAGCCCTTCTGTACTTAACGGGGTCAAAGGATTTCAATATTGCTTTACGGGCACTTGCGTTGAAAAAGAAATTAAAAATTAACGAATATGGAGTATACCGTGAGAAAGAAGACGGGAAAAAGATTGCGGGTGTAAACGAGGAGGAAATTTTCTCTTCTCTTGCTTTGGATTATATTCCGGCAGTACTCAGAGAACATCGTGGCGAGATTGAGGCGGCCAAAAATCATTGCTTACCTTCTTTGGTCCAATATTCCGATATCCGCGGGGATTTTCACGTGCATTCTCGGTACAGTGATGGTCTGAATTCTTTAGAAGAACTTGCTTCTGGCGCTTTGGCGCGGGGATATGAGTATCTTGCGGTTGCTGACCATTCCCGTTCTTTGAAAATTGCTCAGGGTCTTTCGGAAGATGCATTGGCTGGAAAAATAAAAGAGATTGAAAGAATGAATAAATGTACGAAAGGATTGCGGCTTCTCTGCGCGAGTGAGGTGGATATCCTGGCCGACGGTACCCTGGATTATCCGGAGGATATTCTACGCCGGCTGGATTTAGTGATTGCGGCCATTCACAGCGGGTTTAAGTCCCCTCGGAAATCGATGACCCGGAGGATTTGCCGGGCGCTTCAGAGCGGTTTTGTGCACATTTTAGCTCACCCGACAGGAATTCTTTCCGGGGTGCGAGACGCTTATGAAGTTGATATGAAAGAAGTCATTCAGGTCGCGCGAGACTACGGAGTTGCTCTTGAGATCGATTGCTATCCGCAGAGAATTGATTTAGATGATCTTCAGGCAAGGAAGGCCAAAGAGGCTGGGGTGAAAATATCGCTTGGTACGGATTCACATAAAATAAACCACCTGTCATATATGGAACTTGGCGTATGGACCGCGCAGAGGGCATGGCTTGAGAAGGCGGATGTTCTTAATACAATGACAATCGAAGAGTTACGCAAATGGCTCGTCAGAAGATAGTCATATTCATCGTTCTTTTTTCATTTTTCTTGGTGAGCTGTTCTTCTAAAACGTTATATGTTCAGAAGACTTTCTTGGCGCTTGGAACTTTTGTTGAAGTAAAAGTTCCTTCGGGAAATGACCTGCAATTCATCAGTAAGTTTTTGTCGCGTTATGATCAAATGCTTAATCTGTATGATCCTCGTTCAGAATTGTCGCTTCTGAATGCTGCCGCGGGGAAGGCCGCGGTTGAAGTGAGCGCAGAAATGCTCGAGATTTTACAGTTAGCGAAAAAATATTACGAGATCAGTGATGGTATTTTTGATCCTTCAGCAGGAAGAGTGTTTTTACTCTGGAAAGATTGGATAAAACAAAAGGACAGAAAAGATCCTCCGGCCCGGACAACGATTGAATATTTTTCTTCATTTTGCGGCATGGAGCAAGTTGTGATTGAGGAGAAGACCAAAGAGATATTCATAAAAAACAAAGAAATCGTTCTTGATTTCGGGGGAATTGCCAAAGGATTTGTTGTTGGGAAGCTTGTTCAGGAACTGCGCCGGCGGGGACTTTCCTCCTTTCTTGTTAGTGCCGGAGGGCAGGTTTATGCTTCTGGTTTCAAGGATAATGCTCGCGCTTGGGTTGTCGGCATAAAAAATCCACTGGGTGACGGCGCTCAAGAAGTGATCTTTGCTCGAGATCAAGCAATAGCCACATCAGGAAGCGCAGAACAATTTGTTCTTCAGGACGGAACGATTTATTCTCATATCATTAATCCGAAAACCGGGTATCCTGCTCAAGGAGGGCTTTTGAGCGTGACCGTAATTGCGCCTGATAGTGTTGCGGCTGATGTTTTTTCAACTGTTTTTTTTATTCTTGGTAAAGAAAAATCAGAAAAGTTCATTCAGGAACGTAACCTGACTGATCTCGAAGTCGCTTTCATCGCTTCTCCCAATGAATATGAGAAAGCCTTACATGTCGAATGGTATCCGAGGAATCCGTCACGAGTGCTTTTACCTCAAGAATAAAGAAGAGGGAAGTGGAGCATGAAGGATATTGCTGGTCACCTTGAGTCAAAGGCGTTTGAATTTTTTAAACACCAGATGGGTTTGAAGTCAGGGGAAAAATTAGTTATTGGTGTTTCTGGAGGTCCCGATTCGCTGTGCTTACTGCATCTTTTGCTCGCGTATCGGCGAATACAGAAACTGACCATTGTAGCCGCTCATTTTAATCATGCTTTGCGTCCGGAAGCGGATGCAGAAGAAAAATTTGTCAAAGATATCTGCGCGCGGGAAGACGTATGTTTTACCAGCCATAAGAAGCAGGTCCAGGAATGTTATCGGGGTGATTCTCTTGAACAGGCAGCCCGGAAACTGCGTTTTGACTTTCTGTTTACTGTTTGCCGCCGCCATAAGGCGAAGAAAATCGTACTTGCTCATCATCGCGACGATCTTGTGGAAACAGTGCTTCTTCGAATCATAAGAGGGACTGGGCTTTTGGGTTTACGAGGGATACTTCCAAAGAATAAATTCCGCACGATCACTGTTTTTCGCCCCTTGCTTGGTATCGAGAAGAAAGAAATACTCGAGTGGCTTGGCGCTTACAAGATAGCCTATATGACTGACTTGAGTAATTTTGATGAGAATTTTTTGCGTAATAAAATTCGTCTTAAGATGTTGCCGCAGCTTCTTGAGCTCAACCCCAACATTAAGGAAAATATCGCCAATCTTGCTTATACCGTAGGACGAGACTATGAGTTTCTTGTTGGTTGCGCTGAGCGGAATTTCAATACCGCGGTGATTCGCGAGCATCACGATCGGCTCATACTTGATATTGCTGCGTTGAGAAAGCTCGATGGTGCGCTGCGTTTTCTTACGCTTCGGCTTGCTCTTGAGCGAATAAGAGGAAATTTGCGCAGAATAGAATTGAGGCATATACGACGCATAGAGGATTTTATTTTCGATGATTCTGCTTTTGGAGAGATCGATCTTCCTGCAGTGAAGGTAAAAAAAGACAATCAATATCTTGAACTAAAACGCCTGGTTCATGAAGCGTTTTCTGATCAAAGCACACGATAAATGGAAGATTCCGAAAGAGAAAAAATAAAAGCGATTGCTCGGTTTCTTGTGAAAGCAAGAAGCATTTTGTTTATTACCGGAGCAGGCGTTTCTGCGGAATCGGGGTTGCCCACGTATCGCGGTTTAGGCGGCTTATACGATTCAGCGGCTGTTGAAGAAGGGGTTTCTATCGAAACCGCTCTTTCCGGCAAAACTTTTGAGCTGAATCCGAGACTCACCTGGAAATATATTAATCAGATTGAAGAGGCTTGTCGTTTCGCAGAGCATAATCGAGCGCATCAAATTATCGCGTTTCTAGAAGAATGCTTTGAGCGCGTCTGGGTTCTTACCCAAAATATTGATGGATTTCATCAAAAGGCGGGGTCAAAAAATGTTATTGATATTCACGGAGATCTGCATACAATTCTATGTAAGGGTTGTGGCTGGCGTATAACCGTTCCCAACTACCGGGGGCTTTCCGTGCCGCCACTCTGTGTGCGATGCGGGGGCGTCACCCGTCCAGATATTGTTTTGTTTGGAGAGCTGCTTCCCGAAGAGAAATGCGTACTTCTTGCAAACGAGCTTCGCCGCGGATTCGATATATATTTTTCTATAGGAACAAGTGGGGTTTTTCCCTATATCCAGGAACCGATACTCGACGCGTTGCGGCGGGACAGGATGACAGTAGAAATTAATCCCCAAGAAACCGAGCTTTCAAAGTTGGTGCAAATGAAAGTTAGTCTTAAGGCAACAGATGCTTTGGAGAAAATTTTGTCGGTTTACGAAACGCTTCAAGAACAGGTGGTATAAATATGTGGAAGAGTTTTTTTAGGATATTGGAATGTTGTTTCACCCCTTCCCGTAAAAAACAGAAGGAATATTCTCAAGATCCAACCGAGAGGTTGAAGAAAATAGTTGGCGCATATGGTGATTGTGTTTTGCAGCATGGAGAACGTCTGATGCTTGGTGTCGCCGAGAAGGTTTTACCGTATCCCAAGGGGATTATTCAGGATGCGATTGAGAATCTTTACCGTTTATACGGCTTAGTGTATAAGTCGAACCAGAATCGGGAAATGAAGCACTATCTTTTGCTCCTTGAATTCATTTACGGATACCTTGCATATTTTTTACCCGACAACGAAGTGCAATTTCAGAAGGGCATAAAAGGTTACCCTGCGCATTCAGTAGTTGAGTATAAAGCAAGAATATCAAAACGGCAGGATTACTATATTGAGCGGTTTAATAAGTTAAAGGAGCAATTTCAATGAGAGTGGCATTTTATTTTCTTCTTTTCGCTATCGTGTGCAGTTCTGGTTGTCTATTTGCTGCTGGACGGATGACTGGAGGTAAGGGTCATATTGGTGGCGGTTTGCGTATTCCTATTGATCCGCCCGAAACAGATAGTATTGTTACTCCCAGGGGTTCGCTGAAGAAGGATGCTACACAAGAAGATGTGCGGCAGCTTTTAGGTGTTGCCCTGACTACTTCCGCAAGTGATTTCGGGGAGATTTGGCTCTATGATTTCGGTGATCAGAAAAAATGGTATTTTTACTTTATTGATGGAAAACTCGTTGAAGTCAAAGAGGAGCCCCAGTCTGTCTCTGCAGCCGAGAATAACCTTCCTCATTTATTATCTCAAGATCAAGCAATCCAGAGGGCCCGGGATTATCTACATAGTATCGATTCTTTGAAAAATAAAGAATATTCTGTTCTTGGGGCGGTATTTGAAGAAAATCAGCGCATCTGGAGGATTTCTTTTAAAAACGGTGCCGCAGTATCTGAGGAAGGTTTTGATGTGCTGATAAGTGACCAGACAGGCGAGGTTGTTTCTCAGAATCCAGGTACATAATTTGGAATTTGGCGATGGTGCGGTAAGCTTTTGTTTTGCGTGATTTCTTGATGTACGAGCAGACTAAAACGAACCAAGAAATTTTTACCCCGAAAGTTGTCTATTCCTGCCGGAAAACCCTCTCGCTCGAGGTTACTCCTGCGGGAGACGTTCTAGTTCGCGCCCCGCGTAATCTCTCATCAGGGTATCTTTTTTGTTTTCTCAAGCGGAAGAGAAAGTGGATTTTGCGGCATCTTGATCAAGTCCGGAAAAAAGAGCAGGGTATTTTTCCTCGTAACTTTCAAGAGGGAGAAAAAATTATGTATCTGGGAGTCGTATATCAGATACGTCTTGTTCAACAACCACTTTGCCCTCTTGTTTTTAACAATGACTTTTTTCTTGACCAATCTTTCGTTTCTTCCGCCCGGGAGCTTTTCCGGCAATGGTATACGGGAGAAGCGTTACGGGTGATTCCTGAGAGAGTATTTTTGTGCGCACGACGATGGAACTTAAAATTCCAGCGAGTTGCCGTTAAGGATCTTTCTTCTCTCTGGGGTTCTTGTTCAAGGAACATAAATTTGAGTTTTAACTGGCGGTTGGTTATGGCGCCTTTCTCGGTAATTGATTATGTAGCAGTGCATGAGCTTGCGCATGGATTGGAGCGGAATCACTCGTGGCGCTTCTGGGATGCGGTGGAAAGTATGCTGCCAGACTATCGTAATGAACGCCAATGGCTTAAAGATTATGGGCATTTTTTAAAGGCATGGTGATTGTGTATGATATTGGGGTGGAATAAAAGGTTGTATCGGAGATATATTTTTCCTTTTTTTCTGGCTTTTTTTCTGGATTTTTGTCTTCTCTACGCGGAGGATCATTGGGAGAAAAAACATTCTGATAAGCCGATAGTTACTCTTTTTTATTCTTCCATAGTTGAACTTAATCTGGACGGATCTTATAAGGAATCAATCCATTGGATCAACAAGATCCAGAATGAGGATGCAATGTCTTCCGGAGAAATCCCGATTTTCTATAACCAGAGACGGCAAACTATACAAAAGATAAAAGCTTATATCATTACTCCCGAGAAGAAGCGTTATCGCTATAAGATGATTCAGGATGTAGATACCGCTACGGAAGGGAACTATTCAGATTTACGTAAAAAAATTGTTACCATGCCCAATGTGGTTCCGGGGAGCACCATTGATTTTCGATTTGAACTGGTTACCCATCGTGGGGTTATTCCTGGACACTATTTTGACATGATACCATTCTATGATACTACTCCAGTAAAATATCAACGAATCGGAATTTCCGTGCCATCTGGAAAAGGTTTTTTTCTTAAGCATCTTAATACAACGCATAGGCCGGTTATTACTCATGGTAAAAATAGAATTCTCTACCAATGGGAATTTTCCGCTGACCAGCTATACGATGAAGATTTAGAGAGTGAAAATTATACCCCCCCGGCTATTGATTTCTTGCCCTTTGTGTGTATTTCTACGATGAATGATTGGTCTGTATTCCGGGCTTGGTTTTGGGGTTTATTTTCAGCACAGATAACTGATAGTCCGGAGATCAAGGCGGAGGTTTTTCGGATTACCCATGCGTTTAAGACTGACGAAGAAAAAGTGGAAGCTCTTGCCCGGTATCTCCATGATAACGTTCGCTATGTTTCTTTTGCTTTGGACGGCCATGATTATAAACCCCATTTGGCAGCGGAAGTATTCCGGAATAAATTCGGTGATTGCAAAGATCATGCTGTTTTATTTATCGCGATGCTCAGCCAGCTTGGGATAAAAGCGTATCCCGTGCTAGTCCGTCCTGAAGAAGATGGAGACACCAAGAAGCTTTTACCTGCCCCAACGCTTTTCAACCATTTGGTTGTTGCAGTTCGGGTAGGAGGAAAACTTCTTTTTGTTGATCCTTTGGTCACGGGTTATAAGCTTGGAGAAACTCCTTATGAGCTTGCTGGAAACTATGGGTATATTCTGTACGAAGATAGGGGAGAGTTTATCAAATTTCCTCATTTAAACCTGGAACAAACGACACGCTACGAAAAAGAAAGAGTATTTTTAAAAGATAATGGTTCTGCCGCAGTAAGCTTAACGGTATTGTTTGACCGCCCGCAATCGATCGCAGTCCGCCAAATGATCAAACGGGCTACTACCAAATCTCGGGGAGATTTCTTCAGTTATATAGAAAATCTTACCCGGGGCGGTAAGATCATTTATTATTCGGTTACCGGTAAAAACAATGAGTATGGTTTTCTGGGAATGCGGATTAAGACGGAGAATCCATACTATATCAAGCCTATGGGTAAAATCATGATTTTTGGGAATTCATCGATAAGTCTGACTGAAGAGTTCCACCACAAAACCAGAAAATATCCTTTGTGGTTTCCTGAAAACCAACAAACTGTTTCTCAATCCGATTTTCTTATTCCCCGAGGCTTTGTTTTTGAATATGTTCCTGACGATGTTGAGCTTACATCTGAATGGCTCGCAGTGAGTGTCCATTACAGGAAGGAATCTCAAAAGATCACTCGGGAAATCAGCACGCTCTACAAGCGTTCTTTTATCCAACCGAGCGAATATAAGGTATTTAAGGATTTTCTGCTTCAAGTGGAGCATGCGCTGAATGAGTGCATAATTATTCGTAAAGCGTATTGAGCCGCAGTAAGTTGCCGTTTCTCCGTGGATACGAATCGTTACTTCTCTATGGCATTTTTCTGGAGAAATGATATACTATAACTCTTTAGCCAGAGGGGATGAGATGTTTCATAAGATTGAAGAAATACTGGAAGAGTTTCGTCAGGGCCGCCCGGTTATTGTGGTTGATGACGAGCGCCGCGAAAACGAGGGTGATTTGGTTGTTGCCGCCCAGTACGCAACGCCTGAAATCATCAATTTTATGATCAAAGAAGGCCGTGGTTTAGTTTGTGTACCTATGGAAGAAAATCGCCTTCATGAACTCCAGCTTTACCCGCTGGGTTCGTTGATTTCAACCCACGCGCGGGATCCTTTTTCAACGGCATGGGTTGTTTCTGTTGACGCCAAAGAGGGGGTTACAACAGGCATTTCCGCTCACGATCGGGCGCGGACTATCAAAGTGCTGATTCATGAGCAAAGTAAGCCTTCCGATTTTGTCCGCGGAGGGCATATTTTTCCCCTGAAAGCCCTTTCGGGAGGAGTTTTGGTGCGAGCCGGGCATACTGAGGCTGCTGTTGATCTTGCCCGGTTAGCAGGGCTCTATCCAGCAGGAGTGATTTGTGAGATTATTAAAGATGACGGCTCGATGGCTCGTCTTCCGGATCTTGAAGAGTTTGCTCTAAAACATAAGTTAAAAATCTGCAGCATCGAAGAGCTTATACAATACCGGAGCAGCAGGGAAAAATTAATCGCGAAGATTACAGAAACGATTCTTCCCACGGAATTTGGACGGTTTCGTCTTGGCCTCTATGAATCGCGGATTGATCGCGCTCAGCATATTGCTTTAAGCATGGGCGCTATCGACGATAAACCGGTTCTGGTAAGAGTTCATTCCGAATGTATGACGGGAGACGTGTTTGGATCGTTACGTTGTGACTGTGGAGATCAGCTTATTTATTCTCTCGAGGCTATTTCACAAGAGCAACGGGGAATTTTTCTTTATATGCGCCAGGAGGGAAGGGGAATCGGTCTGGCGAATAAGATTAAGGCTTATGCGCTTCAGGACAAAGGACTTGATACCGTCGAGGCAAATCAGGCTTTGGGATTTGCCGCAGACTTACGAGATTATGGCATCGGCGCTCAGATACTTCTTGATTTAGGGGTAAAAAATATTCGTTTATTGACGAATAACCCAAAGAAAATTATTGGTTTGGAAGGGTACGGTTTAAGTATTATGGAACGTGTTCCTATCCATATCCCTTCGAATCCTCATAACCATAATTATCTTGAAACTAAAAAAAAGAAGCTGGGGCATTTTTTTGAAGGACTTTAATATATGCGTGCAGAGCAAAGGAGGATATCATGAAAGAAATAAAAGGAAGTTTTATCGGGAAGGGGAGATCTTTTGCCATCGTTGTTTCTTCGTTTAATGAGATGATCAGCAAACAGCTTTTGCAGGGCTGTGTTGATACTCTCGTCCGGCATTCGGTTGCCGAGGAGGAGATTACGGTGGTGTGGGCTACGGGATCGTTTGAAGTTCCGCTTCTCGCCAAGAGATTAGCGGCTTCCAAGAAATACAGCGCGGTAATTTGCCTTGGCGCAGTAATCCGGGGAGATACTCCCCATTTTGATTATATCGCGGCAGAAGTCACAAAGGGTATTGCCTCGGTTGCTCTTGCTGAAAATATTCCCGTTATTTATGGAATGATCACCGCGGATACTCAGGAGCAGGCATTGGAGCGGGCAGGGATTAAACAGGGAAATAAAGGCAAAGATGCCGCACTGTCTGCGCTTGAAATGTCCGATGTTGTTGCAAAAATAAAATAGTATTTTTCGGTAACCGAAGGGAATGCATGGGAGTACGTAGCCAGGCGCGGGAGTCAGCGCTGAAGAGCTTATATCAGATTGAAGTCGGCAAGAGTGTTCCGGAACATGCGATTACCGAGAATACAACCACCAGTAATTTTCCCAAGGAAAGCTCCGAGTTTTGTGCGTTTCTCGTCAAGGGTATCCTTGAACATCGTGAACAGCTCGATGAAATCATCACTCGCTACGCCCATAATTGGGATCTTACCCGTATGGCTGTTATTGATAAGAATATTCTTCGGATTGGTGCCTATGAGCTTCTTTTTGTCCGCGATATACCCCCCAAGGTGAGTATTAACGAGGCAGTGGAACTGGCAAAGCGTTATGGTGATTTGGAATCGACCAAATTTGTGAACGGTATCCTCGATAGTATTTTTCGTAAGGAAGCTTCTACAAAAGGCGTTTAGCGTCTCGTTCGCATGAGATATGCTGATTTACACGTCCATTCACATTTTTCCGACAGTACATTTTCTTTTCCGGAGATTATTGCACAAGCTCTGAAAACCGGCATTGATTGTCTTTCGATTACCGATCACGATACGCTCGATTTTTATGCTTCGGAGACATTCCGCGCCTACCGCGGTCCAGTCGAAATCATTCAAGGCGTTGAGCTGAGTTCCGAATATCAAGGGAAAGAAGCTCACATCCTTGGGTATTTTTTTGGCGGGGTTGATAGCGGTCTTTTTGATCTTCTCGCCGAGGTTAAGGAGAAACGCGCACAGCGAGCCCAAGTGATGTTTGAAAAATTACGGGTTGGGGGGTTAGATATCGCTTTTGAGGAATTCAAAGATTTTGTTAAGGGCGCTTCCATAAGCAGGATGCACTTGGCTTCTTTTCTCAAGCAGAAACGGTTTGTGAAGGATATAGCTGAAGCATTTCGCCGGTATCTTGGAAAAGATTGTTCTGCGTATATGCCGGCGTATCATTTTGATTATGCGACTGCCTTGCGAATTTTAAAGACCGCAGGTGCTCTTACTTTTTTGGCTCATCCGCTACTTTTGGGGGGTGGAACGAGTATCGATGATTTTATCCGGTCAGGAGTCGACGGGTTGGAAGTATTCTACCCGAGTCACAATGAAGCGCTTCGGGAGCGTTATCGGAAAATAGCCAAGGAGCATAATCTTCTCGTGAGTGGAGGATCTGATTGTCATGGTCTGGCTAAGGATAACACCTCGATCGGGAGGATTAAGCTTCCGTACGAATACGTCCAGGCAATGAAAGCACGTCAGGTATCTTTAAACTTGTAGTGTTCTGAAGATGGGCAAGATGCGTAGCGGAAAATTCCAGGATATCTTTTTTATGCGCGAAGCACTTTCTTTGGCCTTGAAAGCCAGAGGGAAGACTTCGCCAAATCCTCTCGTAGGGGCATTAATTGTTCGAAAAGGAAAAATCCTAGCTCAAGGATTTCATCATAGGGCAGGGGCTGAACACGCCGAGATTCTCGCTTTACAGAGTGCCGGACAGAAAGCCCGGGGAGCTACATTATATGTAACCCTTGAACCCTGCACACATTGGGGTAGAACAGCGCCATGCGTTGATGCAGTGGTTGCTTCTGGCGTCAAGAGAGTTGTCATCGCAATCAAAGATCCCAATCCGATGGTACACGGAAAATCTCTTCAGCTACTAAAGAAAGCCGGGATAGAGGTAACGGTTGGAGTGTTAGAAAAAGAAGCCAGAAACATAAACGAAATTTTCTTTACCAATATGCTGAAGAAAAGACCATTTGTCTCTGCTAAATGGGCGCAGAGCATTGACGGTAAGATTACTGATAGCCGGGGTGTTTCCCGATGGGTAACCGCTGGCCAGAGCCGTTCTTACGGCAGAAAATTACGTGGATTTTACGACAGTGTCTGTGTCGGCATAGGAACCATTCTTGCGGATGATCCATATCTTGAAACCCCGGGCAAAAAGATGGTGAAAGTCATTCTCGACCCGCACCTAAAAACTCCCCAAGATGCCCGCATATTCCGTTCTTATAAAAATGTTTTTATCATTGCTGACAGGTGTTACCATAAAGCAAGAAATGTATATCGGGAAAACGTTCACCTTGTTTTCCTGAGAACCCACTCAGGCTGTTTTTCTCTCCAGGAGGTACTCGAGATTCTTTACCGGAAAAATATTATGTCGGTTTTTGTTGAGGGAGGACCGGAAACTCTCGGTCGGTTTTTTGATACCTGTGCTATTGACAAAATTTATGTGTTTCTAGCCGGGAAAATATTTGGCGGAAGGGATTCGAGGTCTGCAATTTCCGGACAGGGGATAACGGATATCCGGAATCCGATTGTTCTGAGAAATAGAAAAGAGGTTTTT
This sequence comes from uncultured Planctomycetia bacterium, assembly GCA_964634935.1. Taxonomy (GTDB): domain Bacteria; phylum Omnitrophota; class Gorgyraeia; order Duberdicusellales; family Duberdicusellaceae; genus CAZWJT01. Next base: position 275,856 of record CAZWJT010000001.1, on the reverse strand, counting down.
CTGGGTAACGATATTCTTTTGATCGGTAACCCGGTTTTTCATCGTTCCGGGATATTGAAAACATAACATTCCATGAAAAATTCACCATACCGTTTTCTTCTTACCCGCAGGACAATCCGAAGATTTCAGCAGCGTCCTGTACCGAGAATGTTAATTCGTAAGGCGATTATCGCTGGAGCGTACGCTCCTTCGGTAAAAAATCTTCAATTTCTTGAATATCTTGTTCTTGACAGGCAAAAATCTGTTGAGAGAATTTTTCCTTTGACTCGATGGGCAGGGTATATTTTTCCCCATGGCACACCTCAAAAGAACGAACATCCTCCTGTATTTGTAGTGGTTTTGGTGAATACCAAAAAAAGTGAGAATCCAGATATGCGGGATATCGGCGCAGCCTGTGAAAATATTTTGCTCAGTTTTTGGGCTTTTGGGGTAGCGACCTGTTGGATTGCTTCAATCGAGCGCGATGCGCTCCGAAGAATACTCAAAATTCCCGGGAAATACCAGATCGATTCAGTGATCGCAGCGGGATATCCGAAGCAGAAATCGACTGTTTTCAGGAGTGATAAGTCGGTGAAGTATTGGCAAAACGCGCGCGGTGATATTTTTGTTCCCAAACGGCCGCTCGGAGAAATTTTTTCATTTTACGACACGAAATGAGAAAATTCGGGAAGCTTATTTCGATTATCAAAACTTTGAGAGGGCCCCAGGGGTGTCCTTGGGATCGCAAACAAAAACCACCAAACTATAAAGCCTTCTTTTTGGAAGAAGTGTACGAGCTTTTTGAGAGTATTGACAAACGAAGTGTCCGGGGGATTCAGGAAGAACTTGGCGACCTCCTTCTTCTGATCGTTGCCTTATCGGCAATTTTCGAAGAGCAGAAAAAATTTACTATTGATTCTGTTGTTTCTTCTGCCTGCGAGAAGCTTATCGCGCGGCATCCCCATGTTTTTTCTTCGCGTAAGGTAAGGAACGCTGAAGAGGTAATTCGTCAATGGGTGGAGCGTAAGCGTCGGGAGAAGAGAAGAAAAACGATTTATGAACGCATTCCAAAGCAAGCCCCTGCGTTGCTCAAAGCACATGTATTTTTTAAGGAGCTCAAGTATGTAAATCAATTGGATATTCGGTCTATCCTCCGAAAGAAGAAAAAGGTTTTCTTCCGGAAAAAGAATAGTCAAGAGATTGCCAGAGAGCTCCTTGCTTTAGCTTACCTTGCGTTCTGTAATAGGATAAACTCTGAAGAGGCTCTTCGTCAGGAAATTTTCCGGCTGGCTAAGAAATACCGCTATGATTCAAGCGCAGGCAAAATGTCTCACTAAGCCCTGTAAACATTGTCTTGTCGATTCAAAAAAACAAATCCATGGGTGGTATGCCTGGTCTCAGAGAGAGTGCACTTCTGAGCGGATGTTGCTCAATCCATACAATGGTTGTGGCGTAGGCTGTTTTTTCTGCTATGCGCGAGCGCTGCCTGGTTATTTTCAGAAATTTCATTCTACGCGCACTGTCTTTGTATTCCAAAATTTCCCTGAACAAGTTTCCCGGCAGCTTGATCGGTGTCAAATTGCGTTTTGTGGTTATCTTTCTCCGGTTGCCGATCCGTTCCAGCGAGTGAACAAACGGTATAGACTTTCTGAAAAGACCGCCAGAGAGTTTATCCAGAGAAATATTCCTATTGAATTTGTAACCAAGGAGAAAATTCCTCCGGAAATCATCGCGATGATTTCCGGGCATCCTCATTGTTTTGGGCAAATTTCAATACTTACCCCCCACGAAGCACTTCGGCATAGCATTATTCCTCATGGAGCAAAGACCAACGAGCTTTTCGGTAACTTGAAATGCCTTGCCAAAAAAGATTTATTCTCGGTCTGTCGGATTGATCCTATACTGCCGTACATTACTGATGCGGCAGATGATCTTGCGTTACTCGTTCGGAGAGCGCGTGAAAACGGCGCTCAACATATCATCGCGTCAGTTCTCGACATTCCTGTTCCGCTAAAAGAGTTTTTTTTCCAGAGGATTGAAGCATTGTTTGGAAGAGACATGAGTATTCGGTACCGATTATTATACTCCGAAAGATACAATTCTTTTCAGGCAGAAACTAGCTACAGGAAAAAAACTTTTCTTACCTTGCGTCAGATTTGTGATTCTTTCGGGATTACCTTCGGACTGTGCATGGAATTTGAGAAGGATGGTTTAACGCTCAAGGGCTTGAATCGTTCTTTCGGTTCATCGTTCAATTGCGAAGGAATCGATATTCCTGTTTATGTGCGTAAAGGTAATTTTTTCGAGCCGATGGCTGGCTGTAAAGGAAATTGTCTTTGTTGCCAAAATTATATTTGCGGTATTGAGCGACTCAAAGAAGGGTTGCCGCTGACATTCCGTGATTATGCACGGAGTTATTGAGGAAAAATTGCTCAGCGTGAGTTCCGCGGTTGATTTTTGACGAATTCTTGCCTGTTCTACTTTTTTTGAAGGTTCCGGCCTTCCTTGACACGGATATTGCGACCCGATACAATAAGTACAAAATCAATTATTTATGCAGAAAATTATTATTCTCGCGCTTATCCTGATTGCGGTTGGGTTGTATTTTTTCTGGACGGAATTTTTTCTCCGCGAGCGGGTTATTAAAAAGAACAAAACATACAAGTCTTCGAATAAAGATTCCCTCGGGAACGCCCCGCTTAAGCATCAAAGAGTAGCGTCTATTAAAAGTGTTGCTGAGGTCGCGAGGGACATTACCATTCTTGAGCGTAAATTTTTGGTTACTATGTTTTTTTTACTCGGCGTTGGAGCATATCTGTTGTTGTTTGGCGCATTTAGTCATTATAATACTCAGAAGGGGAAGTTTGTTGAAACAGAAAAAAGTTGGCGCTCCCATTTCTTTAAGTAACGGCTTTCAGTTACGCGAACAAAACAAAAGCGATGTCTCGTCCGATAAAAATAGCTTTTGTTATTGACCAGTTAATTTTTGCTGGAGCGCAGCGGCATATTATCAGCCTTGCCAAAAATATTCCTCGTGCAGAATTTATTCCTTATATCATTTGTCTTATGCCTTCGGATGAGCGACTTCTCCGGCTTTGCCAGGAGTATGGCATTGAAGTTTTTGTGCTTGGTCTTCACAGGATTTACGGTTTTTTTGCCTTACGGAAATTTTTTGTTCTCATTCGTTGGTTCCGGAAAAACAAAATAGGAATAGTTCAGACGTATCTTTTTTCTGCGCATGTCTATGCTACTCCTGCAGCTTGGTTTGGCGGGGTGCGCTGTCTTATTTCGGCAAGGCGCGCAACGGTTTTCTGGAATAAGTTCCGATATCGGATCTGTCGGAGATTCGCCAACAGCTTTGTCAACTTGAGTATCGCTAATTCCCCTGCAGTACGGGATCACGTTTTACGTTACGAAGGAATCCCACAATCGAAAATTACCATTATTCCGAATGGGGTAGATGTCCAACACTATGTTCCTGTTTCTCCTGAGGAGAAAATACGGCTCAAAAACCATCTTGGTTTTGGGCAATTTCCTTATGTCTGTGGTACTGTTGCTCATCTGTCGGCAGTGAAAGGGGTCGGGCATTTTATTAGGATGGCCCGGGAAGTTTGCACTCTGAGGGACGATGCGGTTTTTCTCGTTATTGGGAAAGGTAAAAAAGAGCAAGAGTTTAGACTATTGGCGGAAGATAATCCGCGGATACACTTTCTTGGAGAACGAACAGAAGTATTGCCTTATCTGCAAATTATGGATTTGTTCTTTCTTCTGTCCGACTCAGAAGGGATGTCGAATGCCCTACTTGAAGCGATGGCATGCGGTATTACCGTATGTGCAACGAGCGCAGGCGGTAATACAGCCGTATTGCAGCATGACTATAACGGCTTTTTAGTCGAACCGTTTGGTTATCGGGAGTTGGCGCAAAGAACCAACGAGCTTCTTCAGAACGATGCAGTACGAAATTCTCTTGGGCAGGCTGGCCGGAGGACCATTCTGGAAAAATTTACTCTTGCGGAAATGGTGCATTCCTATGTTCGAATTTATAAAAGTTTTCTAAAAAGCTGAGATAGAGAAAGATGATTTCCGGAAAATTGAGAGATCGGTGCTCAATCGTCATACGGAATCCCTTGTACGCGATGCGGGCTTTTTGGCGAAAGCTCAAGGCTTATGTTCTATTCGATTATTTTCTTCTTGGAGGCAGGGCATTTTCCCCGGTCATTATTCATTGCGAGGTTACCCACCATTGCAATCTTCACTGCGAGATGTGTACGCTCTACAGCGGCCGTGAGCCAGTTGCTTCTTTGCGTTCCACGCTTGAAGAAAAGCCGCTCGAGAAGGCAATCTATGAGCAGTTTTTTGACGAAGTAAGGCGGTTTTCTCCTTTAATCAGTATTGTTGGGGGAGAACCGTTGCTCTACAAGGATTTCCGTGAATTTGTGCATGCTGCCAGATTGCGCAATCTTGATGTTTGTGTGACTACCAATGGTGTTCTTCTTGATCAGTTTGCGGAGTTTCTGGTTCAGGAAAAAGTGCATAGCCTCAATGTTTCTCTGGATGCTCCGGAAGAAATCCATGATGCACTGCGCGGTAAAGCCGGCACATTTAATCTGGCGCTTCAGGGTATACGAAAAGTTTCCGATGAAAAAAGACGGCTTCATACAACGGTTCCCCGCATAAAGATTGCACCATGTATTACGAAGAAAAATTACACTTTTTTATTCGAACTTCTTAAAATACTTGAACATGAACCTGTAGACAGCGTGAGTATTTCTCATCTTTGGTTTTGGGATAAAACGATGGTTCAACGACATCACGAATCCGATAGCGAAAGTAATCTTTTCGATTTGCAAGCTCAGAACTGGCAGAGCGCAGAAGGAATTTCTCCGGAAATATTGTCAGGGCAAATCAAGAGGATTCGGCAGGCTCGGTTCTCTTTCCCGGTTAATTTCTTTCCTGCTTTGACCGATGAACAGATCAGGAAGTATTATGGAAATCCGTCTCTGCCTTTAAAGTACCGATGTACCGCTCCCTGGAGGGAGGCTATACTTCTTCCTGACGGCAAGATAATTCCCTGTATGGATTTTATTTTCGGGAACATTCGAACTGAGAAGTTTTCGGTGCTTTGGAACTCCCAGCGCGCCATCCATTTCAGAAGAATCCTGCGGCAGGGGAAGTTATTTACAGGATGTTTGCGGTGTTGCGGCTTATTTGCTTATCCGTAAAACCTGAAGATGCGAAAGACCGTTTATATCATTACTTCAGAGTTTCCTCAATTCTATGAAACGTTTATCACCCAAGAAATCGATTTTTTAAAACGGCAAGGATGGGAAATACGGATTATTTCTCTGAAAAAACCTCAGAGACCACTATGCCACAGAGAAAATGAAGGGCTTATTGCCAATACACTTTATCTGCCTTCTGGATTTGGCTGGAGATCACTAGGATCTTTTTTATATTTTTTATTTTTCCATCCTTTCAGATGCTGCAGGGCGATAGGCGCATTGCGTTTTTTCTTCTCCGACGGTTTGTCCATTTTCGGGAAAACACTTTATGTCTTTTTTCAGTCATTTTTTCTTGCTGGAATGATTTTTCCGAATTATAGAACGGTATTTCTCTATTGCCATTGGTTCACATATCCCGCCAGTATCGGATTTTTTCTTTCTCGACTTCTCCCGGTGCACTATGCGGTGAGCGCTCACGCTCATGATGTTTTTTGTTCGTGGTCTTCGCATAAAGCGAAAGGGGAAAGTGCAGATTTTATTCTCACCTGTAGCAAGTTTGCCCGTGATTTTCTCCTTAAAACTTATGAGTTTTGCCCAGAAAAGGTAATTTTGCAATACCACGGGGTCTATATTTTTCCTGCTCCTGACGCAGCCCAGAAAGAGAAAATCATTGTTTCAGCCGGGCGACTTGTACCCACGAAAGGCTTTGAAATATTGTTGCTTTCGTTAACCCAGAACAGAAATTTGCTGAAGGAGTGGAAGGTATTGATTTTTGGCGAGGGACCGTTACGCGCTCAACTTGAACAGATGATCGCAGAGCATGGGTTGCAGAACGTTTTTCTTCAGGGTGAAATTTCCCACGACGCATTAAGGGCAGTTTTAGGAAATGCTTCCATTTTTGTTCTTCCTTGCTACCAAAAAGAAGGCACTGGAGACGGCTTGCCGAATGTGATTCTTGAAGCTATGGAAAGACAATGCCTGGCGCTTTCGACTTCTGTTTCTGCTATTCCCGAAGTTATTGTCGATGGGGTTACCGGAGTGCTTGTGCCGCCATATAGCCCGGACCGCCTTGCGGAACAAATGCGCGTGATGACCGAAAAAGATACATTGCGGCAAGAGCTTTCTCAGCGAGGACGCGCGTTTGTTACGCAGTATTTCAACCGGGAGATCCTTCTTTATTCTCTCTGTGATATTTTTCAGAAAAGAGCCGCGCGGAAAATCAACCTTCTCTATGTTGTTTATTCCTTTGAATCCGGAGGGGCGCAGAAGATAATCTATGAGCTCATTCGTGGTCACTCCAAGGATGACTTTGCCATCTCAGTCTGTTGTCTTACCGGGAAGGGTTTTTACAGCGCATTGTTTGAAGAGCTTGTGGGTCGGGAAAATGTTTTTCATTTTGAGAAAAGATCCGGCTGTGATTGTTCGGTTTTTCGTTCATTACGGGATTTGGTCCGCAAGAAGCATATTGATATTGTTTCGTCTCATCTATGGAGTGCTTCATTATGGACGAGACTTTCTCTTCTTGGTTTTCCATCCGCTAAGGTTATTATTTTTGAGCACAGCTTTGATTCTTGGCGCAAAAAGTACCAGATTTTTGCGAATAGGATACTTTCCGTGGTAACGGAAAAAATAATCGCAGTTTCAAACTTGGTCGGTGATTTTTACCGGAAAGCGGGGATTCCTCAGGAAAAGATTGTAGTCTGCCAGACCGGAGTGGATCTTCAATACTTTGAATATATTCGGGAAAGAAATCTTAACCGCATTTCTGATGCTTGCTCGTTTAAAGTAATCAGTGTCGGTCGGCTTGTGCCAGAAAAAGGCTTTCATGTTTTTATCGACGCCGTGGCTTCTCTTGTATCGCGTGGTTTTCCGATTCAGGGAATGATCGTTGGCGAGGGGCCAGAGCAGCTTCGTCTGGAGACCCTTGTTCAACAGAAGGGAATTCACGAGCATATTTCTTTTTTGCCTCCCCGCCAGGATATCCGTGCCATTTTGGAAGGGGCGGATGTTTTGGTGTTGGCCTCGCTCTATGAAGGAAGGCCTTTAGTTATTTTGGAGGCTCAAGCTTCGGGTGTTCCTGTGGTTGCTTCGGAGACGCGCGGGGCGGAGAGTGTTATCCAGGATGGTATCGATGGACTGTTATTTCCTGTTGGAAATTCCCTGAAGCTTGCTGAACATCTTGCGCTTTTACTCCAAGATAAAAAATTGCGTCGAAAAATTACCCGGGCAGCCTACGAACGGGTTTCCGGGTACAGCGCTTTCGAATTTATCCAATCAGTAGAGGATGTATATAAAAAAACTTCCGGCTAATTTTTCTATTCAGCTGTGGAGTATTTCAGAATTTATAATACAATAGACATAGAGAACCAAAAATTTTATGTGGATAGGCGACCGGCTTCTTGATTTTAACGTTGATGACCAAAAGGCTCAATTTTTTTCTCTCGCGAAAGGTTTGAAATGTTGCGTGAATCTTGGTTGCGGAGAGAACTATCTGCAGGGTTTTCTCAATGCGGATATAACGCTTTCACAGCGGAAAGTTGATGCGGTATTCCAGGCAGAATTTCTTGCCCTGCGGAGTTCTTCCTGTGATGCCGTTCTCTGCGATCATGTTCTTGAGTATTGCCAGAATCCTTTCCAGGCTGCTTTGGAGTTACGGCGAGTATTAAAGTCAGGGGGTTTTCTTTATGTCAGTTCCGCGTTTATCTATCCTTATCATCCGAATCCTGAAGACAACTTTCGTTTTAGCATAAACGGGCTCAAGCGTATTTTTGCAGATGGTTTTGATGTGCTGGAGGAAGGATGCGCCAAATTACCTTTTTCAGTTCTTCTTGGAATCTGGGTGAACGCGGTTGCTAGTATTTGCTCCTTGAACAGCAAGGCATTATTTAAATTCTTTTACTATTTTTGGACCGTGCTTATTTTTCCCTTAAAATATCTCGATGGCATCCTGTCGCATTTTCGCAATATTCCTCGAAATACCTTCTCAAACACTTACCTTATTCTACGACGTAAATAAATGACGCGAAAGATTTTTTTATTTTTTCTGATTTCTCCTATTCTTTTTTTCGGAAGTCTGTTATGCGGATTCCGTTATGGGGATAGGCTACCTGAGGTAAACCTTATTGCGGTTGAAATGCCTTCTGAGGCAAGTCCCGGTGATACCGTTTATGTCAGAGTAAAACTTGCGCTTCAAGAAAAGACCGACCTTGATCTTCGACTTTTTGTGCATCTCGTTCAAGATGGCGATATTTTCGTGAACGCAGACAGTTACTTACCGAAGCCTTCTTTTGAATGGGCAAAAGGAGAAGAAATTTCCGTTGGTCCGATTGCGATTAAAATACCATCCACTTTGCCGCTTGGGGAGTACAAGCTGCGCCTTGGTCTTTTTTTCCGGAAGGAATACCCGCGGTTTGCCGATAAGAGTAAGAACGGGACTTTTCAATTTTTCCGTTCCGTTGAATACACTCGGCTTGCCTATGTTCAGAAAGGAATAAAAGATTGGCAGATTGGCACGATTACTGTTCCCGCTTTTTTGCGCGAAATCAATACCCTGAGAGAATTAGTTAAGGCTACCCCTTCTTTCAGGGATTTTTTTCCCCGGTTAGAACAGGGATTGGCTATGCCTGATCGAGACGAGGAGGATAATGAAGAACTTTGGCATCAAATTATGCGGTTGAAAGAACAAATACAAGCGCGAAAGATTTTTTCTGCCGCATTACGTTATCCGCAGGAAGGAATTCCGCGGTATGTTCTTGCGTTTGCCGATTCCTTGACTAAAGTTTTTCCTGATCTTCAGAGTAATCCTGATTTGTTTTTTACCAACAATATCGAGCTCCAAAGCGCCCGAAACGAATATGAATCATTCCAGCTTGTAGTTATTCCCTGGACTTCTCAGATGGGAGACGCTTGTGTGCGGCTTGGACCTCTCCGGCATCAAGGAGGAAGTTTTGTTCTTCCTGCACGATCCGTCCGTATTTTTACCGTGGGAAATGTACAGACCAAGAAACCTTACTATAACGTCAGCCGGATTGGTCTTTGGCCTGATCCGCTTGCGCCAGGCAATTCTTTTATCAATCTTGAACCGAAGAAAGCATATCCTTTTTGGGTAAGAATTCATGTTCCCGAAGATGCGCCTTCCGGTCTCTATGAGGGGGCGATTCATTTTTCTTCTGGTGGCCAGGCGACGCTAGAAGCAACTCTTCGTCTGACTGTCTGGGATTTTACTTTACCTAAAGAAACGCATCTGAAAACCGCTTTTGAACTCTATCCGCACTACATTGAGAGCCGCTCCGTTATGCCTGGACAAAAAGACCAGGTGGCGTTACGTTTAGACTCTTATTACCGGGATATGCTCAGCCACCGGATTTCTCCGATTCATAACCTTGGAGACCCTGAATTTATCATTGAAGACGGTTCGGTAAAAGATCTCGGTTTTGATTCCTTTACAAAAAAGTACGATTTGTACTGTAAAGGGCTTTCACAGAATGCGTTCTCGATCGGCGTTGAATGGCCTTCCCAGGAAAAGAAGGATTGGATTGAATGGCCCGGTTTAAGTAGCCGTGCGAACGCAGTCACTACGTTTAAACTCTTTGGTGCCTATCTACAGAAGATCGGCGCTTTAGACAAATCCTATGCCTATATTTTTGATGAAACTTTCAATCGCGTCCGAGAAGTAACCCGCGCTATCCATGACGGCCATCCGTTGATAAAGAATTTAGTCACTATGTATCCCGATTTTTCCTATACTGATGTTGATATCTGGTGCGTGAATATCAGTAAGCTGAATTCGGAAGTTGTCCGACAGGTAAAGAACCATAACAGAGCCCTTTGGACCTATGTTTCTTCGCCGATGTTCCCGTATCCGAGTTTTGTGATTGATACCGCTGCCGTTGATTATCGAGTAGTTCCTTCGGTGTGTTGGAAGTATGGGATAGAAGGGTTGTTATATTGGGCGGTGAATCGCTGGTCGACTGATCCCTGGAAAGACCCGATGAATTTTCCTGAGCAGAATGGCAATGGGGTTCTCTACTATCCGTCGCTGTATGGGATTGTGCCTTCATTGCGTCTTGAAATATTGCGTGACGGGTTAGAAGATTACGAGTATCTCTATCAGTTGAAACAGCTGTCCGGGGCAAAAACGATTTTTCCCGCTGATCAGAAATGTATTGAGTCGCTTTTGTCCTGTCAGGAAATTATCGCATCGCCCTGTGATTTTGTCCGAGACAAAAAAACATACCAGGAATTTCGCAGGAAAATAGCACAAGCGATTCTTCAATTGCAAAAAAATCCCAATGCGCGTTAAGATCGCAATTCTTATAGGTTTTTTTCTTTTGGGTTTATTCGGGATTGGGTATGTTAAGCGGGATATCCTTTCCCGTTTTCTGGAGGTTTTCCTGGCGCGGCTTGAACGTAAGGCGCCTTTTGAGGTACTTGAAGATTTTGAAGAGCAAAAAAACATCTCGCAGTGGGAGGTGTATTCGGCAGAACTTCAACAATCTACGTCTCATCTTTCAGGAGGAAAATTTTCTGGCAAAGTAACCTTTTTTGCCCGTCGTGAAGCATTTCCCCGGATTGTTCTTGAAGATAGTGACTTTGGTCCTCGGGCAAAGAAAGACTGGCGGGAGTATGCCCGCTTTGCGGTAACTGTTTATAATCCGCATAGTTATACCATTGTGCTCTATGTTCAGATTAAAGATTCACAGGATAAACGGTTTAAGCGTGAATTCGCGTTGCCGCCTCAGCAGCCGACAAAAATACGTATTCCCCTTGTTGGCATTGCTGGAGTTCTTGATATTCAGGAGATTACCCAGGTAAATATTTATCTTCCTCGGCCTTTACGGAACGTAACTCTGTATTGTGATAATTTTGTTCTCGAGCGTGGAAATGCTCATGGGGGAGTGCGGTCGATCCTCTCTCTCGTAAGCAGCAAATTTCCGAAGTGCGTTCATCCTTGTGAAAAATTTCGTGTTCAATTTATCGTATCTTCTTCAGAAACGCTCCAGCATGACTATAGGGCGTTTATCCATATCTATCCTGATAAACTTACCGCGGAAGAAGCCAAGAAAAGGAAACTGTTTTTGAATGCAGATATTCAGTCAACCGCAACCATGGGGCTTCCGGCAGGAAAGGAGTATACATTGAATTCTTCCGAGATCACCTTTCCTTGTGTTTTTCCGCCGGGGCATTACAGGGTTGATGGAGGATTATTCCGTTCAGCGACAGACGACAGTGACGAGTCGATCGAGAAGCTGTTTGGACATCACCTGCGGCTTTTATACCAGGGAAGAAATCAGGATGATTTTCGTGTTTCCGATCTTTTTGTTGTGAGTCAAGATAAGAATTGTCCATAACAGATTTGTGCATGTTCAATGTGGTATATCCTAAGATTTTTTAATCAGAAAAAACCAAAGGTACTTCTCTATCATCGTATTTATCAGGGAAGTTGTCCGGAATTCTATCGATCCATGAGCGTGGAGCGCGATAATTTTTTCTCACAGCTTAAGGTGCTTAAAAAATATTACCGTGTTGTTCCATTAATTGAATTATTGAGCCAGTGGGAGAAGGGAAAGAATGGCCCTTATGAAGTCAGCATCACTTTTGATGACGGATACCGCGATATCTACACGCTTGCTTATCCTGTTTTAAAGGAGCTTGGTCTTCCGGCAACGCTTTTTTTCACTTCTTCTCTGGGGGATGGCCGTTTCCTCTGGTATGATGCTTTTCAAGAACTTCGGAGGCATTTTCCAGCGCGCGAGCTTCTCGGGAGATACTCCAATCTCCTGGGGAGAAAATTTTCCTCTTTGCATGAGGTATTTTCCTATATAAAATACTACAAAGACCCGGTACTTGTGCTCCAGAATTTTTGTAAAGTAAATGCTTTGGTGTATCCTGAAGATTCAGGTTCTTTCTATCTTTCTTTGGAAGAGCTTTTTCAAATGCGGGATATTTTTACTTATGGCTGCCACGGCGTTTCTCATCGTTGTTTTACGGCTCTTACTCCGCAGGACGTCGAAGAGGAAATTGGTCAGTCTTTTGAGTATCTGCGTATGAAGCTGGAATGTGTTCTTCCTGTTTTTGCTTTTCCTTTTGGGCGGAAACAAGATGTTCCCGGGAACGTTTCTCATCTTCTGAAGCGCTATGGATTCTCCTATGCGTTGAGCGCTGAAGGAGGATGTCTTAAAAAGACAACAAACCGGTTTTTTATCCCGCGTATTGGGATTGAAAATTGGAGCCATCGTTCTTTTCTGTGGGTTCTTGAGAAATTCTGAAAGAACATGAAACAGACAAAAGTTTTCTTTTTTGTTTTTTTATGTATGTCGATGATACTCGAGGTTGGATTTGCTCAGAATACTACGACTGTTTCCAAGGTTCGGGAAGGAGCCCCCCTTCTTACGTTTAAGGCCATTGAGATTCCAGAGACCGTGCAACAAGGCGAAGTGCTTCCCCTCTATGTCAGTTTTTATGTCATCGATTATATCCCAAAATCACTCAAACTCTTTCTGCATTTAGTGAATCTCTCCAGTGGAAAACTCATTGTGAACGCCGATACGGAGCTTGATTATCCAACTGATGAATGGATCAGTTCAGAGGTGATTAAACTCGGACCTTACGGTATTTATGTACCCAAGGATTTACCGGAAGGGGACTATGGCATACGGTGCGGGGTTATGGAGGTTGTTTTAGAGGAGAACAAACAGACTTATATTCGCGAGCCATACTCGAATACCGACATCAAAGATTTTACCGTGGCTACGGTAAAAGTGATAAAATCAGAAAAAGCCGAAGCAAAAAAGGTAGAACCGCTTCTTTTGAGTGATTTTTCTCAGGAAACACACTTGGATCGTTGGAAGACGATCGGCGCAGTCTTTGCGGCGAACAAGGGCTGGGTAGATGTTACGTTTTATCCTGGATATCCGTTTCCATCATTCTACATGGATGATTTTTTTAAAGAGCATCCTGAATACGCGGACTGGTCTCGCTACGATTTTCTTACTTTCCAAATTCAAGATGAAGGTGGGGCAAAGCGGGAGCAGCCGAATGTTACCTTGCAGCTCAAGGATTCCCAGGAGAGAAGATACAAGCTCTGGCTTGATCCGAAAGAGCATTATGGAAAAACAGTGAAGATTGATTTAGCCGAGATTGCCAATTACCTCAATATTGCCGATATTGCTTTTTTTGATTTCTATGCCTCTGAATTGAAAGAACGCAGAGGTTATTCAGTAAGCAGTATTCAGCTTGTTCCACAAGAAGGAACTACGGTTGTCGATGAGCGCCCGTTTTTGAGCTTTAAATCTGCCGATTTTCCTGCCTTGGCGGAAGCTGGGAAATCTTTTACGCTCAATCTCAAGCTTACTACGGAAACCCATGTAAAAGAAAACTACAGGATGTTTATCAGGCTTGTGGAGAAGGTAAGCGCAAAGACGTTTTTAAGCGCCGAAAGCTACCCTCCGGTTGCGTCATCGGTTTGGCCCGTTGGGTCGGAGTTTGAAACCGGACCAGTACGGGTTGCTCTTCCCCAGAATATCCCCGCAGGTGAGTATTATATTAAAGCCGGTTTCTACACGAGCATCACTATTCCTGAAGGCGCATTCTATGTGAAACACTATATGATCGATGAAGTTGTCTATACCGAACAACCTTCACGGAGTGGGACTGATTATATCAAAATTCCTTATAACAATAAGGATATCGTTGATTATATTGTTGGCCAGATCAAGATTACTGCTACCGAGCAGCCAAAAACATAGGACATTTTGCTTGAAAAAACCCCCTGCTGGTATTACAATTTCTATCAATGAGGGCTTATCTGATTATAGGCATTATTTTTTTTCTTTTCATTCCAGGGTGTGGGAAACCGCAAGAGAAAAAAGACCAAATCGGATTGATTGTAAGTTCTATTGAATCGACAATCTCACCAGAAGAAAAAGAGAACCTGGAGAAATTCGGGGAAAGTTTACTGCGCGAGGAAGATGTTTTTAAGAAAGCCCAAATAGCAAATTCTATCGGAGCATTTAAGGAAAAGGGAGTTCCTATTCTTCTGAAGATATTCGACCAGGCTTTGGGAAAGAGCGAGAGCCATTCGGCGACTCGGGAACTTATCGGGCTTACGCTTTCCCAGAATAAGGAAGGAGTGGCAGTTCTTACCGAATTGCTCAAGCATGAAAGTTTTCCCAAGCGTTCAGTCGCTCTTTCCAGTTTAGTCGCACTGCGCAATCCGGAAACTCTGCTTTCTTTGCTTGAGCAAGGTTTTCAGGATACTGATGAACGGATCCGGAAATATGCCTTAGGAGGATTACGGAGTTTTTTACAGGAGAACGCTGTGCCGTATCTTATCAAGGGTCTTGATGATCCGAGTTTTGCTGTTCGGCTTGAAGCGGCTTTGGGCTTAAAGGACCTAAAGGTAAAGGAAACTTTGCCTAAGCTCAAAGAGGTTTTTGAGAAGGATCGCAAAGCTTCCGGAGTAAAAGAACCGGTCAAGATAGGAATTGCGGGAGCGATTCTTGCGCTTGGCGATGATTCCCCCTATGAATACTTGATTGAAACAGTTACAAAACAGAAAAAGAAGTTGGATGACGCAGCCAAGGGTGGCCAGGCCGGAAAACTGATTAATTTCAAGATCAATGATGAGATCGTTGACGATCTTGATTTTTTGAAAGAAGCCCTCGCCGGAAGAAAGGATAAGCGGATCATTAAGGCGTTAATTGACCTTCTTCCGGTCGATGATTCTCTGATTCGCTATGAAGCCATCATTTGGCTTTTTGAACTTACGGGCAAGAGATTTGATTTTAAGAGTGACTTGAACAGCGATGAGAACAAGAAAGCGATTGATGAATGGAATAAATGGTATGAGGAAAATCAGGATACATTGAGCGGCATCTCTTGGGAGATGAGGAGGATTGTATGGATTTAGGTACGATTATCGGTATCGTTGTTGGCATTACCTTGATGATTGTTTCTATCATGATGGGAACGAGCCTTCTTTCCTACGTGGATATTCCTTCAGTGATGATTGTTTTTGGCGGAGCAACAGCCGGAACGCTGGTTGCCTACCCGATTAAAGAAGTGGCAAACTTTTTCAATGTGACCAAGCACGCATTTACCCATAAGATCGAATCTCCGGTTGAGATTATCCAGCAGATCGTTGCAATCTCTCGGCTTGCGAGAACCAAGGGTTTTTCGGCCCTTGAAGAAGAGATCAGCAAGGTTAAGAATGAATTCTTCCGCAAAGCGCTTGTGCTTATTGTCGACAGAACCCCGCCAGATGTCTTGCGGAATATCCTTGAACGAGACATGGCTTTTGTCCAGAGCCGTCATGATAAAGGGATAAAAGTAGTAAAGATGTTTGCAACTCTTGCTCCTTCATTTGGAATGATCGGGACTTTGATTGGATTGGTTGCTATGTTTAAAGTGCTCGATGATCCTAAAAAGATCGGGCCTGGTATGGCGGTTGCTATTCTTACTACCTTTTACGGTGCTCTTGTTACATATCTTTTTTTAAATCCAATCGCTGAGAAGCTTAAGTGGCGCTCCGACGAAGAACTTGTCAATAAAGCGATTATCTTGGAAGGTATTTTACGTATCCAGGCAAATGAAAATTCAGTTATGATTGAAGAAGCGTTGACTATATTTCTTTCGCCGGTACTCAGGAAAAAGTTAAAACAGCAGCAAGAACAGCCGCCGGCCCAAGAGAAAAAATAAGCTAGGATGAATTTTTATGGCGCTCGATGATTTTTTGAATAAAGAGGAAGTAGAAGAAGGCGCTCCGGCTTGGGTTATGACTATGGGAGATCTAAACAATCTCCTGCTTTGTTTCTTCGTGCTTTTAGTTGCTTTTTCCAGTATTGAAGAGAAAAAATTTGGCCGGGCAATTGGTTCTCTCAGGGGAGCATTGGGGAGTTTTGGCGGGATGCTTCTTTCTGATTCACAGGAAAAAGGCTCTGCAGGACTTGCCATGGTAAAGACCGCTGAACGGAAAGATGATATCAGCGTTCCTACGACTCAGGAAGAGGGAAAGGAATCGGTTGATTTTACCACTTCTGCCGCAAGTGATTTCTATCAGAAGGTGAAGAAACAAATTCAAGAGAGCGCAGGCGCCCAGCACACCGAGATTGGCCGGGTAAAAGATGGGATTGCGGTCAAGGTGAGCGCCGACCTGCTTTTTAAGAAAGGGAGCGCGAAGCTCGTTCCTGCCGCAAAGGATTATCTAGATATGTTTGGTAGTATTGTTAAAAGCTGTGAGAATGCGGTTTCTATCGAAGGGCATACTGATAATATTCCTGTTGATGAGCGGGCTTATTTTGGCTGGGGGAAGGGGCTTGAGCGGTATACTTCGAATTGGGATCTTTCAGTCGCTCGGGCAGTTGTAGTTGTTGAGTATTTGATCAAACAAAAAGGGGTTTCTCAGGGACGCTTGAAAGCGACTGGTTTTGCTGATACTCAGCCGGTTGCCTCTAATACTACAGATGAAGGGAGAAAGAAGAACCGGCGGGTAGTCTTGATTCTCCTTGATCCAGAAAGAAAGGTTACAGAGGTTTCCATGCAAACACCGCGGGTTCAGAGCCCGGGGGAGGTCCAGTCTCATCCAGGAGAAAGCAATAATTAGTATGGCGAGAAAGATATATTGTCCTCACTGCAAGTTTGTTGGGAGCGAGGAAGTGGTGAGGCCGGGGAACAAGAAAAAAGAACAGGTTCTTTTCTTTCTTTTTATTCTTCCAGGGCTCGTCTATCGTTATCGAAGGAATCAGAAGAGGTCTTTCCGATGCCCCAAGTGCAAAAATAGGCTTACTCTTCGGTACCATCCTCAGCTGGAAACAAAAGGAGAGTTACAATGGTGAGTGGTTTCTTCAACCAAGGGTTTCAGACTGTTTTATTTACCTTGCGATGGGTATGATTTATAGCGAAAGGAACGAATAGACCCATGAGCGTCAAGTATCGCAAGACTCTCGAAGATGCCGCACGGCAGATGATTTTAATCCACGATCCGTATCTGCTGATTAAGCTTATCTTGAAGACCGTCGTAAAGAACATTGATATCTGTCATGCAGGGATTTTATTTTACAATAGCGACCGCGGTAAATATTCTTTCGCAGTTGCCTCTCGTGATGCTCACTGTTCTTTGTCCCGGAAAGCAGGAGAAGTGAGCACTGACAACCCGTTGATCCGTTATTTTAATAATGGCGTTCGTCATCAGAAATGGGGTAAGCAGTATTTGCTTTCTTCCCAACTCGACATTCTTCTGGAAAGACAACAGCGGAGCCGGGATCGGGAATTTTTCGAAAAGATACAGCGTGAATTCGTTCGATTAAAAGCGGATGCTTGCATTCCTTGTTATTTTCATAAAGAACTTTTGGGAGTTGCTGTGTTTGGCCGCAAAAACAACAATAAAGATTTCACGACTGCGGAACTGGGATTTTTGTCCGTACTCTCCCTGGATGTGGCTATGGCTTTAAAAAATGCCTGGCTTTTTAAAAACTTAAAATCCCAGGTGGAAAAGAACCGGGAATTATTTCTCAATATGATGAAAGTTTTATCAGGGGCCATAGAGGCGAAAGATTCTTATACTTTGGGTCATACTGAACGAGTGACTGAGTATGCTTTAAGTATCCTCGAGGAAATCTATCAGGGAGGGCTTATTGACAAAAAGACGTACCTTTCCATGAAAGAAGATGTTCGTATTGCTGGAATTCTTCACGATATCGGGAAGATCGGAATTCCTGAGCATATCTTGAATAAACGTCAGGGGTTAACTCAGAAGGAACGCACGGTGGTTCATCGTCATCCGCTCATCGGATACAATATGATCAAACCGATTCGTGAATTGAAAAACGCAGCAGTTGCCGTAAAGTACCATCATGAATATTATAATGGCCGTGGGTACCCTCAAGGAATGCGTGGGAAGGATATTCCTTTGATTGCAAGCATTATCGCAGTTGCCGATTGCTTTGATGCGATGACCTCAGAAAGGCCGTATAGGAAATCTCTTGCATATCTTACTGCACTTCGAGAAATCATGCTTCGCAAGGGCACTCAATATAATCCGTTTGTTGTGGATGCTTTTGCTAGCGCTTTAAAGAAAAAAGGCATTATTACTGGTTAGGGGTTTTGGGAAGGCAAACGGATAATCGGATGTAAGCAGATTATGGGAAAAAGAATAATCATTTTTTATATTACTCCGTCTTCCGGGCACTACAAGGCGGCAAAATCGCTGAAGCAGGCTTTTCTCTGTGTGGATAAAGCAGCTACGGTTATTACCATTGATGCGCTCCGTTTTTTTCATCCCTTTGCTTCGGGTGTTATCAATGCCCTTTATATTTTTACCCTGAAAAAATTTCCTCAGTTTTGGGGGAGAATCTATGACCGGAGAAAAGTCGTCCGATCTTTGGGTTTTTGGCAGAAGCTGCTTCATTGGCTGGATCGTCAGAAGGCACACAATCTTTTTTTGCGTCTTAAGCCAGATGTTGTTGTATGCACCCAGGCTTTCCCGTGTGGGGTGGTTGCTTCTTTTAAAAAACATTATTCTTCCCAGCTTCCCTTAGTTGCATCGGTCACGGATTTTCTTCCTCACGGGTTCTGGGTTTATGATCAGGTTACTTACTATACTGTTCCGACCCAGCAGGGGATGGAGTATTTGGCTGAGCGTGGTGTCCCGGTTTCCCGGATTAAGGTTTTCGGTATACCGATTATGCCTTCTTTCCGTCAGAAAAAACCGAAAGGCGAAATCGCTACGAAATATGGATTTCAGCAGGGTTTGCCTGCCGTGCTTCTGATGGGAGGAGGTTCCGGCTTTGGGCCTTTAAGAGAGCTCGTTCAGGATTTGGACATGCTTGCAAGTGATTTTCAGTGTATTATCGTTTGTGGCAGAAATCAAGCTCTCCATCAGTGGTTTTTAGACCATAAGGCTACATTCCGGAAGCCCGTTTCTGTGCATGGGTATGTTGATAGTATTAGTGAATTTATGGATTTTTCCGATATTATCGTCACCAAGCCAGGAGGGATTACCATTTCTGAGGCCTTGGCTAAAAGCATGGCAATTGTTATTGTAAATCCCATTCCTGGCCAAGAAGAGCGGAATATGCGGTATTTAGTGAAACATAAGGTTGCTTTGGCAGCAAGAAATCCTTATCAGGCAGCGCTCATTATCAAAAGCCTCTTGTTGAATCGGGATCTGCTGGAAGAGCTTAGGCGCAATGCCGGGTTATTCTCTCGGGCTGAATCTTCTCTGGATATCGCACGGCTTGCGCTTAGTTTGTCGTCTCAGTCATGATTCGATATTGGCTGTATCTTTGCGGGCAGTTTCTGGCGCTTCTGTTGCCCAGGGGCGTTGCTTATTTCTTTGCGTGCAGTCTTGCGTCATTTCACATCATTTTTTCTCCCAGAGACTGGAGGGGTGTTCAGGAGAATCTAAAGTGTATCATGCCCGATGTATCAGTATGGCGAAAAAAACGTATTGCGGTCCAGCTTTTCTTTAATTTTAGTAAATATTTAGTTGATTTTTTCTGTTTTTCGCGCGTGAACCAAAGATTTATTGCAGAGAGAGTGAAAATCGAAAATGAAAATTTTCTCAAAGAGAGCTATAATCTTGGTAAGGGTGTTCTTGTCCTGACTGCTCATATTGGCAACTGGGAGCTCGGTGGAGCGGTGCTCGGGCTTTTAGGATATCCTTTTTATGCGGTGGCGCTACCGCATGCTGATCCGCGGGTAAATCATTTTTTTGACGCACAGCGTAAACGGTGCGGTGTGGGGGTTATTCCATTGGGGATAGCTTTAAAAAAATGCTTCCAAGTTCTGAAGGAAGGCAAGATGGTTGCGTTTCTTGGTGACAGAGATTTTTCCGGTTCCGGGGAGGTATTTCCTTTTTTTGGGAAACCAGCAATTTTTCCCCTTGGGCCGGCACGGTTTTCTCTGAGAACAGGAGCCAGCATCGTTCCTGGTTTTATGATCCGGCGTCCAAGCGGAAAATTCTCTCTTATTTTTGAAAAGCCGATTTTTCCCAAGACGGAGAATGGGCAGGATAAGACGGAACGCGATTTGGCAAGCGAGTACATACGAATTATCGAACAGTACATTTCGCGTTATCCTGATCAATGGTATTTATTCCAGCCATTCTGGAAGGAAATATAGGCGATATATGATGGACGTTTGTAAGATTTGGATTGTTACTTCAGCGTTTAATGAAGAGCATTGTCTTGTTCCGGTTGTCCAGGAAATGAAATCATGTGGATATCGGGTTTTGGTTATCGATGATGGCTCTTCGGACCAAACCCATCAACGCGCTCAAGATTCCGGCGCCGATGTGGTTATCCGCAATGAGAAAAATATGGGGAAGGGAGCTTCGCTGCAGAGAGGTTTTCAATACTTGCTTGATCATGACCGGTCATTTGAGGCAGTCGTGATTATGGATTCAGACGGGCAACATCTTCCGGGAGAGCTTCATAAGTTTTCGTCAGCTCTTTCTCAGGCAGATGTGGTAATCGGGAATCGTCTTCTGCATCCAAAGGGCATGCCAATAGTCCGGTTGTTTACGAATAGATTCATGTCATTGCTTATTTCCGGTATCTGTCGCAAGCACATAGCCGATTCACAGTGTGGGTATAAGGCGTTAAAGCGAAAAGTGCTTGAGGCTATACGGTTTACCAGCACGCGGTATGAGATTGATTCCGAGATTATTCTTCGGGCGAGCAAGGCCGGTTTTACTCTCTGTTCTGTTCCAATTGAAAGCGTATATCAGAACCACAAAAGCTCCATACAGCCTTTTTTTGACACGGTGCGTTTTATTCGTTTTTTATGGAAGCATAAATAACTTTATCAATGATACACTTGTATATTGGTTCTGGAAAAGGGAAGACAACTGCTGGCTTAGGATTGTGTGTTCGAGCCGCAGGCTGGGGGAAAAAAGTGTATATCGCGCAGTTTTTGAAGGATAAGCGAGCGGCAAGCGGAGAAGTTAAGTTTTTTTCCAAGAATCGGCTTCTGGTGATTGAGCGCTTTCCGGACCAGACTCACCCTTTTTTTCTCTCGGCAAAACAATTTGATCGAGAGGCGCTCGTCCGTTCGATGTGGAAGGCTTTAGTCCAGGTTTCAGAAAAAATGCAGAACCGGAAATTCGATGTGATTATGCTCGATGAAATTTTAAGCGCGGTAGAGGATGGCTTTCTTCAAGAAGAAGCTTTGCTTGAACTTATCCAAAAATGTCCTGCAACATGCGAATTGATTCTAACCGGCAGATCCATTCTTCCGAAAATAATCAAAAGAGCCGATTATGTGAGTAAAATTATGGATATAAAACACCCCTGGAAGAAAGGAATAAAGGCCCGGAGAGGGATTGAGTTTTAGTCTATGTTTACCGGTATTGTTGAAAAAACAGGAAAGATTTATTCAATAAGGCGGATGGTGGCTTCCTGGCGCGTAGGAATCGAGACTTCCTATCAAGACATATGTCCAGGCGAGAGTATTGCGGTAAATGGCGCATGTTTAACAGCTGTGGAGCAGGGGCAGTCGGTTACTTATTTTGAGGTGGTTAAGCCAACCCTGGATGCGACAAACTTAAAGCGATTTCAGACTGGCCAGTCGGTGAATTTAGAGCGTGCTCTTATTTTTGGGAAAAGAGTGAGTGGTCATTTCGTTTTGGGGCATATTGATTGTGAAGGGAAAATAGTCCATTTGCATCGTCGAGGCGATTTCTATATCTGTGAAGTTGTAGTTCCGAAAAGCTGGACAAAATATATCGTCGAGAAAGGTTCTATCGCGTTAGATGGAGTAAGTTTGACCGTGGCGCAAGTCCATTCAGGCAGGTTTACGGTACACATAATACCTTTTACTTTTTCACACACAATTTTCCACCAGAAGAAAACAGGTTCATTCTTGAACATAGAATTCGATTATCTGCTAAAAGCTATTCCCCAGGGCAAAGCGTTACCGGGATATGATTAGTATTTCGAGTTTTTTAAGAGATTTCATAGTCCATGAAGTATAGGTATTTGTATGGGCCAGTTCCTTCTCGAAGACTCGGTTTTTCATTAGGAGTAGATTTACTGCCTTTTAAGACTTGTTCATTTAACTGCCTCTATTGTCAACTGGGCAAGACCATTATTCATACAGCAAGGCGTTTTTCCAGTGTCGATTTAAGGCGGCTTATTCTAGAACTGAAAGATTTCTTGAAAAAAAATCCCCGGGTCGATTGCATTACTTTTTCCGGAAGTGGAGAACCTACGCTCCATGTGGGCATAGGCAAAATTATCCGTGCAGTACGAAGCGTATGCGGCAAGCGATATCGAATCGCTGTAATTACTAATTCGTCGTTATTGTGGAAGAAAGAAGTGCGGCAAGGCCTTTTGGACGCTGACATAGTTGTTGCTTCTTTAGACAGTGTTGACGAGAAACTTTTTCAACGGATCGATCATCCGGTTTCCCAGATTACCTTGCCGAAAATCATTAGCGGGCTTACTCGGTTTCGGCGGGTCTACAAAGGAAATCTTTGGATCGAAGTAATGCTTCTGGGGGATCTAAACGATACCGTGACCCACGCGCGAAAACTGAAAAACGTGCTGCGCAAGATTTGCCCCGATCGGGTGCATTTAACAGTTCCGATACGCCCCGCAAAAAGCCTGATTCGACTGCCTTCGGTTCGCGCGATTACTCAAATACAAAAGATACTCATGCCGGCCGAAATCATACGATTCCCTCGGCATACGAGAAAACTCAGAAGGAAATTTTCCATGGCAGGATTACAGGCATTTTTGCAGCGCCGGCCAGCGACTTTTTCTGATCTACAGACTATCTTCTCCGTTTCTTCTGCGTATCTTCAGCAGAAACTCGAAGATTTATGCCGCAAAGGTATTTTTTTGAGGCGTGGTGAATATTTTATTGCCGTTTCAACAGACACTCCTCAGAGGTAGCGATGACTATACAAGAAAACACGCAGGTATTGTTAAGCTCACTTCCTGAAGGGGTTACCGTAGTCGCCGCTTCAAAAACGAGAACTGTTGATGAACTTCTTGAGGCACACCGTGGCGGGGTACATATTTTTGGCGAGAATTACGTCCAGGAGGCCTGCGAGAAGTTCCAAGCGTTAGGGAAGGAAGTCCAATGGCATTTCATCGGTCATTTACAAGCGAACAAAGTGAGGAAGGCTATTCAAATTTTTGATATGATTGAAACTATCGATTCGTTGGCGCTTGCGGAGAAAATAGAGAAAGAATGTCGTTTGCAATCAAAAGTCATGCCAGTTTTGGTAGAGGTCAATAGCGGAGGGGAGGCTCAAAAAACAGGGGTAAGCATCGAAAAGCTTTTTGAGTTTTGCCGTATTCTTATGCGGGATTTTTCTTTTGTCTGCCTTCAAGGGTTGATGACCATGGGGCCATATGTCGTAAGTCCAGAATCCATACGTCCATATTTTCGGAAAACCAAAGAGTTATTTGTTCGCTTGCAAGAACTTTACCCTTCATCCATAAAATTTCTCTCCATGGGAATGAGTGATACCTACCGCATTGCCTTGGAAGAAGGGGCGAATATTGTCCGTATTGGCACGAAGATTTTTGGTCCGCGTTCTTTGTAGAAGCAATATATTTTCAGAATCTTCACATTTTTACCCCAAATAAACCCGCTCATATGTAGCGGTGATTGTTATTTTTGCCACTACATATTGTTGTAGGAAGAAGCAATTTCAAAGAATATCAAAAAAACAGTTGACAATCCCGAGTAGCTTGCCATAAAATACAAAATATAAAATGTAAGTTATGATATATATTTTATAATTTATAAAGTATAAAATTAATGGATGTATGATACACAGAAAATTTTATAAGATAGGCGAGCTGATTGAGTATACAAAAATATCCCGGCAAACAATCCATAACTATACTTTGCTTGGTTTAATTGCCGCCGCAAAGCGGACCTCTTCCGGCCATAGGCTCTATGAAGAGTCAGCTATCGATCGGTTGCTGAAAATCAAGCAGATGAAAAAAAAGGGATATACTCTTGAGAAAATACGGAAGCTTCTTACCTGAAGGGAGGTGATCGACGTGGCAACAATGGATATTATGACGGTTATTTTTCTACTCGTTAAGATTTTTATTTTTGTAACATCGGTTGTGTTCTGGATTTATATTTTTACACGGAAAAAGTGATCATAATAAGGAGGGAGCTATGAAGGGACTTGTAAATAGTCTTATCCTGGTGGGGACCATTTGTGTTGTCGCGTCAGTATTTGTGAAAGTTATTCCTGTTTTTGGCAACTGGCTTTATCCGTCTAGTTTTCAAAAGCTTGCATCCAACATCCTTTTGCTTGGTATCGCGCTCGGGATCAGTTCTTTGCTTGATAAGAAATAGTAGGCTTGAGAAGTATAGTCCAAGCTTAAGAAAGTGGAGAAAAATTTCTTTCTCGACATCAATATGAAGATTCTCCGTGCCTGCGCATGGAGTATTGTAGGTTTGGTTTTTTTTCTTGGTTATTTTCTAACGCAGTTTCGGGGTATCCGTGATCCCCAGGTAATGGATCTTGCTCAAGTCGGGCAATCGCTCTATGTCGGGAAGGGATTTACGACAAAGATTATTCGTCCTTTAAGTTTTGCGGTTTCTCCCAGGATCAACAATCACCCCGATCTTATGAACCCGCCGCTTATGCCTATGTTAATTTCTCTGGCTTTCAGCATCGGGGGAGTCGATGATACGATGGTTTGTTTTACTTCCGGAGCTTTTTTCCTGTTTGCCGGGGCTCTCCTGTATTATTTTACCTTAAAGATTCTTGATCGAGCTTGTGCGAATATTTCCTTGCTTCTTTATTTTTCGAATTCGCTCCTTTTACGTTATGCGATTTCCGGCAGTGAAATACCGTTATTGATTTTCCTGTTTTTGGCATTATTCCTCATGGTATATATGTTTTTCGAAAAAAACACCTATTTGCTTGCTTGCGGTATTGGCGTTGTACTCGGCCTTTTATTTTTGACCCGGTATTGGACATTTATTTTATTGGCTCCGCTTGGAGTTCTTATTTATAAGAAAGCAAAAACAGAAAATATCTCTAAGCTTCTTGTTGGGTTGTTTGCTTTCTTGGGTTTGGTGCTTCCCTGGTGGGTTCGTAATATGTACCTTACCGCAAATCCTCTTTTTACTTTGAGCAGTCTTGATCTGCGCGCATTTTTTACCGGCATTTCTTCTGCAGATTGGGCTCGTAGCCTTTTGGTTTTTACGCCAGCTACTATCAGCTTTGTCGATATTTTTCATCGTTTCGTAGCAAATTTGAATTGGGCTTATTTCAATGCGCTCATGCTCACGAGAAATTTTGTCATTGCTTTTTTTCTTATGGGTTTTTTCTGCCGTTTTAAAAAAAGCCATATTTTTTTCCATGAATTTAAATATTGGTTATTTCTGCTTATGGCGATTCATTTTTGCTACAGTGGTTTTTCGCGTCACATCGCTGAACAGATGATTATTTACACGCCTTTTATTATTATGATCGGTGTTGGTTTTCTTTTTGAGATGTGGCATAGGTTAGATATCCAGAGAGTTGTTTTTCGTAAGATGGTTGTTCCCGTTTTTCTTATTTTTAACACCGTTCCTTTATTCTTTGCTTTTGCTCTGCCGCAACGTCCTCATGAAACCGTGCGAAAGAATTTGTTTTATCTGCAGTCCATTTCCAAGAACGATGAAGTAGTGGTCTCTGATGCGCCTTGGAGGGTTGCTTGGTTTGCGAACAGAGCTGCGATTTGGACGCCCCTTTGGGGGGATGATTTTTTGCGCTTGGTGGAGCGTATGGGAGAAGAGGAGAGAAAGAAGATAAAATTCGCTTATCTTACTCCTGCTCTTTTGCGTCTTTCAGGAAAAACAGATAATCCCTGGCGGCGCGTATACCAAGAGGGAAAAATTCCCGAAGGTTTTTTATTCACAAAAGGGGTAAAGCTTCCGCAAGGGGAATTGCTTTTAGTAACTGCTGATCAAGCGAGTCAACTTGAAAAAAGAAGTAAAGCCTATTTGCTGAAACCTGGTCAATCCGATGAAGCTCGACAATAAAGCCTGGAAGACAGTTCTTATCCCTTCGGTATTCGCCTTTGGGGTTATGACCGAAAAGGGGACTGTTTCATCCCGTTCGAAAGAAGATTTGTACGGTCCGAAGAAATACGATGTTGCCGAGAAGAATGAGCCGGTCGCGCTAAGCTCCGGGCAGGTTGATTTTGAAGGCAACTTAGGGAGAGTCAGAAACTTTGCAATGCTTCTTGAGCAGAATAACGGTAAAAGCCAGTTTGACCTTTCCAAAGTGACCACTCAGGGGAATATTGCCGAAGAATCAGCCCGGGCAAAGGCAATCGCAACGTTTATTATTGAAGGCCGAGAAAATTTTGAAGGGCGGCAATGGAGAGATGCCTTGCTTGCATTCCGCCAGGTTCTCGAGATAAGCCCCCAAAACTTAACTGCTCAACGTTTCGTTCGCCGCATTTTTCAAGAACTCGTGGTCATCAAGAAAGAATCCCCTGACCAATTTGAAGCAATTCGCCGGGAAATTTCTTCAAATCCTGTTTATAAAGATCTGATTGCCTATGAAGTAAAAGATGCTTTTCAGAAAGGATTTGATAAATACAAAGAAGGAAAATATGAAAAATCTATGGCGTATTTCGAGGAGACTTTAATTTTAAATCCTCAGCACCGGTATGCCAAGGTTTTTATGCGCAAGAACCTGAAGAGACAGGAAATTAAGACCGAGCAAAGCGAGATGCATCTTGCGATGCTTTATGCCGAGGAAATGGCGCGTGAGCGTTCGTTTACTCAGAGTGTTTTTACCGAAAAATCAGAATTATTTGCCCAGGAGGAAGCACAGAAGCGGCAAGAAATGAAGCGGGAATTGTTCGCTTCAGCACGGGATGGATCTTTTGTCGAACATGAAGCCGTTCTTACTCAATACGCAGACGTTATTTATGCGATGACAATCTCTAATTATAAACAAGCGGAGGAGAAGCTGGTTCCTTTAATGGCAAAATACCCGGGTATTGAAAGTTTTCAGCAAATTGCTGCGATTATGAAGCAGAAGCTACAAACCGGAGGAGCGCTTTTAGAAGAGGAAAAAGCATTGGTGCTTGCGTATCATTCTTCCGGTAAGGCAGAATTGATTCAGGTGTTTCGCGATGCTGAAGAGGCTCAGAAACTTACGCATTCTCTCGCGCAGATTAAGATGCGCGGGTATACTGAAGAAGAACTGAAGGCGCAAGTAATCGCGAAAAAAGAAGAACAGCTCCGCATTGCAGAATTTTCTCAGAAAAAAGCTCGGATTACTGATTTAATGAGTCAGGCGAAAGCGCTCTATGCGCAAGCGAAATGGGATGAATCAATCGGTAAATTCCAGGATGTTTTAGCCCTTGATCCTCTGCATCATGAATCAGTAGTATATATTGGTTTGGCCAAGAAACATAAAGAGCGAGATGAGTTAGCAAAAAAACGAGAGAATCTTTTCTTTGCTGAGAAGAAGGAAACAGGGATTCCATACCTTATTGATGTAGATGATGTGGTTCGGGTGACTGTGTTGTTTCACGAAGAATTTAGCGGTGCCGTTACGGTAGGTTCAGATGGTTCGATTACTTTGCCGTTGGCGGGTATTGAAGTTAAAGCGGCAGGTCTTACTGAAAAACAACTTTCTGAAGAAGTGGCAAGAAAACTTTCGCGTTTTGTTGAAAATCCGGAAATATTTGTCAAGGTTGCCGAGTTTAATAGTAAAAAAATATATGTTCTTGGCGAAATCAGCAGTCCCGGAATTTACCGTTTGAAAAACCGGGATTTGACGATTCGCGAACTTATGTTTATGGCTGGGCTTCCGAGCAAAGCTTCAGCCCTGCGCAGGGTACAGATTATTCGTCAGACTCCCGAGGGTCCAGTTCGGAAATTAATCAATGTTTACGATATTCTTTATAATGGGAATCTTAAAAACGACATCATCCTCAAGAATGGCGATATCGTGTACGTACCGAAGAGATTTACCAGTAAATTTTCTGAAGTTGTTTCTGAAATTAAGGCTCCCTTTGATACTGTTGGCGATCTTGAAGCGTCACGCGCTGATTTTTACACACTGTGGAATAAATTTCGAGAGAAAGTTTTAAAGGATCCAGGGGGTTTTTAATTTCTGTAATAAACATTTCATTCCAGCCTATTTTCCGATGAATGAAAGATTCAAAAACTTCTTCATTCTTTTTATCATTTTTCTTTCTATATTATTTATCTATTTGAGTTTCCTTTCCGCAGCGTATGATTTCGATTCGATTTCGTTAGCACAATGGGCTGAGAAAAGTATCTACCTTGTTCCTTCGCAGCAGTTTCATTTGCTCAACTATGTGTTCAATAATCTTTTTTATCAGCTTTGGTGTTTCTGCGGTTACGCTGGTTCAGCTCTTTTACCTCTTCAAGTACTTGACGCTTTTTTTGGTGCGGCTGCTGTTGTGGTGTTTTTCCGGATACTCCAACGGCTTATCGGCAATAAATTTTTTGCCCTAACTTGTGCGCTTGGTCTTGGTTTTTCGGCGGAGTTTTGGCATTATGCTACCGAAGCCGAAACTCATATCATTTCAATATTTTTTCTGCTTGTTTCAATTGATTTTTTGGTTAAGACCATTCTTTCCGGGAAGACCTCTGCACGATTCATAGGATTTTTTCATGCCTTGGCAACATTTTCTTCTGCAGCCTACATCACTTTTTTCCCTTTTTTTCTCATTACTTTTATCTGTCTCAACAGGCCTCGAGCAGAAAAAGTAAAATTATGCCAAAGCTATCTGGTGAGTCTGTGTGTGTTTTGGCTTATCCCTTATACCGCAATTGGATTTTTGGTTGGCCTACAACATTCCACAGCCTATTTTTCTGGAGGGATACTTCCAGGCATCAAGCATTTCGCGAAAGAAATGATTTTTTGGTTTAAGTCCCATGAGAGATTTTCGGTCATCGCATCAAAAGAAATTTCCTATATCGCCCAAAACTTTACTAAAATATTATTTGGATATACCGAAAATCCTATTCCCGGCTTGAGTCTTTTTTTCTTTTCCGCCGCTTTTCTCGGGCTCAATTACCGGCCTCTTTTCAAAGAACGGGCACTTTTTGCGCTTACCGTAGCGAGTTTTTTTATGTTTATTCTGTTTATCTCAATATTTTTTATCTATGAGCCGTTTAATACTCAGCGCTATACACCGCTGCTTATATTCTTTTGGTTGGTAATCAGCATCTGCATGTATCTTTGGGTTTCACTAGTTCCGATTCGCATCATACCGCTTCTTTTCTTTTTTTTAGTTGTGGCAAACGGAATTGGAAATTTCTGGTCATATATTTATCCTGCCAGTATTCCAGAAAAAAACTATTATCTGATGCAATCGGGTTGTATCCGTGAAAAAACAAACCCAGAGGATCTTATTTTGATTATTGGGAAGAATAATTTTGGATATCCGGAATTTCGGGTGCGCTATTTGGAATATTTTTCCAACCGTCGGTTCTTTGAACTAGGATATTTAAACTGCAGATTTTATGATATTTTTCAGCGCGAAGGAACGCGCGAGGAGCTTTTTGAGTTTCTTCGACACAAGATAGAAAGCATATTGGATAATCAGCACAGGGTTTTTCTGATTGAAGAAGTGCTGAGTATCCCCGTCAAAAAAAAGCCAACAATGAGCACCTTGGAGCTTACCTATGATGACATCGTGGATTTTCTGCAAAAGACTTACCAAATAAGCCCTCGGCATACCTGCGCCTATCGTTTTTTCCCACAAGAGATGCTTTATGTGCTTACACGGAAAAATTATCGGAATTGAATGTCATTTGACCCCTTTCTTCCTGGTTGATTTCTTGACAGATTATAAATAAAAAGTAAGATATAAATATGGTCAAGAAGACGAACAAAGTCTCTCCAGAAAATACACCGCCTCTTGGTCCAGGAAACTCCGAGGACGTTATTTTTATGAATTCCCAGAATATCCAGAAGCCTTCCCAAGAAAAAGATTTCAGCGCATCCGCGGACATACCGCAGGACAAGGAAAAGAGTCTTTCCGAGACACAGGAAACAGGGGAGTTGCCCGTTTCCGAACAAGGCGGTGCTCCTAAGAGTATGGATCTTGCTTTATTCGAAGAATTGAACTTCACCATTCAACGGTTAACTCAGGAAAATATTTATCTCAAAGCTCAGGCAAAAAATGCTTCTTTTGGGGCCCCAACGGATTTATTCCGTGAGATTGAAGCCCTGCGTAAAGAAAATAAAGATTTTCAGTCTCAGGCGAATCAATACCAGGCTTCCGCAGCTCTTGTTAATGAACTTTCAGGAAAAATAAGAATACTTACTGAAGAGAACGCCGATTTGCAGAAAAAGCTTCGTGAAAATACCGCGACTGTTCAGTTGGATGTTTTACGGAAGGAGAATGAGGATCTGAGAGTACAACTTTCAAAAAGCCAAAGCCTTGTTACACAAATCGATCTTTTGAAGAAGGAGAATTCTTCTTTAGTGGAAGGGGGGTTGGCCTCTCGTTCGCAGATTTCTTCACTCGAAGGCAAAGTGAAAGAGCTGTCTCTTCAGTTGAATGAGGCGGCACTGAACAACCAAAAAGTAGCCGCCCTAACCCAGGAAAACACTTCCTTGAAGAACGAGATCTCTCAGGCCCAAGGAAAGGCAGGCCAGGATTCTGCAAATGAGCTTCTTGCCTTGCAAAAGGAAAACGAAGAATTGAAAAACAAGCTTGCACAACAGGATACGTCTTCACTTGAGGAGCTAAATCGTAAAGTAGCCGCCCTAACCCAGGAAAACACTTCCTTGAAGGATCAAGTGGGGGTTCTTTCGTCAGATAAGCAAAAACTGGAAGTTGCTTTACAGGAGCGGCAAGGGTTGGAAGAAAAGATACGATTGACTGAAGAGCAATTGAAGCTGAAAAGCAGCGAGTTTGAGGAAACCGACGTTGAAAAAAGGAAAATTGAGGAGGAATTGAAGCATACTGTTCCAACTCGAACTATATTTTCTGCCTTGGTTATCTTTTTTATCTGTGTTTTTACCTTATTTTTCCTTCTTTTCCGATAGGCCAAGGGAAGATAGGAGCGTAACCGTACTTTTTGAGTAATTTTTCCGCCTGTTTCCGCTAAAAATCTTTTTTAAAATAATCATTTACAAGGCGTTAATGTATTGTATAATATTCTTTAAATTTTCGGAAAGGAGGTTCCGAGCAGGATGGCTGTTACAAAAGTACAAAAACAGCAGGTAATTTCTAAGTTTAAGACGCACGAGGTTGATACGGGATCCGCTTCGGTTCAGATAGCGCTCTTGACAGAAAGAATCAACAATCTTTCTGAGCATTTTAAGAAGTTTAAGAAGGATTTTCATTCCCGCCGCGGTCTGCTCGCTCTTGTCGGAAAGCGTCGGAGATTGCTGAGCTACTTAAAAAAGAAAGACGCGCGAAAATACGAGAGCGTTATTAAAGATTTAAGCTTACGCAAATAAACCATGCAACCTTTTAGAGTAACACGGACTATAGCCGGGAAGGATATTGTTATTTCTTCCGGAGAATTAGCCAAGCAGGCGAATGGCTCAGTTCTTATCCAGGTAGGAGGAACTGTGGTATTCGTGAGTGCCTGCATGGCTGCGCAACCTAGAGAGGAAGCTGATTTTTTTCCTTTAATCGTTGATTATCAGGAAAAAACCTATGCTGCGGGAAGAATTCCGGGTGGTTTTTTCAAGCGGGAAGGTAAACCGAAAGATATAGAAATTCTTACCGCTCGGTTGATAGACCGGTCAATCCGTCCATTTTTTCCGGATTCCTTACGTAACGATGTCCAGGTAGTTTGCATGGTTCTTTCTTCAGATGGTGAGAATGACCCTGATATCTATGCTTTGAATGGAGCGTCTCTCAGTCTTTTCATCTCCGATATTCCTTTCGAGAATCCACTTGGTGCTTGTCGTATCTGTCGGGTTGATGGGAATTTCTTAGTGAACCCAACCTACCAGGATCGAGCCAAAGCTTCTCTTGATATGATTGTTTCAGGGAACGAAGATAAAATTTTGATGATTGAGGCAAAGGCGAATAGAGAATCAGAAGATGTTGTTCTTCAGGCGATTCAGAACGCTCATAAGCATATTAAAGAATTTATCGCCCTCCAGCGTCACATTCAGTCAGAAATAGGGAAGAATAAGAAGCAACTGTTGACCGCTGAACACGATAAGGCTTTCGAAGAAGAAGTTACCAAGATTGTTCACGAAAGGCTTTCTTCGCTGTATTTTTATTCTACCAAAGAAGATTCGGCGCTTCGTCGCGATGCGGTTGTGCAACTTATCGAGGAAAAGCTGACTGATAAAACAAAAATAAAGCAGGCGTTGGCGCTATTTGCTAAACTGGAGGAAGATTATATCCGCGAAAAGATTCTTAAGACAAAAGTGCGCCCCGATGGCCGAGCGGTTGAGCAGATACGCCCAATTGAATGTACCGTAGGGATTTTGCCGAGGGCCCATGGTTCTGCCGTCTTTACGCGGGGGCAGACTCAGTCGCTCGCGGCAACAACGTTAGGTACAAGCGACGACATGCAGATGATTGAAGCCCTCGAAGGTCAAACTCACAAGAGATTCATGCTTCACTATAATTTTCCGCCTTTTAGCGTGGGAGAAGTATCGCCTCTCAGGGGCTCTTCCCGGAGAGAAATTGGGCACGGGGCATTAGCGGAGAAAGCGCTTGAGTGGGTGATTCCTTCCAAAGACGTATTTCCCTATACGATCAGGGTTGTTTCAGAGATTTTGGAATCGAATGGTTCATCTTCTATGGCGACTGTTTGTGCTTCAACGCTTTCACTCATGGATGCCGGAGTTCCCATCAGTGAGCCTGTGGCTGGTATCGCAATGGGTCTCGTTTCTTCTGGCAACGAATATATCATTTTGACCGACATCGCTGGAGTTGAAGATCATATGGGCGATATGGATTTTAAAGTCGCAGGGACACGCAAGGGAATTACCGCTATACAGCTTGATCTAAAAATCAAAGGGATTGGTATTGAGCTTCTGAGAGAAGCACTGCAGCGAGCAAAAGATGCCCGTCTGCAGATTCTCGGATGTATCGATAAGGCAATATCGGTTCCGCGGAAAGAGGTTTCCAAATTTGCACCCAAGATTGTTACGATCAAGATTCAGCAAGATAAAATCGGTGAATTGATAGGTCCCGGCGGCAGAACCATTAAAAAGATTATTAAGGATACAGGAGCTTCAATTGATATCGATGATGAAGCCGGCGAGGTTATGATTTCTTCCGCTGACAGCGAGGCTATGAAGAAAGCAGTTTCATTTGTGACTGATATCATTAAAGATCTAGAAGTTGGTGATTATTATGATGTAACCGTGCGAAAAATTACGAGTTTCGGTGCATTTTGTGAAACCGCTTCTGGTAAAAGCGGGCTTTTGCATGTTTCTGAGATTTCCAACGAATTCGTGAAAAATGTGAGCGATTACCTGAGAGAGGGTGACGTCGTACGCATTAAGGTGGTCGCCATCGATGACCAAGGCCGCGTAACTTTTAGTAAGAAACAGGTGGATGAAAGACAAGATCACTAAGTGGCTTGTTTGTCTTACCTTAGGAGCTGCCTCCCTTCTGTTTTTTCTGAGTTTTATTTCATTCCGGAGAGAGGACTTTTTTCTATTTTCTTATCCGCCTACTCATCCTAGCCAGAATTTTATCGGCATTTTCGGAGTTTATTTTGCCGGTACCTTGCTTTTTTCTTTTGGCTGGGCTTCCTGGATGATCTTTATTCTTCTTGTGTTTCTTCTGTTCAAACAACTTGATAAAATTCACGCTGAAGGGATTGCCTCAAGTGCTTGGACGAAAACACTGTCGTTTCTGATTATTCTTATCTCCGCTTCTCTGTTATTGGGTATTTTTGATACTCCCGAAAACAGGTTTTCACGTAGCGGCATAATCGGTTTTTCATTGTCGGCATTGCTGCTGCAGTATATTGGTTTTCTTGGTTCGCTCATCCTGTCAGTCTTGCTTTTTGTTGCGGGGCTTCTTCTTTTTTGGGGTGATTTTGTTGTTGAGTGCGCCAAAAAAATATTTGTCAACCTGCGAGATTATTTTAAGCGGGAGCGAGTGGTTGTAAGAGAAAAGGAGCATGGAACTATCCAAAGCGAAATGGCTCCTAAAGTTCCTCGTAAGGCAAAACTTAAGATTTATACTCCTTCCAATCCTGATCCGGGAATCACTGAAGATGAGCCTGAGAAGCCTCCACAGGAGATTACTCGTTTGATTGTCCGGGAGAAACCCAAAGAAAAGGAGGTAGCGCCTGCGAAAGCAGCGTCTTTGGTTTCCAAAGAGAGTGAAGAAAAACCGAATGAAACACCGCAGATTCCTTATAATGATGCTGCGTATGTGATTCCCGCATGTAGTATCTTGAAAGATGTTTCGCAAGTCACGGACGAAAAGAAGGTGAAAGGCGATATTGAAGTGAATGCGGCGGTTCTGGAAGAAACGCTCAGTGACTTTGGGGTTTCTGCGCGGGTAGTCAGCGTGCAGAGTGGCCCGGTAATTACCCGCTATGAATTGCAACCGGCTGCAGGCGTGAAGATTAACAGTATTGTCACTCTTTCTGACGACATCGCTCTCGCAATGAAAGCGGCTTCAGTCAGAATTGTTGCTCCGATCCCCGGTAAAGGGACAGTGGGGGTTGAAGTTCCCAATTCGCAAACAAACATTGTTTATGTTAAAGAGGTTGTTCAGGATAAGCGCTTTATTCAATCTCCGTCCAAACTTAGTCTTGCCTTGGGTAAGGATGTTGCCGGGGTTCCCTTGATTGCTGATTTAAAGGATATGCCTCATCTTTTGATCGCCGGGACAACTGGTTCCGGAAAAACAGTTTGTGTCAATTCGATTATTTGTTCAATTCTTTTTAAATCAAAACCTTCCGATGCGCGGTTTATCCTCATAGATCCAAAGATGGTTGAGCTTGCTCAATTCGTCGGCATCCCCCACTTACTTTCTCCGATTGTTTCTGATGCGAAGAAAGCTTCGAATGTCCTTTCTTGGGCGACTGAGGAGATGGAGCGGCGATATTCGCTCCTTGCCGAAGAAGGCGCCAGAAATATCGACAGTTATAACATGAAAAAACCAGAAGTGAAGCTTCCGTTTATTGTCATCGTTGTTGATGAACTTGCTGATTTGATGATTATTGCCCGCGATCAGATTGAAACCGCAATTTTACGTCTTGCCCAATTGTCTCGGGCTGTTGGGATACATTTGATTTTAGCTACCCAGAGGCCGTCAGTTGATGTCATTACCGGCGTGATCAAAGCGAATTTTCCCGCACGCATTTCCTTTAAGGTGGCATCGAAGGTAGATTCGCGCACAGTGCTTGATTGGGTTGGTGCCGAAAAACTGCTTGGCAAAGGTGATATGCTTTTTATCCGTCCGGGGATATTGAAGCCGATTCGCGCTCAAGCCTGCCTCATTGAAGACGATGATGTAACTACTTTGATCAATGCTATCAGAAGCCAAGGTCAACCACAATACGATTCAAAAATTCTTGAAGTGCAAAGAAGACCGAAAGCAGAAATTGAAGCCGATGAACTTCTTCCCGAGGCGATTCGAACAGTTATGGAAACTGGACAGGCTTCCGCGTCAATTATCCAGCGTCGGCTGAGAGTCGGCTATACAAGGGCAGCCCGCCTTTTGGATCTTATGGAACAGGAAGGTATTGTTGGCCCGTTCCAGGGCAGTAAGGCTCGGCAGATTCTTATCGATAGAGAACAATGGTTTCAGGAGCAGCAAAAAATAGCTCAACCTCAAGAAAATGAACTTACCTGAGTTGTGTATTCTTTTTAAGAAAAAACGCGAGGAGTTACACCTGAGCCTCGAAGAAGTTTCTTTAAAAACAAGGCTTACCCCGACGGTGATTGCTGATATCGAGCAGGGAAATATTCAAGCGATAAGCCCTGTTTATTTAAAAGGTTTTTTAAAAATCTATGCTTCGTTTTTGAAAGATGAAGAATTATTGACCTTGATTCAGCAAGTCGAGGTACGCAGAGAAGAAAAAGCGCGTATGCCCCAGGAAGAATTTCGCAAAGATACCGCTCAATTTTCATCGGTAGCTGCAGGAAAACAGTTCTTCCGGGTCATATTTTCAGTACTTACCGACAGGCGGGTTCTTAAGGTTCTTGGTGTAATCGCCGGCGTAGTTATTGTTTTTTTGGCGTTTTCGTCCTTCGCGCGTAAATTAAAAACTGCTAAAAAGACTCAGAAATTGCCCGTTGCAGCAGTCAAGTTTCAGCCAAGTAAGCAGTCTGTTTCTCCTGTATCAACCTCGAAGCGAGGCGATGTCTTCTTGGCTGTACGGACCAAGAAAGATTCTTTTATTACGGTGAAAGTTGATGGGAAGACAGTTTTTCAATCTGTTCTGCGCAAGGGCGAGGAAGAATCGTGGAAGGGGAAGAAAACAATCGAGATCCACGTGAAAAATCCTTCCGATGTTTCTATCCAGGCAAACGGAGAGCCAATTCCAACTCCCCGCCAGAAAAAATCCGCAGTCTATCTTATCACTGCTTCAGGTTTTTCTCTGCGTCAATGAGAACCGCAGGCATTGTTTCTTTAGGATGTCCGCGTAACGAAGTTGATTCAGAGATTTGGCTTGGTATATTGAAGAAAAAAGGGTTTTTGATCCAAGATCCTTCGAAGGCAGAAATCATTTTCATCAATACCTGTTCTTTTATCCAGGACGCAAAAAAGCAATCCATTGAAACGATCGAGCATTTCTCAGCTTTAAAGAGAAAAGGGAAGATTGCCAAACTTATTATCTGCGGCTGTTTTGTCAGGCACCACGGGAAGAAGCTGCTGCGTTATTTCCCAGAGGTTGATGCCTTGCTCGATGCGCCGGCTTCTTGGGGGAAGATAGAGCGGCCAATACGCATTGCTCCGCCGCATATGGCATATCTTCGTATCGCGGAAGGCTGTTTACAGCAATGCTCCTATTGCGTGATTCCAAAAATACGCGGACCTTTGCAAAGCCGGAGAGCTTCGGATATTTTGGAGGAAGTGAGCCAGCTTCAAGATAAAGGAGTGCGGGAGCTGGTTCTTGTTGCTCAGGATACAACTGCCTGGGGTAAAGATTTCCGTTCACCGGAAAATCTTGCATGGCTTCTGCGTCAAATAAGTCGTGCCGCAAAAAAGATCACCTGGATTCGCTTGTTGTACACATATCCGCAGTTTATTACGCAAACACTCATTGAGGCAGTTGCTTCTTTGGAAAATGTTTGCCATTATATCGATATGCCTTTGCAACATGTCAATAAGCGAATCTTAACGCTGATGGGGAGGGGTTCTTCGCGGGAACAATTCCTAAAATTGATCGGCATGATGCGCAAGAAAATTCCGGATATTTCATTGAGAAGTTCATTCATTGTCGGTTTTCCTACGGAAACCGAAACTGAATTTCAGGAACTTCTTTCTTTTCTTTCTGAAGTACACTTTAAGAATGCAGGAGCGTTCATCTACTCTCGGGAAGAAGGAACAAAAGCATATACATTTCCCCAAATCCATCATACAATAAAGAAAGAACGATTTCGAAGATTTATGGAGTTGCAGCAGAAGATTTCTTTAGAGAATAACCGGCGTTTCGTGGGGACTCAGGCGAACGTTCTCGTTGATTCTGTTGAGCACGGTATTTCGTTTGCTCGCAGTTACGCCGATGCATATGAGATTGATGGGAATGTTCTGGTGAGACAAGAGTTAAAACCGGGAAATTTTTACAAGGTGCAAATATCTGCGGCTTTCGAATATGATTTAGAAGGCACCATAATGCAAAGAAGACCACAATGAATATCGCCAATCAACTAACCGTTTTGAGAATCGTTCTTTCTTTTATTTGTATGTGGTTTATCGTTCAGGATACTTTTTTTTCATTTTCCTTCGGTCTCCTGATTTTTTCCGTCGCTTCATTCACCGATTTTCTGGATGGTTTATTCTCGAGAAAGTTAAATATGGTCTCTGATTTTGGAAAGATTCTTGACCCTATCGCCGACAAAATTTTAATGATCGGGGTTTTTCTCGCTTTCCTTGAGATTGGAGTTATTCATGCTTGGATGGTTATCCTGATTATGATCAGAGAATTTTTAATCACGAGTTTACGCATTTTTGCCCTAGGGAAGGGGAAAGTGCTTGCGGCGCAACGATGGGGGAAGCATAAGACGGTTTATCAAATTATCGGGATTATTTTCATATTTTTGGTAAAGCTTGTTGATAAATACGCACAGACGAGAGGGATTTTTTTAGTTTGGTTTAACCGAGATTTTGCCAATCTTTTTATCTTTCTTTTAATGATTTGGGTAGTTTTCATCACTCTTTTTTCCGGCTGGGTTTTTCTCTGGAGCAACCGAAAAATCATCCGAACCCTCTGACGCGCCTTGCGAAATGAAATTTTCCATAGAAAGTTTCTTATTTTGGGGATTACCAGCGTATGCGGTTTTGGTTTTTCGCCGCGCTTCAGCGGCACTGTTGGGACGTTACTTGGTTGCGTGGTTTTTTTTCTCGGAGGTTA
The DNA here is from genome assembly GCA_964634935.1 of uncultured Planctomycetia bacterium. Classification (GTDB taxonomy): domain Bacteria; phylum Omnitrophota; class Gorgyraeia; order Duberdicusellales; family Duberdicusellaceae; genus CAZWJT01. Next base: position 237,163 of record CAZWJT010000001.1, on the reverse strand, counting down.
TTTGGTCGCTTTTTGGGTATTTCTCGCGTCTTTTATTCTGTCGCTCTTGCTCTGCGAAAAGGCGGCAGTCATTTTGGGCGAGAAAGATCCTCAGGCGATAATCCTTGATGAAGTTACCGGAGTTCTTTTCGCCTGTCTTTTTGCGGCACAAACAACCGCTTCAGTGTTTGTTTGTTTTATGCTCTTCCGTATTTTCGATGCCCTAAAAATACCGCCGGCAGATACTTTTGAATCATTCTCTGGTTCAATCGGTATCCTTGGTGATGATCTTGTGGCGGGAGTTTATACGGCTGGCGTTCTTTCTGTTGCCAATTTCTTGCTTCCGATTTTCCGATAAATACTTCCTTGAGGTGTTTGTATGCTTTCAAAGAGCGACACCGTAGAAATTTCCCAGGCAGTCGGTTTGATGTTTTCTTGAATGAAGAACTTTTCCGGCATAAGCTGGGGTTTTTTTATACGTGCAATGGTAATGTGTGGAGTAAATTTCTGCATTTTTCCCGAAAGGAGGTTATGTTCAAAACACTGTTTTTGTAACGATGTGACGATACGATTCAATTCCGTTTCTCCGGCACATCGAATACAGATAATCCGGGGACGTCTTTTGTCCGGGAACCCATCTAATGCTTGGAAAGCGAGAGAGAAAGGATTTTGAGAAACAGCAGAAAGCATAGCTTTTGTTTTATGTAGCCCTTGGTTATTTTGTTCTCCCAGAAACAAAAGAGTCATGTGCAGGTTTTGTTTTGTTACCCATCGTCCGGCAGGGAAACTGGCGCGTAGTTTAGTCTGGATTTTTACAATTTCTTCTTGAACTTTATCCGGAATTTCCAGCGCGATGAATATTCTCATAATTGATAAGATGGTGCCAGGAGCTTATCGAGCAGGAACATAGTCTTTTTGGCAGCATTTGTTTGGATTGTTTTCCGTGTCCCTTGAAAGATAGAACGGCATACGGTAGTTTTTTTGCAAGAAGCAATCCCGATATAAACCGTTCCGATAGGGTTTTTTTGATTTCCTCCATCTGGTCCGGCAAACCCGGTGATGCCTACCCCGATATCTGAATGAGTTTGTATTCGTATATTTTCGGCAAGATCCTTGGCTATTTCTCGAGAAACTACCCCGTATCTTTTTATGCGTTGTGGCAATATGTTCAGAAGGTCAATTTTGGTTTTTGTTTCATAGGGTATAATTCCCGCTTTGAAATATGCTGAACTTCCAGGGAATTGAGTGAGTAGAGACGATACAAGACCAGCCGTGCACGACTCAGCGACAGAGATTGTTTTTTTATTGTGGAGGAGGATTTCATGAATACGACGTATTCTGGTCATGCCTGTATTGTACAATAGAAGCATGGATTTGCAAGATGAGTGAATGTTTACAATGCGATATTTGCTGTTATAATAAATTTAACCAAACAATGTGTCATGTATCTTGATTTTTATAAGTTAAAAGAATCCCCCTTTAATATTACCTCAGATCCAGAATTTATTTTTCGCAGTAAACACCATACCGACGCCTTGGCGTGTATTCTCTATGGAGTAGAGCATCGGAAAGGGATTCTTCTGATTACTGGAGAAGTAGGGACTGGGAAGACTACCCTGTGCCGGGCAATGCTCAAGGAACTTCCCGCGGGGGTTGTGACTTCTTTGGTTCTGAATCCGTATTTCAGTGAAGTCCAATTATTGCGTGCGATTATCGAAGATTTCGGGATTACTCCGGAGAAAAACTCCCGTCTTGATTTGGTAAATTTTCTAAACACTTTTCTTCTGGATACGACTCTCAAGGGCGGGAATGCTGTTTTGATTATCGACGAAGCTCAGAATTTGACTATTCGTCAACTTGAGCAGATACGTCTTCTCTCGAATTTGGAGACTGAAAAGAATAAATTACTGCAAGTTATTTTAGTCGGGCAGCCAGAATTGAACACAAAGTTAAATCTTGAGGCAGCTCGACAGATTAAACAGAGGATTGCTGTGAAATATCATATTCTTCCTCTGCAGCCAGATGAAATCAGTGAATATGTTGTATTTCGTCTGGCCCGGGCCGGAGGAAAAGATATTAATTTTTTGCCCGAAACTTTTCCGTTTATTTATCGATTTTCTCGTGGTATACCGCGGTTGATCAATATTTTGTGTGATCGGGCATTGCTGCTGGGTTTTACACTTGAGAAGAGGCATGTCGATGAACAAATGATTCAGCAATGCATTGAGGAGTTAACATGAGCATTATCTACCAAGCCTTAAAGAAAGTAAGCCAGAAAGATTCCCTCGTTACCTCTGGAGAAAAGAAGAGTACCATTTCAAAATTACTCGTGTATGTGCTTGTTATCGTGATTCTGCTGGGTGGCTGGGGGTTGTATCGGTTTGTCTTCATGAGAGTAAAGAATGAGAAAATTCTCATTCGTGTCAAGCGCGCTGCCCCTGCAGACAGGGTTGCTTCGGTCCAGTCTTCATCCAGGAGTCCCTATACGCTTTTTGGAATTATCTACGACGCTCAATCGCCCACGGCCGTTATTAATGGAATTACCGTCAAAGTCAATGATACCATCGAGGATGCCCGGGTAACCCGCATTGAGCCTCACCGCGTTGTTTTGTTTACGCCTGAAGGAGAGCTTGTCTTAAAATTACAATAGACTTTTTATGCCTGCCGATAAGTTTTCTTTTGATCTTCGAATTTATTACCAGGATACAGATTGCGAGGGGGTTGTTTACTATGCGAACTATCTTACCTATTGCGAACGAGCACGAATGGAGTTTTTCTTGGCCAGGGGCATTTCTCTGGGTGCCTATAAAGAACAGGGGTATTTATTTGTGGTTTCTCGTGCTGAAGTTTTTTATCGTGCGCCGGCACATCTTGGCGATCACTTGCGGGTAAGCGTTGATTGTGCTTCTCTGGGAGCTTCGCGGATAGATTTTGTTCATACCGTCATTCGGATGAAAGATAGGGCGCTAATCGCCGAAGTGAAGACACGGGTTGCATGTGTCGGGGAAGATTTTAAGCCGGTGCTTATGCCAGCTTCACTCAAAGAGAAGCTTTTGTCTTCATCAGAAGAATAAAAACCCCAACCAACACTTTTCTACTGCCTTTTCTTTGAGGTCTTTCTTTTTTGGTGTATAATATTTATCATGGAGATTAAAAATAGTACTCGAGGGGTTGTTCTTGCAACAGACGGAAGGATTGCCCGGACATTTTGGCAAAGGTTGCAGGGTTTACTCGGCAAGGCTTTTTTCCCCGAAGGGGAGGCGTTAGTTTTTTATCATTGCGGTAGTATCCACACATTTTTTATGAAATTTCCTATCGATGTCATCTTTGTTGATAAGTCTCTGAAAATCATTCATCTCTATCATGATTTTCCTTCCGGAAGAATATCAAAATTTTTATTCGGTGTATTCGCGGTTATTGAGTTACCTCGGGGGGTTCTTTCTAAAACCAACACACACCCGGGGGATATTTTAAGTTTTTAGTATCATGATTGTTAAAAGAAGTAAGGAAGAGTTTGCGTCTTATCTCGAGGATACTTCAAACTTGCAAGGTAGCGCTACGGCTTTGTATATCCCGCGAGATGCTGCTGAAGTAAGTTCTGTAGTCCGTGAGTGTATGTTGCACCATGTTCCGCTCACGGTTTCCGGAGGGGGGACAGGAACAACCGGAGGGAGGGTTCCCCTGGAAGGCGCTCTTGTTTCCCTGGAAGCTTTAGACAAAATTAAAGATATCAATGTCCAAAAGAATACGGTTCTGGTTCAGGCAGGGGTACGGCTTGCCGATCTTGAGAAAGAGTTGAATTGTAAAAAACTTACCTTACGGGCTCAGCCAACCGAGCCGCTTGCCTTTATTGGAGGAGTGATTGCTAACTCGGCTTCTGGACCGAGGAGTTTTAAGTATGATTCTATCCGCAGGTATGTACGAGGCCTAGGCATAGTGCTTTCTGATGGAGAGTACTATTGGCTTGAGCGGGGAACATTTTTTGCGCACAAGAGAAATTTTTCAGGAATTTTAAAACACGGGAAAAGCCAAAAAAATTTTAAGTTTACCCTTCCTTCGTATACAAGTCCAAAGATTAAATCGTCAGCTGGGTATTTTGTCGCCGAGAATATGGATTTCATCGATCTCTTTATCGGACAGGAGGGGACTTTAGGGGTTATCGTGGATGCTGAATTGTTTGTGCAACCGCTTGTCTTCGACGTTTTTAATTGTATCGTATTTTTTCCCTCAGAAGATGAAGCCCTTCGGTTTGTTGACTATACAAAATCACTTCGTCAACAACGGAAGAATTATCCCTGCAGCCTTGAGTTTTTTGATCGTAATTCGCTCAATCTACTCGAGGAATTTTATCCATCGCTCCCTCGGGCCGAATGTGCTGTGTATTTTGAACAGGAAATAGAGCAGGAAGGAACCGCTTCTGAATTTATTGATTTCTGGTGCGGGATTGTTCAGCAGTATGGTGCTTCTCTTGACCAGTGTTGGTTTGCTGAAACATCCAAGGACAGAGAGCGTCTCTATGAGTTTCGCCATAAGCTCCCTTCGCGGATTAACGAAATTTTGCGAAGCCATAAGCAACTTAAGATGGCTACGGATATCGCAGTAGCTGACGAATCTTTCCGCCAGATGTACGCATTCTATAAAGAGAAGGCGGAAGAGTCGCAAATCAGCTATGTGAATTTCGGGCACATTGGACAGAATCATCTCCATTTCAATTTTTTGCCGAAGAACGACGAAGAATCTTTTCGGGCTAAAGGGTTTGTTATGGAATTCATCAAAAGAGCGATCGCGCTAAAAGGTACAATTTCTGCGGAACATGGTATAGGCAAGATTAAAAGGCCGTATCTTGAGATTATGTATGGGAAAAAACATTTGAAAGAGATGGCTAAACTTAAAAAAACAATTGATCCTCTCTGTTTATTTGGGCTCGATACGATGTTTGCCAAGGATTTTCTTGTATAATCTATGATTGAAGTTGTAAAACATATTGCTCTGCAGGCTGGAGATTTTTTATCCAGTAATTTTGGTAAGGTTAGCAGTATCATAAGTAAAGGTGATCGGAACCTGGCTACAGATCTTGACCGGAAAGCAGAAGAGATGATTGTAAAGACTTTGCTCCGGGAATTTCCCGAGTTTGGTATTTTGGGTGAAGAGCAGACATGTATCCATATGGATCGAGATTATCTCTGGGTTATTGATCCTTTGGACGGTACGCATAATTTTATCCGCGGTATCGATATTTTTGGGGTTTCAATCGGCCTGTGGCATAAGGGTGATTTTGTTTTGGGTGTAGTGTATATGCCGAAAGAAAAAGAATTGTATTGGGCAGAAAAAGGCAAGGGAGCTTTTAAGAATGGTAAGCAGATTTTCGCATCTTCAGTGAAAGCCATGAAAGAAGCTTCTTGTTCTTATGATTCGAGCATCCGCTATTCCCCCGAAGTTATGCTCAAAGTACTTGATCGAGTTTCTCAAGCCGTATTTAATGTTCGTATGTTTGGTTCATCCGTGAGAAGTCTTACGTATGTTGCCGAAGGCGTGCTTGATTTTGCCATTGAATTTCACGACCGGCCGTGGGATTTTGCAGGAAGTGTTTGTATTATTCAAGAAGCTGGGGGAGTATTCCGGGATTTAAAGGGGAATGCTGCCACTCCCCAGACTATCGGGTATATTGCAAGTACATCCGGTTTGGCTGAGCCTGTGCAGCGTATTGTTCAGGAGTTTTTTTAAGGATAATTTTCTGTCGTCTGCAGTTTATCCCTTCCGTCTGAAGATGAAGATACCAAGAAGCATAGTGATTTTTTGTGAGCAACTTGTTCTTTGTTTTTTTATTTTTTTTCTCGCTGCCGATCTATATTTTTGCTTCAAAGAAAAACCTCGCCCTGTTTTTTTCGAAAAGAAGGAAAAAGAAATTACGCTCACAGTACGCGGCAACTGCGGCAAAAGTATACAGCCGCATTTAATTGCTTTACGGCTTTTCCCCTTCAGGAATACGGTAGCTCGTAATCTTCAAAGGGAACTTGATCGAATAAGTTTTTTTTGTTCTGATGTATCATTGCAGGATTTCCAGGAATTTTTGTTAGAAAATGATATACCTTGGTGGAAGAAGCCCGTAGGCGATTTCTTGGAAATTACATTCCAGGCTGGCCCTCAGGGTTCCGCATTCTCTCTCAGTCAGATTTTTCCTGGTTTTCAGACAAGAAGTCTTGAGGAAATCGTATTCTTAGACTTCGGGGCAACGGAAAATTTTATTACCCAAGCTCCTTCAGAAGCTTTTTCAGCCCGCGACTTTTTACGGAGTTATTTTGGGAAAGAAAAAGATATATCAGCGTCATACAGTAAAAACTGCGTTGCCTCTATTACGCAAATACGGTTCAGAAAAAAATGAGTTTTTAATGGCTAGGTTAGATTTTTTGGAAATAATGCGGGGGTATACATATCCTTGCGCTATAGCATTAAGTGCGCTGACACTTCTGTACAAGAGCGATATTTTTTATTTGGATGTTTCGCGTCCAGGCAGCCAATCAGTAATTTTTGTTGCTTTTTTCTATGGGATGTTATTTGGTGTGAGCAGCTGTCCTTTTTGTGGTATTTCTGTGGGGAGCGCTTTAATTGGAGAAAAAGCAGGGTTTTTTTCTTTGTTGAAAAAGAGCATGGTGTTTCATGGTTTTCGGTTTCTTTCTATTTTTATTTTTGCTTCCGCTGGTGGAAGCATCCTTTCTTTTATTCAAACACAGCTTCCCCGCGTAAGCGCAGTAATGAATAGTTTTTTGATGCTTGCAATCGGTGTTTTTTTCATCGCCGGAAAAAGATTCAATCTTTCTGCTCGAGGAGCTAACGTATACTCTTCTCCAAAAACGATGGGCAGTTTTTGGTATGGTGTTTGGGGTGTATTTACTGGGTGCATTTGTTCTTTTGAAGCGATTGGTTTTTTGGCGCCGTTTTGGAGTGTTGGGACTGAAACTTTTACCAAGGTAGCCGCTTTTCTGATTTTCAGTTTCAGCGCAACGCTTATGGTGTCTTTTTTGATTAGCTGTATGCTTGGGGTTAAATTTACCCTCGAATATGTTTTCCGCGAATCAATATTTCTCTATTTACGCCGGTGCGCCGGATTTTTTCTTTTTTTTTCCGGGGTTCTTTTTTTTCTGAAGCGTTAATGCATTTTTTGTAAATATTTGATAGAATACAAGTAATTACAACCTTTATGCGCACGATATCTTTATTCTTTTGTGGGATGATCCTCTTGATTGCGTCTTTAACCTCTGCTGCCGAGCTTCACCCTGCTCAATGGCAGCAAAGACAGGCGAATCAAAACGTTCAGTGCCTTTTATGTCCTTTTCGTTGCGTACTTGCTGAAGGGCAACGGGGACAGTGTGGTACCCGTAAAAACATCCAGGGAAAACTGTACGCGCTTAATTACGGAAAAGTCGTTTCGCTGAATATAGACCCAATCGAGAAGAAACCCGTTTTTCATTTTTTACCCCAGAGTTTTGCGTTATCTTTTGCTTGTGCCGGATGCAACCTGCATTGTAAATTTTGCCAGAACTGGGAGATTGCTCAGGCGCTCCCTGAAGATATTCCCAGTACACCTTTGACTTCTCAGGGTATTGTTGAGCTTGCTCAAAAATATCGCTGCGCGTCGATTGCGTATACGTATGCTGAGCCAACGGTATTCTATGAATTTATGTACGATACTGCGCGCGCTGCCAGGGCAGCTGGGATTAAAAATGTGATGATCTCAAACGGATATATGAACGCCGAACCCCTTAAGGAATTATGCAAATATATGGATGTTATTAAGGTTGATCTCAAGGGTTTTTCCTCTGAGTTCTATCGAGATGTTGTTTTCGGAGATTTATCGCGGGTCCTTGAAACGCTGAAAACAGTGAAAGAACAGGGGGTATTTCTTGAGATTGTTCATTTAGTTGTCCCGACGCTCAATGATGAGTATGCTCAGATTCGACAAATGTGCCTTTGGATTAAGGAAAACCTCGGGGATAGCGTTCCGCTTCATTTTACCAGGTTTCACCCAATGTACAAATTGAAGAATTTACCTCCAACGCCGGTTGAGACTCTGGAAAAAGCCAGGCAAATAGCTCTTTCATGCGGTCTTAAGTATGTGTATATCGGTAACGTTCCCGGGCATACCGCAGAGAACACGTATTGTCCGAAATGCGGAAAACTACTTCTTGAGCGTAAGGGGTATAAAGTGCTTGAGAATAATATCGTTCACGGGACATGCAGGTTTTGTGGAGAGAAGATACCTGGTATTTGGGAATAAGGTGAGCTTGGACTCTCAGAGTATGCATTCTACGGGAGTTCTGGATTAAGAAAATATCGGAGAGGTGCGAGAGTGGTTGAATCGGCCGGTCTCGAAAACCGGTAGACTCTTCGGAGTCTCCAGGGTTCGAATCCCTGCCTCTCCGTTTCATGGAATAGAAAGCCGGGGAGACGGGTTCTCTGCTGCCTTGGAAAATTTTCTTCCGGTAAACGAGAAATCTTTAAGAATTAGGAAAAGTTTGCGGTTAGGCTCTCGGGGGTTTGGCAGAAGAGAGCGCATTTTATTTTTGCAGATATTTTAAAATAATGTTCATGCAGAAGTTTTCTCGCGCGATCGTTTTCTTCTTGTTTCCATTGTGCATTTGCGGCGCTGTTCCCGCTGGGTTACCAAACGATAATTCTTTAAAAGAGTATCTGGCGGAATCAGATTTTGTTGTTGTGGCTTCTGTCCAATCTCAACAAAGAACTGGCAAAGGCTTGGGTGAGAAACCGTATTTGCTGAGATTGATTGTTCAAGATATTCTTTATGAAAAGCAGACCGCAGCATTGTCCAAACTTCGTCCAAGACGCAGCAGTTCTCTAGAATTTATCTTCACGAACGCAGATAATGTTTCTTTGTATGCAAAAAATAAGGTTATTGTTTTTTTAAAGCTAGAATTCGATAGTCTGTCAGGCAAGCCGTATTTCAGAATAAGCGATCCAGAGTTTGGCATCCAACGGTATACGCATACGGCAGCCTCATTGATCAGAAGGATTTATCGCGGAAAAAAGATCATATATCTGAGCGGTTTGATAAAAAAAGGCCAGAAGTTTGAGCGACAGGTCGGGGAGGATCTTTTTTTTCGGCTCATTCCTCAGCAGCTGGGCTGGGGTATTTTTTTGGGTACGCAAGCCAACTCTGCAGATAATTTCGCCCGTGTTGTAACGCCTCCGTACCGTGGCATCAATGTTCTTGATATTGAAGGATGGCATTTCCGGAATTCCGATAATACGGGATCAAACCGTGCAGGGTTAAAAAATATCAATGCCCCACAGGAGACGAGGGAGTTTTATTTTGTACTTTCTCCTGCTGCTTATCAGGAGGCGTCTGCTTTTCTTCGTAAAATTCTGTGGCCAGCTTCTTATTCCCTTAAAGAAATCGAGCAAGCAAAAACAGCACATTGGTCTTTAGAAAAGGGGCGCGGGGTATTTACCATCCGGAAACATGCAGTAAATAAACCTGGGTTTGAGAAACAAGCTTGCATCGAATTCCTGAAGTTTGATCTCAAGTTGGAATTTCCTGAATCGCAACGATGAAAGTCATAGTTCTTGCGCATAATTTGCGATACGGTGGAGGCATTGGTCTTGGTTATTCTGTGATACAGAACATTCAAAAATTCGCTTCCGATCATGAATATTTTTTTGTTGTTCCGGATATACCTGAATATCGCGAGCTAGCATGCGGGCAGAACAAAATCCTGTTCTGCACCCACAAGAACTTTCTGAGTCGTTTTCTGTTCAATTTTTTTAAGCTTCCGATGATCCTCCGGGCGTATCATCCTGATTTTATCTTGAATCTGGGTAGTTTTGGTCTACAGAAAACTACTCTACGGCAAGCAGCCATGATTCTGCGGGCACACTCAATGTACCCTGAGTATCATAGTAAGAGTTTTTTAGCGAGGTTGCGCACGTTTCTTGAAGAATCCCGTATTCGGGGGACTCTGCCGTATGTGCAGTTTGTTTTGTGTCAGACAGAAACCATGCGCAAAAGGTTTCTTCAGAAATACAACTATCAAGGGGAAGTGATTACTTTCCCGCCTGTCTTCCTGGATTATTCTTCGGAAGGTACGAAGATAACTGGGATTTCTCTAGATAAAAAATACGCGGGCCACTTTAAATTATTATTTTTATCTGCGTACTATGAACACAAGAACCTCGAGAGAGTAGTTGAGCTTTTTCGGAAATACCAGAATGCCCTTCGGGGAGTCGCCGTCTTTATCACCATTAGCGGCGCGCAAGGTTCACGCGCAAGAAAACTGCTCCAGAGTATCAACGCGTATAAACTGCAGGAATCCGTTGTGAATCTTGGACCTCTTCATCACTCTCAATTGGCCTCATATTATCAATCGTTCAACGCATTGTTTTTTCCAACGTTACTTGAATCTTTTTCGATGGCTTATCTTGAGTCAATGAAATTTTGTCTTCCAATCTTAACAAGTGATTTAGATTTTGCCAGAGAAATCTGCGGTGATGCAGCGTTGTATTTTAATCCCCATTCTCTTGAGTCCATGCGCGATGTAATTCTTACGCTCAAAGATAACGCCGGCTTGAACGTAACGTTAGCCGAGAAAGGTATGGCTAAACTGGCCAGCTATCCATCGGCCAAGGATGCTATTTTGAGCCTGGTGCGAAAGATGGGACAGATTTTACGCCAATGAGGCTTCTATGTCGGGAAAAAGAATAGTGTATATCCACCAGAGAGTGTTCGCGCACTATCGAATGCCGATTTTCCGAAGGCTTGCTCGATCAGACAAGTACAAATTTATTTTTATAGCCGATCATTCTCAGGCGGAGAGTACACAAGGCATTCCTTTGGAGAGCATTCCCTTTTTAACGGTAAAAAACATTTATTTCCCTCTGCCATTTTTGAAGCACAAATTGTACTGGCAAAAAGGACTTATGCGCATTGTGTGTTTTCATCGTTTTTCTGCTCTGATTACAGGGGCAGATCCCTATAACATTACTTCTTGGTTCTTGCCTTTTATCTGTCAAATTCGGCATATACCACTTATTCTGTGGTCGATAGGGGTACTTCAGGAAGAACGCGGACTTAAAAAATGGCTGCGGTATGTTTTTCTCTCGGGTTATGATATGTTGCTTTTGTATGGAAATAAAGCCCGGAAAACACTCATCAAGCAGGGAATTCATCCGGATAAACTTTTGGTCATTTATAATTCAGTCGCAACCAAAGAAATCTTCGATTTTAAAGAAAGCAAACTTGATCATCTGAGGCATAAATTTCAGATTGGGCCTCAAACCCGCGTATTGATCCATCTGGGAAGTCTGGCTCCCAGGAAGAAAATAACCTTTTTATTGGATGCGGTAAAAAAACTGGTCGACGAAGGAAAATCTGTCCATCTGTTTTTTATCGGAGAAGGGGAGGAAAGGGCAGCATTAGAAAGCCGAGTAGATGCGCTTCACCTAAATGACATCGTGACTTTTACCGGACAAATTCTCGATCAAGAAGAGTTATCCCTGTTTCTGCATTTGGGGGATGTTACCGTTCTTCCCGGGAACGCGGGATTAGCGATCATTCATTCGTTGGCATACGGCATCCCAGTGGTAATTCATGACAATGCCAGCCACACTCAAGGCCCCGAGGGAGAAGCTGTTGTCGATGGGGTGACCGGGGTAATCTACAAAGAGGGTGACTGCGATGATTTAGTGGCAAAGATTAAGTTCTTGCTTTATCCTACGCCGCAGAAATGCTTCATGTCAGCTCATTGTCGAACTATAGTGCAGAGGTATTATACCCCCCAATATCAGGAAAGCATCATTTACCAAGCTCTGGAACAAGTTTTTTTCACAAGGACGGATTCGCCAATATTTCGATCCCCAACGAAGGGAAATAATTCTTTCTGTGTCGGGTTTCCTCATCCGCCGCCCGCATTTGGTGGGCCGGGAACTTTTCAAGAAAATATCAGCGTGTTCTTGGAGCAATCGGGATTTAAAATTTCTTATCCGGGAGAAAAGAATAAACCCGATGTCATCTTTATCGTTGGAGGAACGGCAAAAATTTTGTGGATTTTATTTCACAAATGCATGGGCGCAAAAGTGATTCATAGGGTTGACGGGATTAACTGGAAACATCGGGTTTTTTCCGTATCGCCTGGAAAATCTCTCATCAGCAGCGCAAGAAATGCACTGGTCCGGTTTATTCGCAGATACCTTGCCGATTACGTAATCTATCAAAGCAATTTTGTTAAAGCGTTTTGGGAAGAAAGATATGGTACCGTAGCCGTTCCTCAGTCTGTGATTTATAATGGATGCAACACAAACCGGTTTCTGTCCGGGAAGCGCACAAATCGAATATTGCTTTGTGTGGAGGGGACGATTCCTTCGGAGAGCGTATACTGTTTAGAGAGCATTTCCCGACGTTTACTCCAAGAGCAGGTCATTGATCATGTTCTTGTTTGCGGGAATATCAGCGCAGCTGACAAGAGAAGGCTCCAGGGCGTTGAGGGGATCATAGTACTTGGGTTAGTTAACCGGGGAAAAATGCCGGATATTTTCGCGCAGGCGTCTCTCTTTTTAAGCCTCGAAATAAATCCGCCATGTCCGAACGCCGTACTTGAGGCTTTATCGGCAGGACTTCCTGTTGTAGGGTTTGACACAGGTTCTTTAGCAGAATTAGTCCCGGCGGATGCAGGGTGTTTGGTTTCCTACCGGGGGAATCCGTGGAAACTGATTGTGCAGGATACCAAAGAGCTTGAAGAGGCTGCGCTTTATGTTTTAGATCATTTAGCAGAATATAGCATGCAGGCCCGCACTGCAGCAGTTGCTCAATTCAGTCTTGAACGTATGAATAGAGAGTATTTGGATGTTATCTCGAGCCTGGTTGGTTGTTCCAGTTAATTTTCTCAGAAAGTATTGTGCCGGGATTACCCCGGGAATAAAGTATCAGTATATCCGGCTAAAAAATAACCAAGCAGTCCCAGCCATTCCTTGAATGCCTTTTTCGCGTTTTTGTAATTCTCAAGCGATGGCAAAAAATCGGTCTTTTTACCGCTCTCCGCAGAGAACGAAACGCTGTAAGGTGTAGGGTTCATGCCCAATTTTCTGAAACTTCCGATTGCCCTCGGCATATGAAAAGCTGAAGTGATCAGAACCCAGGAAGAGTTGTCTTTTTTGTGCGGATTGTTTTGCAATAGACGAAGAATTTCCATGGCATTCTCGTGGGTATTTCTGGATGTACAATCTGTAAGAATGCGTTTCGCCGAGATGTTATTCTTCTCGGCTGTTTGCGCCATAAGTTTTGCTTCACAGAGAGAAGAAGATTGCTGAGCGCTCCGTCCCGCGAAGATTATTTTTGCTTCAGTGTGTTTTTGAGCAATGCGTATACCTTGGATTAACCGTTCGGGAACGCTGAGGCGTACCTCTCCGGTGGGTCCGACGTGGGAACCTCCGGCAAGTACGATGATGCCATCAATATGGGATGGCAACTGGGAGGTCGCAAATCTTTTTTCTAGAGTAGTTACCAGAATCCGAGGCAGAAATCCGGTTGAAAAAATGGCCAGAATAACAATACTGATAGAAACATATAATAGCCCCAGCTTTTGTTTTCGCCGCATTCTTGCTATACCGACGAAAGCAAAAATACAAGCCAGAACCGCTGGCTGCAAGATAAACCAGGCTATTTTCGAGCAGATAAGAAATACCATAGCGGGTATAATTTATAAATATTTCTATGTGTTGGTTTAATAATTTATTTTAACATTTGCAGGATTAAATTCCATTATTATAATAGAGAGAGGACAGGTCATTCCGTGCGCATTCTTTCTGGATTCCTTGCGAAAAACCATTCTGTGCCAATACCCATGCGCGAGCATATCAGAGAAAAAATTCAATGTTTTCTTATCCAATCGAATAAGATCAGGTTATTTTATTTTCTCAGTGTGCTCTACTATCGGGCAGGTTTTTTCCTCTACACGAAAATTATTCTTTTCCTTAGTCCTTGTATCCGTGGTGTCTGCGCTCGCAACAGCTTCGCAACGGGTCAATGGATTCCCTGGGAGAGCGATATTGACAGCATGGTTGTTGTCGACGATTTTTCCTGTTTTACTCAAGAAGCAAAAGTTCTGGAGGTAATCTGGCGGTATCATCGGGCAATGAATTTTGTTTTTCCCTTCATCAAGCACATGAGTATTTTGAATTATCGGGAATGCAGCGCTGCTGAAATTTTTCAAGATCCTACGATGACCTATTTTGTCCGCGCTATACGAGTAGGGGGTGGGCTTCGGAGTTCTGATTTTCCTTTGGTGCCTCGCTATACGATTTTTTCTTTGCGGATTCAGGATTGGTTTAATTTTCTTGGGTGGTTTCAACGGCGTCACTTGACCCACCTTATCTATACCCGCCGGTTTGAACGGTTCTTTCGGCGTTTTACCTCATTTCTACCGGAACAGGAAGATACAGCGCATCTTATAAACCTTTGCGCGCAGAAGGAACAATACGCTGTGAATGCCAGAGTGCTGGAGTTTGGCAGTAGGGGATTTTATGCGGTGAATCAGATAGTTGCTTTTTTGCATCAAAAAGCCGTAAAACCGCAAACCGCGCCTTCTCGGTATACTCAGAGCGTTTTATTTGAAGAAGTTTCCGGGCATGTGTCTAGTGATGCGCATTATCTTGCTGAACAACTTGCCGAGTATCAAGAGGAAATTTTTGGTATCGGTATTGATCCGGGTTCTCTCTGCTCTGCGCATCCGCGTCTCTGGATAGGGCTTAGAAGCGGATTGGATCAGCTTGTATGGAGTAAAATCTTCGTGACGATCAGGAAGGTGGTGCGCGGCAGGAAGCTTTGTTTTCCTGTTTATGTTTTTGATATACGAGCGCTCGAGGTATTGCTTCATACGCAACGACATTGGGCTTTTGAGCTTTACCATTTAAAAAATCATGCAGAGTTTATCTTTGGACGTAATTTTTTTAGTCCAATGCATTATGTGTCTGATTGCTTGATTTTCCGAATGGTGTTATCTCATTTGGTTGCCAAAAGAGTTGATCTGAAAAAGATCGTGTTTACCGCGCGATCTTCTTCGCTCTACTATTTTGCCTGTGAAATAATCCGTTTGCGCCTTTTCCTGTCTTCGCAGATAATAGTAACGACGCTTCATGAGCTTTTGCAGAAGACTCAGGGGTTTTCTGCCGATGGAGATTTTAATGAAATAGTCGCTTTAATTCTGAAAAAGAAAATGCCGCGAAAGATTATTTACTCCCGTTTGCGAGAATATCTACTTCGTTTGGAAGAGGAATTTTGTAACAATACTCCAGGTGGCTTGCTTGAGATGACCGCAGACGAATGCTATGATCAGATCTTGCGTGGATGAGGGGAGATTGAGATATGCGGAATGTATACCCTTTTAGTATCGATGGATTAAGGACGCATGTTCCTTTAGGAGTTAAGAAGTATATAAAATATAGATTGAGCCAGAATAACGCATTTCATTTTCTCTATCAGCGGTATTTGAGGGATTTTCTTTGTCTTAGAGAGCAGCCGAGAGCGGTGCCGCGGAGTATCACTATCGAGGCCACCAATCATTGTAACGCGCATTGTGCCATGTGTCCAAGGAATCAGATGCAGCGCGCCACTGGGTTTATGAATCTTGAGCTTTATGCGAAGGTAATTTCCGAATGTGTTCAACATAGAGTAGGCGAGATAAAGCTCCACAATTTTGGAGAACCACTTCTCCATCCACGGATTGTTCGGATGATTCAAGTGGCCAAGGAAAATAAACTGCGGGTTTCTCTTTTTACAAACGGGTTTCTGCTGGATCGGGATATATTCGAAAGTATGGCTGAAGCAGGGCTTGATGAATTGTGGGTGAGCCTTGATTCATCGGAGCGAGAGGATTATGAAAGTATGCGCATCGGGTTGGCATACGACCGCGTCAAGTCGAATCTTGAGTTCTGCATAGCGGCACGGAACAATATGGCAAAGAAGCCTAGAATTTTCATTTCTCATATTATGCTCAATCCGGGAGAGACGAAACGATTTACGCAGGCTTGGAAGGGGAAGACGGATGGTATTCTTCCGGTTTTCTATCATGATTGGGCAGGCAGGAATAAGCTTAAAGAAGAAGAGCGGCCTTTAAGACGATGGCCATGCCCGCTGCTTTGGAAGAGAATGTTTGTTTTTTGGAACGGGGATGTAAGTTTTTGTTGTCGTGATATCAACGGTGAGATGGTGCTGGGCAATGTTGCCAGTGAATCGCTGCGTACGGTGTATTTAAGCCAAGGGTATCGGGAACTTCGGCGGTTACACCTTCATGAACAATACGAAGCGATCCCAATATGCCGAAACTGTAAATCGTTAGTATTTTTTTAAATGAAAATTCTCATCATTTGCCAGTCGTTTTTGCGTGAAGGAGGATCGGGTAACCCCCGGTTTAATCAGTTCGCACAATCTTGGGTCGATCTCGGTCATCAAGTAACCGTGGTAGCGGCAAGACTTGACCCCTTCGGCAAGAAAAAAGATACCAAACATAACTGGTTTTTGGTTACTGAAGATAAAGATTTTCATTCTATCAAAGTATTTCGCTGTTATGTTTCACAACTTTACAATAAAAATTTCTATGGCCGTTTTTTTGCGTATGTAACGTTTCTTTTTTCTTCAGTAGTTGCGGTTCTATTTTCCGGGAGACACGATGTTGTGATTGCTTCATCGCCCCCTTTGGTTACTGCTATTCCGGCATATCTTGTAAGCCGTTTGCAGAAGATACCTTTGATTTTTGAAGTACGTGATCTTTGGCCAAAGTTTGCCGTCGACTTAGCCATATTAAAGAATCGGCATGTCATTCGATATTCTCAACGCTTGGAACGATTTATATACCAAAGATCAACCGGCGTTATTGTTTTGTCTCCAGCATACAGAGGATATCTGGTTTCGGAGAATGGTGTTGATGACGGGAAAATTTCTTTTATACCGAATCCCGCATCAGCGAGTGTTCCTGTGGAAGAGCAGGATAGCAGAACTATCCGCAATCGCTACGGCTGGAATGGCAAATGTATTGTTTTGTACTCTGGTACTTTCGGTGTGGCGCATGATCTTCAGCAAATACTCGATGTCGCCCAGATAACCGATGATCCGGCTATTTTGTTTGTTCTTATCGGGAACGGCATAGATAAGGTTCGTTTAGAAATGACGGCGCGCCAAAAAAAGATATCGAATGTTCAATTTCTCGACTCAGTACCACAAAAAAATATTTTCAGTTTTATCCGGGCCGCTGACCTCTGTGTCGCAACGCTCCATCCAGCGCTTATAACGACATATCCCAATAAAATTTTTGATTACATGATTTGTGCTAAGCCGATCATTCTATCGGTTGATGGCGCAGCGCGAGAACTCGTTGTCGTCAAAGCGCAAGCGGGGGTATTCGTCGAACCAAGGGATCCCCGAAAATTCAAAGCAGCGATTTTGCGTCTATACAGAAATCAAGATCTCAGTCAGGAATACGGCAGAAACGGGTACCGTTATGTTCGAGAGAATCATGACCGGGATGAACTTGCAAAAAAATATTTAGATTTTATCAGGGTTATGCGTGACAATAGAGTTATGGGATAAGGTTATCCGCTGAAAGCAGTTTGGCAAGGAGTATGGTGTATTTCTTTATTTTCAGCGTCGCTTTCGTCATAACATTTCTTCTTACCCCTTCGGTGCGATCCGTAGCGGTAAAGCTTGGTGTTATTGACCGGAGAACATATGGAATATTTCCCGAAAAGGCGATTGCCAAATTAGGCGGCATCGCGATTTATTGCGGATTTTTTGGGGGTATAGTGGTATTGCGAGTTTTAAACCGTTCCTTTTTCAGTGCATATCCTGATTTTTCCAGTATTATTTTTAGCTCGGGTGTGATAGTCTTGCTTGGGATTTATGATGATTTTCATAACTGTAGCGCTTTTCTAAAGCTTGCCGTTGAAATTCTATTATCGGTGATTGTGCTGCAGCCTGTTCTTGTATCAAATACCATGAGCGTTCCTTTTTTCGGGCATGTCGAATTTGGCAACTTTGCCTTTTTTATCTTGGTATTCTGGATAGTCGGGGTAACCAACGCCATAAATTTCATTGATGGTTTAGACGGTTTAGCCTGCGGGATCGCCGGTATTGCCGCATTCTTTTTAGCGTTCCATGGATTTTTAACAAATGATATAGTTACGCTCGTTACGGCTCTTTCTCTTTGCGGTGCATGCAGCGCTTTTCTTTTCTATAACCACCATCCCGCTCAGATTTTTATGGGCGATACCGGGAGTTTATTTCTTGGATTTATACTGGCGGTACTCGGGATACAGAAACAGAACGATTCTTCCAGCGGTTCTTCTTTATTTTTCTTTACATTCTGCCTTCTTGCGGTCCCGATTGTCGATACAGGACTTGCGATTATCCGGAGGATTTTGCGCAAGCAAAATATTTTGAAGGGCGATTATTCACACCTGCATCACTTCTGTATTAAAAAAGGGTGGAAACATTCACGAACAGCTTTATTCTTTTATGGTATCACGATTGGGATGGGCGTACTTACGCTTTGGATGCGATTTTCAAAAATCATTCAAAACTAGGAGAGGATTGCGATGAAAATCGCGTATATTACTTCAAGCCGGATACCTTCCTATACCGCAAACAGCATCCAGGTGATGAAGGTTTGCGATGCTCTTGCTCAGTTGGGTCATGCTGTTTGTCTTTGGTCGATCGGATCTGCGGTTTCTTCGTGGTTGGATTTGTCCAAGCACTATGGTTTAACCAACCAGTTTGCAGTACGCTGGTTACCAAGTGTTCCTTTACTGAAACGATATGATTTTTCATTACGCGCCGTATGGCAGGCAGTGCGTTGGCAAGCGGATCTTGTTTATACAATATTGTTTCAGGTTGCTTTTATGGCGCTCGTCCAGAAAAAAGCGGTAATTCTTGAACTGCACAATGTTCCATCTGGCAGAGTAGGACCGCAGCTTTTCCGTTTCATTCTGAAACACAAAGGTAAAAAAAGGATACTCATCACGACGCATGCGCTTTACGATACGCTCAAAGCAAAGTACAATTTTTATCATTCGAAAGAGGACGCGATGATCGCGCCGAGTGGAACAGATTTAGATCGCTACAGGGATTTGCCGATTCCGCCGAAAGCACGAAACTTGCTGGGGCTTAAGGATGGTTTTACCATAGGGTACACCGGAAGTTTTTATCGGGGTCGCGGGATTGAATTTATGACAAGACTCATGCCGTATTTTCCGGATATCAACTTTTTATTTGTTGGCGGAGAAGGAAAGCATGTTCTTGAATTTAAGGATTTATTGAGCCAGAAAAAAATCAAGAATGCCACGGTGACTGGTTTTATTGAGAATGCGAATGTGGCGCTCTATCAGGCTGCAGCGGATATTCTGATTATGCCTCACGAGTATTCCGTCGCGGGGAGCGGCGGGGGAGATATTTCGGGTGTTTGCAGCCCGCTCAAAATGTTTGATTATTTAGCATCAGGCAGGGCGATTATCAGCAGCGATTTACCAGTTTTGCGGGAAGTTCTAAACCAAAACAATGCCGTGCTTTGTCCTCCGGAGGATTTTGAAGCATGGAAACAGGCAATTCAGACATTGCGCTTTGATTCCCAGAAACGCATAGCGTTAGGCTGCCAGGCTCAAAAAGACGCTCTGGGTTATTCGCTGCTGCAGAGAGAAGAGATGGCGCTTGGTGGTTTTTGAATTCTTTGATACGCGGGAATAGTCTTTAGCGCGCCGCATGTTCTGGAAAACAGTTGACCATCTGGCAGGAAAAGATGTATAATTTTGCAATATTTCACAACCAGAGTCGTTGTTTTCTCATTTTTAAGCAAAGATCTGTTTTTCCTGAATAAACATTTATGCAACGTAGAGGATATATGCGGGAGGGTTGCTCTTGGTCGTTTATCCGAGAGCTTACGGCCGCCCATTTTAAAAAAGCAAATCAAGGAACAATTCTTGGAGCAGCTTGGTCTTTATTGAATCCAATTGCGATGCTTGCGATTCTGCTCTTTCTTTTTCGCCCATGGGTTGGACGGACGATTCCAAATTTCCCTCTTTATCTTATTCTCGGGATCATTTCTTTCAATTACTTTACTTCCACGATCAATAGCACGATCGGAGCATTTCGGGATAACCGGGATCTTGTGATAAATTCTACAGTTCCGAATATGTGCATCGTCGTTTCGTATGTCGCTTTTCACACTGGAAAGTTCTTCATAGAATTGATCGTAAGTATCATGCTCATCAGCTTAACCACAAAGACCCTTGCCTTTTTGAATTTTTCCTTAGTTCTTCTCTGCGCGGCCATGGTGCTCTTTCTTTTAGGTATAGGTTTTTTTGTGTCTATTGCTGCTATTCTCGTAGGGGATTTACGGTACATTTGGGGCTTGATCACAAGAATGCTTTTTTTCCTAACCCCTATTTTCTACAGCCTGGATATTATCACGCAAGCTCGACGCGCCTTTCTTTATTTCTGTAATCCTTTAATTCCGTTTTTAGGATGTTTGCGAGGTGTTTTGTTAGATAATGGTTCCTTATACGTGCGGGATCTTGGGTTTTTCTCTCTTTACGCCGTCAGTATATTCCTTTTTGGCTGGGTAGTATTCCAAAAGTATAGTAAGCGGTTTGTTGAACTTTTATGAATGTTATCACGGTTCAGAATCTCAGTAAATCATTCTATCTTGTGCCCCGGGCGCGGACGCTCTTTAAGTTACTTTGTTCCCTGAAAAAGACTGCGCCTCAGAACTATATTCTCCATGTATTAAAAGATATTTCATTGGAAGTTAGACAGGGAGAAAAAATTGGGATCATTGGTCTGAACGGAGCCGGCAAAACGACCTTGTTTCGGATTCTTTCAGGAATTTACCAGCAAGATTCAGGATTTATCCAGGTGCGCGGTAGTTTTGCCGCGTTTTTTAAAATGAATCTTGGCGCCATGCCCGATCTTTCCCTTACGGATAATATTTTTCTTATTGGAATGGTGATGGGCATGGAAAAGGAAGAAATAGGTGATAGTCTTGCGGCGATACTTTCCTTTGCGGAACTTGAGCGGTTTGCGGAGACGCCGTTTAAAGATTTGTCGAACGGAATGAAAGAAAGGATTTTTTTCTCGCTTATGCTTGTCAACAAGGCGGATATACTTTTGCTCGATGAAATTGTGACTGTCGGAGATGTGCGGTTTCAGGAGAAAAGCACGCAGGCCTTTCAACAAGTATTCAATTCTGAGAAGACCATTTTGATAAACACCCATGATTTGGATTTTATCAATCGGTTTTGTTCGCAAGCGGTGTGGCTGCATGAAGGGAAGATTTTTTCAATCGGTAAACCAGAAATGGTTCTCAATCAATACAAGTGTAGTGAGCGCATTCTCTAGTATCGGAAAGTAGATGGTTTGGTATTTGAAAAACCGAGCGCAATATCTCTTCTGGTTGTTTTACGCAGGTCTTGAATTTCAGTTGTGAGATCATGAGAGCTTTATCTGTTGAAAAAATTCGGGCTCTGGAACGGCGTATACGGGAAGATTTTTTAGTTTCCGAGCGTCTTTTGATTGAAAACGCAAGCAGGGGGGCATGTGAGGTAATGGAAAGCCTTGATTTGCCGAGGCAGATTGTGATTTTTGCGGGGAATGGCAATAACGGAGCGGACGCGCTTGCGCTCGGCAGGCACCTTTACAACAGGAACATTCAGGTTATTTTCGCGCTGGTACGCATAGGGAAAACGATGAATAAAGAGATTAAATTTCAGCTGTCTCTTCTTGAGAGGTTGATTCCCGGCAGATCTTTCTGGCATTTGAATGCCCCTGAAGATATTTTTTCTTTTCTGGAAAAGAGAAAAATCTCCTTTGCGGTCGACGGTATCTTCGGAATTGGCTTTCATCCGCCGCTTGCATTATTCTATCAGCATCTTTTTGCGGACATAAACCAAAAATCATCCAGAATCCTTGCCTTGGATATACCATCCGGTGTTTGTGCTGACACAGGTTTTGTTGATACCACTGCGATACGGGCAACTTACACGGTAAGTTTTCTTGCGCCTAAGAAATGTTTTTCACAAAGAAGCTGCCGTAAGTTTCTTGGGAAGGTTTTTCTCAAGGATATCGGATTGAATCTGCGTTTTTCCGGAAAGATGAGCGCCAATGTATGAAGAGCGTTTCTATCGGTATGATATTCCGCAAAAACTCCATCAACTTGAAGTTGCGGTAGGGGAGACGGATTTATTTATTTTATCCGCGCACCTTTTACAGAAATCTGCCGTTCAGGAAAAAGTGTGCTTGCTGCGAAATGAGATTCTTGGATATGTAAAAAAATTTCCGGAATTTAAAACTTCATTATCTCCGGTGTCCAAGATGTTTCCTCTACCGGCGATCGCTGAAAAGATGATTGACGCGGCAAGTTATGCCGGTGTCGGTCCCATGGCAACTGTAGCGGGAGCAATTGCCGAGTTTCTGGGAGAATGTTTTTCCAAAGAAGAAAGTTCGCTTCTGATTGAAAATGGAGGAGACATTTTTATTCATGCCGATTTTTCCGTTACGATCGGTTTATATGCCGGAGAGGAAAATCCGATCAATCATTTACGGATAGTCTGTCCTAAAAAAAAGCATAGTTTTGGGGTTTGTTCTTCTTCGGCAAAGCTTGGGCATAGCTTAAGTCTCGGTAACGCAGATTTGGTAACCGTGCTAAGCCGGGATGTCGCCTGCTGCGATGGGTTGGCAACACGATTGGCGAATATGGTAAAATCCCGAAAAGACATATATTCAACTATTGAATATGCTAAAACATTTCACGAGCTTTTCGGCATACTTGTTGTCTGCGATGAAGAGGTTGGTATATGGGGGGAGATTGAGCTACGCGAGACTTAGCGGCTTTTTTTGAATACTTCTGAAAAAAGAAAGTTTTCCAGTCCCGCACAAAATTTTTCCACTTCTTTTCGGATCTCGCCAAGTTTTTCAGAATCGGTAAAATTGGCACCGATACGCACAAGGAATATTCCTCGTTGTTGCAACGGATGCAGCAGGAAATTCATTCGTTCAATCCAGCGCATCTTGAACGTAAAGAGTTTTGAAGAAGTGAAGGAATGAATTTGGTGCCAATAGAGGAAATAGTGCTGCTGAAATCCATCCTGGGCCAGCAGTTCCTTGGCATGGATCGTAATATTGCTTAAAGCAATGTCCCGGTAATCTGTTTTTGTGATAGTCCATCCGGAATTCCGAATACATATTTCTGGAGTATGGTACCAGGCGTTATTCTCAATATTTTTATAATACGCCAAGATTAAATTCACCACCATTCCCGTATGTTTATTTTTATAATAGCTGATTGCGAATGAATCAGCCCTGTAGATTGCATTGAGGCTGTTCAAGTATTCTGTTTCTTCGGGTTTCTGAAATTTTTCCCAACCATCCAGATTTTCCGGGAGCGCGTACAAAGGAATGATTGACTGCTTTTCTTTATATTGTGTATCGACAAAAACGGAGAAAAAGTACCCAGCGACCAGTAAGGCTGCAATGAGGAAGCACCGCTTGTTGGAAAGCTTATTCTCCATCCCAGCGTATAGTAAGAAGTGCATAATTTAAGAGGACAATCAATACCACCCCCGTGATATAGACGAATTCGCCAGAAATAATATGAAAACGATCGAAACCAGTCTTACCAAGATTTACAGCAATAAGTCCGGAGAGAGCGATACGCAGGGAATTAGCTACTATTGATGCAAGAATGCTCGAGGCGATGAGGATGACCCGATTGATATTGTTTTTTTGGAAGAGATAACTCAAAAAAACACTCACGATAAAGAAAATCCACAATCCGTTAATGCCGGAACACGTATCATTTACCTCGAGCGTAAAGCGCGGCAGGTGCAGGATAACTCCTTGTACGATAACCTTGATTCCCCCGAGATATAAGAAAAACGCTGATATCTGCGATGAGATTACCTTCAAGATCGGACTTATTTTGTAGAGGAAATAATACGGTTCATTGGAGAGCAGGATAAAAAAGAGAGGGAACCGCAGGGCTTCTTTCGAAATAAGTCCGCTCAGTGGAAGGAGAATGTACAAGAGAAACAGTAAGCTGACTTGCCAGAGGAACGTTGATTGGAGCACGGTCGCGCTCACATAGACAAAGAAAGCAAGAAGAATCCAGTAGATTTTTGGAGCAGCGCCCTGAGAGTGGAAACGCTTCATATTGATAGAAGCTATATAAACTGCCATTGCCAGGATGCTGAGTTTGAATGTGAGATCGTTCGATTTTAAATAGTAGCTTGTGATAAAATTCTGATAGGCGAGGAACAAGAAAGGTAGAAGAATTAAGAGTTTTATTTTCCCGGAGAATCGCATATTAGTTTTTCTTGAATATTCTTATTTATTCATTATAATGAAATTAATTATTTTTTCAAGCAAAGATAATCAAATATTTTCTAATTATTGAAATATGCAACCAGATTCTTTCTGGAGAGAGGTTATCAATCACATTCCAAACATCGTCCTTGTGACTGATGTGGAATGCCGTATCCTCGACATAAACCAGTCCGGCCTTGCGATTGTGGGATTGAAGAGAGAAGAAATTGTGGGGCAGGATTGCCGTAAAATATTCTGTAAGGAAAACCCCGATTTTTATCGCTGCCGGTATGATGAGCTTCTGCAACAAAAAAAACCAGTTCGTTTTGAACTTTCCGGAAACGGTATCACCGGAAAAGTTTTTCTTGTAGACTTAATTCCCGTATTTGCTCAGGGTGAGACTTTAGAAACAGTAATACATGTTTTTTATGATCTTTCCGAGAAGAAAGAGTTCGAGGCCTTGATGATTGAGAAAAATAAAGAACTGCAGCGCATAAGCCAGCTGAAATCTGATTTTACTTCCACCATTTCGCACGAACTGCGTACGCCTCTGGCGGCAATGCAGGAGGGAGTGCGGCTTGTTGTCGCTGGGTTAGCCGGCCCGCTTACCGAAGATCAGAAAAAATTCTTGGGAATCGTGAGGAATAATCTCGACCGGCTTTCTCGGCTTATCAATGACCTTTTAGACATAGAAAAGATGGACGGCACCCGATTCCATTTTAAGACTGACATGCACAACAACGATTTAGTGAGTGTTATCCGGGAATGTGTTTCGGTTATGGCCATGGAAGCGAAGAATTGGAATATTAATCTCACTGCGGAATTGCCTGAGGAACAGATGAATTTGTATTGTGACAAGGATAGGATCCAACAGCTTTTTATTAATCTGATGAGCAACGCGATACGGTATAACCGGGATGGTGGTTCGGTAAAAGTCTCGATTCAGAAAAAGAATCAATCCGCTGTCATCTGTGTCGAAGACACCGGGATTGGGATTAAGGATGAATATAAGGATAAAATCTTTGAGAAGTTCTTCCAGGTGGTTGAAGGGGTTCCCCGGCGGCCCGGTGGTACAGGCCTTGGCCTGGCAGTTTGTCAGAGCATCGTTGAACTCCATCAGGGAAAGATTTGGCTTGAATCAACACACGGCAAAGGAAGTAAGTTTTTTGTTGAATTCCATGTTTCTTAGAGTATAATCTGCCTATGGAAGAAAAGAAAAAATATAAAATTCTCGTCAGCGATGACGAAGAAGATATCCTCGTGCTTGTAAAATTCCGTCTGCAGTTTGCCGGTTACGATGTAGTTGAGGCCCGCGACGGTGAAGAGACTCTTCAGAAGGTTAAAGAGGAAAAGCCAGATTTGCTCCTTCTTGACTATCGTCTTCCCCGGGGAAACGGGAAAGAGCTTGCCTTGAAGATTAAAAAAGAATACGGTCTTCATGTGCCGATCATTATGTTTACCGCAAGCGCGAATGTTCTGGAATCATTACACACGACCATGGCCGATGATTGTGTGCTTAAGCCTTTTAAGCCAGAAGAGCTTTTGGCTAAGATAGAAACGCTTCTCAAGAAATATTATTCATAGGAGTATCGGATGAAAGTTTTGCTTGTTGATGATTCAAAGGATATCTTGGATCTTTTGGGGTTTTTAATCCAGAAGGAAGGGCATGAAGTGATCCATGCACTCCGGGGTCAGGATGCTCTGCAAATTCTTGCTCAAGAGCAGATTGATTTGGTTTTTTTAGATATTAAAATGCCAGAAATGGACGGGATTGAAGTATTAAAAAGGATACGCCAAAAGGATGACAAACTTGCTGTTGTCTTTCTGACTGCATTTGGCGACGAAGGGCTAATGGCTGAGGCTGAGAAGCTGAAAGCCTCCGGGTTTGTGCATAAGGGAAAAGAAATAGGGTTTGTTTCCGAGAGTGTGCTTGCAATTCTCAGACGCTTTAAAAAACAATAAGGTGGCGTATGGCAAAAAAAGTTTTACTTGTAGATGACGACAGGGATTTTTCTTTTATTACCAGCAAGGCAGTTAATTCCTGGCAGTATGAGTGCGATGTTGTCTATACAGCACAAGAGGCGATTGATTACTGGAAGACGAAAAAGGCAGATATTCTGGTCATAGATTTTAAGCTTCCGGATATGGACGGCATTGCTCTTCTGAAAGAACTGCGTAAAAATAACGTTACAGCGCCAGCGCTTATGTTCACCGCTTTCCCCGGAAGTAAGATTTTTCGAGCTTCCGATGATCTGGGGATCAAAAAGATTATTTTAAAGCTTCGTATCGGAAAAGAAACAGAAAGTACTCTCCGTGGTGCGTTGGAAGAAGTTATCGGAAAGGCTACCTAAGGGTAAGATTGAGAGAGTTTATTCTTTTTTCCGGTAATTCCTCGAGAATTTTCTTTCCAAGAACTAGCGATTGTTCTTGTGGTCCTACCAGAAGCGATTCTCCATTCAGCAGAGCAGACACGATTTTGTAATCCGGCCAAGATTTACGTTCCGGGTTATAGTAGGTAATCCGGAAAGGTTTATTTTGAAATGGAAGTGCGATGGTAAGATCTTTCTGCATTTTAAAATATTCCTTGGAGAGCTTTGGGGCGAGCACGAGATTCCCGAAGTCCCCCCGTATACCGAATACCTCAGTGATAAGCGTATATACATACCAACTTGCTGATCCAGTAAGGTAGAAATAAAGCCCTTGTCCCTGGAGGTTGAAGTATTCAGGAAGCTGCGGGTACATCGTTGCCTTGAGGGAAGTTTCAAAGAGACCCAGAAGAATTTGGTTTGCTTCTTTTGCGAACCCAGCGCGGTATAATCCATAGGCAAACATGATGTTCATATGAGAAAAAACCGACCCGTTTTCTTTATCACCATAAGAAAATCCAAAAGCCCTTCCAAGAACAGGTGGGGCATTCTTGAAATTTGTGTTTAGGCGGTATAATCCGGTTGGTTCTTGAAGTACCTTGCGTGCTTGTTCTAAGATTTTTCGTATTTGATCAGTGGTGGCTATTTTCCCCAGCACAGGAAATACTTGTCCGGTTAACGACATCTGAATTTTTCCTTTTTTCTTTCCCTCAACGCGCTGGGTCTGGTTGTCATAGTATCCGTTGAATATGCCTTCCTGGGGAAGCCATTCCTGCGTTCGTAGATGCTGGGTAAACCAGAGAGATTTTTTCTGTAGATCTGAGACTAGCTTTTCGATTGGAAAAGCAATCTTGTTTCCGCTTACACATCTTTTTGTCGCTTCGAAATATTCCTCAAGACGGAGAGTTTTTTCTTGATATGAATCATAGTTCAGCGGTTTCTGCAAGGTGTCCAGCAGGAGAAGAAGCTCTTCCAGGAGATATACGGTACGTATTTTTGATTTTTCGCATAGCACCGTAAGCAGCTTGGCAATATCCCCTAGATTATGCGCATACATTGAGCTAAAAGCGACTGTTTCTCCATGTTCTGATGCCATATCTAATCCATCGTTCCAGTCTGCATTCTCAAGGCGGGTACTGTTATGGATTCCTACGTTATAAAATTGGACGAGTGTTTGGATGAGGATGTGTTCGAGGATGGTGCCTTGGTACGGGGTTTCTTTTTGGGTTTTGAGAGTCAAGCTGTTGTTCCTGTCTGGATCTACTTCGCGGCTTCGCTTAAGCAGATGATCTCTGAAGTAAGTAGTTTCATCGAGAAGGATATTGAAGTCTCCCGTTTGGTCTAGATACAAGCGAATGGTAAGGTAAGGCCAGACTCCATGATCCGACCAGACGCGGGAAATGTTATTTCTGTCTGCGATGAAATCGTCCTGTCTTGTGATGACCGTTGCATTGCTCCCATCGATGCGCACACCCCGGAAACTATTGGCAATAAGAGGCTTTACCATTTTGGGTTCTCGTAAGAGCAGCGCAAGAGCGTCTTGCCAGAGGTCTCTCCAGCCGCGCCCACCTTTTCCGTAATCAAAGTGGGGGAGAAAAGAACAACCGAACAATTTGCGCAAATACGGCTGTAATTGAACCCAGTTAAACCAAAGGTTAAAACGAGGATTTGCAGTTGTAACTACTATTTTTCCCAGGTATTCTTTCCATGCGCGCTTTGAGTTTTCGAACGCTACAGATATTTTTTTTGCGGAAGCATATCGGGAAAAGATGACTTCTGGATTTTGTTCTGTAACGCCTGCAACGGTGTAGAATGTAATTGTTTCTTTCGGCTTCAATTTTTTTTCCTTAAATCGTATACCCGCAAACGGCTCTTTACCTTGAATCGTGGTGCGCTCCGAAGCGCAGGGAGGCAAATTTTTATAGACCGCGTCAGGAAAGAAGATAGTCCCAGTTCCCGTAAACTGTTCCAGGGTGGGAAAAAATCCCGTTGGCAGACCAGAATGGGTATGGCTCAAGACAAAATAAGAATGATTATTTTTTTTATGGCCTCGTTCGTCAAAAGACATCGTCGGGGTTACTATGATGCCGTACCGGGTAAGTTTTATCCTCTGCAGCAACGAAGTAACGTGCCGGTGATCGCGAAGATTATCTGCAGAGCGGCAGAAGAGGGGAAAGGCTATGGTGGGGGTAAAAGTCTGAGTTTTTGATCCCTGGTTCGTAAGCGAAAAGAGCATGATTTCCGCAGTTTCATTTTCGGGAACAAAGTTCGTAACTGTTACCTCAAGATTTTTTTCCTGAATCACCCGTGTTATCGTATGCCACAATGGTCCGGCGGACAGGGTTATCATATTATCTGTCGGGACAAGAGGGGATATGCTGATGCTTTCAGACGGAGTAAAGTAGAGCCAGAGATTGCGCATACAGAGAGGATTTTTTAAATCTTCTACCGATGCCGGAGGGGTAAGAAAATGGTGTTGCGATATTTTGATGTCGCCAGTAAGAAAAGGGGATAGGGATGAGAATATTTTTCCTTGTGTATTTGTTAAGGGGAAGTACAAGGGGTGATTTCGCTGAGGATTCGATATCGTAAAAGAATATGCTTTCTCGTTCTCGATGTGCCAAAATTCTGATCGGGTGTTTTTTTGTTTCTTGCTCATCATTGTGTGATAATTACAACTCATTCTATAATTTTTTTTGCCAAGGGCAAGATATTTTTGCCAAGATTATTTCTTTTAAAAAATATGTTGACAGGTTAATGCTAACCCGATAGAATTATGCTGTACTTGATTATATATGGTATACCAGAGTATGACAATACGATGACACTGAGGAAAATGTATACGACGAAAGACGTGCTTAAGAAGGTGGGGATTTCACGCAACACTCTTTTTCTATGGTTAAAGAAGGGAAAAATTCCCGAGGTTGCACGTGACCGCAACGGCCACCGAGTTTTTACCTCTCAGGATGTCAGCCGAATCATCCAATATAAAGATAAAATGATTGCTCCCGGGCAGCTTTCAGCCGAATTTGGAGGACAGAGGCGATGAAGATCAATCTTTTACCTCGGGCAGAATATTTAAAGTATATTGACAAGAAAGAACTTGTTAAGCGTTTTGTTGCCGGCGTGCTCGTAAGTGTTGCGGTTATTGTCGTGATTAATGTTATTTTGGTCGGTGTTGTTTCTACCCGGCAAATGATCCTTGATAAATTGACGACGGCACACAAGGAATACAGCGATTTGCAGGGTGCGATACGCCAAGCCGAGAAAGACGTTGTTTTCTTACAGGAGAAAAAAACCGTTTTGAGTGGTTTCCTGGAGCGGAAATTTTTCTGGTCAGAAAAACTCTTTCAGTTTGCCAAGATTATACCCGAAGAGGTTTGGATGGAAGAAATGAGGATCGAAACAAACTTAAACGACCAGAAGGGTATTTTACGATTACGGGGGAATTTGTTTACTTTGGAAGGTTCCGGTGGCCCGATCTCGGTGCTGAATAATTTCATTAAATCCTTAAGTACCCGCGAGGAGTTCATCCGGGATTTTGAAGGGGTAAAACTTGTTGACATGCAGATCGGCAATTACCAAAAGAGTCAAATTGTCCGGTTTAACTTGGAGTTGCCACTGCGAGGAGGAAAAAAGTAATGGCGATTGATCTCTATAAAGCAAAGCCGGATTTAAGCGACATTGATCCGTATCTTCTTACCCATGTTGGCGTGGGCGTGGCGACTGTTTTAATTTTACTCTTATCATTTTTGTTTCTTATACTTCCCCAGTTTGCGCGTTTAGGTGATATCAACAATAAAATTACCGAAGAAAGTGCATTGAGCCAGGAGAAAATTGAAGAAGTACGCAGGGAAAAGAATAAAAAGTTATCTGAGCTAGAGAAGGAAAAACAAGAAATTTTAACTATTGAAAAATCCTTGGCTGAGAAGAAGGAGATTTCAATGCTTCTTGACAAATTTGTTATTACGGCCAAGAGGAGGCGCCTAGAGTTTACCTATATAAAACCCCTTGCCTCTTCACTCACCACGTTATCGCTCAGCAACCAGGCTTCTCAGTCTAGGGCAAAGGGTAACGCAGCGGCTAATTCGATTAGTCTCGTTGAGATGCCCATAGAGATAAAACTTGAATCGGGATATACTGATTTTCTCGGTTTTCTCCGTGAGATCGAACAGCTCGAGAAAACTCTCGGGATTAAATCTCTGACCATCCGAGGTAATGAGAAAAATCCCTCGCGGCATGAGGAGTCACTGGTAATGAGCGTTTACCAATTAGCGGGGAGTCAATGAAAAAGGTTGTTTTTGCGATACTACTTTGTACTATTCTTCTATCCGGTATTCCGCAGGGTGAATCTTTTGCGGAGGATAATCAGTATATTGGTTTGCGAGATCCGTTCTCTCTTTCTTTGAAAGAAATGAGCGCAGAATTACAGGAAGAAGATTTACTTAAGAAACTTCCTTTTCCGGTGGAGATACGCGGAATTGTAATGAAGCAAGGCAAAAAGTTCATCGTAATCAATAACGATATCGTCAAAGAAAAAGACGAATGGCGTGGGTTGACCATTGACGAAATTTCCAAAGAATACCTTGTTGTGATCTACAATCAGAAAAAGTTGAAGTTTTTTTTAAAACGGAACCCAATCTAAGGAGTAAGAATGAATACTAAAATATTTGTCTTTTTTTTCCTGCTGCTTCTTCCCCTTAGTGTTTTTTCACAAGAAGACGTTATTCCTCCTTCTCTTCCAGCACTTCCGGATCAGGTAGCGTTGAACGCCGACAACGAACAAGCTGATGATATTGCAGGAGATTCCGGAACCACGGGTCGAGAAATTGAGACCGAAGAAAGCGGGGTTTCTTCTGCGGGAGAAAAGCAGGAGCAAAAAGACGCGGATGCTATCTATATCGATTTTCGCGATACGGATATTCGGGAGGTAGCCCGGGTGCTTTCCAAGGTTTCCGGAATTAATATGATCGTGGCCGAAGATGTCAAGGCAAGTGTAACGCTGAACATTGAAGGGGTTAATTGGAAGACGGCGCTCGATCTCATCTCGAAAACATATAATTTAACCTATATTGAGAAAGATAATTTTATTATTATTGTAAGTTATGCTCAAATCGATAAGGAAGCCGAGAAGATTCCTTTGGTGACGAAAATAATCACTATCAATTTCGTGAATACTGACGATGCCAAGAGTTATCTCAAACCGGTCATGAGTAAACGCGGAAATATCGAAGCCGATAAACGGACGAATAGTTTGATTATTACTGATACGCCGGATAATATCCAGCAGGCGGAGGAAATTGTAAAACGCCTTGACCGGAAAACGCCCCAGGTTCTCATCGAGCTGCTTATGGTTGATAAGAAAGCTACCAATCAGTTTGATCTGGGCGTTGATTGGGATTGGTTTGATATCAAGCGCGGTCTGATTCATAACGAGCCGCAAGAAAACGGCACCTACAAGAAGGCAAGTTCCGCGTTTCTTGCCAGTCAAACTTCAGCTCTTGATGGTCAGAATATCGCCTTACAATATGGAAAGCTGCTCTGGGGTAGAGCGTATGTTTCAGCGCTTATTGAAGCTTTGAAAAAAGATACTTCAACTGATATTTTGGCAAATCCGCGGGTACTCACGCTTGACAATATGTCAGCGCAAATCGATATTACTGACCAGGTTCCATATACTTCCGAGACAACTTCAGACCAAGGAACAGTGACATCCACGCAGTTTAAAGACGTGGGGATTAAAATGAGCGTGAAGCCGCATATTACTCCGGATGGCTTCATTGTGATCGATGTTGCCACGGAACAGAGTTTTGTGAATTATTTTACTTCTGATAACCAGCCGGCAATCGGTACGCGGAAATCACAGAATACGATGCTTATTAAAGACGGGGAAACTATAGTGATTGGCGGTTTGCGTAACCGCGAGAAGAAAAAGACAATTTACAAAGTTCCTTTCATCGGAGATATTCCTATTTTGGGAAAACTTTTTTCCAAAACTCTTGACAGTGATGAAAACCGCGAGCTTGTAATTTTTATTACTCCGTCTATTCCCAAAGATAACATGACCTATGCTGAAAATGTGTCTTTCCTGCAGGCTCAGGCAAATATCGGGGAGCTTAAAAACAAAGACATTCTTCCAATCAGGAAACCCAATGAATAAGAAAATTATCAGTGTGTGTTTGTTTTTGACCTTTACCTTGGGGCAGGTTAGTTTTTTGTCTGGAGAGACAAAAATGAAACCGGAGAACGAAATCAAGCTCCATGAGCTATTCGCCTACTATTTTACTCAGGAGGGAAATTATCAGAAAGCGATTGACGAGTACAAAAAGATTTTGGCCCTCGATGACAAGAACGAAAAAATCCGTTATAACTTAGCGGTTGTTTTCACAAAGATCAATTATTTTGAAGAGGCGGCTGGAGAGTTTACCAAGGTGGTTTCTTTGAACGGAAACTTAAAGGCAGACGCGCTCTATAATTTGAGCATTCTTTATATGAAGTATCTTAATAATAACCAGAAAGCCGAAGAGTATCTTTCGGAATATAACAAAATTCGTCCATGAGAGTAAAGAGCCATATCGGCATCGATATCGGAACCGCTGCAGTTAAGGGCATCGAACTCATACAAACTTCCAAGGGTGTCAAAATTCTTTCTGCGGCCATGGAGAAACTCCCGATCGGGGCGCCTACGAATGTGCTTTTAGACAAGATACGTTTGCTTTTGAGTAATCTCGCGATATCCCACAACCAGCTGAATGTTTCGGTGGCAGGAAAGAACGTTATTGCCCGATACCTTCTTTTCCCGGTGCTTCCCAAGCAGAATATCATTAAATCACTGAAGTTTGAATTCGATAAATATATTCCTTTTCCAATGGACGATTCAATAGTCGATATCGATATTCTTGGTAAAACCGCCGATGCCAAGAAGATGAATGTGCTTGTGGTAGCGGCGCGGAAAGAAGTTGTCAAAGAGCGGCTCAAGATTATTGAAGAATTACATCTGATACCCGATACAATCACTACTGATTCTTTGGCGCTCTCAACGATTTTTCTGAACAGTTCTTATAATAATAAGGAACTTTCCTATATTTTGCTCAATATTGGAAATAAAAGGACAAACCTGGCGATTGTTAAGAAAGGGATACCTGTTTTTTCCCGGGATATTGAAGTAGGCGGGGAGGCATTAACCAGAATCATTGCTGATAAAGCTGGGGTAACGCTGGAAAAAGCGGAAGAAGAGAAGTGTTTGCTTCCGGCAGAACGGATCGAGATATTTTCTGACCTCTACGCGCTCATCAACGAAATTCAGCTTTCCATAGAATACACAAAAAAGTTTTATGGTTTAGAGGCCGTTGAAAATATCTATATTTGCGGCGGAACTGCTCGTCTCAATGGGATTGCGAAGTTTTTAAGCGATGCGACAGGAATTGCTTGTGATTCCTGGAATCCTTTTGCCAGTTTTGAGAAGACCAAGAATGCCGATTTTCTTGAGCAGCACTATTTAGAATTAGTTCTGGCTGCTGGAATTGCATTAGCCTAATGGTACCAGAACGCAGAAAGTTTATCCGTATCCCTGATTCCCGGGCTGTTTCCTACCGGGTTGTTCCCGAAACAAAGACCAACCGATTCTTAAGCCGCGATATTTCACAAGGGGGTCTTAAATTCTATACCCATAAATTTGTGCCGCGAGGTTCGATCATACGGATGAGTTTTGATTTTCGTGAAAAAGATATTTATTTTGAAGCATTGGTAGTAGTCCGTTGGGTCAAATGTTGCGACCGGAATGATTATTTTGAAGTAGGAGTTGAGTTTGCTGATATCCCGTTTTCTGTAGTGCGGCATTTGATCGAGTATATTAATGCAAGGGTAAGCGGCCAGAAACAATGAAGAAGGTGCGGCTTTCTGAGGTTATGACAGAACATGTGCTTACCGTTGCCCAGTCAGCTTCTCTGCGGCAAGTGGCCCATATTTTTCTACGGTATCGGATTAGCGGCATTCCGGTTGTTGACAAGCGAAAGCGGCTATTAGGCATCGTCACTATTAGCGATGTTCTTGGAAGACTTGCGAGAGTCCTTAGGGACTCTCCTTCTCAGAGTTTCAAACAGATTCACGCTCTACGTAATAAGCCGGTTCGAGATATTATGACTTCTCAGGTTATCTCCCTTGAGAGTAAAGCTTCCATTTGGGATGCTTTGGCAGTGATGTGCCAAAATCATGTTCACACGCTTCCTATTACCCGTAAAGGCCGTCTGTTGGGTATTGTCGGCATACGGGATATTCTGAATATTTGCTTAAGCAGTTAAGCTTCCGATTCTTTCCTCTGAAGAGATAATCAGCTTTTTAAGGGCGATGGGATTCCCAGAAGGTTTCGTTTTTTCTCTGCGTTATACCCAAAAAGGCTTTGAGTACGGCGAGATTTGAGAGAAAGAAATAACCCGGTATGGTTATCGCATAAAAAAATATACCAGGCAAACGGAACGATGCGCTGCGGATGATCAGGAATGAGAAGAGCGAGTATCCCAACACAAGTAGGATCAGTTGATTGAGCATGGGTGTTTGGTTTAAGAAACAGCCTGTGGCAAGCATCAGGGTGAAAAAAGGGAGAAGATAGCGAATGACCTTGTGGGATACAATGGCAAACAATAATAAAGGTTTCTTATGGAATAAAATTTTTTGACTGAGTATCGTTAAGGTTACGACCGTGCGGCTGATTACTCTCTGCCGCATGATGATTTCAGATTGAATCGTCGGATTCACTTTTTCAAAACAAATCGCTTCCGGCTCAAGGATGTTCAGAAATCCCTGGGCGCAGCTTAAGAGCGGGCGTCCTAAGTCTTCCATTACCCGGATATCGAGAGGGGTGCAGAGCTGTTTTCTGGCTGCGTACATACAGCCGCTTAAACCGAAAAGAATCCCGTTTTTTGCCTCAAGCAATTTAATTGTTTTTTCTAAATTCCAGTATTTTTGTGAACCAACATTGAAGTTTTTCTTATCGAGCGTATAAATTAAATTGCCTCCCACGCATCCAACACATGGTTCGGCAAAGTTACGGACGAGTTTCCGGACACTTTGACTTTGGTATAAAGTCGTTGCGTCAGAAAATACAACGATTTCTCCCTGGGCATAGGAGAGCGACGCGTTCTGAGCTGCGGTTTTTCCTGCTCGCGCCGTAAGTTCTACCAGGATTACTCCTTGAGCGGCGAATTCTCTGACGATGCTGTTCGTACGGTCAGTTGAAGCGTCAGAAGCGATAATTAATTGGAATTTTTCACGAGGATAGTCGAGATGAAGGGAATTTTCTATCTTTTCCCTGATGGTCTGTTCCTCGTTATGCGCCGTAATGATCATGCTTACTGACGGTAAAAATGCTTCGTCGTACCAACGGGTTTTTTTACGAAAAGATTTGACAAAAAGAATAAGCGGGTAGAGGGTATATGGCCAGAAGATCCCAATGAGAGAAATGAGTATGAAAGGGGCGCTTACTTTCGTTATATCCATTTGCTTTTTCTGATGCGAGTATCACACGATTCGCTGTGATTATTGTACATGGACTTTTATTTTTTCGCCATATTTTTATATTATCGCTACAGTTTTGAGCGATAAAACAGTTGACTTCGATTGATTCAGCGCTATAATAACAAAACATTATTTCAGTTTATTGTTTGTCCTAGAGCAGGGAGTAAAATTTATGTCAAAGATTCAAAAGATAAAAGCACGCCAGATCCTGGATTCCCGAGGTAACCCAACAGTTGAGGTGGATGTGATTTTAAAGAGCGGCGCATGGGCTCGAGCTGCGGTTCCATCCGGAGCATCGACTGGAGAACATGAAGCGCTTGAACTTCGCGATGGAGGTAAAGCGTATCTTGGAAAAGGCGTTTTACAGGCAGTTGATACTATTAATACGCTTATTGCCAGAAAAGTAAAAGGTGTTGATGCCGATTTTAAGAAAATTGATAAGCTGCTTATTCAGCTTGATGGAACTGCCAATAAGTCGAAGTTGGGGGCTAACGCCATCTTGGGGGTTTCTTTGGCGGTTGCGAAAGCAAGTGCCTGCGAGAAAAAAACATCTCTATACCGGTTTCTCGGTGGAACCCAAGCGAAGCTTTTGCCTGTTCCTTTGATGAATATTTTAAACGGTGGTGTGCATGCAGACAATAGTTTGGATATTCAGGAGTTTATGATTGTTCCTTTCGGATTTTCTCGGTTTTCTCGGGCTCTGCAGGCTGCGACAGAAGTTTTCCATACGCTGAAAAAGATCTTGAAAGCAAACCATTTTTCAACGAGCGTAGGAGATGAGGGTGGGTTTGCTCCTTCGCTGCAAAGGAACGAAGACGCGATACGATTCATTGTTCAGGCGATTGAACAGGCAGGCTATAAGCCCGGAAAAGAAATCTCGATTGCCCTGGATGTCGCGGCAAGTTCTTTTTTTGCCAATGGCAAATACCGATTTGAAGGAAGTGAAGTTACTGCTGATTACTTAATTGATTTTTATGTAAAAATAGCAGGGCACTATCCCATTGTATCGATTGAGGATGGGATTGCTGAGGATGATTGGGATGGCTGGAAGAAGCTCACTGATGTTTTAGGGAAAAAACTCCAGCTTGTAGGCGATGATTTGTTCGTGACGAACGTAAAGCGTCTGCAAATGGGGATTGACCGGAAAATCGCCAACTCAATATTAATTAAAGTTAACCAGATAGGGTCTCTTTCCGAGACGCTCGATGCAATTACTTTGGCTTTTGCGCATAAGTATTCTGCGATTATTTCTCATCGTTCGGGAGAAACCGAGGATACCACTATTGCCCATCTGGCAGTTGCTTCCGGCTGTGGGCAGATTAAAACAGGTTCACTTTCTCGCTCGGACCGAGTGGCCAAATACAACGAGTTGCTCAGGATTGAAGAGGAGTTGGGCAAAAAGGCAGCATATGCCACAAAGGCTTTTTAGGGTTAGCCCATTTTCTTTCGTAAAATATGCGTTTCTCATTTTTTGTATCAGCACAGTAGGGTATATTGCGTTTTTTCCAAGTTACAGCAGGATTAAGGAATTACAGAACGAGAAGCATGAACTACGGCAGCAGATTTCTAAGCTTGAGAATGATATCGCCGAGTTGAAAGATGAACATAAGATTATGGAGAATAAAGTTTATCTCGAAAAGATAGCCCGGGATGAGTTTGGTATGTCTAAGAAGGGTGACGTTATCGTGAAAATAAACCGGGGGAATTCTTTAGAGGAAGATGATTCGCGGGGTGGAGCAGCCAGGTAGCTCGTCAGGCTCATAACCTGAAGGTCAGAGGTTCAAATCCTCTCCCCGCAATAAAATGCATAACCCGGCAGAAAACAGCTGTCGGGTTTTTTTGTTTTTGGTTTATCCTCGATTATTTTTCTTCCTGGGCATTAGCTCTTTGGATAAATTCAAGAAAAACATTGCAAAAGAGCCCAAAATTGATAATATAAAGAGAAAAATTCAAGGTTTGTGGCTATGAAAGGTTCACAGATAATAATCGAGAGTCTTCTCAAAGAAGGCGTTGAGTATCTTTTTGGGTATCCGGGAGGATCTGTCTTGCCGCTTTTTGACGCTCTTTATGATTCTCGGTTAAAGTTTATTCTAACCCGCCATGAACAAGCTGCAGCTCACGCGGCCGATGGGTATGCTCGTTCTACGGGAAAGGTTGGGGTTTGTTTGGCAACTTCAGGCCCAGGAGCGACTAATCTAACTACAGGAATCGCGACGGCCTACATGGATTCTGTGCCAATGATCGCAATCACCGGACAAGTAAAAACTTCCCTGATTGGGAACGATGCTTTTCAGGAAGCTGATGTAATCGGTATCACACGTTCAATAAGTAAATATAATTATTTGGTAAAAAACGTACACGATCTTGCTGCAACGATTAAAGAAGCTTTTTTTATCGCTTCTACCGGAAGGCCTGGACCAGTCGTTATTGATGTCCCCGTGGACGTACAACAGCAGGAAACAGAGTTTTTTTATCCCGAGAGCATAGAATTGAGGAGTTATAAGCCGACTTATTTCGGACATCCGGGGCAAATGAAAAAAGCGGCACGGTTGATTGCCGGGGCAAAAAAACCAGTGATCATGGCTGGAGGGGGTATTATCATTTCATCTGCGCAGAATGAATTGGTGAAGTTTGCCGAAAAAATACAAGCTCCCGTTACGGTAACGCTGCTTGGGTTAGGGGCTTTTCCTTCCGAAAACCCACTTTTTTTAGGCATGCCGGGGATGCATGGAACCGTGTACGCCAACTTAGCCTTAACCCATGCCGATTTAATTATCGCGGTTGGGTGTAGATTTGATGACCGGGTTACCGGGAAGATCGCCGCGTTTGCGCCAAGCGCAAAAATTGTGCATATTGATATAGATCCAACCTCAATCAGTAAGAATATTAAAGTTGATGTTCCGATTGTAGGAGACGCCAAGAGTATTTTAGCGCAGATACTCCAAATGGTGGACCAGAAACCTCAGACAAAAGAATGGATGAAAGAAGTCCTCGAAAATAAAAAGAAATACCCGTTAGTTTACTCGCGCAAAGGAAAAGGTAAGATTAAGCCCCAGTATGTTATTGAAGAGATTTGTCGTTTAACATCAGGCCAGGCGATTATTACAACTGAAGTCGGGCAGAATCAGATGTGGGCAGCCCAATTTTACCGGTTCAACGCCCCTCGGCATTTCATTTCGAGCGGCGGATTGGGCACAATGGGATTTGGTTTTCCCGCGGCGATAGGGGCCAGTATTGGTAACCCCAAAAAAATTGTTTTCGATATTGCCGGCGATGGTTCTATCCAGATGAATATTCAGGAATTAGCAACGGTTGCAGCCTATAATATCCCGGTGAAAATAGCAATCCTGAACAACGGGTGCTTAGGGATGGTGAGGCAATGGCAGGAACTCTTCTATAAGCGGCGTTATTCCGGAACTATTTTGCAGAATCCCGATTTTGTCAAAATTGCTCAGGGGTATGGTATTCGGGGTATAAGAGTTGTCGATGAAAAGAAGGTTACCGCCGCGATTGAAGAAGCCCTCGCGATTCAAGGGCCGGTGCTCTTGGATTTTTCGGTAGAAGACGAAGAAAATGTTTTTCCCATGGTTCCAGCCGGAGAAGCAATCAACCGGATGATTGGTGGGATGGCATGAAACATACGATTCAAGCTCTCGTTGAGAATAAGTTCGGCGTTCTTGCACGCATAGCCTCTTTGTTTTCTGCGCGTGGCTACAACATCGAGTCTCTTGCGGTCGGAGAAACTCAGGATCCAAGTATTTCATGCATGACGATTATCGTGAATGCAGAGGATGAAAAGATCCTGGAACAAATTAAAAAACAACTTCACAAATTGATCGATGTGATCACGGTAGTTGATTTTACCAAGAAAGAGCATATTGGGCGTGAACTGGTGCTGGTAAAAATTAAAGTTGAGAAAGGAAAGGAAGGGCTCTGGAGGCGTGCGCGGGTTACCCTGAAAGAATGTATCTGCGAAGTGAAAAAAAGCATGGTTATTTTGGAGCTCGTCGGTGATACCCAATATATCCGTGATTGTTTAGGGATTCTGAAGCCGTTTGGCATTGTTGAGTTGGTCAGAACCGGAAAGATCGTGATCGAAAAATAATTACCGTATCTGAAAAAGCGCAAAACAACAGAAGCAGAAGGAGGAAGCTATGGCAAAAATTTATTACGATCAAGACGCAAATCTCGAATTGCTGAATAACAAGACGATTGCTATTATTGGTTATGGCATTCAAGGTCGGGGGCAAGCACTGTGCTTGCGGGATTCAGGGTGTAAGGTTGTTATTTCTGAACTTGAAGGCACTCCGAACTTTGAGCAGGCCCGTAAAGACGGATTTCCTCCTGTTTCAGTCGCAGGGGCAGCTCAATCGGCAGATATTATCCAGATTTTAACTCAGGATCATGTTCAGGCGAAAGTTTACAAAGAAGGAATAAAGCCGTATTTGAAAAAAGGCAAGGCGCTTTGTTTCTCGCACGGTTTTAATATCCGTTTCAAGCAAATCAAACCTTCCAAGGATATCGATGTTTTTATGGTTGCTCCAAAAGGCCCAGGAGCGTTGGTGCGGAAAATGTACGAAGAAGGTAAGGGTGTTCCGTGCCTCGTCGCTGTCTTTCAGGATGCGACTGGCCAGGCTAAGCAGCTTGCGCTTGCGTATGCAAAGGCTCTCCGTGCGACCCGGGCGGGTGTTATTGAGACTACTTTCGAAGAAGAAACTGAAACAGATTTGTTTGGCGAGCAAGCCGTGTTATGTGGAGGGGTGAGCGAACTTATCAAAGCTGGATTTGATACGCTGGTTTCTGCCGGGTATCAGCCGGAAATTGCTTATTTTGAAGTTCTCCACGAATTGAAGCTCATCACCGATTTAATCCAAGAATTTGGTATTAGCGGAATGCGCCGCAAAGTTTCCAATACCGCCTGTTATGGAGATTTAAGCCGTGGACCAAGAATCATTAATGCAAAAACCCGGAAAATAATGGAAAAAATTCTTAAGGAGATTAAATCCGGAAAATTTGCCAAAGAGTGGATTCGCGAGAACGAAAACGGCCGTCCCAATTTCAACACGCTTCTGAAAGCAGGAGATGAGCATCCGATTGAGAAAGTCGGCCAACAATTGCGGGAAATGATGCCTTGGATGCGTAAATAGTTTTCTGAAGTTGTTCTTATGGAGAGAGTTATCATATTTGATACGACGCTTCGAGATGGGGAGCAAGCGCCCGGGGCCTCGCTTACTTCGGCCGAGAAAGTAAAAGTTGCTCGGCAGCTTGAACAATTGGGCGTTGATGTTCTGGAAGCTGGTTTTCCCGTGGCAAGCCCCGGAGATTTTTCCGCGGTAAAAACCATTGCCCAAACCATTAAGCGCGTTTCTGTCTGTGCTCTTGCCCGGTGCGTCAAGAAAGACATAGAGGAAGCCCACGCTGCGGTACGGAAGGCGAAAAAACCGAGACTGCACATTTTTCTGGCAACTTCAAAAATACACCTGACTTATAAATTCAAAAAGCCTGAATCAGAGATTTTAGAGATAGCAAAAGCCCATGCTGTGTTTGCTCGGAACCTTTGCGATGATGTTGAGTTTTCTCCGGAAGACGCCACCCGTACTTCTCGGGATTTTCTTTTCCGGATTATTGAGACGGTTATCGGGGAAGGGGTCCGGACAATCAATATTCCAGATACCGTAGGATACAGTTATCCCCAGGAGATGGAACAACTTATCCGGGATATTCGCAATAACGT
This sequence comes from uncultured Planctomycetia bacterium, assembly GCA_964634935.1. Classification (GTDB taxonomy): domain Bacteria; phylum Omnitrophota; class Gorgyraeia; order Duberdicusellales; family Duberdicusellaceae; genus CAZWJT01. The sequence goes on along the minus strand of CAZWJT010000001.1, from coordinate 195,222 downwards.
TCCGAACATCAATCAGGCAGTTATTTCGGTTCACTGTCACAATGATTTAGGGCTGGCTACGGCAAATTCGCTCTCGGGGATCTTATCCGGAGCGCGTCAAGTGCACTGCACGGTAAATGGCATAGGAGAGCGTTCAGGGAATGCTTCACTGGAGGAAATTGTAATGGCATTGCATACCCGTACCGATGTTTTTCCGGGGATAAGCACAGCTATCCATACTCAGGAGATTTTGAAAACATCAAAATTAGTGAGTAATTTAACTGGTTTTGTAGTTCCACCGAATAAAGCTATCGTTGGCGCTAATGCGTTCCGTCATGAATCCGGAATTCACCAAGACGCAATCCTCAAAGAAAGAACCACGTATGAAATTATGGATCCAAGTACGATTGGCTGTGTTGAGACGCGACTTGTGCTCGGTAAACACTCAGGGAGGCATGCTTTTGGGAAAAGGCTTACGGAGCTTGGTTTTCCTCTTACCGAGAAGCAACTCGAAGCTGTTTTTGCCCGGTTCAAGGTATTAGCCGATAAGAAGAAGGAAATTTTTGATGAAGACATTATCGCTCTTGCTGAAGAAGCGATACAGGTGCATCGCGATTCGATAAAACTCGTTGCCCTTGAATTTCATAGTGGCACCAATTGTGTTCCTCGGGCACAGGTAAAAATAAAATACAAGTCTCAATATTTGGAAAAGAGTTCTACCGGGGACGGTCCCGTTGATGCAAGCTTCCAGGCCATGAGTAAAGCTCTCAAAGTAAAGCCCAAGCTAGAACATTATTCACTTGAGGCGATTACTCAAGGAACAGACGCCGTGGGGAAAGTGCGCGTTGAGTTGTCGATAAAGAAGCGTCGGGCAAGCGGATTTGGTTCAAGTACGGATATTGTTGAGGCTTCAGCAAAAGCATACCTTGATGCCTTGAGCAAACTCATCTAGGTCAGATGAAATATGTATGGAATGTTTTTGCAGTTCTGGTTGTAGTCGGTATTTTTGTTCTGATTCTGCAGTCTCGAGACAGTATCTTTTTTGAGATTCGATACAAGACTCAGTATTTCTTCTCAACAATCTTTCCGCAAAAATCCGCCGCTCTTCGGGAAAATATTTCAACCGAGTTTGTTCCCGAGCGAAAAATGCCGATTACGTTCGTTGATAAGGAAGAAACGCTCGTCCAATTCTTGCCAACGGTTTTTGGAAAATTTGAGAGCGAAGATTGGCGTCATTTCTGGAATATGCTCTATCAGCCGCTCAGCGGTGGCTTTTTCGCGAAAAAACAATACCGGACCAAATCAGAGATTAAAAAGTATCTCTTAAGTAAATACAGCGATTTTTCCTACTTTGAGGATATTCACTGGAGATATTTCTGGGAAATCGTCTATGGTAAATATGAAAATTACAAGTAAAACAGCTTGCTACGGACTTTTCGGCTTTCCGGTCAGCCATTCGCTCTCACCGTTCATCCATAACTACATTTTTAAAATTTCTGCCCTAGATGCTTTGTACCTTTGTTTTCCTGTTGAAGCCGCATGGCTGGAAAAGGCGTTCATCGGCGCGCTGACGCTCGGTTTGAAAGGGTGCAACATTACTATTCCCCATAAAGAAGCGGTCATTCCTTTCATCGATGTTTTGAGCAAGGACGCCAAGAAAATAGGGGCGGTGAATACGGTAAAATTTGAGAACGGGAAAAGTTACGGATTTAATACCGATAGCCGCGGATTTTATCTGTCGCTCGTGAAAGAAGGATTTTCATTCGCCGGGAAAAAAACACTTATCCTGGGGGCTGGAGGAGCCTGTAAGGCTATTTCATACGCTTGCGCGCTTTCTGGGGTTTCTTCCGTATATTTATATGATATTGACACAAAAAAGGCGTTGATCCAGGCTCGGCGTTTGCGCACATTTTTCCCTGACTGTCAAATCGCGGCTATACCGAAGCCGGATGCAGTTGATACAAAGCAGATTCAGCTTTTAATCAATACAACACCACTCGGTATGAGCAAGAAAGATTCTTTGCCTATTGATTCGCGGTTGATCCATCCAGGAATGATAGTGTACGATGTGATTTACAATCCTTGCAAAACCAGTCTTTTGCGGTATGCTGAGAAGAGAGGAGCTTTCGTGATGAATGGACTCTCGATGTTGCTCTATCAGGGGCTTCTGGCCTTAGAGATTTGGTTTGGAAAGAGTTTTATGGATAAAGAAGAATTAGTACTCAAAGAATTGCAGAGTGCTTTGTGAAAATACTTGAAGCAATCATAGTTTTTGTTGCCGGCAGTTGTATCGGTAGTTTTCTAAACGTTTGTATTTTTCGGCTTCCCCGGGAGATGTCGATCGTGTTTCCTTTTTCATTTTGTCCCAACTGCAAAACTCCGCTCAAGTGGCACGACAATATTCCTCTGGTCGGTTATCTTTGGCTTTGCGGAAAGTGCCGCTCCTGCCGCCAGAAGATTTCTTTCCGGTATTTCTTAGTTGAGTTCTTGACCGCCGCTCTTTTTGTTCTGACATATTTGCGGTTTGGGTTGCACGTTGAATTTTTTAAGATCATTCTGCTTTTTAGCTTTTGCATCGTTGTTTCGTTCATTGATATCGACTTCCGGGCTATTCCTGCATACTTATGCGTTCTTGGAATTTTGGCCGCGGTTTCGATCGCTTTTATCCAGTCAGGGGTTCTTTTCTATGAGACACTTTTCATGCATACTGATTTTTATCAGATTCCGCTCGTCGACAGTTTGTTGGGAATTTTTATCGGGCTGGGGTTTGTTTATTTTTTCAAATTAATCGGTGATTTCGGGCTTGAATTGTATTTGCTTTTCCGGAAAAAAGATTCTATTGAGGGAGAGCGAGAAAGCTTAGGCCTTGGTGACGTTGATTTTATTGGCATGGTTGGAGGATTTTTAGGGTGGAAAATAGCGCTTCTTGTCTTTTTCCTTGCTCCGGTCATTTCGCTTCTTTTTGGAGTATACATATTAATCCGGAAAAAATCTCATTTGATCGCGTATCTGCCGTTTCTGTCGATTGGAGTGGTCGTTGCGGTATTTTTTGGAGAACAGATTATTAACCTTTTCTTTCGGTAACATATGATACGATTCTTAACCGCCGGAGAATCTCATGGAGAAGCTTTAGCTGGTATTCTTGAAGGCTTGCCTAAGGGTATCCCTATACGCAGAGAATATATCAATCAAGAACTTGCTCGACGGCAGGGTGGTTATGGAAGAGGCGAAAGAATGAAGATTGAACAGGACACTGTCCAGGTCATTTCCGGACTTCGCGGCTCAATTACCCTGGGGAGTCCGATAGCGTTTTTTATTAAGAATAAAGACGCAAGAATTTCTCCTTTCCAAACAGACGCTCTTTCTCCGATTACCATACCGCGGCCTGCGCATGCGGATTTAGCCGGAGCGCTTAAATATAGAGAAACTGATTTGCGGAATATTCTAGAGCGTGCTTCTGCTCGGGAAACAGCGTGCAGGGTAGTTGTTGGGGCTTTCTGTAAGCAGTTTCTCGAGTGTTTTAAGATCAGAGTTTTGAGTCATGTTACCGCAGTCGGCAATATCACAGTAAAGCCATTCGCGAAAACTCCCAGTGTCCATCTTTTTGAGAAAGCCTTACGTAAGTCTTCTATCGGTTGTGTTGATCCTATCGCAGAAAAGAAAATAATGCAGTTGATTGATTATGCGCGGGATCACGGTGATTCCCTGGGGGGTGTTATTGAAATTCTTGCCTATCAGGTTCCTCCCGGGTTAGGTAGCTGCATGCATTGGGATAGACGGATAGATGCGGCAATTTTTGAGGCATTAGGTTCAATACCCGCAGTGAAGGGCGTTGAGATTGGATTGGGATTTTCGTATGCGAAGGCGTTTGGTTCAAAGAGTCATGATGCGATCTATTACTCTCAGAAGGGCGGTTTCTACCATCGCAGTAATAACTCGGGAGGCATCGAAGGAGGTATGACAACTGGAGAGCCTCTTATGATGCGAGTCGCTATGAAGCCTATCGCGACATTGTACCGTCCTTTAACGTCAGTAGAGCTTACGACGAAGAAGGAAAAAAAGGCTCATATTGAACGGTCAGATACGATTGCTCTTTCTGCGTGTGGCGTTGTGGCGGAAGCGATGCTGAGTTATGTTCTGGCGAATTTCTTCCTTCAAAAATTTTCTGCTGATACTTTGCAGCAGATTCAATCTGCTTTCCGGGCGAGTCAAAAGCCTCTCTGAGCAGTTCTTCCTGTTTTCTTAAAAAATAAATCAGTTCATAATACGCTATATATTGTGTATTTATTCATAAGATGACCAAACATTGTGTAGTATGTACAAAAAGTATAAAAAAATACTTGACACACATAAATAAAAGTATTTAAATACAGATGCAACGTTCTTATGATACAAGTAAGTAAAAGTAAATAAGATGATACGACGCAGAATTCCTTCAACGTTACTCACAATTGACGAGCTGTCCGATTACCTCGGACTTAAAAAGCAAACTATCTATAACTGGCTCCATGCCAAGAAAATTACCGGAATAAAGATCGGTAAGGTCTGGAGGTTTGATAAGAACGATATCGATAGTTGGATTCGAGACTGTAAACTGCGAGGGATAAAACACTAAGATGGATATACCATTCTTAAAGAATCTTCCTTTTGGCCAGTCTCAGGAAACCGTGAGTGTATATCTGGGGAAAGATGGCGTTGGATTTGCCCGGGTCATTCCCAAAAAAGAGATTCTTACTACATTTATTTCCTACGCTTCTATCGAAGAAGAAATAAACGCGGAAAATTTAACTGAAGATATCAAGCTCGAAGCGTTGATCCGCAAAGGCCTGCGGGAGATCAAGACTGAGACAAAAGAAGTTTTTGTCGGAGTGTACGAGAACGATGTTATTTTCCGGTTTTTCGATGTTCCTCAGATGAGCCGTAAAGAAGCGCTTGTTTCTATCCCGATAGAAGCCGAAAAATATATTCCTTTTAAGATCGAAGATATGCTCTGGGATTTTGTCACCCAGAAAAAGATGAAGGCAAAAGCCACTGATGTTGGTTTTGTCGGTATTAAAAAAGAACTGGTTGAGCGCTATCGCACAGTTTTCGGCAATTTAGGCCTTACGATCAAGAATATTCATCCTACGGGAATGGCTTTTGCCCGGATGCTGAAGAACGGCAGAAAGATTGCTCCTGGGACCAAAAACTTCGCCGTTCTTTCCTGTTGGGGAAGCGAAGTCGACGTATATATTTTTAACGATCGATTTTTTCCCTGTTTTGGCAGATGCTCCAAGGTTTCCTTGCGGGCTGACAAAGAATTGGATATGCTCAAGTTTCTCGACGATCTGCGGCTCACTTTTGATTACTACCGAAGGGAACTGAGTGGTGAAGTTGTAGAGCGGATTTATATCATTACTGAAGAAGGTTACCGGGATTATTTTGCTACGTTTTCCGCTGATCTTAACATGCCTGTTGAAATTTTTACTCCAGCTACGTTAGTGGATAAGCTGAGTTTCGAGAATATGGAGACTTTGAAGGCATACGCGATTGCTTTGCGGCGTTCTTTACCGTACCCATTCGAAATAGATCTTGCCCGTTCATACCAGCCAAAAGCCCCAGGGTTGTCTTTGTCTATGCCCAAGATAGATGTAGGGAAGTTGATCCAGAAAGGGACGCCCAAAGAAATTGTCCCGGTTCCGCTCAATTTTAAAGTTATCGGAAGCGCCTTGGTTATTGCAGGGGCTATTCTTGGGACTTTCCTGCTCCAAGAAAGTAAGAAACTCGATGAGAAAAATAGCGAGTGGCTGCGGGTTCAGAAGGATTATCTGATCACCGATGATGCAAAAAATCTCAGTCTCGAGACGATTAAGGCAAAAATCAGTAATTTGGAAAAGTCCGTAGCGCAAGTAAGAGAAAAAGAAAAAGTGTATTTACAGCCCGTAAGCGGCTATTTCGATGCCTTGGCAAAGATTCTTTCTCCGGGGGTATGGTTTGAGAGTTTAAATTTCTCAAATGACGCGTTTTCAAAATTTAGTTTTAACGGGTATGTTTTTCTGGCGGATGAACAGAGAGAAATGAAGAGCCTGAATGATTTCATCGATAAGCTTCGCCAGGAAGATTCGTTCGGTCCGGGAATTATCAGCGAGGCAAACCCCCAATTTACTGAGCGGGGGGACCTTGAGGGGTACGGTGTAACAAAGTTTAGCATGGAAGTGAAATTAGCGGTTAAGGTGAAAAAATGATAGACCTAATCGTAAAGCGTTATAAAAACTTTGTGATTGTTATTTTGCTCGGAGTCGGGACGTATTACGGGTATAAGTATCTGAAGGAAAAAAGCGAGAGCGATCTGAGGATGCTTGAGCAAAAGATAACGCTACAAAAAGAGAAACACGCGGCGATCGAGGAGTTGAAAGAGAAAAAATCTTACGCTGAAGGGGCGATTAAGCGCTTCATAGAAAGCGACGCCTACACGCTTTCAAAAATGATCAATGATCTTGCCCGGGAAGCCCGCCTGGAGATAACCTCCAGCCGTCCGCTCTATCGTTCCGGACAGGAAAAGGAGATTTTTCAGCCGGTGCTTGTAGCTTTTCGCACCTCGGGTACCTATGAGATGCTCGTGAAGTTCTTAAATGTATTGGAAGGCAAAGGAAAAATGGTGAGGGTTTCTACGGTGCGCTTAAGCCGGCAGTCTCAGGATGATTCGACGTTATCTATTGAGCTTGAGATTCAAGGGTTAAGTGTTGACAGGGAAAAGCTGGGGATATAGGGATGAATAAGAGAATCATTTTTTTCTTTTGTTTTGTATTCGCGTGCGTTCAGGGTGAAGCAAGGGATCCCTTTAAGAGGCTTCTTCCTGAGAAGCGCAAGGTTACCCAAACATCCGGGGCAGGACAAAAAAAGATCCGTAAGACCGGAGAAGATATCACTTTGGAAGTGCGGGTGGATGGTGTTTTTTGGGGTACCGAGAAGCCGCAGGCGATTATTGATGGCGAAGTATATATCGTAGGAGATAAACTAAAAAATAACCCGGATGCGGTTATTACCAAGATAGAAAATAACGCGGTTACGATTATTCTGGAGGAAAAAGTTTTTATCTTCAGTCCTAAGCGAAAATTGAAAGGCTTATAGTCTTGGAAAAAGGGGAGGCAGGAATATGAAGGTTATAAAAATCGTTTTTATTGTTTTCGCTTTTCTGTGTTTAGACTTAAAAATATTCGCATCGTTAGAGTCTCCGGAAGACACGTACGGGGACTATCTTCTTGCTTCAGTGGAAAAGAATATTTCAATGGATCTTGAGGGCGCTGATTTAGTTGACGTACTGAAGGTTTTATCCCAGCAGACCGGTATTAATTTTGTTTCATCGGAAGCGGTGAAAAATAGAAAGATTACTCTCTATCTTGATAAGGTGCCGTTAAAAGACGCAATGGATACTATTTTTAAGGCGAATAATTTAAGCTATGTTTTTAACCCAGACAGCAGCATTTTTATTATTAAAGAGATGGGGAGACCGTCCTTGGAGCTGCAGACAGAAGTGTATCATCTCAAGAACGCGCGGGTCAGTAGTTCCCGCCTTACGAAAGAGTTCGGCGATGGGATTAAGCGCGAAGATGCAAAAATTACCCCTGGGCTTAGTAGTGGCGGCGGCGGAGGCGATACGAAGGCCGATATTGGTATTCTTGAGTCAGTGAAAAAAGTTCTTTCAGAGCAAGGGAAGGTTACGGAAGATGACCGGACCAATTCAATTATCGTCACAGACGTTCCTGCTCAATTTCCTTTGATCGAGAAAGTTATTCGAGAGTTGGACAAGCCAGTTCCTCAGGTGATGATTGAGGTTGAAATGCTCGATGTTAAGAAATCTTTAACTGATCATCTGGGCGTGCAATGGGGCGGCGGTGACGGCTTGACCCTTGCCTATCTTGGGCCTGCATTCCAGACAGGGTTTCCCTTTAAGGGTATTATTGGCGGCGCCGATGGAAACACAAATAACGGGGCAACGATTGGTACACAAGACGGGTTTACTCCCGGCATGTTTGGCTTTACTGGTTCAGCCGCGGCAATCAACTTTTTAAAAAAGGACATATCGACAAAGGCGCTTGCCCGGCCGAGAATTTATACGCTTTCGAATCATCCCGCCCAGATTCAGATTGCTACCGATGAAGCAATCGGGGTGACTAAGAATATTGATGAGGACGGGAAGGTGACTTACGAGATTGAACGCGCAAAAACCGGGACAGTTTTACGGGTGACTCCTCAGGTGAACTCAGCAAACGGAGAGATCACCCTATTTCTTGAACCTAAAGTCGTGGAGGCGGTAGAGAGCGATATTGCTTTTGCCGAAAACCTCGTTTCCGGTAAGGTTATGAACCCGGAAGAGCGATCAGTAAAAGATATCGTTAAAATCAAAGACGGGCATACGTTGCTTGTCGGCGGGCTGATTCGGACAACAAACTCCCAGGGTAAATATAAGGTGCCATTCTTGGGCGACTTGCCATTTCTGGGAGCCGCATTCCGCTACAAAGAGAAAGGTAAAGAAGAAAGAGAGTTGCTCATCTTTCTTACTCCGCACATCATTAAAGACGACAACGAGACTGTTTTAAGCCGAGATTCTGAAGAGCGTTCTGCGCGCGAACAAACAGTTCTTTCCGAGCGGCACCAGGGCGTTGACAGAATGTTTACTACGATGGGGCGGTATTGATTCTCAGTAAGGCGCAAAAATTTCTTCCATGGCCGGAACATATAAAAAAATAGGAGCAATCCTTCTTGAGGAGGGCATTATCAGCGAGTCCCAGCTTCAGGAAGCCGTGGAATTTCAAAAAAAAGAAGGCGGCAGGCTGGGAGAAATTCTTCTGAAGCTGAATTTTGTTACCGAGGAACAATTCGTTGTTATCCTTGGGAAGCAACTTTCTCTTCCCTACGTTTCACTCCAGTCGGGAAAACTGAAACCGATGATGGACCAGAGTCTTGACACGCTTGTTCCGTATGATTTCGCGATCAAGAATATTGTTCTTCCTCTTTCAAGAACCATGTCTTCTTTAACCGTCGCGCTTTTTGACCCGACTGATTTATTACTCGTGGATAATTTACGTAAGGTAACAGGGTGCGATATTAATCCGGTAATTGCCCCCCGTTCGGACATCTTGACCGCGGTTGAAGAATTTTACGGAAAATCCCGGATGCTCAAAGACGCACTCCAGGCATCCTATGAGCAGTCTGCCGCTGAAGGCGAGGTTCTTGAGATTGAAAAAGGAGTTGGGGAGGAGCTGAGTCTTGATAAAATAATTGCGCGAGCTGAAGAGGCTCCGGTGATTAAACTCGTTGATCTGATTATTACCCAGGCGATTCAGGAAGGTGCCTCTGATATTCATGTTGAGCCTCAGCGCGACAGGCTTATACTCCGGTATCGTATGGATGGGATTCTCCATGAAATGCCGCCTCCGGCCAATAGCTTGCATCTTGCGATTGTTTCGCGCATCAAAATTCTCTGTAAGATGGATATTGCGGAAAAACGCCTACCTCAAGACGGAGGGTTCAGCGTTAAAATCGACAAGCGCATTATCGATATGCGCGTTTCAGTGATACCGACTATTTACGGCGAGAAAGTTGTTATTCGTATCCTGGATAAGGGGAGAATACCTTTGGATTTAGCAAAACTGGGGTTTGTGGGTGATGAGCTTGATTTGATCCGTAAAGGGATAAACTTTTCCTACGGGTTAGTCTTTTTAACCGGTCCGACAGGATCGGGAAAGAGCACGACTTTGTATGCCGCGTTGAACGAAATAAAATCTCCGGAAAAAAATATCCTTACCGCTGAAGATCCGGTTGAATACCGCTTAGACGGAGTAAACCAGGTTCAGGTGAAACCCGAGATCGGTCTTACATTTGCTGCGGCTTTGCGCAGCTTCTTGCGGCAGGATCCGGACATTATTCTGGTTGGAGAAGTGCGTGATCTCGAGACTGCGGAAATCTGCGTGCGTGCAGCTTTAACCGGGCACTTAGTTCTTTCTACGATACACACCAATGACGCAGCCGCAGCGATTACCCGGCTTGAAGATATCGGAATTCCGGATTATCTCGTTGCTTCTTCCGTCAGGCTTCTGGTGGCACAGCGTCTTGTCCGGAAACTTTGTCCTCTGTGCCGCGCGCCAAAAGAAATCGGAGAAACAACGTTGTATGGGGTAAAGCTTAAAACGAACATCGTTTATGAACCGCACGGTTGTAAAGAATGCAATTATATTGGGTATAAAGGCAGGACGATAGTTTCGGAAGTTATCCTTCTTGACGACGATATCCGCGACTTGATTTACAAAAAAGCTTCGCTCAAGGAGCTTATGACGTGCGCCAAGACGAAAGGAACACACTCGCTCCTTGAGAGTGGTCTCTTTAAGGTACAAGAAGGGATTACTTCAATCGAAGAGATTTTGTCAGTTGCCTTATAGCAAAACGGATAAAAAAGCGAGGTCTGCATGCCTAAGTTTATCTACGCGGCAAAAGACAGAAAATCCCAGGTAAGTCGGGGAATCATCGAGGCTCCCTCCCGGGAAGAAGCGATCCGGAGAATTCAAGGCCAAGGCCTTTTCGTAATCAACATCAACCCTTTTACTGAAGATAAAGGGACGGTGCCTGGTTCGCCCAAAATAGCGCACACCCACAGCGGGGTCAAGACTGAGGATTTGGCCCAATTTGGCAGGCAGGCTTCCATTCTTCTTGCTTCAGGCATCACGTTGCTGCGTACGCTTGAAATTGTTTCAGTGCAGGCAGAGAGTTCAACGCTTTCCGATATTCTGGGGCGGGTTACCAGGAATGTTGAATCCGGACTTTCTTTAACCGAGTCCCTTGCGAAGTACCCGGCTTATTTTGATGCGATGTGGGTTGGGCTTATTGAAACTGGCGAGGCAAGCGGTAATTTAGCCGGCGTGCTTGATAAAATTGCCTCGGCACTTGAGATGCGCATGGAATTTACCAGGGATATCGTCACGGCGATTATGTATCCGATTGTTCTGCTTTGCGCGGCAACCGGAGCGCTCTTATTTTTCACGATTTTTATTATCCCAAAATTTTACGAAATTTTCTCGCAGTTTGACATAACGCTTCCAATCGCCACTCAGGCGATGTTCGCAATCAGCATTTTCTTGCAAAAGAATTTTATCTTTTTGGTGCTGGGGGTAATCGGGTTCATCTTTTGGTTTAACTGGTATAAAAAAACACTGCCCGGGAAACAAACACTGGACCGCCTGAAATTAAGCATCCCGGTTCTTAAGGAATTTTTCTATACTGCGTCCTTGGAAAAGTTTGCCTCAGAAGCGGCGATTCTCTTAGAAAGCGGAGTGCCGATTATCTACGCGCTTGAGGTGACTCAGCGGAGCGTAGGGAATGTTGTTTTAGAACAGATTCTTGGACATGTCAAAGATAAGGTTCGCGGGGGAGCTTCACTTTCGGAGCAACTTGCGCTTACTAATTTTTTTCCACCGATGATTATTGAAATGATTAAGGTGGGTGAGGAAGTCGGTAACCTTCCGGAAATGTTCTCAAAAATATCCGACCATTACCAGGTGCAGTTAAAAACAAGGCTGAAACGCTTTGTCGCTTTGTTTGAGCCTTTAATGGTCGTTTTTATGGCATTTGTCGTGGGAACCATTGTTATTTCATTGTTTCTTCCATTGTTCCAGCTTGCCAGCGGAGGAGGCGCGCGATAAGGCAAAGTAAAAAAGGGGGGTTGATTTTTATGAGAGAAGGCGGTATACTTAGGTGGTATTGAAAGAGGGAAGAAATGAAAAAGAACGAATTATCAACAGAAAAGAAGGAGGTTTTTACTATGCGAAGAAGCAAGGGTTTTACGCTACTTGAGTTGATCACGGTTATTATCATCATTGGTATTTTGGCAGTTGTTGCGTTTCCTCAGTTTGTAAAAGCAATGGAGCGCGCGCGTATGGGTACGGCAATCGCAAAATTAGGAACATTGAAAAAAGCACAAGGAATTTACCACACGCTCTATAGTACGTATGAAACGAATCAAAATAAGTTGGCCACAGAAGTTCCTGAAGTGGCTCAAGCTTCTATGGACGATGCCGATTACACATTTGTAGTTACGGCAGCAAATGCTGACAGTTGGAATGCTACAGCAACAAAAGCCCGCGGTAAATATAACGGCGGAGTTATTACTATGGCTACAGACGGAACATTGACGTGTCCAGCAGGTGAATTTGGTGATTTGTGTTCAAGCTTTCAACAGAAATAATGTTTGAAAGAAACTACTATATGCAGCAAAGCAGGGCTTTTACACTGCTTGAGCTTATCACGGTTGTGGTTATTATCGGCATCTTGGCAATAGCTGCTATGCCTACTTTTATGCGTTCAGTTGAAAGATCCCGCCAGGCTGAGGGGGTAAATCTCGCCTCAGCCTGTGCGCAGGCAAATGAGCGTTTCCGCATCCAGAATGGAGCCTATACCGCAGTATTGGCGAATCTGGACATAGAATTTCCGAACGCGCCTCGTTTCTTTGGAAACCCGGCTCCTGCTGCGGGAGGCGGCTGTACGATCACCCGCAACGCTGTCGCAAGCGCTCGCTGGGGACTGTATACGATTACTGTGAGTGCGGCCGGAGTCGCAAGTTGCGCAGGCGGAACGGAATGCCCGGGAGGATTATAACGAGCGCATCGTTTTAGGTTTTGTTTGTCCGATGAAGCATACATGCCGATATGGATTAAAGAAAAACCGTCAGTTTGGTTTTTTTGTTTCTTGTTTTACGCTGATTGAAGTTATCACTGTTGTCGTGATCATTGGAATTTTAGCCGCTCTTGCCGTTCCGAATTACCTGCTTACCGTTGAAATTGCCCGGAACCGTGACGCAATCGGTGCAATACGCATTCTCCAGCAAGCTGAAAATCAGTACCGCTTAGAGTCACCATCACACCAGTATGTAGCCTGCGCTGACGCCGCTGCCTGTAACGCGGCATTGGATATTAACCTGCGGGTTGGAGGAGACTGGAACTATAGTGTTGCGCTTGCTGCAGGGTTTACCGCGACAGCCCGGAGAAACATAGCAGATGCCGGGAGACAGAGGGATTGGACTATTACCGCTGGCGCCGCAACTCCTGTGTGCGCGATGACCGGGGGGGGTGACAACAAGTTTTGCCGTGAATGATATGATTCTAAAAAAATCATTTACTTTTTTGGAAGTTTTACTTTCCGCCTTTATCCTTGCGATCGCTTTTGGCGGATTAATCGCCGCCTTTGTCTCAAGCCGGGCATTGGTCTTGCGTTCCGGAGAACGGCTCATGTCTGCGAACGTTGGCAGGCAAGTGCTCGATACGATTTATGCCGATGTCGTAGCCACGACTACTGCTCCCACCTGGAGCGTGACTGCTCCCGGGGCAGGCGTCGCAAACTTAGAATATAATGCCACTGAAACTGCTCAGGTTACCTATACGATTACTTCTGTGGCACCTTCTGCTTCTTGTCCTGCCTGTACCCAGGTTGATATGCGCATGGATTATACCTTGATAGAGAAATGAACAGGGTCAAAGCCACAACGCTTATTGAGCTTATACTGGCTCTTTCTTTAGTCGGAGTCATTCTGCTTGCCGCTGGTTCTTTTGATCTTGTCGCGCGTAAATTCTTCCGGTCTTCAGATATTAAATCCCAGCTTCTTGGCGAAGCCGGGACAATTCTTGAGTATATCGCCAAAGATGTTATGGAAACAAGGGGAGATCCAAATAATATCGGAGTTTTTATTAACGCCGGCCAGCTTCTTCTGAAACAGAAACCCCCGGATATCCCGGTAACTTACGCTTTAGATACGGCGACGCACATTCTTACTGCTTGTACTCCGGCGGAATGTATTACGCTTTCACGCCGGGTCGTTACCTTTGACTTAAATAACAATCCGCTTCCTGTATATGATAAGGGTTTTGTCCGTTTCGGGGTTACGGTGCGCGCTAATCCCGCGGCACCGGTTGATTTTAAAACGAACCCAGAAGTTACCTTGTACAGTTCAGCAGCTCTTCTTCAGCACTCTGCAAATTAAAAGCGCGCGGTAATTCTGATTCCAGATGAAGAAAGACCGGATATATGTTCCGAGAATTGATGCTTGCGGCATGCGGATAACGAATAAGGATATTATCCATAAGCTGAAAAATGTTCTTAGGAAAAAACCAGGAGACCAGGTTATCGTCTTTGACGGAAAAGGGAACGAATATCAAAGTGTTATCCAAAGGATAACCAGCGATGGTATCGAGGTAGATGTACGGGAGCATCAATCTTCTGCAGTAGGTTCCTCCTCTGTGGTTCTTGCGTTTGCGTTAATTAAGCCTCCAAGGTTAGAATATATTCTTCAAAAATGCACAGAGCTTGGAGTAGCTGAATTTATGCCTTTTACTTCATGCCACACAGTTCTTCCTGCGAGATTTAACTTCAAAAAAGAAAGGTTTTTTAAAATTATTCAGGAGGCATCGCGCCAGTCTGGGCGTCTTGATATTCCCATACTTCGAGAAATTTCTCCGTTGCAGGAACTCGCGGAGTTAATTCAAAAATATCCGAGTTCCTATTTTGCGGATTTTTCGGGCGTTCAGAATATTCCTCAGGGAAATTCTGCAAAAAAAGCGTTACTTTTTGTTGGTCCGGAAGGTGGGTTCAGCTCAGAGGAAATCGTGCTCTTAAGGGAGAAAGGTTCGCGCGCCATCTGCTTGTCTCCTTTTACTCTCCGCTCTGAAACTGCCTGTGTTTCTCTGGTGAGTATCGTTTCTTTTTTCCAGGAAATTCGGTAAATGCTTTCTGCCAATGAAGACATTTCAAATCTATACGTTTGGGTGTAAAGTCAATGCGTATGAATCGGTTGCTTTCGCCGAAAAACTGAAGGCATACGGCCTTGTAAAAAGCAAAACCCCTGATCTTTGTCTCATCCATTCTTGCACGGTCACCCATGGCGCCGATTCAAAGGTCCTCCAGTGTATTCGGAGATTACGACGGCAGTTTCCTGAGAGTATGCTTGTTGTGCTTGGCTGTCTTACGGAGCTGGATGCAGAGAAGATGAGAAAATTCGGGGTAAACCTCATCTTGCCGTATCAGCGTAAATATGATGTTTTTTTCGAACTCGGACTTACGCTTCAAAAAAAAGTTTTCGCAGTTTGGGATTTGACAATTGGCAATTTTCCATTAAGTCGGGCGTACCTTAAGATTCAAGATGGTTGCGATAATCGCTGCAGCTTCTGCAAAGTCAGGGTTGTTCGCGGCGCATCGATCAGCCGTCCTTTTCCAGAAATTATTGCAGAAGCAAAACGCCTGATTCATAAAGGTTTTTCTGAGATAGTTCTCTGCGGGGTAAATATTCTTTTCTATGGAAAAGAACAGGGTAACGGCCAGGCATTTCAGGATTTATTAGATGTACTTTGTGCTTTACCGGGTCTTGGCAGGATTCGTTTGAGCTCTCTTGAGCCGCAGCAGATAACCCCACAGTTTCTTTGGTATATCCTTAATCATCAAAAGATCTGCCAGCATTTTCATATTCCTTTTCAGAGCGGGGATGGCGGGATTTTGGCTTCTATGAAGCGTTCTGTTGATCCGGGATGTTATGAAGGAATTATTCATGAAATTAGAAAGATTAATTCTTTAGCCGGAATAAGCTGTGATCTGATCGTTGGTTTTCCCGGGGAAACCGATAAGGCATTTCAGCGTAGCGTAGATTTATTGGAGCGCATTCAGCCTGTTCGAACCCATATTTTCCCTTTTTCGCCTCGAGAGTCTACGCAAGCCTTTTTGTTTCCGGGCTCTGTTGATCGAAATTCAGTGCGAAAACGGATCGAAATACTGAAGAACAAAGCTTTGTATCTGGAGGGTTTGTTTTATCAAAGATTCGTTGGCCGTACCTGCGCGGTAGTTTTTGAGCAGAAAAAACGCGGAGATTTCTACTGCGGTTATTCCGGAGAATACCTGAAGGTGCACGTGAAAGAAAGCGCGCATGTTTCTCCCGGGCGCATACTTCCGGTGCGGATCGAGAAAGTAGAGAATGGCATAGCTTTTGGGGTTCTTGATAAAGGGGTTGACAAACCAGAGGTGGTTTGTTAATATGGATTCCAAATTATACATATTCAATGAAACCCACTAATTTTTTCATCCACCTTCTCGATAATGTTCTTGGATTCTTCGCCAATGATATCGGTGTTGATTTAGGAACTGCCACGACTCTTGTATATCTGCGCGGTGAAGGTATTGTGCTTTGCGAACCGTCAGTTGTCGCGATCCAGAAGGGCAGAGGCGAAGTTCTTGCCGTAGGCGAGGAAGCGAAGCGGATGCTCGGGAAAACACCGGGTAGTATTGTAGCTATTCGACCGATGAAAGACGGGGTTATCGCTGATTTTGAAGTGACTGAAAGCATGCTCAGGTATTTTATCAAAAAAGTCCAGGTAAAACGCCATGGGCGTCCGCGGATGGTGATAGCAGTTCCTTCGGGTATTACCGAAGTAGAGCGCCGAGCGGTAAAGGAATCGGCATACCGCGCGGGAGCGCGTGAGGTTTTTCTGGTTGAAGAGCCTATTGCTGCTGCTATTGGCGTTGGTTTGCCCATCGAGGAGCCACAAGGGAATATGATTATTGATATTGGAGGCGGCACTACTGAAATTGCGGTGATATCGCTAGCAGGTATTGTTCACGCGAGTTCTATCCGTATTGGCGGGGATGAGATGAATGAGGCGATTATCGAATATATGAAAAAGAACTATAACTTGATGATTGGCGAGTCTACGGCAGAGCAGGTGAAGATTAAATTAGGTTCGGCATATCCTCAAGAAGAAGAGACTTCGCTGGATGTGCGCGGGAGAGATCTGGTTACCGGTCTTCCGAAGCTTGTCAAAGTTAATTCTGAAGAGATTCGTCAGGCGCTTGAAGTTCCAGTTCGAGAAATTATCGAGGCAGCGAAGATTACGTTGGAAAAAACGCCTCCGGAGCTCGCCGCTGACCTTATTGAAAAAGGTATTGTAATGTGCGGAGGCGGCTCGCTTCTCAGGGGAATCGACAAGCTTCTTTCTGATGAAACAGGTTTGCCAGTTATTGTTGCTGATGATCCTCTTACTGCAGTTGCGCAAGGAACAGGTAAGGTTCTCGAAGAAATAAAGTATTTAAAAAAGATAACCCTTGCATCTTCATCGTAAGTACCGGATAATTCTTCCCGTTTGCATTGGTTTTTTCTTGATTCTCATAGGAGAATTTTTTTTCTCATCCGCGTTCAAAAAAATCTCGGTATTTCTTCTGACCCGGACTTCATTTCATTCCTTTCATACCACGAAGCTATTACTTGAGGAAAACAAAAATTTAAAGGCCGAATTGGTTCGTATGCGTGGCGCTTTCCGTGAAGCTCAGGATTCTCTTCGGGAGAGCGAAGAATTGCGGAAATTGCTCGCGATTAAGCATGATTCATCTGAGCGAGTTATGGCGGCACGAGTACTCCTGAAAGATCCTTCTCAGTGGCGGCGTCAAATGATTATTGATCAAGGAAGGCGTTCTGGGGTTTATGAGGGAGATTTAATCGTTGACGCCGAGAGAAATCTTTTAGGCAAAGTTCTTGAAGTGGCAGATTCCTATAGCAAAGTTCTTTTGGTGAATGACGAAGAATTTAAAATAGGCGTTGTTGTTGCCGGAACAAGTGCATTATTCTCTGGGAGTATCTTGAAGGGCGGGAAACTCCACTATGTAGACTATGATTCTGAGGTTAAGGTTTCTGATGAGGTAGATCTTCTTGATACTCGGTTTTCTTCAATACGGGTTGGGCAGGTTGATTTTGTAAGCCGGGATCCAGCGACCTCAACCGTTCAGGTTTTTGTCCGGCCCTTTGCTCCCCGGCGTTTCAATTCTTATGTGTTAGTGATCAGCCGCGCAAGGCTTAAGCCGCGCTGAGTTTCATACAATCATAGTTTTCGGATGCTGCCAAAAGGAATAAACAAAACAGGATTTTTAAGGGCATTTTCTTTATCTCTCTATATACTTGGATTTTTTCTATTCCAGGTATCGCCTTATAATCCAGTTGAGGGCGTTGATTATACCTTTATTGTTCTTATTGTTATTGCCAGATTTGTTTCGTATCGATTCATTCTTTTCTGGAGTATTTGTTTTGGTTTTTTTTCGGATACAATAACCGAGGTTTTTGGTTTTTCTGTTTTTTTCTATCCAGTTTTAGCCTGGAGTTTAAAATACCTACTCGATCGATTTGAATTGAAAGGTTTTTGGCCTTTGCTCTTTACCGGTTGTATCGGTTTCCTGATGCTCATTCTTTCTTTTCTTCTGTTTTCTATCCAGATTTATTTACGGGAGTTTTTTCTTCTGGGTATAATCAATATTTTTTGTACTGTGGCAATTTATCTTCTGACGGTTTTCTTCGTACACTGTCTCGGGGGGTATGTTGGAGTTTCAAGAAAACCATGGATTTTCTAATGTAATTATTACCAGTTTATTGAAGATTTTATGTCTCAGCAAAATTTACGCAAACTTAGTTTTATCGGGTTTTTAATTCTTGTTGCCGCTCTCTTTTTTACTCAAATTGTTCAGGGCAGGCACTATCTCGAGCGTTCAAGAAAGAATTACATGCGTCTTATTCCTCGTCCGGGTGTGCGGGGTATTATTTATGATCGTAACGGTGTTGCTCTGGTCAAGAATCAACTTCGCTTCGAAGTAGGGATCCTTCCTACCATCCGGAGCCGGGAAGGTGTCTTGCGTTCTGTGGCGGAAATACTTGGAGTATCTTTTGAGCTGTTGAAGGAAAACTATCGAAAAAATATCGTTGCTCCTTTTATTCCGGTCGTAGTGTATACGACTACCGAAAAAGATAAGATTATCCGGCTTGAAGAAGAGAGTTTTCCAGAAGTGCTTGTGAACGTTTCTTTTAAGCGGGAAGCCATTTTCCCTGTTTCGTGTGCTCATGTTTTAGGGTATACCCAAAAACTACAGAAGCAATCGCTCTACCTTTTGCAGTATGGGTATAAACTGAGTGATGAGATAGGCTATACCGGGATTGAAGAGCAATATAATGCGTATTTGCACGGTCAAGGCGGGGGAGAGCAAGTTGAGGTGGACGCTCGCGGGCGTTTGGTGAATTACGTCAGCCGTAAACTACCCCAGAAAGGGAAGGATATATATCTGACCATTGATGCTGAACTGCAAGATAAAGCTCTTGCTGCTTTTGGAGAATACAGAGGCGCTTTGATCCTCATGGACGCTCAGAATGGAGAAATTATAACACTCGTAAGCGTTCCTTCCTATGATCTAAACGGTTTTATTCATTCTTCTCAGAGTCGTCAGCATATCATGACCGCTCGGAGCAGGCCGTTGATGAACCGTGCCATACAGGCAGAATATCCGCTCGGTTCTTTGATTAAGCCGCTTATCGCTTGGGCAGGATTGGAGACAGGAAAAATATCTTTAGTGACCCATTTTTTCTGTTCAGGCACTTTTTCCCAGACAGGGCGTACGTATCGTTGCACGAATTCTCATGGCTGGCAAGATGTGCGGCAGGCGCTCACTCATTCCTGTAATATTTTTTTCTATACGACTGGCTTAAAACTTGGGGCCGAAAAGATCAGTCAATA
This sequence comes from uncultured Planctomycetia bacterium, assembly GCA_964634935.1. GTDB lineage: Bacteria > Omnitrophota > Gorgyraeia > Duberdicusellales > Duberdicusellaceae > CAZWJT01. The sequence goes on along the minus strand of CAZWJT010000001.1, from coordinate 175,693 downwards.
TGCTTTCCGGGTTGGTCTTGGGAAAAAAACGGGAGTTGATATTCCTTCAGAGAAGAAAGGGCTTATTCCTACCCCTCATTGGAAGAAAGAGCGGTTTGGCCAGCGTTGGTTCGATGGAGATACGGTCAATTTTTCTATCGGCCAAGGGTATGTTTTGGCAACGCCGATTCAGGCGGCACGTTTTATGAGTCTTTTCGCGAACCGGCGTTTTCTGGTTCATCCGCACTTCGTGAGGAAGATAGAAGATAATGAAGTCGCTATTGCTTCAGAAAACATTTCCCTGTCAGATGAGATTCTTGAGCATATTTCTCTCGGACTGCGAGGTGCTGTTCAAGATGTCTCAGGTACAGCGCATATACTCAATGATTTAGGTTTGAATATTTCTGGAAAGACTGGAACTGCGCAAAATCCGCATGGCCCGGCTCACGGATGGTTTAGCGGTTTCTTCTCAGTCCAGGGGAAACCGTATGTGATTGTTACTTTCACTGAAAATAGCGGTTCGAGTGCCTATGCTTGCCAGGTTACCCATCGTTTTTTGGATGGCATTAAAGAAAAATTGCAGGAGCATTTTTGAACTCAAGAACGATTCGGAGAAAGAAAGAATGATCGCGCGGAATTCATTACTCAGGGATAAAAATTATTTTTATACTCTTTGTCTTATTTTTTCTTTAAGTCTGATCGGGTTACTGGTACTGTTCAGTTCGCTACACTACAAGGGCGAGTTGGTAGGAAAGAGCATTTTTTTCCGGCAGCTTATTTGGGTTTTTTCCGGGTGGATTCTGCTCTTTTTTTTCTCGCGCGTTAATTACCGGGTTTTCTTTGAGTTATCCTGGGTGATTTATGGAATTACGCTTCTTTCTCTTCTGGCTGTGCTGGTCCTGGGGGATGTTCGGATGGGAGCTCGGCGATGGATCGAGATAGGTTTTTTTAGTTTTCAGCCTTCGGAGTTTGCGAAAATAGCAGTTCTTTTTCTCGCTGCGCGTTTCTACGCTGTGCGCCTTGGAAGAGGGAAGGGATATTTACGTTCATTCTGGCACGAAGTCGTTGCAATTTTTTTACCGTTCCTCCCGGCTTTTTTTCTTGTTTTTAAGCAGCCCGATCTGGGAACTACGCTCGTAATCGTTTTTCTTCTTTTACTTATGGGTTTTGGATGTGGAATGAAGAAGCGGAATATCATCGTTGTTTTTTTAGTCTGCATTTTGATGGTTCCCCTGGGAAGCCTTTTTTTGAAAGAATATCAAAAAGAGCGAATCGCAGTTTTTTTGAACCCCAATATCGATCCCCTTGGAATGGGCTATACGATTACGCAATCAAAAATCGCCATTGGTTCGGGACAAGTATTCGGCAAGGGTTTTTTGTCTGGTACGCAAGGCCAGCTGAATTTTATTCCAGCCAGGCACACGGATTTTATTTTTACCCTCGTTGGCGAAGAATGGGGATTTTTCGGAGCCCTTATTCTGCTCGGTTTGTATTTTTTCCTTATGCAGATTATTCTTGATATTAGTTTTTCCTGCCGTGATAAGTTTGGGTTTTGCTTGGGAATAGGGATTTATGCCTTGTTTTTTGTGCATATCATGATTAATATTGCTATGGTGATCGGATTTCTCCCTGTGGTTGGTATACCGCTTGCTTTTCTGAGTTACGGCGGCAGTTACATGTTTCTAAACTTTATGCTTATCGGAGTTCTGCTGAATATTCACCGACAGAACAGATACCTATGATTGATTTTCTCTCTTTTCGTAAACCTCTCCGATATCTGGGAAACGAATATAATATTCCGGCTAAAGATTTCCATGCCGGGAATACTTTGCGTATTTGTCTTTGTTTTCCTGAGTTGTATGAAGTGGGAATGAGTAATGTTGGATTTAGAATTCTTTATTTTCTGCTCAATTCTTTTGAAGGTGTTATCTGCGAGCGCTGCTTTTTACCCGGCGAGGATTTAAGGGATCATTTACTCACGCACACGATCCCCCTTTTTTCTATTGAAACAAAAACCCCGCTTTGTGATTTCGACATCATTGGTTTTTCCATCAACTACGAGTTGAATTATCTCCAATTTCTTTGGATGCTTTACCTGGGGAGAATTCCCCTGAGAACCACACAGCGAAAATCCCCTTTTGTCATCGCTGGAGGGATGCAGAACCCGGAGCCGCTTTGGGAGTTTTTAGACGCGGTCTTCATTGGAGAGTTTGAAGAGCAGGCCGCGGTGTTTATTACAGCTATGCGGCGATTGCGCTACGCGCCAAAAGAAGAAAAACTTGAAGCGCTTTCATTTCTGCCCGGCTTCTATATTCCATCGTTCTATCGGCTTGAACGAGAACAGGACGGAGAGCGGATTTTTCCAATCAAGAAAAATCTACCGTTTCCAATTGAGCGGGTTTATGTGAAGGATCTCTCGCGTGTTTTTTCTCCACATCAGGCCATAGTTCCTTTTATTCCGATCGTTCACGACAGGTTCAGTGTTGAAATTTCCAGAGGTTGTCCGCATTCTTGTTTGTTTTGCCAGGCAACAAAAACCTATGCTCCGTATCGGGAGAAAGAACAGCAAATTGTATTCGAGCAAGCAAAGAGGTTGTATCATTCGAGCGGGTATGAAGACATGTCTCTCCTTGGTCTTTCGGTAGCTGATTACTCCAATATTCAAATGCTTACTTCCGAGTTGATCCGCTATTTTCGGCCTTACGGAGTGAAGCTTTCCTTGCCTTCTTTGCGTCTTGAGGAAAAGACAATTCATCTCCTTGAGGATCTCATTCCGGTTAGTAGCGGAAGTCTTACCTTTGCCATCGAAGCCGCCACGGCAAGATTGCGCCGATGTATCGGTAAGACCATCGATATTCATCTGTGGGATGAAATTATGTCTGTGGTAGGCAATTCTTTCTATACGACGATAAAAACATACTTTATGATTGGCCTGCCAAGCGAGACCAGTGAGGATATAGAGGCTCTTTGCTCGATGGTCGAAGGATTCTACCTTTCTTCGCGGAAATTATCCCGGAAATACATCGATTTTCACCTGAGCATTTCTTATTTTATGCCCAAACCCCATAGCATTTTTGAGCGCGAATCCCTTGAGAATGTTCAGGTTGTGCGGGATAAATTCAGCGCTATACGGATGCGTCTTGGGCGGTTCCGTCGTCTTAAAATCGATACTCCACCTTTGGAGCGATGCCTTGTTGAAACTCTTATCGCCCGCGCCGGAAGAGAACTTTCCGTTATTTTGGAAGATGTTTTTTTTGCTGCTCTCAAAGGGAGGCTGTCTTACCCGGACAGTTTTTCTTTGAGTCTTTGGCGGGAATCTTTACAAAAGCATTCATTGCTTCCCGAATCATATTGGGAAAAAGATACAAGGAAATCTACTCCCTGGGGGCATCTTGGATAAAAGAATTTTCTCGCGCATACCCGCGATAAACCATGGTTGAGCAAAACAGGAATATTTATGCGTTACGGGTTTTATTTTCTAAAGAAGGAGTTGGCATTTATATTTCGCAATTAGACATGTTTCGGCTTCTTCTGCGGGCTCTGCGCCGGGCCGAGATTCCGTTCAGATTGACTCAGGGTTTCCGGCCTCGTCCCAAGATGCAGTTTCTTAATCCTGCCCAGAAAATCGGAAGTCTTGCCCAGGAAGATGTGGTTTTTTTCTTAGCTCAGGAAATGAGTCCAGCCGTGTTTATAGAGAAGATGCGGTTTGTGCTTCCAGGGGAAATTCAAATTCTTTCTTGTACGGAGTACGTTAAGGCTTGAGTTTTCACTTTCCGCCGTCCATAGAATCAGGGACGAACAAGATATCGTACTTTTATTTTCTCGGCTTTGAAAAATTCCTGCGTAAATTTTTTAGCTAATTCCTTGTCGAATGTTTTGCAGGAAAATACATTGATGTACGATCGGCGCAGATATTCCGAGAAATGACCGGTTATCGAGCTTGTTTCGATTAATTGCACTAAAGAGTAGCCTTTTGTATGCGGTGAATTTACTCCGAAATACGGGATGAAGGGTTTCCCGAATTTTTTCATGTCAATGAGTTTGCAGAGTTTATCGATATATTCTTTCAGTTTTTTACGAGAAGACATCACGCGTATATCGCACCCGTGTAAGTCCATGACCAGCTCGAAACCAAATGTTACTCTTTTTTTCATCTTTTTCTCCCATCGTCTGCCAATAAGTGCCAGTCTGCACAGAGACTGGGCATAAGTTCTATCCGGATTTTTTTCAAAAACCACAAGCGTGCGATGCGTGGAATGCTCCTGAAGCGGTGCATCATTGAATGGGGGGTTTTTACGATATCGTTCAGAAGAGCGGTACCAACATTTTCTTTTTTCCGTGGAAGGAAAGTGAAGTATTGTATTCTCCAGTGGTGGGTAGAAAAAAGCACCCTGGTGCGATTCAGAGTATTTTTAGTCGCACAAGATTCGTTCGTTCCCATCCCCCTTGAAATTTTGCTGTTTGTTTAAGTATCGCGAATATTTATTCATACAAAAACACTATAGAATAGAATTTATAAATTTTCAAGATTTTTTTTATTTTTTATTGCTGTTTACTTTTTCACATCCTATAATAGATTAATAAAATATAGAAAAAATTTTTTTTGTCAATAATTTTTTAATCAAAGGACAAATATGAGCATGCGCGGGTTTAATCTTGGGGGGTGGTTGCTAATGGAGGGATATATTCTGGGGGGCAGGAATATCCCGGTAAAGGAGTTCCGCAGAAAATTCAGCGCGCTCTATGGAGCGCATGAGCTGGATCGTTTCGACCGTTCTTTCCGCGCTCGTTTTATCCAGGAGCAAGATATTGTGCGGATCTCTCGTTGGGGCGCAAACTGTTTGCGGGTGCCGTTTCATTACCGCCTGATTGAGAGAAAACCATATACCTATGACAGAAATGGTATGAGTCTTCTGCGGCAGGTGGTGCGTTGGGCTGGACGATGCAAGATGAAAGTGATTCTTGATTTGCATGCGGCTTGTGGTTCGCAGAATCATGACTGGCATTCTGATAGTAGCGGAGATGCTTTCTTTTGGAGTAAAAAAAACATGCGCCAGCGAATGTGCCGGCTTTGGGGGTATATTGCTGATTTTTTTCATGACGACGATACTATCTACGGGTATGATATTTTGAATGAACCTGTTTTAGCGCAACATGACGAAGGAATCTTGGCAGATTTTTATCGTAATGCCATCCGGTCGATCCGGGAATGCGATCAGCGCCATTTTATCTTTCTTGAAGGAAGCAACTGGGCTCAACGACTTGAAGTGCTCGATAGTTTTGTTGGTCAGGATATTCTCCCCAGTATTCATTTTTATGAGCCCTTAGATTGTACATTTGCTTTTGTTCCTGGCGCCTGTTATCCGGGTAAGATCAACGGGAGTATGTGGGATAAGAACACATTGCGCAGGAAAATAGAAACCTATGCTGCGTTTGCCCGTAAGCACAGAACTCGTATATTTGTTGGTGAGTTTGGCGTCAATTACCGCGGTGGAGTTTCCGGGGAGCTTTGTTGGCTGCACGATGTTGTTTCTCTTTTTGAAGAATATAAGTTTGATTGGACCTATTGGACCTATAAGGCAGTTGCTCAGAAAACATTCCCTGACGGAGTAATGCAATACTGTAAAAATCCTGGATGGGTTCGCCGGGAGGGTCCACTTTATGGCTGGGAAAATTTCTATACGCTTTGGGGTTCAGAGAAAGAGAAGATACAGCGGAGCTGGGATACGGATGCTTTTCTCGAGAATACTGAACTCGTTGCTGTCCTAAACCGGTATTTATGCAGATAGATGAGTATGGCAAAAGACGATAACCGGAAGCTCATAGAGCAGTTTGTGAAAACATTCCATGTGGCTCTGAAGAATGCTTCGATTTATAGCGAAAACCACCCTTCATTTTTTAAATCGGTTGACCACGTTTATGAGGCGCTCCAAGAGGCTATCCAATTTCAGCCTCAACTTCAAATCGCCCTCTCGCCTGACAAGGTTTTTTTTGAATCTGAGCCATTCGATGAAAAAATCGGGATCTACGGTGATTTTGCCGGATATTTCCATAGCAAAAGAATTAAGGCATTTACGGTGAGCACAAGTATTTCAGTTGAAGATTTGAAAAAAGTTATTGTGCGTATTTCGAAGCTTGAGCGCGTTACGCACGCGGATTTTGGCGATATCGCTAGTTTTTCGGTGGAAGAGCTGGATTATTCTTTTTTGTTAAGTCAAAAAGGAGCTCATCCCGAAAATATCTGGAATATTGTTCTTGGTCGTACTCCTTCTCATTCTATTTCTTCCGAGAAAGAGTATGGGTATATTTCAGAAAATATCGCCGGGATTTTAGGTGAACTTTCCAGACATGAACAGGCTTTGAGCCAGTTTAACGCTTTACGGGTATGGAATGACATCAAAGAACATATCCAAGAGAAAAATCCCGAGCTTGTACTTGCTTTTACCCAGAAATTTGTTTCTACTCTTCTAAACTTCGACCGGAAATTCTTGACCAAATTTCAAGATTTATTTCCCCAGAGTGAGCTTGAGAGTTATTTGAAGACCCTTCCCGCTGAGCAGCTTGCCGGGATATTCTCTGAAAGTTTCTTTATGAATGACCAGGTTGATCCTTTGATGCTTGAGGTAATCTCAACGCTCGTTGGGAAAATAGATGATAAGGTTTCTGTCGGTGAAATATTGGGCGAGAAACTCAGTGAGACAAACATTCCTCACGATATGTCATTTATGAACTCGCTCAAAGAGCTTTTCTACGATAATTCATCCGATCAGTTTATTTCTTCGGTATATCGTAAGGTTTTGGCTGATTCCCTGGTGCAAGAAAATGTTTTAAGCCCCGTGCAGGTCGCTTATCCGTCTGAAGAGGAGCTCGCGGTGAATTTCTTCTACATGCTTCTGAATCTTCTTCAGATGGAAAAGATTCCTGAACAATATGAATTTATTCTTCGGGCTATTCTCCAGGAGTTGCCCCATTTTCTGGCAACCAAGCAGTCCCAGATTCTAGAAGATACTTTTACCACCATACAAGCAGAGGAGCAGAGGATAAAAGATCTGCCACAGCTGAAGGAAATTTTTGAGACCTCTCAACAGCAGATTCTGACTGCTGAGTTTATCGATATTCTTTTCAAGAGTTCCTGTCAGGGCGGTAAGCAAAAGTTGAGCGCTTTGGCCGAGCGCTTTGTGAAAGATGTTCGTCACACGGAAGCTATGGTGCAGATGCTCTTTGATCCTGATTATGATGAGTTTCTGGGAGAATTGCTGTCGCACATGAATCACTATGCCTGTGTTGTCGCAATACGGGAAAAGATTCAGCCCGGCAGTACGCATATATTGATGCGTAAAGCTTTGCGTATTCTTTCTTTTCTCCATACGGCAGAATCATTCTATCTGCTTGTCGATTTCTATAAGGATGAGCACTGGGATTTTTTGCGTCTCGAAATTCTTCATGCGTTAGATGGGAATCAATTTCAGGATAAGAATTTTCTTCTGGAGATATGTGCCTGCGAGAATTTTCCCTTACGAAGAAAAGCGGTAGAGAATCTGATTCATTTAAAAGATGAGGATTCTCTCCAGAAAGCCGCGCAGTTGCTATTTGCGGTTCCAAATTTTCTCGGCAAGAATGATGAGATTATTTCAAAAAACATCATGATTGCCCGGGAGTTTTTACTCAAGCAATCAGTGGGGTATTTGACCCGGATTTGTCTCTCCCGACCCCTTGTATTTACTCGTCGGAGAGATAAGGTCCGCCTGGAAGCTTTCATGGCACTTTCTCATATCGATGTTCAGGCTGCTGTGAAGTTGTGGCCTCAGCTTATAAACGATAGGGATGAAAAAATTCGTTTGCTCATCAAAGAATGCCAGCATGGAACAGCCATATAATGCAAAAGTAAAGGAATTTATCAAGCATCTTGCTTCAGCGCTCCAGTTTGCCAAGATTTATACGATAGAGCATACGAAAGCGATTGATGCCCTTCAAGGGCTCTATAAAGAATTAGAGGCTCTCGTCCAAGAGCGGAAGGCAGTTGTTTTCGGATTATTAGGGAATGAGCTTTTTTCTGAAGGCGACATCTTTTTTGATCTTACGACTTCCGTAAAAGATTTCATTAAAGATCTCCAGGCAAAGAATATTCAAAAGATCTACTTTGGTCCTGGGGTGACCCAAGAGGAGCTCGCAAAGTTCTTGGAGGAAGTTTCTGCGACAAAGCTTTCTTCTGCTGAAGAAATAGAAAAAAGACTTCTTTCCCGCGGCATTCAATCCATTTCTGTTGATGTGCTCAGGATTGAAGCTCAGCAGCAAGAAGTAGCCGGGGGAGGGCAAGTTGGCCATGTTGATTTGCCATTTGTTGGAATGATGTACCAGCAAATCGTGAACCGGACCACTCAGATGCTTGATGAGGCATTCTTGAAACAGATTGACAACCTCCATTCATTCATCGATATTGTTTGCACTATTTTTGAAGTACTCGCCAAGAAGGAAAACGTTCTTTCGATGTTTATGAATCTGAAGACGCATGATGATTATACGCTTGTGCATTGTGTAAATGTTTCTATCCTGACTATGCTTCAGGCGCGCGCCCTGGGTTTATCAAAACAGCAAATTCTCGAGAGCGGGGTTGCTGGATTTATGCACGATATTGGGAAGATTGCCGTTGCGAGGCATATCCTTCAGAAGCCATCATCGCTCACCGATGAGGAGTTTTCTGCGGTCAAAAGCCATACGATTCTGGGGGCAAAGATACTGTTGCATTTTGGCAAACTGAGCAAAGTAACACCTTTAGCAGCCTTTGAACACCATTTAGGTTTCATGGTTGCCGGGTATCCGGCAACTCCTTTTAAGCGCAAACCCGTACTCGTCAGCCTTCTCGTAACTATATCGGATATTTATGATGCGTTACGGAGCAGGCGTTCCTATAAAAAACTTGTTTCTCCTGAGAAGGTCTATGAGATTATGGAAAAGGAGAGAGGAAGAGTTCTCGATCCGGCCTTATTTGATAATTTTATCCGCATTGTGGGAGTTTGGCCGGTTGGCAGCATCGTGCAACTTACTACTGGCGAGATTGGCGTGGTTGAAAAGATCCATTCTTCTGATATACGGAAACCTAACGTCAAGATTTTTTATGCCGAACTTAGCAAGAAAATAGAAAAACCTTTTTCGGTGGATCTGCGCAGCGATACGAACCGTTCTATACAGATATCGTTAGGTGCGGATGAGAATGAAATAACGCAATCTATTACCCAAGAGCTCTTACGCAAGGTTTCTTAGCCTTTCAGCACCCCCACGGGTTTTAGACGGCATATTTTTTTCGCCAACCCTGCATTTTCCACTGTTTCTACGACCGCTTCGGCATCTTTATAGGCATAAGGCGCTTCTTCGGCGATTGTTTTCTGACCGGTAGCTTTTATCTGTATTCCCTTGAGTGCTAACTCCTCCAGGAGCTTTTTTACGTTTGTATGTTTTATGGAGTCGTGACGCGAGTGCAGCCTGCCCGCACCATGACAGACAGAACTAAAAGTTTCTTCTTCTGCTTGCTTGGTTCCTACAAGCACAAAAGATGGTCTTGCCATATCGCCCGGTATGAGTACTGGTTGTCCAGTCTGCTGATAGAGAAGCGGTAATTCTTTGTTGCCTGGACCAAGCGCTCTAGTGGCTCCTTTTCGATGAACGCAGAGTTTTTTCTTTTTGTTTTGAATGAGATAAGTTTCAAATTTCGCGATATTATGCGCTACGTCATACAACAGGTCCATTTGGCGCGCCGTCTGCCGAGAAAACAATTTCTCGAAGCACAAACGTATCTGATGAGCAAGCATATGTCGATTGAGCCAGGCGTAGTTTGCTGCAGAGTTCATAGCTTTTATGTAATTTTGGGCAATGGGACTGTTCACGGGTGCGTTGACAAGTTGACGGTCGGTAAGCTTTTGATTCTGGTTACGCTCTATGAGCATTGTTTCCAAGTAGTCTTCACAAATCTGATGGCCAAAGCCGCGTGAGCCAGAGTGGATCATTACGGTGATCTGTTGAGGGAAAAGGCCCATAATTCTTGCAGCTTCCAGGTTATATATTTCGTCAACCACCTGGATTTCTATGAAGTGATTGCCGCTTCCCAAGCTTCCAAGCTGCTTTCTGCCGCGTTCAAAAGCTTTCGCGGAAACGCAGAGCGTCTCCGTGTCGGATAATGTTCCGTGTTCTTCGCAGAATTCCTGGTCATTTTGCGTTCCAATTCCATGGTTAATTGCCCATTGGATTCCTCCGCAGACCACTTTTTTAAGTTCTTGAGCTGTAAAGGTGAACGCACCGTCTGAGCCTACTCCAGCCGGGATTGTTCTATGCAACTCGGTCATGATTTTTTCAAGTTTTGGAAGCAGTTCTTGCCGGGTAAGTTCTGTTTTCAGGAGTCGTACCCCACAGTTTATGTCAAAACCAACTCCGCCGGGAGAAATGACTCCGTCATTTTCAGGATCAGTCGCAGCGACCGCGCCAATACAGAACCCATATCCCCAATGGATATCAGGCATAGCCAAAGAAGCATTGACGATGCCGGGGAGGGCAGCGACGGCCGCAACTTGTTCCAGCGCTTTGTCTTTTTTGATATCCTCGATTAGCAAAGGACTTGCGTAAATCAAACCAGGAACGAGCATTCCTTTGCGGTAAGAGAGGGGGATACGCCAACGATAGGAGTCAATCTGTTCTAAAGTTTTCTGCCAGGTTTGATTCATGCGTTAATGGGTAGTTGAAATTAGACGTCCAGAATAACCAGCGCTTGCCATAAGCCTTTTTTTCGCTGCACGCGTAAGCGGTGATATGTTGCGGCTTTTACTCCGGTTGCAACCAGAAAATTTCGGAAAGATTTCCCTAAAAGTAAGGCTGACAGAGAGGTACGGGAAAGAGCGATAATCTTTATTTCGGTAAAAATAACTTTTTTTGTTTCTGAGAGAAACAGCAACTGGTTCAGCCATTTGACAAGTAATTCTTCAAGGTTTCTCGCTTGGATTTTTATCTTTGAGGTGATGTTCTTGTTTTCTTGGGTCGTTCGGGGTTTTGCCATGATATCAAATAAAGCTTTTGCTGTATTGATAAAGAGTTTTTTCCTGGAGGGCGCGCAGGCTATAATCCCTGTGTCTGCGGTATGTTCGATGATACGGTATGACATCGCGTATGCCGATTTTATCGGTGTTTGGATTTTGCCGTAGTATTTCTTGAGAGGATTTTTCTGGGCCACGAAGGATTCGAACCTTCAACCCACGGATTAAGAGTCCGTTGCTCTGCCAGTTGAGCCAGTGGCCCGATTTTCGTAAAACAAGGTAAATAGTATCATAAAAAACTTCAAATGCAACTTTTTTAGAAAACTTGTTTTTGTTCTGGCAAATACAACAATCAATAGTTGATTTTTTCTGTATTTATGCTAAATTTCTTTTATGGAAAATAATCAATCAAAACCCCAAACTACTCTTTCTCCTCAAGAAAAACAGCTTTTTTCGCAATTCGCAATTAATTTAAGCATGGCTTTTGTCCAGGCGCAAATGCTAGGCATTGAACATCAGTTTACCCGGCAGCCAGCGGAGCGGGCGCTTGGATTTCTCAAAAACATTCTTCAGCTGAAAGGGGATGCGATTTTCTATGTAGCGGAAGGTAAGTTTAAATATGAACTTTTCCCGCTAGAAGAAAAAAACCTTCTTGTGCAGAAGCTCGTTGTTATGTTTTCAAAGGCGAATTTAGTAAGCATTCGTTTCAGGAGCAATCTACAGGAGAAAGATTTCTTTGGGCTTCTCGGGATTTTTGCCAGGAAAGTCGATGAAATCTTGAGCTCCGGAGGGGTAGAAAAGCTTGCCGCGGCAGCGCAAATGCAAACTGTCGAAGTCAATCCAGTCAAATACGAACTTATCGGAAAGACACAAAAGATTGTGAACGAGAATGTGCAAGTTTTTGATCTCGATGCTGCTCCGGTGCAAACGGAAAAAGAAGTGGATAAAGATCAAGCGGTATTAAATCTCATTCATGATGCGCTGAAGCCAGAAACCAATGTAGAGACTTTTGTCCAGCGGCTGAAGGAAAATCCTGCAGAGGTTGCTGGATCGATTTCGGAGGCACTCCATCTTTTGGATAAAGTTGAGAAAGCGAAGGGAGAAGAGTTTTTTTCTTCTCTCTATGACAAGCTGTCATTCATCAAAGAGGATTTGTTTCGCGTGCTCGTCGAGAATAAGACTTATGAAATGTTTGATGAGGTTTCCTTGATGTCCAAAGATCTCACCCAGCAGCTTCGGGTTCTGAATATTTCTGAATCTCTGCAGGATATGTTTGCGAAAGTTCGTTTGATGAATGAAGATATCGGTGATCGGTTGGCTTGTTATACGCTATTTCTTGGCGTTACTGTCGAGAATATTTCTCCGCGGCAAAAGGCAAAGATCGCGAAGGCTCTTCTTCAGAAAAAGGTTACCCAAAAGTTTGAGCTTTTATGCCGAGAAGTTCTCAGGCAGCGCGGGTTTAATCCCGAGCAGATACAATCAATCTTTGAAGAAGGCCTGAAGCTTGCCCAGGAAAAGAAGGCTGAAAAGGAATTTCAGGTTCCGAAAGAGGCAAATGCGCTTTTAGAGAAGGTGAAATCGCAGGAAATACCTGTTGACCAAGCTTCTGATGAGATGAAAAAAGTTTTCGAGGAGTTGGTTCTGAAACAAGAAAAAGCTCGGACCAAGAAACTTAAAGAACAGAATATGTTTCTTACCAGCTACAGCCGTCAGGCAGAAACAGTTTTTGATATCTTGAAGTATGGCATCGTGTTGTTAGATCCGCACGGGAAAGTACTGTTTGTCAATAAACACGCAGAGCAGTTTGGTGTTTTTCGAAAAGAAGATTTTCTCAGCGAGTCATTTCTGGCACAACTGAAAACATGGAGCCTACAAAAAGATGGCTCGGTTTTTTCCCCAGAATTTCAGCAAGTTGCTGCCCAATTTCAGCAAGTAATTACCGACGATACCGGGAATGTTGTCGGGATCATTCTGAATCTTCAATAAAGGACCTTTTTGAGGATTTTCTAGGATTTTTTTGTAGCGAAAATAAGGTATCCGGTGTGGGAAGGCATTAATTGCTCAGGCCTTGTTTTTCCGGGGCGCACTATCATATGGCGTAACCAGACTTCAATCGTTTCTATATTAAGGAATTTTTTTTCTTCCAAGGCGATTACGAAGCGTTCTACCTGGTTGACCGTGGGAAGAATTGACGCAATCCGGTGGCCGTTTTTTAACGATTGAAAAGCAGCATCAAGTATCTCCCAGGGCGTGGGCAAGTCAATCATCACGAAATCGGCATCCTGTTCTTCAAAGCTATCTTTGATTTCTTTCTGATGCATTACAACAGTGCTGCAAAAACCAGCTTCTTCTATATTTCGGCGGGCATTCACAAAAAATTCCTGATTCCGTTCATAGGTATAAACTTTTCCCGTTGGTCCTATAAAATTAGCCAAGAAAATCGTCAAAGCACCGCTTCCCGTCCCGACTTCAAGGATTTTATCGCCTGATCGTATTCCGGATTTCACGAGAATAAGCGCCGCATCTTTGGGGTAAATGATTTGTGTTGCTCGATGCACTCGGCGCATAACGATATCTTCCACTGAAGGCTTTAAGATCGAGAACTGTTTTTCCGTGTGCGTCGAGATTGTGTCACCAAAATTCTTTCCAATAAGATCACCCAAATTCAGGCAACCTTGGCTTGTATTGAATTTTCGTCTTTCTGCTTTCAGCAGATACTGGTTCTTTTGGTCATGGTGTAAATACACCAGATCATTTTCTTGAATCATCGGTTTCTGGTTTAAAGAAATCTTGGAATATGTTTTTTATTTGTTTGACCGGGTTCGTAATAATAGATTGTACCGTAATTTTTGGTTCTTTCAATGTTCCTTTCACCTCCAAGGTTAAGCCGCCTTGACCAAATAATTTTGAAGTAAATTTGCGGATATCTTTCGTCTCATTCATTTTACTCTCGATCACCAATGGATAAAGATTAAGATTGAGCAATCCATCAAATCCAATCGTTCCTTTCCCTTCGAGGCTGACGAATTCAGAATTCAATTCAAGCTGGCGGATATCGATTTTCTTGTCGTGAATTAGAAAATCAGAAGCCCCTTCGGTAAAGACGAGATTCTTGAATTCCGGAGTAAAAATCACTGCTCCTAACTGCTTAAAGAGGTTCAGCTGCCATATTTTTCCATCTTTGATTTCAATCAAGCCGCGGCCTTCCAATAGATTTAAATCTTTAATGTTCGGTGAGGTAAGAACTATTTTCCCTGTGATAATTCCCGTGTAATTTTTTTCTTTTATCGGCAAGTCGTTTTGGAGTTCTTTTAAACTGATATTTTGTGCCGTGAGCGTAGCGATGGTTTTTCCTTGGAGGAAATGGTGGCCGCGAATATCAACGATGCCCTGGTAGCATTCAGCTTGGAGTGGACTTACGGTGAACTCGTTATTTTTCAATTGAGCGATACCTTTTACGTTGCTGATTCGGAATTCGGAAATTTTTAGATTTTTACTTAAGAGACTGGCTTTTGCTGTCAGTGTTTCTGTGGAGAATAGATTTCCTTTTATGGTAAACATAGTTTCGAGCATCCCCGAACATTTCATCAGCATGATTTTTCGCTCCCGGAGGAAATCTGTGATTCGTTCACTGTCGAGTGAGCCAGAACCGATACAATCAACAAATGGCTGCTGGAAATTTTTTAACAATCCAGCTAAGCGGATCTGGGAGTTGAGGATTTTTCCTTGAATCTGCAATTTCTCAATAGTTTTTTCTTCTGGTTGTACAATGCCTGTTACTGATAGGTTTGTAGCGAGTTTCTGTGAGGAAATATTTGTTTGGATGTGGGGGGTAGCGAAATTCTCAAAAGTGCCTTCCAGGGATAAGTTTTCATCAAAAACTGATACGATCGTATCTTTCCAGGATATCTTTTTTGGTGTTATGGTGATCGTTGATTTTGGCACGGCGACGGAGAAGTTATTTTTGAATTTGGCCTGCGCTGAAGAAAGAGCAACAGTGAACTGGTAGAGAATATTTTTGAAAGAATTGCCGTATGTTCCTGTGACATCGCCTTCGGCGGTAAAATTACCGCGTAATTGAACCGGCATATCCCAAATTTTCATCTGCTCTACGATTGCAAGGGTAGAAGCATAATTTGCATGCGCTTGGAACTCCCAGTTTTCTGTTTTCTTCCCGGCTTTTAAACTCAATACTAAAGGAGATTGATAGAGAGTTCCTTGGAGGTTGGCATGAAGTGTCTGGTCGGTGGCGGTAATCGTTCCTTGAATCTCAGTTGTATCTGCTCCAAACGGCAATCCTTTCGCGTCTCCAGCAGTAAGGGTTGCTGTAGTCTTGTACGCAGTTTTTCGATCATTCGGGTTGTAGAATAAAGTTATGGTTCCATTGCCCCTAAGATCCAGGGCAAGAACATCTGTCTTAAAATTTGTGCGGAATTTAGACATCTGAACCGTGAGAGTGTTCATCTCTGGCAATGAAGAAAAGTTTAAGTCTCCTTTCGCAAAATCGAGAGCGGCGACAGACGTTTTCAATGAAGGGAGTGTTCCGGTGAGCGATGTCGCCATAAGCTCGCCTTCCCCAGTTATTGAAGGAATTTGGTCTTTTTTGAATATAGCGGATGCAGTAATTTTTCCTCCGGAATTCATGCTGAATTCATTTGTGCTGAGCGCGAATTCGCGGGCTGTGAATACTGGACGTATTACAAGGTGTTCAGACGTAAAATCGATGAGACATGTCGATCCAGTGAGATCAGTAGAAACCGTATAGCCGTAGTTTTTGTCTTTGCCTTGTATTCGTAAGGCATGGAATGAAATAGGAAACGTAAAAGAGAATCGGCTTTTCTGTAGAAGTCCAGAGAATGCTCCTTCCAAAGATGTTCGGGCAGAGAATCCTTCATAGAGAAGGGCAAGATTGGTGAGCAGGAATTTTCCGGATAACGTTGTTTCTTGTTTCTTCGCGGATATAGTCAGTTCCATTCCTGAAATCGAAAGATTTATGATCTGTGCGGATGTGTTTTTCAAGAGTCCATTGATCAGCGGAACGAGGTCTCTGTGCTGGAATTTTATGATTTGCAGGTTTGTTTTTATCTCTTTCTCAGAACTAGATACATTCCCGCGCACTGTTAAGTCTGGCGATTCTATTTTTAGTCTTGTGCTTAAGCCTAAAGTCATCACTGCCTCAGCGTTTATTTGTTCAAAGACTGTTTTGAAGAAGCAAGTTTGATCAGAGAAGGCAACAATCCCATTTTCTATCGCGATTGCTCGTATGATAAAATGCGGAATGGTTTCTTTTTGTGATAGGTTTCGTTGAGGAAGGAAGTTCCAGTTTCCCTGTTCATCGCGGATTATCCTGATTTGAGGCTTCTTAAAGCTTACTGACGAGAGGAGTATTTGATTTTTTGAAAGCGGAGGGGCGAGGAATGTGGCTTGCGCTTCTTCTGCCGCAAAAAATACATCGGTATTACCTGGTTCAACAATGCGGATATTTTTTAATGTTAGTTTCCCCAAAAATCCTATTGTCACTTTTTCAATGGTGCAGGTTTTGTTGAGTATTGCGGTAATGTTTTTTTCGGCAAAACTCTTGATTCTTTCTGGGAGATATACCTCTTTAAGCTTGATCCACCCAATAGCCAGCAATCCCAAAGAGATCATTACGCCAGTTAAAACCAGGATTATTCTTTTCGAACGTACCAGGGTATTTTTTATCTTCATGGTACCCATGATTATAAGGCAAAAGATCGATAAAAGATAATATTTTTTATTGTTTATTCACATTGTGTTTTATCTCTGGTTCATTGCTCTTTTTAGGCTCTGTGGTATAATTTTGCGTATGTTTACAAAACGGATAATACCGTGTTTAGACGTGGATGCCGGAAGGGTGGTCAAAGGGGTTCAGTTTGTCAACTTAAAAGATGCGGGTTGTCCCGTGGAAAATGCTATTTTTTATGACCAGGAAGGAGCCGATGAGCTTGTTTTTCTTGATATTACCGCAAGCGCTCAAAAGCGCTCCATTATGCTTGATGTTGTTCGGCGTGTTGCTGAGAAAGTTTTCTTGCCGTTTACGGTTGGAGGAGGCATTCGCAGTGTGCAGGATATTCGAAAGATTCTTAAGGCAGGAGCGGATAAAATTTCTTTAAATACTGCCGCGGTTGAAAATCCATATTTTATTCACGAGGCAGCATGTTTGTTCGGTTCCCAGTGTGTTGTAGTGGCTATTGATGCCAAACGTGTTCAATCAGAAAAGTGGGAAGTATTTACCCATGGAGGGAGAGTTGCAACGGGAATTGATGTTTTTCGTTGGGCCCGTACCGTGGAAAAGCTAGGAGCAGGTGAGATATTGTTGACGAGTATGGATTTTGATGGAACAAAAGCGGGTTACGATTGTGCGTTAACTCGCTGTCTTTCTGAATGTGTTTCGATTCCAGTTATTGCTTCTGGAGGGGCGGGGAGGCTCAGGGATTTTTATGAGGTATTTTCCAAAACTCGCGCTTCTGCAGCACTTGCCGCCTCATTATTCCATTTTCGGAAACTTAGGATAAACCAGGTAAAGAACTATCTTCGCGCACGGAATATCAAAGTGCGGTAGTTTTTGATACACAAGACATATGGGTATGCCTGAAAGAGACATTGTGGCGTTTTTTAGGCGCCGGAAACAAGAGGGCAGAAAAATTAGCCTGCTTACAGGGTATGATTTTTCCTTTGCGCAGTTATTCGATGAAGCAGGCGTAGACGGGATTTTGGTGGGGGATTCCTTGGCAAATGTTATTCTTGGTCTTTCAGATACAAAAGGAGTGAGCTTTGAAGAGATGCTTCTCCATACGCAGGCAGTGGCTCGGGGAGTCCGTCAGGCATTTGTTATCGCCGATATGCCGTTTCATGCGTATCAGAGTAATACAGAGAACGCATATTCATGCGCCCAGAGATTTCTTCTGGAAGGGCAGGCTCAATGCGTAAAGCTTGAATGGTGTGAAGCATTCGAGTTGGTTGCCAGCCAGCTGGTTAAGGCCGGAATTCCAGTGATGGCTCATATTGGGTTTACGCCTCAGAATGCGGAAAAGTTTGGTAAGCATAAAGTGCAGGGAAAGACTCGGGAACAGGCTTCTATGCTGTACAGGCAAGCGCACACTTGCCAGGAGCTGGGATGTTTTAGTATAGTGCTGGAATGTATTCCTGACCGGGTAGCTGAGGTTATTACCCGGGCGCTTAAGATTCCTACTATTGGTATTGGTTCGGGAAAAAATTGTGATGGTCAAGTACTCGTTGGTTACGATCTGCTTGGTTTTTTCAAGCAATTTCATCCTCGTTTTTCAAGAAAATACCTGGATGGAGCAACCTTGGTCGTGGGCGCAGTAAGGCAGTTTTGTGAAGATGTGCAGAAGGAAACATTTCCTTCCGACAAAGAAACTTTTCTTATTACCGATGAAGAATTTCAAAAATTTATGGAGGATATTAATGATGCAGGAGGATAAGCTTTCGAAGATAGTCGCACTTTGTGCCCGGAGGGGGTTTGTTTTCCCTTCCTGTGAAATCTATGGCCGTCTTGCCAGTATCTGGGATTACGGTCCGCTGGGGGCTCAGCTGAAAAAAAATATCAAGGATATTTGGTGGGATACTTATGTTCAGAAACGGGATGATGTGCTTGGCTTAGACAGTTCGCTGATTATGAGCGAAGATGTTTTTAAAGCATCTGGTCATCTTTCCGGATTTACCGATACACTGGTTGATTGTAAGGGGTGCAAAAAACGGTTTAAGATCGAAATGTTACAGACGAATACTGATGGGTCATCTGTATGTCCCGAGTGCGGTGGTGTTATTGATTTAGCCTGTTCTCCTGCCCGTAAGTTTAATTTGATGCTGAAAACCTTTTTAGGTGTTGTTGAGGAGGAAAGCCAGGTAGTGTACTTGCGTCCAGAAACCGCTCAAGGGATTTTCGTCAACTTCACGAATATTCTTGATACTATGCATAAGAAATTACCTTTTGGAGTCGCTCAGATCGGAAAATCTTTTCGAAATGAAGTTACTACAAAAAGTTTTATCTTTCGAACACGTGAATTTGAACAAATGGAAATCGAATATTTTGTTGATCCAGAAAACGCAGATTCTTTCTATGAACAATGGAGGCAGGAGCGCTTTGGCTGGTATACTTCCCAATTGGGTATCCGGAGAGAAAATTTACGGTTACGCGACCATCGGCCTGATGAGCTTGCGCATTATGCGAAAGCCTGCGTTGATATCGAATATAATTTTCCTTTTGGCTGGAAAGAACTCGAAGGCGTCGCGCATCGGGGCGATTTTGACTTAAAACAGCATCAGTCGTTTAGCAAAAAAGATCTTGCCTATTTTGACGATAAGCAGAATAAAAAATTTATCCCTTATGTGATTGAGCCTTCGGCAGGGGTAGATCGGACATTTCTTGCTTTAGTAAGTGATGCTTACGCGGAAGAGGAAGTTCAGGGTAAGACGCGCGTCGTATTGCGTTTTGACAAGAGAGTTTCTCCGTATAAAATAGCAGTGTTTCCCCTTTTAAAGAACAGGCCTGAAATTGTTGAAAAGGCGAAAAACATACAGAGTGATCTTAAGCGATTTTGGAAGGCCATTTATGATGATACTGCCGCTATTGGAAAATTATACCGGCGTCAGGATGAGATAGGGACTCCATTCTGTGTAACGGTTGACGTTGAGAGTTTAAGCGACGGGAAAGTTACCGTGCGCGACCGGGATACGATGATACAAGAAAGAATCTCCTGCGAATGTTTATCTGAATATTTTCGAAAGAAACTCCAATGAATAATTTTTGTATTCTAAAAAAGGAAACCCCGTTGGTATTCCAACGGGGTGAAGAAAACACCCCGCTTCTTCAGCGGGGGCCGTGGCTTACCCTTCTCTTGAAGGGCAGCTTAAGTATACCGTACCGCACAGGCGAAAAGAAAGGTGTTTGGTGAGTTTCATGAAAGCGTTTTCGGCCGGGAGAAAGAACGCCTGAGTGTTGACAAGCAAAGCCTATTCTGTTATAGTTACCAGTTATATATGAGAAAAATAATTGTTTTTACTAGTATTTTTGTTTTTTATCTTTTTGCTTCAACGCCTGTTCAAGCGTTCTGGATTTGGTCGACTAAGGAAAAGAAGTGGAAAAATCCACATTATTCTCCTTTAGCTTCGCCGCAGTTACAGATGGATCGGGCGATGGGGTTTTTCCAGGAAAAAAATTATAAGCAAGCATTTAAAGAATTCCGAAAGGTCATCATCCATTATCCTGACGCTAAGCAGGCTCCTGATGCCCAATACTACAGTGCCCGCTGTTTGGAAGGCCTCAATGAAATGTACCGTGCTTACCAGGAATACCAAAAAGTGATAGATTCTTATCCCTACAGCACAAGAATCGAAGAGATTGTTGGGCGTGAGTACGCGATCGGAGAGCATTTTCTGAATCGAGAGCGGAAAAAGTGGCTCGGTATTGCACTCGATGATCTCTTTGAACATCCCTCAATTGAAATTTTCAAGAAAGTTGCCGAGAATTCCCCATATTCCGAGCATGGCATCAAAGCCCAGTATACCTTGGGAATACTCTATAGCACTCTCGGGCGATTTGACGAGGCCATTGAAGCCTTAAAAACCCTTATTGAAAAACATCCGGAAAGCACTTGGGCTGATGCGGCAAAATACCAATTAGCCATAACCAGCTCTCAGGCTTCTTTGAAATCCGATTATGATCAAGCATACACAGAAGAAGCGAAACGAAGATTTAAGGAATTTGTTGCGGCTCACCCTGATGCGGAACTTTCTAAGACCGCCATGGAAGAGTTAAACCGCCTGAAAGAGAAAGACGCTGAGAAGAATTTCAATATCGGAAAGTTTTATGAAAAACAGAAAAATTTCAAAAGCGCTCTTGTGTACTATGGTATTGTGATAGAAAGGCACTCAAAAACGACTTGGGCCGAGCACGCAAGAAAGGCAATGGAGGGCCTAAAGCAGTATGAAGAAAATAAGTAAATTGTTTATAATCTTTTGCCTTTTGATTTCCGGATGCGGTTATACTACTCATAGCGTTCTCAAGGGCGGGGCGAAAACGCTGTATGTAGTCCCGGTAAAAAACACAATGAAGATGGCAGAAGAATCAACCGAATATACGAAGTACCGCAGTATTCCGCCTCTTTTAGAGAATATGTTTACCCAGTCTTTAATTGAAAGGTTCCATTTTGATGGCAATGTAAAGACGGTTCGAGATCAAACAGCCGACCTTGTTCTCAATTGTGAGATTGTTGATTTTGTTCGAGATGTACTCAGGTATGATACAAATGATCGGGTTGATGAGTATCGTCTTAAGATGTCTTTTCGCTATACATTGGCTAATGCTCAGGACACTTCAGTGAAGACGAAAAGTTTATCAACGAGCGTAACCTATCCACTTACTGGGTTATACGCGAAGAGTGAGAGTGCCGCATTAGATGAACTCTTAGATGATGCTTCCCGGAGAATTGTTGAGAGCATCGTTGAAGAATGGTAGAAAAAAGAATCTTTGTTTTTTTTGGGAGCGATTATCTCTCGAAGAAGAATAAGATTTCCGCTATCCAGAGCTCGCTTGCGTCATTCGGTATCCAGCCCCACAATACATTTGTTCTGTACTGTCCTGATTTGTCTCAAAATACTGCATGTTTTGATTTTGATACAATTGGATTCGCGCCGCGCCTTTTTATTTTTAAGAATTTCCAACTTTGCCCGGAAGACTTAAAGAAACATCTTTGCGAACACTCTTTGCGCGTTAATCGAGAAGATTACTTCTTTTTTGACTACGACCTTGATCTTATTCAAGAGAGTTCTCTTCGCGAGGATTGTCTTTTTCAGAAAATTCTTGAACAAGCGGTTGTCTATCGTTTTGGGAGATCCAATCGGGTTTACTCCTTGTTCCAAGGGTTTGCTTATGCTTTTAAACGGCGAAATCTTGAGGGCTGTCTTTTTTATCTCGAGGAGCTTTTTATCCCAGCATCAAGGAAGGAACAAGAGGAAATCGCTTTGAAGGTTATAGGATATCTGACAAAGAATATTCCTCTTGGGGTGACGCGCGGCGGATTGTCACATACCTATTATCTTTGGTGGGCGGATCGAGCCTTAAAAGAAACAAATCTCCCGGCGCGTTCGGTGCTCTCGGCTCTTTTATGCCGGATGTTGAATGGCAGTAGTTAGTTTTTTGCTCAAGCGTGATTTCTTGCGGGACGCCTTATTTCTGTGAATCACATTTTTCCTTGCTGCTTTATCGAGTTCTTTATACGCAAGAGCGAGCAGTTTTTTCGCATTATCGACTTCATTTTTCTGAAGTGATTTCAGATAGTTTTTAATTGCTTTTTTTACTTTTTCTTTCACCGCGGCATTATATACCGCTTTTCGTTGACTATTACGTAAGCTGCGGAGGGAAGCTTTTCTCTGTGGCATATAAACTCCTTTTTAATTAATAGATTGTAAGAATTAAACCAGAAAATAGCCAAATGTCAAGGATTTTTAAAACTCTTGCCCGGAATACTTTCACTATTGCTTTATGGACATTTATTTCGCGGATTCTTGGATTCTTAAGGGACATTCTTATCGCTAGTTTTTTTGGAACAAGCCCAACGGTCGAAGCATTCTTAGTAGCTTTCCGTTTTCCGAATATGTTTCGCGCACTTCTCGGCGAAGGTGCAGTGGATTCAGTCATTATTCCCGTTTTAAGCGAATATAAAACAAAGCCTGATTTTTTTCTCCGTGTTCGGCACACCCTTTTGGCCAGTTCGGTTGTTTTATTCGGTGTTACCTGTATTGGGATTCTTTCTGCCAAAGTTCTTGTTTTTTTGATGGCCCCTGGTTTTGCCGCTCATCCCGAGCATTTTGCGCTCACTGTCAAACTCACCCAAATTGTTTTTTTCTATCTTTTTTTCGTGGGTTTTTCAGCCAATGCCGGAGGTTTTCTCTATCTGGAGAATAATTTTTTTGTTCCTTCATTTGCTCCGGTTCTTTCAAATATCGTTTTTATTGTCGGCGTCATTATCTCAGCGCTTGCCCTTAAGAATCCCGCATTCGGTCTGGCGGCCATGGTTCTTGTTTCAGGGGTGCTCCAGGCAGCTTGGGAATCATATTTTTTGCGCGGAAAAATCAAAATACATTTTGACTATAAGGCTGCTTTTTCCGATTCTGCGGTCTGTAAGATTTTCCGCCTTTCTTTGCCGCGTGTTTGGGGAGTCGCGGTTTATCAGCTTAATCTTCTCGTTGATGGCGCCCTTGCTTCTTTTTCCTGGATTGTAGGAACCGGGGCGATCGCGGCAGTTTATTATTCCAACAGACTTATCCAATTTCCACTCGCTCTTTTTTCGCTCGCTGTCTCGCGTGCTTCCATCCCAAAGCTGGCATCATATTGGGCCGAAAAGAATTCAAAAGATTTTTTGGAAACAATCAGATTGGCATTTGGGGCCATTGCTTTTTTGCTCGTGCCGACCAGTATGGCTTTTTTTGTTCTGGCCAAACCTCTGATCGAAATCACTTTTCAGCGAGGCAAGTTTGATGCTGATTCCGTTCTTGTCACTTCATTGGCGTTGATGTTTTATTCTCTGGGTTTATTTTTTTATGGAGGCGTTAATTTACTGACCAGTGTTTTTTATGCGCTGAAAGACACGTTGATTCCGGCAAAAACTGCGACTTTGGCATTATTACTCAATGTTGTTTTGAGTCTTATTTTGATGTTTCCGCTTAAGATCGGTGGCGTAGCTTTGGCCAGCAGCATCTCCGCTTCCTTAAACTTTTTTTTGCTTGGGTATCTGCTCCAGAAAAGAATTCTGTGGTACGACGCTGAACAGAAACGGGAGTTTTTCAAGATACTTGCAGCATCTTTTAGCATGGGTCTTTTGCTTTTTGTGTTCTGGGAATTTCTACCGCTTCGTCCACTGTTGCTCAAATTTTTCATCGCTTTTATCGGTGGTTTTTGTGTCTTTTTTGTTTTCGCATTCTTTTTGAGAGTGGAATCACTGAGACAGGTTTTGGGGATTCTGCGGGGGAAGCTATCGCTCTCGAGGGTTTTTTCTCGGAAGAGAAATAAATGAATCAAGAAAGGCTCTACCAAAACGTAAAGCTATTTCCGGATACGCCCGGAGTATATCGGATGTATGATGATTCCGGAATTATTCTGTATATCGGGAAAGCTGCATCGCTTCGGAAGAGGGTTCTTTCCTATTTTCAGAGACAAAATTCTTCTCCTCTCAAAGAAAATTTTTTTACCTCGGTGCAAAAAATCGATTACCTCGTTTGCGATACTGAAGCCCAGGCGTTTCTTCTTGAGCGCGCTTTGATCAAGGAAGAAGCTCCCCGCTACAATACCGCATTAAAGGATGACAAGAGTTTTCCTTGGATTGAAATCAGCGATGACAATTTTCCTTTCATGCGGATTGTGCGGAGGCCTCCTGATAATCCAGGAAGTGTTTATTTTGGCCCCTATCCAAACAGCGGTTTATTGCGAGATGCCCTTAAGATTATTCGGAAGATTTTTCCGTTTCGTTCTTGTCGGCGATTCCCGCAGAAACCGTGTCTATACTATCATCTCCATTTGTGTCCGGGAGTTTGCGCTGGCATGTTATCGCAACGGGATTATGCCGTTACCATTCAGGGCATAACTTGTATTCTAAAGGGTGAGCGTAAGGAGTTGCTCACTGGCTTAGAATCTTCTCTTCTTGAGGCATCGAAGAATCTAAAATTTGAAAAGGCCGCTTTGTTGCGTGACCGATACTTTTCCTTGGCGAACCTCTATGGAGCATGTCGGGAATTTGCCGAACTTCTTGCGTTAAAGGAGGTTTTGGGGTTAAGCCAGATGCCTGCGCATATTGAAGGGGTTGATATTTCTCATATTTCAGGATTTTATTCTGTTGGTTCTATTGTTGTATTTCGTAATGGGGTTCCGGAAAGGTCAGAATATAGAAGATTCCGTATCAAAGGCGCGAAGAAGAACGACGATTATGGGGCTATTTCTGAAGTGGTTCGGCGGCGCTATCAGCGGATGCTGCTTGAGGCAAGGAAATTACCCGATCTTTTGATTATTGATGGGGGTTCTGCCCAGCTTTCAGCGGTGCTACTGCAATTGCGCCTTTTAGGTTTGGAATCATTGGCATTAGTGAGCATTGCCAAGCGTAAAGAGGAGCTTTATAGAATTATGCAAGGCAAGATAGTCCGTGTTTCCGGCAGCCCGGGAGCTTTGCGGATCATTCAAAGGGTGCGAGATGAAGCCCATCGTTTCGCGCATCGGTATCATCTTTTACTCCGGCAAGGCAGGATACATGCAGCACGGGAAAAGAAGACAGTATAGCTTATGAAGTTCAGCCGTGTGCGCAATAAGAAAAGATTGCTGTTTTTCACTGCATTCGAGAAAAAAGTTTTGCGTTGCGTGCTCTCGATTCCCTTGGGCGAGGTACGTACGTATGCGTGGGTTGCGCAAAAAATAAAATATCCTCATGCACAGCGGGCCGTTGGTACTGTTCTCAGAAAAAATCCTTTCCTGTTTTTTATTCCCTGTCATCGAGTAGTTCCATCTGCAAACGGCTACGGTCGGTACGCCTTGGGCCTGCGTTATAAAGCTCGACTAATAAAACTAGAGAAAAAAATCAAAGATATGTTACAATAGCTATGATTCCTATTTTCCTAAGGGCATAGAGCGGATGAAGATTCTGGTACGATAGGATAAGGGAGGGAGTAATATATGACACTTGCTAAGTACGTGGAACGCATGATCAAGATGGAAGCTTCCGATTTATTCTTGCGTCTCAATGCTGTTCCGTTAGCCCGGGTATATGGAGAGGTCGTTCCGCTGATGATGGAAGTGATTTCTGCGGAAATGATGGACGAAATTCTTCGTGAGGTTGTTATAGAGCAAGATCGCCCCGTGCTTGAGCAGCAACGTGGTTATGAGGGGGCAATCTGGTTTGGCGGGGATATCCGGCTGAGGATCAGCGTTTTTTACCAACGGGGTACTCCTTCGATTGTCATCAGGAAAATCGATCTGCGTATTTCAACTTTTGATGAATTGCTGTTGCCAGGAACAGCCCTCCAGGCGCTTTGTGAACAGAAAAGAGGTTTAGTGCTGCTTACGGGGACTACCGGCAGCGGTAAATCGACAACCATTGCTTCGATGATCGAATACATCAATAAAAACTTCAAAAAGCATATCCTTTCTATTGAAGAGCCGATAGAATTTACTTTTAAAGACAAAAACTCAATCATTAACCAGCGTGAGGTTGGTAAAGATGTGCGTAGTTACGCTGACGCGCTTCGTCAATTTGCGTTGCATTCTCCTGATGTGATTTTTATCGGGCAGATCCGAGATGAAGAGACAATGAAAGCAGCGTTAACCGCCGCTGAGACTGGAGTGCTGGTTCTTTCTACGTTGCACACGGTGAACGCTCCGCAATCAGTGGAGCGCATCTTAAGTTATTTTCTCCCGCATCAACATTCGCAGGTTTTAATGCAGCTTTCTCAGCTTTTAAAGGGCGTTGTTTCTCAGCGTTTGGTTCCGAAAAAAAAGGGGGCTGGTTTGGTTCCTGCCTATGAGGTAATGGTGTTAAGCCCGAGCGTTTCACGCTTAATCCGCGAAGGAAAAATCTGGGAGATTCCTCGGTATATTGAAGAAGGTGATATCTATGGTATGGTGAGTTTTGAGCAGACACTCCTTCGTTTGGTGAAGAGTTCGGTAATCAGCACGGAAACAGCGTTACAGTTTACCGACAAGAAGGAAGAATTACAGATGCGGCTTCAGACTATCTAAGTGTTCTCGCGTAAAAGAATATGCTATTCAATCAACAGAGGAGTGTAGTATGGAAGATTTAACGCGTATGCAGCAAAAGTTACTTGCTAAGATCAAAGAATTGGGAGACTTTCTTTGACGTTGAAAAATGCAAGAGCCAGAAAGAGAAGTTACAGGATTTGATGAACCAGGAAGGGTTCTGGGATAACCGCGAACAAAGCAAGAAGGTTATTTCGGAGCTAAAGGAGCTTAAGGAAAAATTTGACAGTTGGCAGGAGCTTTCGTGCAAAATAAATGATTTAGGGGAACTCCTTGCTTTTTCTGCTGATGAGCCAGAGTTTCTTCGGGATTTGGAGCAAGAACTACAAACCCTCACTGTTCAGCTTGATAGTTTTGAACTGCGCGTCACCCTTTCGGATAAATTTGACCGGAACTCTGCGATTGTAAGTATTAATGCAGGCGCAGGTGGAACTGAGGCGTGCGACTGGTCGAGCATGCTGTTTCGGATGTATGGTCGTTGGGTCGAGAAAAAAGATTTTACTCTAAAGGTGACAGACATTCTCGAAGGAGAAGAAGCAGGTATTAAAAACATTACTTTTTTAGTCGAAGGGCAGTATGCCTACGGATATTTAAAAGCTGAACGAGGAGTGCACCGCTTAGTCCGGATTTCTCCTTTTGATGCGAACAAACGCCGGCATACTTCGTTTGCTTCTGTTGACGTTATTCCTCAGGTTGGCGAAGAAGTGGAAGTAGCGATCAATCCAGATGATTTACGCATCGAGACGTTCCGTGCTGGTGGACACGGCGGGCAGAATGTCAACAAGATTGAATCGGCAGTACGGATTATTCATATTCCGACAGGGATAATCTCGGCGTGTCAGAATGAGAGATCCCAGTATCAGAATAAGCAGGTTGCCATGGCGATTCTTAAGTCACGATTATATAAGAAAATGGTAGATGAACAGAAACGCGAGATTGAACAACTTGGGGGGAGTAAAGATAAGATCGAGTGGGGTTCTCAAATCCGTTCTTATGTGCTTCATCCCTATCTTCTGGTAAAGGACCATCGGACTGACTTAGAGACGAGTGATGCCTTGAAGGTTCTAGATGGAGATTTAGATCAGTTTATCAACGGGTACTTACGGACAGTAAAGAACGGGTAGGCCATGTTTAAAAATTTAAAAAAGATATTTGGTTTTTCGTATCACCATTTTCAGCGGAAAATCCAGCGGATTCATCCAGAACTGCAGATTGGTTTATCTGATGATCTGCCGCTTGAGTCAATGCGACAGATCGTTGAATACGCTCCTTTCGTGGGGAAAGTGAATCTTCTTGAGACTGCCTTACAGGAGAAGCCGGATAGTTTCTTTCCGCAGAGAACTTTGGAGCTTGTTGAAATCATTGCTCAAAAGATGGCTCAGATTCATGACGACGATGCGCAGGAGCGAGAGAAGGTGTTGGACGAAATTTTGCCTGAAGCTTTTGCGATGGTGAGGGAAGCAGCCCGCCGCGTTACCGGAATGCGTCATTTTGATTCACAGATACTCGGCGGAATCATCCTGCATAAATGCAATATTGCTGAGATGGCTACTGGCGAAGGAAAGACACTTGTCGCGACACTTCCAGCCTATTTGAATGCTTTGGTCAAGAAAGGTGTGCATGTTGTTACCGTGAATGATTATCTTGCCCGGCGTGACCGGGAATGGATGGGTCCAATCTATGAATTTTTAGGTCTTTCCGTCGGCGTCATTCAAAGTTTTATGCCGTTTCGGGAAAGACGCGCAGCTTATGCCGCAGATATCACCTATGGAACAAATAATGAGTTTGGTTTTGATTACTTACGGGATAACATGGCTATTGCTCTTGATCAACTTGTCCAGCGAGGTTATTTTTATGCGATTGTTGATGAAGTAGATTCTATTCTTGTTGATGAAGCAAGGACTCCGCTGATTATCTCTGGACCTTCAGATGAATCAACGGATAAATACTATGTCGCGGAAAAGGTTGCCCGTAAACTGCAAGGAAAGCGTATTCTTGAAAAAGATGAAATCGATGCGAAATACAAAGGGGTAGATCTTGAAAAAGACACTGATTACTTGGCTGATGAGAAAACCCAAAGCGTTACTTTGACTGATAGGGGCTTAAAAAAATGTGAAGAGCTTTTGGGGGTGGGGGACCTTTATCAGGATGTGCAAGCAGAATGGCCTCATCATATTCGTCAATCATTGCGCGCCAAGGAGTTTTTCCACCGTGATAAAGAATACATTGTGAAAGAAGGTCAAGTGATTATCGTTGATGAATTTACCGGCAGGCTTATGCCTGGCCGACGCTGGTCAGATGGTTTGCATCAAGCTGTTGAGGCAAAGGAAGGGCTTACGATCCAAGAGGAAACCCAAACTCTGGCAACGATCACTTTGCAAAATTACTTTAAAATGTATAAAAAGCTTTCTGGAATGACAGGAACCGCTTATACCGAAGCCGTTGAGTTTAAACACATTTATAAATTGGGCGTTGTTTCTATCCCCACTAATAGGACGCTCCAGAGAAAAAATTTCGCCGATCAGATTTACAAAACAAAAAAGATTAAATTTGCTGCAGTAGTAAAAGAAATCGAACAACTCTTTGCATCCGGACGGCCTGTTCTTGTTGGAACAACTTCGATTGAAAATTCCGAGGAACTATCGTTCTTGCTGCAGAAAAAAGGGATTCCGCATAATGTCTTAAATGCGAAACATCACGAACAGGAAGCCCATATCGTTGCCCAAGCAGGCAGAGTGGGTCAGGTTACCATTGCAACCAATATGGCTGGGCGAGGAACGGATATTATTCTTGGTGGCAATATCGATTTTATGCTGAAAAGCATCGTTCAACAGGGAGAGTTGCAGCCATCAGAAAAGGAAAGGCTTATTGAGCAATATAAAAAACAATTTCAACAAGACCATGAGAAGGTTGTTGCGCTTGGAGGTTTGCATGTAATCGGAACCGAGCGCCATGAAGCTCGGCGTATTGATAACCAGCTGCGCGGACGTTCTGGCAGGCAAGGCGATCCTGGTTCTTCTCGTTTCTATATCTCTCTGGAGGATGATTTGATGCGGTTATTCGGATCAGAACGTATTTCCTTTATCATGGAGCGATTTAAATTTCCTGAAG
Source organism: uncultured Planctomycetia bacterium (assembly GCA_964634935.1). GTDB lineage: Bacteria > Omnitrophota > Gorgyraeia > Duberdicusellales > Duberdicusellaceae > CAZWJT01. The sequence continues at coordinate 145,804 of CAZWJT010000001.1, read as the reverse complement.
ATGAACCAATTGAACATGGAATGATAAATCGCACTATCGAAATCGCACAGAAAAGGGTAGAATCGCATAACTTTGAACTACGGAAGCATCTACTTGAATATGATGATGTGATGAACAAGCAGAGAACCGTAGTGTATGCCAAGAGAAGGGCAATCCTCGAGGGCAATATTACACACGAAGAGATACTCGATCTTTGTTCGGAAGCGGTTTCTCGTTTTACCCATGAGACTTTTCAAGGAGGTATTACCGACATCGAAAATCAGGCTGTGGGGATTCTTGAGTGGTACAAACACACCTTTGGCAAGGTTGTCAGCGTTGAGGCACTAAAGGATAAGACTTTCGATGAGATCGAAGAACTTTTTGATGTTGAGATGCGCGCTTTATACTCCGAACGGCAGAAAAAATTTGGCGCAGAGTCTATGCTGCGTATGGCGCGCATGATTTATCTACAAACTATCGACTCCCGCTGGAAAGAGCATTTACGTAATCTTGATGAAATCCGTGAGGGTATTCATTGGCAAGCATATGCCCAAAAGAATCCATTGATTGAATATCAGCATCGTGCGTATGAATTGTTCGTTGAAATGATGGAGTCAGCAAAACAGTCGATTGTAGAAATTTTATTCCGGATTGAAATCCGTGACGGGAACATGGAGGTGCGTAGCGTATTTTCTCCTCATGCCCACGAACACCGCGAGTTTTCTTCTTTTCGTGACTCACAGCCAGCAAAGACTCCTCAGAAAAATCGTTCTTCTGCTCCAAACACGAAGCAGGACAAAATAGGAAGGAATGAACCGTGTCCTTGCGGAAGCGGGAAAAAATACAAGAGATGCTGTGGGCAGAATTGAGTCATACCCGAAACTGCCCGCAGTTCTTCTTGTAGCTGGATTTTTTTCTGCAATAGCACTGGGGATTTCATTTTGTTTTGTGGACTTTTGGTTTCTTCCCTGGATTTCATTGGGTATTTTTTTTATTCTTGCTGGGTATTCAAGCCCGGGGAGAATCTTCCTTCTTTTTTATCTTGCCGGATTTCTGACGAATGGCATTGCGCTTTTCTGGGTGAGCTTTGTCACGAAACTAGGCTACGTTTTTTTAGTTGCTTACTTGGCACTCTACTGGGGTATTTTTGGAGTTTGCATCCGTGGTCTGCAGAGATTGAACGGCATAAAGTTTATTTATATTCCTGCCCTGTGGGTTTTTTTAGAATACCTAGAAGGGATTATATTTGGGGGGTTTGGCTGGAATTATCTCGGTTATACACAATCCGAGAACGAAGCGCTGATGCAATTATCAAGTTTGTTTGGCGTCAAGGGTATTTCTTTTCTCATTGTTCTTGCCAATGTTGTTATTTCCGATTGCATAGCATCAAAGAAGACGATTCGACAGTTTTTTGCGGTTTTTAGTTTCGGGGTTTGCCTCGCGGCCGCTTTGCTGTACGGTGTTTATCGTTTAAGGGATCGTCAAGAACCGTCGCGCTTCTTGGGAGTGAGCGTTATTCAACCCAATTTGCCGAAAACCCCTTTTGCTGATGGTTTACCCCAGACAGCCCTTTTTCAGGTTTACCATGATCTTTTACAGGGTGCAGAAAACGATCTTGTTATTTTTCCTGAAGCAGCGTATCCTTTTGCCTCGGAAGTTGATGAATTGGAAGTTTTAAAGCGATTCTCTGATCAGTATCACAAAAATATTCTCTGGGGGGTTATTTTAAAAGAGGGTGGGCGGTATTACAACGCCGCGATTCTTTTTGGACCAGAAAATACTCCGAGTCAGTTATACAAAAAGATGAAGCTGGTTCCGTTTGGAGAATATGTTCCATTCCGGAGCATTTTTAATTTTCTTGAAGTGATTAATGCCATTGGAGATATGCAGCCTGGCAAAGAATACACAGTTTTTAAACATCTCCAGGGAAACTTTTCGGTTTTAATTTGCTTCGAAGATGTTTTTAGTGATTTTGTCCGGGAAACTTTGTATTCCTCTGTTGGTTTTTTGATTAATATTACTGATGACAGTTGGTTTCGTGGATATCCTCAGAGTTTGCAGCATTTACGGATTGCCATGGCTCGGGCCATAGAGCAGGATAAATTTCTGGTCCGTTCAGCAAATTCTGGGATTAGCTGCATTATTTCAAACCGTGGCAGAGTGGTCCAAAAGATTATTCGGGATACGAGAGATGTTTTTGTTCCGGGAGTAATTTCTTTTGAAGTCCCTTTATTCTATAATAAAACTGTGTATAATATGATAGGTGATAGCTGGATTTTTTTCTTATTTCTCGGTAGCGCTTTTCTCGGGCAACGAGCAAGCAGGGGATTTTGAAGGAGGATAAGCATGGGGATAGAGATTGTTCTAATTCAAAAACCAGAGGAACTGAATGTGATTTTGGGCCAGGCGCATTTTATCAAAACAATAGAAGATATTTTTGAGGCGCTTGCAACCGCATCGAGCAACCTGCGATTTGGTATTGCGTTTTGTGAGGCTTCCGGAAAAGCTTTAGTGCGATATGCTGGGAATGACACCGAATTGCAAAGATTAGCGGTTGACAATGCCCAGGCGATAGGAGCCGGACATAGTTTTATCGTTTTTCTTAAGAATGGCTTTCCGATCAGTGTTTTAAACCAGATAAAAAATATTCCTGAGGTATGCAGAGTTTTCTGCGCGACAGCAAACCCATTGTCGGTAATTGTTTATCAAGGCGAACAAGGCAGGGGTATTCTTGGGGTTATCGACGGTTGCGCTCCGCGTGGTGTAGAGGCGCCGGAGGATATTCAATGGAGAAAAGATTTTCTGCGGAAAATAGGATATAAACTTTAAGTATCAATAGTGATGGGAAAAGAGGAAAACAAATTTTTGCGGCGCAAGATAGGACTTATTTTATTGCGTCTTACCGCGTTCTTTGCGAAATTCATTCCGTATCATCTGTGCTGTTTTCTGGGAAGATGGTGTGGGCGTGTTGGTTTTTTTGTTGCCCGTCGGCATCGAGCCATAGCTTTGGAGAGTCTAAGAATTGCTTTTCCTCAGGTTGATTCCAGGGGGCTTCAGGAAATCGGTCGAAAATCATTCGAAGTATTGGGGGCAGCTTCCTGGGAAATTCTTTCGTTTGTTTACAACCCTACGTTGTTGAAGACAAGGGTGAAGATACTTGGTCTTGAGAATCTTCAAAAAGCGCTTTCCCAAAAAAAAGGAGTGATTGCTCTTACTGCTCATTTTGGGAATTTTCCTCTCATGGCGTTAAAGTTACAGTCAGAAGGTTTTTCTTCGGCAGTAATGGTCCGGCCTATGCGCGATGAAAAAGCAGGGGATTTTGTGCAGCAGATTCGGAGTACGACCGGCGTACGGACCATTTTTTCCTATCCTCGGAAAGAAGCAGTTTTTAGTTCTTTACAGGCTTTAAAGAACAATGAAACTTTGATTTTACAGATGGATCAGAATTTTGGAACAGGAGGGGTGTGGGTTGATTTTTTTGGAAAGCTGGCTGCTACGCCCGTGGGACCAGTTGTCTTTGCCTTGAGAACCAAATCTCCCGTTATCCCGATGTTTATCGTTCGTCATCAGGATGATACGCATACCCTTTATATTGAAGAAGAGTACGAATTGCTTCTGGCTGGAGACAAGGATGAAACTGTTCTTGTAAACGCTATCCGTATCACGAAGATTTTTGAACGTTGGATCCGGGCATATCCAGAGCAATGGGGTTGGATTCATAGACGGTGGAAATCGCGACCCTCTGAGGTAGTGCTTCAGAAGAAATTCCAAGTTCAAAGAGATTTCGCGGTAAGTTAAGTAAGATTTCAGTGAAAGGAAATATACGGTGCACTCGGTAACACCAAAAAATTCTTCTCATTCTTTTATGAAAATAATTGTGGGTTGTCTTTTTTTAGTTTTCGGTACCGCGATGATGTTAGGGTGGTGGCCGGAATTTATGGTGCTTGTTAAAGGTTGCTCGGGTATGGTAGCGTTTTGTATTGGAATTATTTTTCTGGTGATTTCCCGGAAACGATAGAAGATGAGAATAGGATTAGCTCTCGGAGGGGGAGGAGCGCGTGGGTTAGCTCACATCGGAATCTTAGAGGTTCTTGAGCGTGAAGGTGTTTCGTTTGATGTTCTTTCGGGCACTTCAATGGGTGCGATTATCGGTGCTTTTTACGTCCAGGAGAAGAACATTCCCCGTGTCTATGAAAAAGTTGATGCGCTTGTTAAATCTGATATTGTACAGGAATTGGAGCGTAAGTTTGGTTCTTTGACTGTTGGAGATTTGACCTTTGTAAAGGCGTTTAGTCTTATCAAGGAATTTTGTAATTGGAATTTAAGCGCCTTACGCCGGGGATGGGTTATTGATTATGCTCCTTTTGAGGCTCTTTTCCGGGAAGCTTTTCAAGAGAAGACCTTTCAAGATTTTAATATTCCTTTCACTTGTGTTGCGACAGATCTTGTAGGAGGGAATGAAGTGTACCTCAGGTCTGGACCATTGTGGCGAGCGCTACTTGCGTCTATGTCTTTACCGGGAATTTTTCCTCCTCTGCAAGATGAAGGAAAACTTCTTGTGGATGGGGGTATTCTGGAGTCAATCCCGGTCATGGCGGTTAAGCGTGAGTCGGATTTTGTGATTGGAGTGAATGTTGAGCGCCGCCGTCATATCCCGGGTAAGAGCACCAATTTAAGCTTACTGCTGAGCGCTTCTGAGGTGAGACATTATAAGATCATCCAGCTGCTTGAAAAAGAGGCTGATTTTATCTTTGCCCCTGCAGTTGAAGAATATGATTGGTCAGATTTTTCCAAGATTGATGAGATTGTTGAGTGTGGGCGTCGGGAGGCAGAAGAGAAAGTAGGCATGTTGAAGCGGACATTACGGAAATCTTCGGTTCTGTTTCCCTTTAAAAAGGTACTCCAGGCAGTTTCTTTACGTTAGAAACAAGTAATACCAGAAAGGGGATTTATGACGGCATTATTATCTTGGTGCAACTTTTTTTCCTTACGTTCCGTGCGGATGGCTAGCTCTGTTGTATTGCTCACTGCGGTCATGTCGGTAAGCTCGCACATAAAATTCTATCTTCCAATTTCTCCGGTTCCTGTAACACTGCAGACTTTATGCCTGTTTCTAAGCTCTGCAATTCTTGGCCGATGGACATGGACTATGGTTACTGTTTGGTTTTTTATGGGAGTTTCCGGACTTCCTGTTTTTGCAGGCGGTGCGAGCCTTAGTTATCTTCTTGGCCCAACGGGCGGATATCTTATGGGTTTTGTTCTCGTGGGAATTTATTTTTCTTGCGTCCGTTTTCCTTCTTCGCTTACGCTTTCTTTTCTTTATTTTTTATGTGCCCAAATTATACTTTACAGTTCAGGCTGTTTCTGGCTTGCTTTTTGTCTGAAAACGAATATTCAGCAAGCGGCTGTACTCGGTTTATTTCCTTTTGTAGCCAAGGCAATCTTGGAAGTGAGTTTTGCATCATTGATTCTCCGGTTCATCCGGAAAGAATAAGCTTCTACCTTGAGAGACTTGAGAAATTTTTGTGGCGGAGAATAATCTTCCGGTTGCAACGGTACGATGCCGAATCAGAAACTTGTGCTTTTTGATCTTGATGGGACGTTGGTTGATGCATATCAGGCAATCTACCAAAGTCTCTGTGCGGTGCAAAGTACCTTGGGGTGCAAACATGTTTCTTTCCGGAAAGTCAAGTCTGCGGTTGGTCGTGGCGACAGTGATTTCTTAGCCCGTTTTGTAAGTTCTGCGTGTTTACCGAAAGCGCTCTTTTTTTTCCGCCGCCGTCACAAACAGGATTTAAAGAGATTTACAAAACTCAGACCGTATACCCAGGAAATTCTCAGCACACTCAAGAGGAGAAAGTACATTCTTGGTGTTGTTTCAAATCGGCCACAACAATTTACCAATTTTATCTTGCAAGTGACCAAACTCAGCAGATATTTCTCCTGTGTGCTCTGTCCCCGTAAGGTTTCCGACCGGAAGCCATCGCCCCGGATGATTTTGCGCGCGATGCGTATGTTTCGAATTTCTCCGCGCGACACCTGGTACATTGGAGATATGACAGGAGATGTCCAAGCCGGTTCTGCCGCTGGAGTCAGTGTGATTGCGGTAACTGGGGGATCTTCTTCTCGGAAAAGCCTTATGCGGGTTCATCCCAAAAAAATACTTGCTTCACTAAGAAAAATACCTACAATAGTCTAAACTTATAAACAGATTTTGAGGTATACGGTTTTTTGAAGAAGGAGTAGTTGATGAAACAGGCAACATATATGATCGGGAAAGACGGTTCTTGTACCATTGAACATTATAACCATGCTCCAGCTTTCTCGAATTTTCTCCCAGGTATCGCTGGAATGAATGGGATTCCGCTCTGGGCTTTTTATGTAAATCGTGCCCAGGGAATCGCGAGTTTTGGCTTTAAGGATAAAGATCATTCGGTCGTGGAGTTTCTCCCGGCGAATAAATCCTATTACGCGGTATTTCATAAAGGCTTCAGGACATTTCTGAAGATAGGGAATCTTTTTTATGAACCATTTATCGCTCATACCTCTGATTCTATCGTCCAGCGGATGACGATTCATTCTTCATGGTTTCAAATACAGGAGTTGAATAAAAAGCTTGGCTTGGAAATCGTCGTCCGTTATTCTGTATTGTCTGAACAGCCAGTTGCTGGGTTGGTGCGGAAAGTTTCACTCATAAACCATTCCAGGAAGAAAATTTCCGTTCAGCTTCTCGATGGACTTCCGGTTCTTATCCCGTACGGTATCAAGAATATTCTGCTCAAGGATCTTTCCCGGACTATCGAAGCCTGGATGGAAGTTGACTGTAGAAAGGAACTTTCGTTATTTAAGCTGAAAATTTCTCCGGAAGATGTCGCCGCAACTCATTATATTCAAGGGGCAAATTTTTATACTTCGTTCTTTACCGAAAAGAAGGTTGTATTCTCAAAGCTCATAGTTGATCCTGATTGTATTTTTCAAGATAACTCATCGCTGACACTGCCGTATAAGTTTCTTGAGAAAAAATTTCGTTATCCTTCAGAGCAGATTACATACGGGAAGACTCCTGCAGCAATGAGTTTTTTTGCAAAAGATATTCCAGCTTCATCGGCATTTACTTTTTATTCAGTAGTGGGTTCAGCCGAAGATCTCAAATTCCTGAAACCATTTTCTAAAAAAGTCAAGGTTCCTTTGTTTATTGAAAATAACTTTCAGGCGGGGAATGCTCTCCTTGATTCGATTAAAGATAATACCTTTACCGTTTCAGCCGTACGCGTCTTTGATGAGTATGTGCGAACAACTTACCTTGATAATGTTTTAAGAGGTGGGATGCCGGTAACGGTCGGGGCCCAGAAAACCTGGTATGTTTTTTCTCGAAAACATGGTGATCTTGAGCGCGACTATAATAAGTTTAAGCTTCCTTCGGTATATTTTTCTCAGGGTGAAGGAAACTTCCGCGATATTAATCAGAATCGGCGCCTGGACGTTTACTTTAACCCGGATATTCAGAATTTAAATATACGTTTGTTTTTTAATCTTCAGGATCAATTCGGGTATAATCCGCTCGTAGTGAAACAAGAATTGCTGGTATTGTCTGATAAGGCTGCACTGGAGGCGGTTATCCAGGAGTTTTTCGGCGGCGTTTCCCGGGAAAGAGCCCGTGAATTCCTTCAGGCAGAATTTACCGTGGAGAATCTTTCAAGCTTTCTCAGTGAACAAGAACTTTCTCAAGCAAAAATGTACCGTTGCATTGAGAAGGTTCTTGCGGTTGCTGAACGTTATGAGCACGCCGACTTTGCCGAAGGATTTTGGATCGACCATTGGCTCTACAATATTGATTTGCTCGAAAGTTATCTGATGATTTATCCGGAGAAGCTGTCTCAACTTCTTTTCAAGGAGAAATTTTACTTCTACGATGGCGCTTATCGCATTAACCCCAGAAGCGCGAAGTATTATCGAGATATACACGGAAAGATTCGCCAACATAACTTTCTTGTGCTTGATTCCGGAAAAATGAAGTTACTTCAGGAAAGAACTTCACTTAAGCATCGGGTAAGAGACGGTTCAGGAAGAGGGGAAATTGTCCAGGTGAGTCTCGTAGTAAAGTTGCTCACGCTCTTGGTGAATAAAATTGCGACGCTTGATGCCTTTGGTATCGGCATTGAGATGGAGGCAGGGAAACCCGGCTGGTGTGATGCGTTAAATGGTTTACCGGCTCTTTTTGGTTCTTCAGTAAATGAAACGATGGCTTTGTTGAGGTTAGCTCGTTTTTTACAACGGGCATTCGATGAGTCGCCAGAAATACAGGATGCGATTGCCTGTCCGAAAGAGCTTGCTGATTTTATCCGTTGTATCCATGTTCTTCTGGAGCGCTATCCAACAGAGGATGCGTCGCGAGCATTTTCATATTGGGATGAGAGTAATGCCGCTAAAGAACTATACCGAGATGCGGCTTTCTTTGGATTCTCAGAGACTGTATGTCTTACCAGAGAAGAGATATCTCTGTTTGTTGGAAAAGTTATTCGGAAAACACAACAAGCTCTCAACTGGGCTCGGAATGGCCTTTTGGTACATGCTTTTTATACGCATGAAGTTGTACGTTATGAACATGTGAATGGAACAATAAAGTCTCTTGAATTCAAAAAACATCCTCTCCCTGTTTTTCTTGAAGGTGTGGTTCATCTTCTTCGGGTAGCAGAACAGGATGAAATTCCGCTCATTGTTCGTGAAGTCAAAAAAAGCCAGTTGTTCGATAAGAAGCTATCGATGTATAAATTAAACGGTTCTTTGGCTGGGGAGAGCCTGGAAATCGGCAGGATGCGCGTATTTAACCGAGGGTGGCTTGAAAATGAATCCATCTGGTTGCACATGGAATACAAGTATCTCTTGGAACTTTTGAAAGCCGGTTTGTACCGAGAATTTTATGAAAATATCAAAAAATGCTTTGTTTGTTTCTTGCAGCCCGGAACATACGGGCGGAATATTCTAGAGAATTCTTCCTTTATCGTAAGCAGTGCCTATCCAGATAAGAAACTCTGGGGCCGGGGTTTTGTCGCCCGTCTTTCGGGTTCGACGGCCGAGCTGGTTCATATGTGGATTCTCCTTTGTGCCGGGAAGAGCCCGTTTTTTACCAGAGACGGGAAGCTTTTTCTTTCTTTTGCTCCAGCCTTGCCCGGGGATTTTTTCACCGTAAAACCAGAGCAAAGATCAGTTTACTGGCAGAAGAAGCACCAGCATATTTTTCTTCCCGCGAATACTTTCTGTTTCAAATTCTTGAAAGATACGCTCGTTGTGTATTACAACCCGTCACGGAAAGATACTTTTTCAAACACCCTCAAGATTACTTCGGTAAAGCTTTTCTATCGTAACGGCGAAGAAAAGATTGTTTCAGGCGGAGTGATTGCGCATTCCGACGCGGTACGCATTCGTAAGGATGAATGTTTTAAGATCGAAGTATTTTTTGGCAAACAATAAAAAGGAGGAAGCATGTCCAAAAGAAAACGCAGAGGAAAACTTTCTTGGCGCAGCAAAAAAGCAAACCACGGGCGCAAACCCTGCCGCGGTTAAATTACGGGGTAATTTTATACGGTTTATCCAGGTCTTTCCATAAGAGCACTTGCACTTCCGGGTTTGTATTAAGCCCGGCAATAGCTGACATATATTGGGCATTGTACGTCAGGGTGACGCCGCCGTTCATATCAACGGCGCTTGCCCAAACGCCACCGTCAATATTCAATTTATTTCCTCCGCCGTTCACCCTGAAAGTTCCTCGAGTATAGACTGCTCCAGCAACATTCACGTTTCCGCTTAATGTGGCATCGGCCGTTGCGTCAGCTTGAGTAATAACATTTCCCGCAACTACAAAAAACCCGCCAACATTTGTATTGCCTTTTACTACCATGTCGCCTTCGATATAGACAACATTAGGGATTCCTGGATTGCCTCCGCTCGGGGGTACATTCCAGAAGCTTACGGGAAAGGGGTCTTTGTTGTTCAGCCTTTGCTGAGTGTAGAGGTTTCCTTGATTAACGCTTATTTGGCGAAGTTGTGTGAAATTAAACCGCGCGAGCGGTTTAATTGATGGGTCATGAACGATATTGCCGGTGACGTTGTCATCATTCGTAAAATTGTCGGCGTAGATAACGTTTCCGTTTACACTGTAGCTATTTCCAGAAATGTCAATGTTTCCTGCTCCATAGATAACGTTATCGAAAAAATTAGGAGGAATTGATTTCCGGAAAGTTGCTTCCAAGGTGCGGGTGATACGGGGATTTACCGCAGAGGGAATATAGCCGTAAGCGGTTACTACTTTATTTTGTCCGTTTGTGGCAATAGAGACGGCGTAGCTTCCTTGTCCGAGTGTGGTTGGGAAGAGATTTGCTCCCGAGAGATTATAGTTGTTTTGTAATTCGACAAAAGCCCGGTTTATGCCAGCTTCAGCCAGCCAGAAAGCCTGGGTTGAGTCCGCGTAAGCCCGCGTCATCATCCGTTCTGAAACGCTTTTTGCCACTAAGCCGGTAAGGAGTATCGCGAATACCACGATGATTAAAAGCCCAAAGACCAGTGTGAAAGCATGTTTTCTCATACAATCCTCACTTTTTATATACGCTTTCTTGCCGATAGTTATTGTGTTTTCTGTGTGCTTTATTCATTCCGTAATTTTACTTTTTTCTGAAGCGCAAAGCTCACGCTACGCTGGAATGCCTCTTTCTGGGCGGTTATTTGGATTAGAATACTTTCGGCATTCCCGCAGAGGTTGCTTGCTAAAACAGCGTTGTTAATATCAAGACAGGAAAAACTGAGTGCCTGGATATCCCGGCCAATTACCTGGGTAACCCCGGCCGGGTGCTGTCTGATAATTTGTTTTTTTGCCGCATCAAAACTATAGGTAATCGAATTTCCGACGTTCGGTAACGAGAAGGTAATCGTTGAAATCTGCGGAAGTGAGAGTGTATCGGCGGATGTTTGGCGTAATTCCCTGCTCATGCCGAAAAGCGCCAGGCGAGTCGTTTGCTGTAGATCTACTCGGCTTATATCAGAATGCCATCCTTTTTCTCCTGCGAGGAAAACAGCAAATAGTCCACTGAGGAGGATAGCCATAACTACGCTGCTTACTAAGGCTTCAGCAAGCGTGAACGCCTTTTTTTGAAATCTGCCCCTTGTAGTTAGCGCAAGTGTTTTTCCCATGTTTTCATAAATCCGCGATGAGCGTTTCAAGTGTGTATGTTCTGCTCGCACTACGATCCGTCCAAGAAACGGTAACAGTAACATGGAGCAGAGATGCCCCAAGAGATTGTACTTGTGTATTAATTCCTTCTTCTGAGAGCGCTTCAAGGCCTTTCTGCGCGATAAAGGTCGTATTCCAATCAAAATTACCCGAATTAATTGCAGTTTGCAGGGTTGCAAATGATGCGTTCTTAATTTCTTCAATTACAAATTCCCCATGGCTTACTGCTTTGGTGATATTGCGGTTTGTTTCATTAATTAAGAAACAGGCAGTAAAACTACCCAGGATTGTGCATAGGGTGATTGCCAAGAGTGCAACAGTAAGGAGGATTTCAACGAGGCTTACCGCTTTTCTTCTTCGCCGGACTTGCAGCTTCATAAATCAATTATATCACATCTATAGTATAACATCTTTCTAATTTTTTTTACAAGGGCTCATGTATTAGTTTTGTTTTATATTGAAAAAACATTCCAGTAATGGATAATACAAGTAGTGAAAAGGTAGGATGATATGGAATTGCACTATCCGTTCCCGCTTGACCGATTTCAGCAAGAGGCGATTGCCAGTATAGAATCTGGTTCGTCTGTCGTTGTTTCCGCTCCTACTGGAGCGGGAAAAACTCTTATTGCTGAATATGTAATTACCCGGTCTCTTCAGAATCAAAAAGGCATTGTTTATACTGCTCCGATCAAAGCATTGAGTAACCAAAAATTCAGGGATTTTTCTTTAACGTATGGCGATCGGGTTGGTATTCTGACCGGAGATGTCAGTTTAAATCCGGATGCGCTCCTGGTCATTATGACAACGGAGATCTTTCGTAATGTCATCCTGTCTGATCCCGAGCGTCTTCGCAACAAAGAGTGGATTATTTTCGATGAAATACATTATCTTGATGATGTTGAGCGTGGAACCGTGTGGGAGGAAGCTTTGATGCTGCTGCCTAAACATATGAAAATTATCGCGTTGAGCGCAACCGTACCCAACGTTCGGGAGATTTCCTCCTGGATGAGTTCAATACACCATTTTCCCATAAAAACTATCATTGAATACACCCGTCCGGTGCCGCTCAGTATTTTTTTCCAATGCAACAACCGCATTTTTAACCATGTCAAAGCGCTGGAGCGGGAGAATATTTTGGTTAGTTCAGAAAAGAAATTATTTCAGAGGAGGCATTCAAATCGTCTTCAAGGCACGCGGCCGAATAAAATTTATGCGCTTTTCGAGATGCTTCAAAAGAAAAATCATCTTCCCTGCATTTATTTTTCTTTTTCTCGGAAAAAAACTGAGATGCTAGCTGAAGAGGTGGCAGGGCATTTTAACTTTCTTACCGCTGAAGAGAGCGTCGAGATATCAGAATTATATAGTCAACTTCTTTCCAGGTTTGACCTTTCAGCGCATGCCGGAGCTTGTTTTTTAAAGCCGTTCATCCAACGAGGAGTTGCATTTCATCATGCCGGGCTTCTCCCTTCATTGAAAGAAGTGATTGAAGTGCTCTTTTCTTCTCGCAAGCTGAAAGCGATCTTCACCACAGAGACATTTGCTTTAGGGATAAATATGCCAGCCCGGGCAGTCGTTTTTGATGATATCAAAAAATTTTCTGGTACGTTCCACCGTTATTTGAAAACTAGGGATTTTTACCAGATTGCCGGCCGCGCTGGCCGGAGAGGCATCGATAATAATGGATTTGTGTATCTGCGTGTTAGCTCTCTCGGCGCTTCCCTGGAAGGTTTAAAGCGGATTATTTATGGACGCCCCGAAGAAATAGAAAGCCAACTAAAAAGTAATTATGCCACTTTGCTTAATCTCTATCGAGATATGGGTGAGAAGATTTACGATATATATCCTCTTTCATTCCATTTTTTCTCTGCTTCCGAGAAAGAAAAACAAAAAGCGGTTGAACTTACCCGGAGGAAAATCACGCTTCTGAAAGAATTGGGGTATATTACTGAGACAAAGAGATTAAGCTTTAAGGGAGAGCTTGCTTCGCATCTCTATAGCTATGAACTTCCGCTGGGGGAACTCTATGAACGGGGATTCTTTGAAGCGATTTCTTCGCTGCAACTTGCTATTTTATTTTCTGCGCTTGTGTATGAACCAAGACGAGGTCAGGAAAAACCGCGTCTTTCCCACAGTGTGCGTAGGGTCTTTGAGGCAACCCAGGCGATCGATGAATTGATTTTTCGGCGGGAGAAAAATTTCCGGATTTATCCCGCAAGTAAGCAATTTGCATACCACCTAGCGGAGCCTGTGAGGCTTTGGTTTGAAGGGATTGCGTTTGCCCAACTGGAGAAGATTACCGATATCGATGAAGGAGAATTAATACGCTATTTTCGCATGGTTTTGCAATTAGCCAGAGAATTTATGTCTTTTCCCGGGTTTTCTTCGGCAATCCACGGGAAAGCCCGGGAATGTTTTCTCCGAATGAATCGAGATGAAGTAGACGCTGAGCGACAGCTGAGGCAGTCGTTGGAATGATTTTTTCTTTTTGGGAAACATGGTACAATAAAACATGATTCGTTTGTAGGGATAGAAAACGATATGGAGATAGGTTTATTCGCGGTTTTGATCATTTCTCTTTTAACGGTCTATTTTCTTTTCTGGGTCGAGGTTTTTCACGATCCACGGTACCTTGAAGTGGAGCGGAAGCTTTTGGATGAATTTGTGAGTCAAGGAAAAAAACATCTTCGCTACGAGGTGGTTTATGTTATCCGCAGTCTCAACGAAATCATGAGAATGTGCATCCATAATGAACGTACGTTCTTTCGCTTCGTGGCGATTCTCATTGCTGGGGCTTTTGTGATTATGATTTTTGGAGTCATCAACCATTTTGGGATTATTTCGGTTGAAGTGAAAGCTGATGTTCTAAAGAAGCTTTTCTTCCACCGGTGATCTACAGAGGGAAGAATGTATGAACGAAGGAGGGCGATATGAAAAAAATCATTTTAGGTTTTTTGGTTTTTGGCATTAGCGCGTGGGTTTGTTCTGCTTTTACTATTATTGCTCAAGATTCCGGGAATAAAGTAGTGGAGAATACCAAAGTGGAATATCAAGACACAAAGGTGTATCCGGCTTCTCCCAGAGTTGAATACAATGAATCAAATTATTTTTATCGTAAGCCGACCACTGATGATATACGGGGTGATATCGCTAAAGTCCTTTTAAACCAGGAAGATGTGTTGCGTAGGATCCGGTCCCTTGAGCGGGATATAGAGGAGATAAAACGTATGCTTCGTGAAAAGAAATAAATCGGCATCGATTCATGGGAAGAATTTGGTATTTGATTTGTGTTGTTTTCTTTTTTTGTCACCGCTGCGATGCTGCCTTTTCTGAGCAGCAGCTCCCAATTTTTAAAGAAAAACTCGATGCTTTCGCAACGCTTCCGCTTGATGCCGAAAGAATAGTGACGCTTTTTGAAAGTTCGCTTTACGGTATCGAATCGTATTCTCCGGAGATCCGCATCCACCTGCGAGAAGTCGATGCATTAGTTCGTCAAGGCCTTCTCGGTGACGCGATGGCATATCTTGAGATTCTGGAGAAGAAAAATCCTCGCAACCCAGCCTTGCTTGTTTATCTGGGCGATATTTATTATGTTCAGGGGATGTTTTCTTTGGCCCGGGAAAAGTATCTAACTGTTCTGCGAATTGCTCAGGGTATGAGAAGTATTGCCTATTTTGCAGTGCTTGCTTGTCAGAAGAGTTTTGACTATGAGGGCGCACTGAATATTCTTGATGAGTATTTTTCAAAATCCGGTGGTTTCCTTTTTCTTCGTTTGCGAGGAGAGATTCTCTACGCGCAAGGAGCTTACCGGCAGGCTGCCGAATATTTTGAGAAAGCGCTTGATGCAACGCAGAATCAGTCCGAGAAAAGCGAACTATTGTTGAAGCTGGGACTTTTATACAAAGCTTTTGGTAAGTTATCCGACGCAGAAAATTATCTTAAGCAGTTGGCAGCCGCTGGAAATAAGCAGGGGTGCATGGCATTGGCCGATTTATACCAGTCATCTGGTGAAAATGCTCAATCATTGGCAATGCTTGACCGGTGTTCTGTGATTGACCCTGGAGACAAATTTCTAAGACAGAAAATAGCTATGCTTTGTGTTTTGACCAGAGACTATCAGCGCGCAGAGGGCATCTTTTCTTCATTAATCCAGCAAGATCCTCAAGATGAATTAAGCAGGGTGCTTTTTCTTCTGCTGAAGGAAGAAAAAAAAGCGGTGACTGACAATAAGACCTACCAGATGCTTTTAAAGGAACTTTCTTTAGGCGAGTTTTCTTTGGATTATCGCATTTTTATCCTTTCCAAATTTCTTGAAGACGGCATGTACTCTGATTATATCGAACGTCTCATCGATGAGATTATTGCTCATAATGTCTTTGACGAAGATTTACTGAGGATCCTCGGAGTATTCCTGCTAAAGCAAGAGAAGTTTGAGAAAGCTCGTCTTTTGCTTGAAGAGTCTTTGAATATCAATCCTTTCTATGGCCGGACTTATTTCTTTCTTGGGACATGCCTGTACCATCAACATCAGGATTATTTCGCCGAATATTATTTCCGGAAGGCTGTGGCATTTGACGCCAAGAACGGCGAGGCATTTAACTTTCTGGCGAATATTTTCTTGGAGCGCCGAGAATTTTCTCAGGCGCTCAACTTTGCCCAGAAAGCCTTATTCACTGATCCCAAGAATCCATTTTTTCTTGATACACTTGGTTGGGTTTGGTACCAGAAAAAGAATTACAGCCAAGCGAAATCTTATATTGAAAAGGCAGTCTGGAATTTAACCCAGAGCGGCCAGGATGATTATTTATTCCATGAGCATTTAGCCGAGGTGTACTATGCATTGAGGCAAACGAAAGATTCGTATGACGCTTACTACCGCGCGTTCACGATTGCTCCAAAAGAGAAGCGGCCTCAAATTGAGGAAAAAATGAGGATTGTCAGTAAGTATTTGAGCAACGATGAACAGGAGGACGAGTCAAAGAAAAAAGTTCTTGTACCTTCAGATGAAAAGGCCAAGGAGCAATAATCCTAATCAAGGATATTCCAAAAAGGCGATTTTTATGGTATAGTATACACCCGCTCTTCAAGAATTCAGATAAGGAGATAAAAAATGAAGATAATAGTTATTTATTACTCCCAGGGTGGTGCCACGAAAAAGATGGCGGAAATTATCGCTTCACACATGCAAGCCGATGATGTGGAAGTTGATTTACGTCCGGTGGAAGAGGTTCATCCAAAGATGCTCCTTGAATATAACGGAATTCTTATAGGGTCGCCGACTTATTATGGTACGTGTGCATACCAAATTAAGAAACTTCTTGATGAGAGTGTACAATTTCATGGCAAACTCGATGGTAAAGCAGGGGGTGCTTTTAGCTCAGCGGCAAATGTTGCCGGTGGCAACGAAACAACGGTGCTTTCGATCCTGGAGGCTTTGTTAATCCATGGAATAGTTGTACAGGGTGATCCCAAGGGAGATCACTATGGACCTGTAGCGATTGGAAATCCTGACAAGCGCGCTGAAGTGAACTGTCGTCGTTTCGCTGAACGCTTTGTGCAGCTTGTGCAGAAACTACAGGGGAATCAATAGGAGAAAAGCATGTGTTCAATGTTAAGGAGGCAATATGATTAAGGGGAGCATTGTGGCTTTGGTTACGCCTTTCAACAAAAAAGAAGAAATTGATGAAGAGCGATTGAGGTATCTCGTAGATTGGCATATTCACAATAAGACCGATGGTATTTTAGTCGGCGGAACGACGGGTGAGTCGGCAACGTTGACTCATGCTGAACATCGGAGGATCATCGAAATTGCTGTAGATCAGGCTCGAGGGCGTGTTCCTATCGTTGCTGGTTGTGGTTCAAATTCAACCAAAGAAGCTTTAGAACTTACCCGATTTGCCAAGGAAGTAAAGGCTGACTGCGCTCTGATCATTACTCCGTATTATAACAAGCCGACCCAGGAAGGGCTTTATCAGCATTTTAAGAAGATTGCCAATGAGGTTTCTATCCCTATTGTTCTTTACAATGTTCCATCACGGACCGGGGTGAATATTCTTTCTGAAACAGTTGTGCGTCTTTATCAGGATTGCAAGAATATCATCGGGATTAAAGAGGCAAGCGGTATCTTAGAGCAAGTAGTCAAGTTGATGAGTGAGGTAGACGGAAAATTTCTTTTATTTTCTGGAGACGATGCGCTTACGCTTCCTATTCTTTCTTTAGGCGGCAAGGGTGTCATTTCAGTGGTAGCGAATGTCGAACCGGAAAAGACTCATATGCTTGTTGATCATTTTGCTGAAGGAAATATTGTTCAGGCGAGAAAGCTGCAGTTGTACCTGAATGATTTGATTAAGGCGATGTTTATAGAAACCAACCCCATTCCGGTAAAAACCGCTTTGGGTCTGATGGGGATGATCGAGCCAGTATTACGATTACCGCTTTGTGCGATGCATTCGGCAAACCTGTTGAAACTCAAAGAAACACTGCGGAACTATAAATTGGTCAGAAGTTCGTGATTGGTATGATTCGTATCGCGATTAATGGTGCGCTCGGGAAGATGGGCTTGCGCGTTAAAGCGCTTGCGGCTGAGCGGAAAGATTTCTTGGTCATTGGCGGTCTGGAGCGGAAAGATCACCCGGATTTTTCTCGTTTCAAGGAATTTCCTCTGTTTGAGAAAATTGATCTTCTTCCAGATTTTGATTGTCTCATTGATTTTAGCACTCCCACGGCCATGGGTGCAAATTTAGAAAACGTTGTCCAGCGCAAAAAAGCCCTGGTTATCGGCACTACCGGTTTTTCTGAACAAGGCGTGGCTCAAATTCATAAAGCCGCAGTGCACATTCCGATAGTTTTCTCGCCGAATATGAGCGTTGGAGTCAACCTGCTCTTTACCTTGGTTGGCCAGGCAGCAAAAATTTTACAAAGGGATTATTCTATTGCTGTAACTGAAGCACACCATATTCACAAGAAAGATTCTCCATCAGGGACCGCAAAGAAAATAGTTGATATTCTAAACCAGCATTCCCGGACAATGTCCTATAAGGATATTAGCGCAATCCGCGAAGGCGAGATTATTGGAGATCATAAGATTGTTTTTGAGAGCGATGTCGATACTATAGTGATTTCTCATTCCGCCAAGACGAGAGATATTTTTGTTCAAGGTGCCTTGCAGGCTGCTCTTTGGATAGTGCATAAGCAGCCAGGGATATATACAATGCAAGATATTCTTTTTACCTGAAAGGGGAAAATATGGTTTTTACACTTGCCAAGAGGTTAGAAAGGCTACCACCGTATTTATTTGCCGAAATCGATAAGCAGAAAAGAATGCTGCGATCGCAAGGGAAGGCCCTGTTAGATTTGAGTATTGGCGATCCTGATATTTTAGCACCTGGGCATGTACTTGATGAACTTTACCGTGCCGCTCAAAAGAAAGAGAATCAGAAGTACGCTCTCGATGCCGGATTAGTTGCTTTACGGGAAGCAATAGCGGTCTGGTGCAAACGGCGTTTCGGAATAACATTTGACCAAAATTCCCAGATTCTTCCTTTGCTCGGCTCCAAGGAAGGACTTGTACATTTTCCTTTGGCTTTTGTGAATCGAGGCGATACTATTTTGGTCCCTTCGCCGGGGTATCCAGGTTATCGAGGTGCTTGTGCGCTTTCAGAAGCGCGCATCTACGAAATGCCTTTACTGGAGAAGAATTGTTTCTTGCCTGATTTACGGAAGATCCCGCAGTCAGTATTGCGCAGAGCAAAGCTTGTCTATCTGAATTATCCGAATAACCCTACTACCGCTCTTGCGCCAAAAGAATTTTTATCAGATCTTGTGAAATTATGCGTCAAATACGGAATCATCATTGCCTATGACAATGCTTATTCTGAGGTGTATTTCGACCAAGTACCGTCCAGCATTTTTGAGATCCCAGGAGCAGAAGAAGTGTCTATTGAGTTTCATTCTTTTTCAAAGACATTCTGCATGACCGGATTTCGTTTGGGATGGGCATGCGGGAATGCGCAGCTTATCCAGGGATTACTGAAATTAAAGACCAATGTAGATTCAGGGGTATTCCAAGCGATTCAATCCGCCGGGAAAGTTGCTTTGGAGCGGGAGGAAGAGTATACGAGAGTTCTTCGCAGGACTATTCGGGAAAGACGCGATCTTTTTGTCGGTTTTCTTGCGGATTCCGGATTCGGTAAAATTTATGCTGATTCAACATTTTACGTCTGGGCCAAAATACCTAAGAAGTTCTCTTCTTCAATTGAGTTTAGCTCTTTACTTTTATCCCGGGGTATCGTGGCAACCCCTGGGGTTGGTTTTGGAAAGTATGGGGAAGGGTTTATCCGCTTTGCTCTGACTGTAGATAAAACGATTCTCCGTAAAGCCAAAAATTTGCTACGCGCGTGAGCATTGCCTATATCGGATTGGGTTCTAATCTAGGACGACGCGCGCAGAATATCCAAAGAGCGGTACGCTTGCTGAGAAAAAACCCGGCAATTTTTGTCAAAAAGATCTCTTCCCTCTATGAAACAGCTCCCGAAGGTCCGCCTCAGCCTTATTATGTAAATGCTGTCGTAAAGCTTCAGACGAAGCTTTCTCCGGAGTATCTCTTTTATGAGCTGCAAAAGATTGAACAGATGTTGAAAAGAGTCCGTTCGATACAAAACGGTCCTCGAACGATTGATCTGGATATTCTTCTCTATGACCGGAAAAAAATCCGGACGAAAATACTAACCATCCCTCATCCACGCATGTTTCAACGTGTTTTTGTTCTGAAACCTCTCCTGGAGCTTGAGCCGCGGTTATTCACAGAGGATCACCTACGATCCTATCGGGACAAAGTGCGTCTAACTCTGAAGCGTATAGATCCTGCGGTCTGCGCGTTGTTTCGATAAACCAGGCGGATTGCTTCATCTAAGGCTATCTTTTTTGCAAGGAGACCACATTTGAAAGCAAAAAATTCTCTGTTATAATTCTCATATGGGAAGTATGAACTTTCTTTTTGGGGTAGTTTTTCAGCTTGTGCTTTTGGCGGGGTTTGGTTTTTTCCTTCAGCATAAGAAGTTTCTTGATGAAACCAGGGCACAATTTCTTACCGATGTCCTGATTAATGTTTGTATCCCCGCATTGATTATTTCTGAACTTTCCCGGAATTTTTCGTTCGCTTTGCGGCCCCATTGGTTTCTTATTATTGCTTGGAGTTTTCTTATCTGTATCGTGGGGGGAGCGTTAGGATTTTTATTTGTTTATTTGTTTTCCAAGAGGTTTCCTCCTCGAGAAACAGTTTCGCTGCTTGCTTTCCAGAATTGCGGGTATTTACCGATGGTGCTTGCACATTTTATGTTTCCGGAGAGTCTTCGGGATATGTTTCTGGTGTATATTTTTATTTATCTTATTGGTTTTAATTTTATTTTTTGGTCAGTGAGTCCACATTTTTTCTTTAAAAATTCCAAAACAAAGCTGGAATTCAAAGATTTTTTCAATCTTCCAACGCAGGCTACCGTGATATCGCTTCTTTTTGTTCTCGTGGGATTGAACCGATTTATCCCCGCCACAGTATTAGATTGTTTCTCTGCGATCGGAAGTGTCAGTTTTGTTCTTTCTATGATTCTGCTAGGATATGAACTTTCCCGTTCTGCCTTACGGGGTATTACTTTTGATCGTTTCATCGGGTTATGTATTGTTTCGTTTGGAAAGCTTGTTGTTGTTCCTCTTGTTTTCTTTTTTGTGCTTCTTGTGCTGCGTATTCAAGACATATTTGGGTTATTTCTCATCATCCAGGCGGCAGTACCCTCAGCGGTATCCTTAACCGTGATTGCTCGCTGGAAAAATCTTGATGCTGAGTTTATTGCACAAAATTTGCTTTTCAGCCATTTGGGGAGTATTTTGACCCTTCCGGTTTGGATCAAGATTTTTTATCTTTCAGCCGGCTTATGAAGATTATAAGCACAAATAAGAAGGCGTACTTAAACTACGAAATTCTTGAAACTTTCGAAGCCGGGATTGAATTGAAAGGAAGCGAGGTGAAATCGTTGCGCTTAGGGAGAGTCAATATCCAAGACAGTTATGCGTATTTACGGAATGGCGAGATCAGGGTTTCCAATATGCATATTTCCGAGTTCGACAAAACTTCTTATTTCAAGGAAGATCCATATCGGGAGCGAAAATTGCTTCTTCATAAGAAAGAAATCCATCGCTTATGGGGCCTTGTTTCACAAAAAGGATTTACTCTCGTTCCGCTTAAGGTATACTTTACTGAAAAGGGCCTGGCGAAGCTCGAAATTGGCCTTGGAAAAGGCCGGCGGATATATGATAAACGCAAGGCCATTAAAGAACGGGATGAAAAACGCTATGTGCAAAGAACGTTACGGAGGTTCAACCGGTAGAAGAATGAGGAAGAAAGCATTGTGCTTGTTTCTGGTGTTTTTATTCCCAGCTTTGTTGTTTGCTGATGATATCAGTTCCGGTAATTGCACTCTTTCTTTTATTCTTGCGGATGTTGAAGCTGATGTTGCACATGGCTCTTTTCGTACTATTCCTCCTTTGCTTGAAATTTTTGAAGAAGAATTTTCCCGTTTCAAGGAAAGAAATGCGGATTTTAGCGGAGAAGAACTTCGCCGATTAAATTATCATTTCGCAAATCTTGAGAATAACCTTGCCCTTGCCGCAGATAAGCCGCTTCTTTTTTCTAATACTCAGGATTTTCAGTCAGCTCTACTCCATATAGCTTTTGGGAAAAAGCATTCCCAAGAAAAGATCGTTCTCTATGTGCTTCGTCAGTTGGCTGTGATTGATTCACTGGTGCTTGAGAAGGATTATGTTCTTTGTACTTTTCGAGTCAATAAGCTGCTTGATATTCTTGCGTTGTTTTCTTCTGCGCAGTTAGGTGTTTCCGAGAAAAAGATGGTTGATCAGATAAAAGATACTCTCCAAGCGGTAAGTTTTGAATCGCTCATTGATACTGCCGATATGGAGCGTTTTAACCGCAAGATTGATCAATTGGTTTTTTTCCTTCAGGAATACGCCTCGGAGAAACAAGACCAGAGGGGACGGTTTCTTTCAGTGGAGTTTTTGCTTGAGAAGCTTAACGCGCTCGGCGCAAGCGTCCAGAGAAAAGACCGAGAATATACGTTGCGTATTCTGAAGCGAATTACCGATTTTGCTCAAAACGGGGCTGAGTCTGGTGAGATTGGCGGGGAAGAAAGAGATTTTTTAAAAAAAGTTTTTGTTTTAGCTTCGGGTTCTCAGGACGCATTCGTGAAAAACCGGCGAGATTTTTTTAATCCGCTCCAGGAGTACGTAATTCAAGAGGGGGTCAGGCTTTCTGGTGAAAAAGCAGGCGAATCATTCTTTTTGGCCCAGAATCTTTATTTTATCAAGCGTTCTTTACGATGGACAGATTGGCAGAGTGCCGGATATTTTCTTTCGGTAATTCAGAAGATCCTTGCGGCTTATGTCCAAAAAGAAGGTTATCAGCAGTCATGGGAATATATCGGTAAGGAAATCCAGGGTGCTTTTGAACAGGAAAAGAAGAACGCCATGAAAATTTTTCAAGACGTGGATTCATTAGCTCGGAAGATTACTGATGAGAATACGCCATAAGCTGCCGATTCTTTTAGCTGGCATTGCGCTTATTCCACCATTTTTTGTTGGGTTGATCACCCTTAAGACTGTGAGTAGAACGATGTTTGGCATTCTTGATGATAAGGCTGTTTTTGCCTCGAGGGTTGCCTTGAATACGCTTGTTGACTACCGCCAGACGATTCGTACGCAAGGTGAGTCACTACTGAAAGATCCGGACATTGTTTTATATTTGCGGACAGCGAAAACAGATTTTCTGGAACAAATTCTTGCGCTGAAGAAAACTGAATTAGCGCTCACAAAAATTTATTTTATTGCCAAAGACGGAAGTTTTTACGGACCCCAGAGGGAAACCCTCTATGGGATAAAAAAAGATGAACAAAAGCTTGCCCTGTTGTTGCCGGCGGACAAAAACAATCAAAAGATTGATATCTTTGCCGCGGGATCTTCTTTGTATTTACGCGAGGAAATCAGTCTTTCTGTAGAACAGGCGCCGCTTTTTGAAAAATTGGTTTTAGAAAAAGTCATTGACCACGTGATTGCCGACTATATCAAATCGATATCCGGCGTAGACATAAGTTTTGTTTTTCACAAAAAGATGGTTGCGACGAGCATCGCTGATAGTCAGGGTAATCGCGTGCCGTATCTTGGTGAAGCATCGTATGTATACCAGGGTCAGAAGGTTGAGGATGAGATTAAGAATGTTCGAGTTGATCTCGAAGGAGGTTTTTTACTTGAATCAAAAGTTGTGCCCTTGAAAGATGAGGATGGGCGTGCTCAGGGGGCGTGCGTTATCAGCATTCCCATTGATAGTATTATCCAGGCGGAAAAGAATGCTTTAACCCTTATCGTTGTTGTGCTCATTTTTCTTTCGATTGCCGCGGCTTCCATTGGTATTATTTTTTCCCGTCGTATCTCCATACCCTTACGAATTCTTTCTGAAGAAACCAAGGCGCTCGCAAAAGGAGAAGTTCCTGAAGCGGTTGAGATCGGAACTCGGGATGAGATCGGAGAGCTTGCCCAGAACTTTAATCGAATGGCAATGGAGCTGTCCTATTCGGAAAAAAACCTCCGTCAGTCAAACGAATCACTCAAAGGTATTATCGAAAACATGCTTGAAGCCTTGCTGGTTTTTGACAAAGACTTTACTGTTCGGATTGTGAACGGAGCTTTTCTCCGTCTTTTAGGCTATGAGAATATAGAAGTGGTGGGGCAGTCGGTTTTCTCCTTTCTCAATATCCGAAATTCTTTATCTCTTGATGAAGATAAAAAAGAACTCGAAGGTCTTTTTCGGCAGGATTGCTTTGTCGACAAGGATTTATTTTTTCTTTCAAAGCAAAAAGAATATATCCCGGTGAACGTAAACGGTAAAAAAATAACGAGCACCGAGAACGAACGGCAAGAAATGGTTTTAATAGCTCGAGACCTCCGCTTTGAGAAGCGCGCTCGCGAGATGGAGATTTTGAACAAAAAACTGGAAGACGTAAACCAAGAGATGGAAAATTTTACCTATATCGTCTCGCACGATCTGAAGGCTCCGATTATGAATATTAAGGGTTTTAGCGATAAAATAAAAGAAACTTTGGGTACTATAGGGGAGACTGCTGGGAAGACACCATCGGAATATTTTTCTTTTATTGATGAAGGTATTAAGAAAATAAGCCTTTTGGTGCAGAGTCTCCTGAAGCTTTCGCGGGTGACCACGGAGCCTCGTGCTGAAAATAAGATAGATTTAAACCAAAACCTCACAAGTATCAGTAAGTTCTTGTCGCATGCACTTCAAGAAAAAAAGTTGCAATTGGTTATTCATCCGTTACCCAGTATCGTCGGCGATGAAGTAAGGGTGAATGAAATTTTTACCAATCTTATTGATAATGCCATAAAGTATATGGATAAACCAACAGGGGGAATAATCGAAGTTGGCTGCGAAGAGCTTTTTTCTGAATACAAGTTTTTTGTAAAAGATAACGGCAAGGGAATTCACCCCAAAAATTTTCATCGTATCTTTCAAGTGTTTCAACGCCTCGAACCTCAGGTTGCAGCAGGGATGGGCATGGGGCTTACAATCGTAAAAAAGATCGTTACTTCCCAGGGTGGGAATATTTGGGTTGAATCAGAGCCGGACAGCGGGACAAAATTTTACTTTACCATACCTAAGAAATTGAATTTATAAACAAGGAGCAATTTATGAAAGTTTTGTTGGTTGAAGATGATCCAGGCCAGCAGTACCTTGTAAAGCAAAGGCTGGAGTCAGAAAATATTCAAGTTATTGTCGCTTCTTCAGGCCAAGAAGCCCTGGAGAAAGCATGGGCAGAGACCTATGACGCTATGCTTCTTGATTATTTCCTTACTGATGCGGTTGGGCTTGATGTGATGGGTCAAATTTATCAGAAGATCCGCCCGGAGGAACTCCCGGCAATTATCCTCACTGGTCAAGGGAGCGAAAAGATTGCTGTTGAGGCCATTAAGCAAGGGGCTTTTGATTATTTGATCAAAGAACCGGATATGGGTCATTTGGAGCTTCTTACACTCGCATTGAAAGGCGCCGTAGAGCGAGCGCAGTTGATCAAAGATAACCGCATTCTCTGGCAGAAAATAGTCGGCGAAAACAAAGAATTGAGTCGGATTAGTCAGGCAAAGACTGAGTTTGTAAACACGGTCGCCCATGAATTTCGCACCCCTCTGACTGTAATCAAAGGTTACACAGAAAACTTACGCGATGAACTTGAGGGGGCTGTTTTACCCCAGCAGAAAGAAGTGCTTACTTCTATGCTTGGCGTCATTACTCGGTTAACCGCGCTCATCAATAGTCTTTTGGATATTGCAAAGATTGAATCAGGCATGATGACTTTGAAGCGAGAAAAGGTAAATTTTTCCGAGCTATTCGCGCGGGTACTCGAGGAATCCTGTCCTCTGGCTGAGCGGAAAAATATCCATTTTCGGACCAACGCTTCCTCTGAAATAATCGAAATTTGGTGTGACCAGGAAAAGATTATCCAGGTTTTGCTCAATCTTCTCGGTAATGCCTTTAAGTTTACCCCTGCAGGCGGAGAGGTAGAAGTCTCCTATACTTCCTACAATGCTTTTCTCAAGATCATTGTTCGGGATACAGGCTGTGGTATTAGCGAAGAGTTTATAACCAAGCTTTTTAACCAGTTTCAGAGCATTCCTTCCCAGGGAGAAGGCTCCGGGCTCGGTTTATGGATCAGCTACAATATTGTAAAATTGCATTGCGGTGAGATTTTTGTTGAAAGTAAAGTTTCAAAAGGGTCAACGTTTACTGTGATTCTGCCGCTTGATTTAAGAAAGCGTTAGAAAAATATTTTTTTACTTATTTTTTATGCTACAATAAACATAAAACAGTAAAATGCAGTAGGAGCAATGAATAAAATATTGATTATTGAAGATGATCCTGATATCGGGAAGATTATTTCCAAGCGTCTTACCGCGGAGGGGTTTGAAGTCGTTATCGCGACAGATGCTTGTTTGGGTGTTGAGTCTACCCACAAAGAAAAACCGAATCTTATTATTCTTGATCTTATGCTTCCTTGCGGTGGTGGACTTGGTGTTTTAGAGAACCTTAGGCTTTCTAACCAAACGCGATTTATCCCGATCGTTGTGCTTACCGGAATGCAAAATCCTGAATACAAAGAAAAAGTCTTGAAGTTGGGAGTTGACGCATATCTTTCAAAGCCTTTTGATGCTGCTGCGCTTGTCGCAACGATTAAAGATATTCTTGCCAAACAGTAATCTTTTCTTTTCTGCCTGACGGTGTCTTCAAGGAATTGATATTTTTATTATTCTATGGTATATTTGCACTAGAATTGCTCTTTTATAATTCGGGGGTGATCGGATTCGACTTAAGCAAAAAGCTTAAGGTTGCGCGTCCAGCCGCAGCCACTGGCAAAACAGCTGCGAAAATCTAAACGCAACTCCAATGTTTACTGGGGCTACTCCTTTTGTAGCTCCTATGGGGTTAACTCCTACCTGTTTAGTAAACTAGTAGGGCTCCTTGTGTCTTTTGCCTGGAAGGCATAGGGGGTTAAAGCACAGGCTCATCTTTACCTGGTTAGCCTTTGAAGGTAGGGAAAAATTTTAAAGGCTGCCTTAAGTTCAACCCTGCTTTCCGGGGTGGCTTAAGTAAGCTAAAAGGAAAGCTACACGCGTAGGGACTTTAAGTATTTTACTTAAGGACCGGGGTTCAATTCCCCGCACCTCCACCAGATGTTTTTCTGCACAAGTGTATACATGAGAATCGAAACAATTTTTTCTGGCATATTTCTCATTTTTCTGGCGAATTTCTTCGCGCACCTTTTCTGCATGGTTTTTTTTAGGAAAAAGGATTTTTCTGTCTTCCAAAATCCCATAACCCTTCTACGGAAGCACGGGTTTCTTTGGCAAATCCGTAAACCCGAATTGTATTGCAAGGAGTCCTACATCAAGTATGTTTTTCTTCCTGCGTATGGCATGGTGCTTTCTATCATGCTATTTACCTATTTTTTATTCCAAGTCGCTGTATATACCAGATAGTACTAGGTATACTTTGGTATATACTGACATATTATAGTTTTTGGAGGAGACATGAATTCCAGAATACCTAGACAATGCGCCTTTTTTCTTTTTTGGTTGTTTGGTATGCAGATTTGCTTTGCCAAAGTTACCCAATGGGAAGTTTCTTCTGACGGCAAGCTTTTGAATGGTATATTACAGGGGCAGAAACAGCATCGAACGAATTGGGTCATAGGGATCTGGCAAAATCCGGAAAAGTGCACACAGAGCTATCCTTGTTTTTTTTGCACGCAAGGAGAATATTATGAATTCCTAACCGATGGTACATTCCGATTCTGGAAGACCGAAGGAGGGAATGAATGTGTTTTTTCTCATGATTCCGAAAGTAAAAAAGTAAAGAAAGATATACAATATCAGTTTGGAACCTATCATATTATCGATGCCAAAACCGTGCAGCTGAATGCGGACTGGATTCCTGTGAACCCCAAAAAGACGTCAGATGATCCAGCATTTTAATTCTTTTCTTTTTTTCCTGTCCGGACAAATATGATTTCTATTCGTCGGTTTTTGGTTTATAATGAAAACAATGTTGCATTTTTTTTCTGTACTAAAAGCCGAGATGGAAGCGTGGTGCCAAGGCAGGAATTGGATCGCGCGTCTTCCATTCTTAGTTTTTTTTGGGTATACTTTTGTTCGGCATCTTCTTGATCCTTTTTACAATAGTGTCCTTGGTCCGTTGAATCTCGGTATTCACGAATTAGGTCATCTTATTTTCATGTATTGTGGGATGTTTCTGAACGTTTTGGGAGGGACTTTTACTCAATGCGTTGCTCCAATCTTCGGAATGGTTAATTTCTTTCGGCAGAAAGATTGGTTCTCGCTCATTCTATGCTTTGGCTGGCTTTCAACCAATTTTTTCTACATTGCTCTGTATGTCGGAGATGCTCGGGCAATGGAGTTACCCTTGGTAAGTCCATTCGGCACTCTTGTGGTTCACGATTGGAATTATTTGCTTGGAGCAATGCACTTGTTAAACTACGATCGGACACTTTCTTTGTTGTTCCGCATGCTTGCTGGTATTTCAATGCTTATTTGTCTTATCGCGGGTAGTTGGGTGCTCTATAAAATGGCAGTATCACCCAGGAATATGGAATGAAAACTAGAGGAAGCAGAAGAGTTCAGCAAGAAATTGCGCGGGAGGCAGGTATCTTTTTGGGTAGTCTTCTGCTTAGTTTTTTCTTTTACAAGATTTTGCCAGTTTCAGTGAATAAGGTTTTTGCTCTTATTGTTCTATTGTTTTATCCCGTACATCTTTTGGTACTTGCGATTCTTTGGTTGGGTAAAGAACGGAAAAAAAAGAAGCGGCGTTAAGTGCGAATTACGCATGTTGTTTTGCGGACTTGTATCTGATACAATAATCATCGCATCTTTGAGCGTAAATTTTCCTGGTTCCATGGATACAAACTTTTTCTTATGATTTTTAAGTGATTTTTGATGCTCTTTCTGATGGAGGGGTGGCTGAGTGGTTTAAAGCGGCGGTCTTGAAAACCGTTGTCCCGCTTGCCGGGACCGAGGGTTCGAATCCTTTCCCCTCCGCCAATCTACCCATGCAGAAAATTTCTTTTACCTGGGGTGAGAGGTTTACAGCGAGCAGGGTTTTGCCAAGAACTTTTCATTTCAGATACAAGCGTCAAAAATGATGAAACTACGCAAAAGCGAAAGTATTCTTCTTGTAATGGCCGTTGGCTCGTTGCTGGCCAGTTTCTATCTCTATCCTCAGTTGCCTGACTGTGTTGCTTCTCACTGGAATATCAGAGGAGAAATAGACGGATATGTCAACAAATCCTTTGGTTTATTTTTCATGCCCATTTTTATGTTTATTCAGGTGTTTATATTTCTTATCCTGCCGCGGATAAAACGCATTCGGTTTGGACTTGCGCTCTACCAGAAACATTACGATAATTTTACAGTATTATTTCTGCTTTTCTTTTTGAGCATGCATCTGTTCGTACTTTTGAGCAATAAAGGATTTTTTATGCACATAGGGTTAATAGTGTGCGCTTGGTTTTCATTGTTTTCGTTTCTCATGGGTAATTTTTGTGCCGAGATACAACGTAACGCAATCGCCGGCATTAGAACGCCTTGGACATTGCAGAGTGATGTAGTTTGGGAGAAAACCCATAAGCTTGGAGCGCGGTTATTTAAGAAGGCGGGGGCAGGAATGCTTGTGGGGTTGTTTTTCCCTGATTATGCTTTATTTTTCATAACTATTCCCTTGCTGTTGGTTGGATTTTCTGTCATCGCGTATTCTTATTTTGAGTATCAGAAAGAAATCAAAAAAACCAGATAATGTACGGACAAATTTTATGATCAGTTTTTCTCAATTAAAACGCATACCTTGCAATGGAGTGAGTATTGTAAGCAGTGTGTTCTTTTTATGTTGTTGTTTTGCGGCATTTGCCGATACCCTTATACTTAAATCCGGCAGGCGAATTGAAGGAAAAATTATCGAACAAACCGAAGAATATATTAAGATAAATATCCAAGGAATTTCTGTTACCTACTACCGCGATGAGATAGCTGAGTTTAATGCTCTGCCTAAGACAACCATAGATTTTTCTTCAAGCAGGAGTACATCAAGCATTGGAGAAAAAACCGCAGCCCAGATTTTTAAAGAGAGTTCTCCGGCAGTTGTGTTTATTCAGGCTACGACTTCCGATGGACCGATGACTGGCTCAGGCTTCTTCATAGACAAAACTGGACTTATTGTGACCAACTACCATGTTGTTGCTGGAGCAAGAGATATTATGGTTAAGATGAAGAATGGGCAGGAGTATGTTCCCACGCGTATTGTATCTTATAGCCTGCTAAAAGATTTGTGTATTCTAAAAATAGATTCATCTGATAATCTCCCGTTTCTTCAGCTAGAGGACGATAGCGTTGTCGAACCCGGAGAAAAAGCATTTGTTATAGGAAATCCCATGGGTTATGAATATTCAATTTCTGACGGAATATTTTCGGGAAAACAAAGCGGGATGATTCGTAATTTACTCCAATTTACCTGTCCGATTTCTTCAGGAAACAGCGGCGGTCCCTTGTTTGATATGAGAGGTTTAGTCGTAGGAGTAGTTACTCAAACGCTCCTTGGTAATGAGCGGGTTGCAGTCCAAAATATGAATTTTGCAGTAAGTGCAAGGGATGTCCGGGTGTTGCTCCAATCAAGACAAGATTTGGGGTTACAGGATTTTTATGCAAAACAGGATGAGGACCTTGCTTTTTGGGATGTAGTATCGATGCAATCTTCTCAAGACCAATATAATTCTTTACGCAGAATATCTGATAGTTGTCGCAATCTCGAAGAACGACGGTGTTTTGAAAGATATCTGTTTTGTGTTAGTTTTTTATCGTATTACGCCACCGATTTCATGCGTCAAGTACATGATGCATCGGTCCACAAAAGAAGTCCAGATGAAGCTTTTATATCGGCAAGCCGAATGGCTTCTGAAGGCATACAGCTTATGGAATCAGCAGGAGGAGTAGCTAAGTTTGCGAATTTATATAAGCGGTATTTGAGTTATTCAGATGAGGTGTATGCAAAAACCTTAGAGCGGACTTTGAACAATCTTTATTTTGTATACGGACGGTGTGCTTTTTTCAGTGAAAATATTTCTGAAGCTTCGCGGTGTTTGGAAAAGATGAAAGAAACACTTCCTGCTGATTCAGGATCAGTAAAACTTTTTGAAGATCTTTTGCGAAACAAATAAATCATCCAGTGTTTTAATATTCCTTCAATCTCGCCTGTGTTACAATACCGTTCGGTTCAAACTTATTTATTTTTTCCCGTTTTTAAGATACAATAATCGTAAGTCTGAATGATGTTGATAAACAAGGAGGAAAGAAAATGCTATTTTTTAAGCCCATGAGGAGCCTTTTCGGTATTGGAATTATTTTTTTCATGGCTGGTTGTGTTCCAGTACTTATTGGAGTAGGCGCAGTGGGCGGTTATATGATTACAAAAGATGCGGTACAGGGCAGTTTTGAAGTGAGCTACGATAAGCTTTGGAATGCTTCGATTGACCTTCTTGAAGCGAAAGGAGAGCTTATTTTAAACAGTAAACGCGCTGGGATTATCAAGGCAAAAATCAAAAAAGATACCGTGACGATTAAGATAAAGGAAATTACCGAGCGTACTCAAACATTACGGGTTTCTGCGCGTACTGCAGGGGTATTTGCTAATCTCACCCTGGCTCAGAATATTTTCTCTGAGATTGTTGGCAGAATTCATCGTTGAGCAGTGAGAACGATATGTTGCTGTATCCTTCTTTTTTACTTGCTGGGTTGTCAGGGCACCCAGGAGTTATTTCTTTCTCCGTTACGAGTTGAGAAGGTTACTGACGGAGACACACTCACACTCAGCAGTGGAGAAAAACTTCGTTTGATTGGTATCGATACTCCAGAAATAACCACAAAAGAACGCGGTCAGTTTCGTTATAATCCTCAGCCGTTTGCTTTGGAGGCAAAGAATTTGGTTCAGCAACTTGCCGAAGGGCAGAAAGTAAGGATTGAGTATGACCTTGTGCGTAGGGATGTTTACGGCCGATCTCTCGGGTATTGTTTCATTCAGGGGAAAAGTGGAGAAGTTTTTCTTAATAAACAGCTTCTCGAGGAAGGTTTTGCAGTCTTATTGACAATTCCTCCAAACATAAAATATGCTGATACCTTTGTGGAGGCTCAGACAAATGCCCGCCAAAAAAAGAAGGGGATTTGGGGTACGTATGAGGCTGTTCACGCGCAAGACGCGCATCGTTTTATTAATCAGATTCGCCGG
Source organism: uncultured Planctomycetia bacterium (assembly GCA_964634935.1). GTDB lineage: Bacteria > Omnitrophota > Gorgyraeia > Duberdicusellales > Duberdicusellaceae > CAZWJT01. Next base: position 113,693 of record CAZWJT010000001.1, on the reverse strand, counting down.
GTAGAAGGTGTGATTTTGGATGGCTACTGTGATAAGAAAAAGATTTATCTTCTGTTTGATACATCGGCTAAGCAAAGCACAAAAATAATAATCTATAAGAATGCGTTGGAAAGCTTCACGCGGCAGCATATCGACCCTCTTTCGTATTATAAAGGAAAGCGGGTAGAGGTTACCGGGAGGATACGTAAGCAAGGCGGTGTTTCTATCGGAGTAAGCAGCCCTTCGCAAATCTTTTTGAAAGAATAAGATGGCTAAAGCAAAAATTATTGCGACTCTTGGTCCAGCAAGCAGTACAAGTACCGTTTTACGTAAAATGATGCAAGCCGGTCTTGATATGGTGCGGCTCAACTTTTCTCATGGGCATCATGCCGATCATGCCCAGAGAATTTCGCTCATTCGAGAGCTTAATTGTAAATACCGAAGGCATATCCGCGTCCTCCAGGATCTTGAAGGGTTTCGTATCCGGGTGGGTAAGTTCTTTGAGGGGAAACCGATCATGCTTGAAAGAAATAGAATTCTCTGGATCAGGCAGGATGAAAGTATAGGAAGCCAGGATACTATTTCTTTCGACTATCAAGGTTCCTTGCGTAGTATTCATAGGGGGCATCGTATATTTATCGATGACGGGAATATCGTTTTAGAAGTAAAAGCGGTTTATGCGAAAAAACTTAAAACGAAGGTTATCCTTGGTGGGGCACTTCAAGAACACAAGGGTATTAATATTCCAGAGGCAAAGTTGATTTTCGGGGAAATGACGCGCAAAGATAAAGAGGATATTCAGTTCGGCGTTTCCCGTTCCGTTGATTATATCGCGCAGTCTTTCGTTCGTAACAAAAAAGATATTTTGAGTGTGCGCGATCAACTCGGAGTATCCCAGCCGAGAGTTTTTGCAAAGATTGAAAGTAGCGAGGGACTTAGGAATCTTGATGAGATTATTCATGTGTCTGATGGGATTTTGGTTGCTAGAGGTGATCTTGGCGTCTGTTTTCCTTTGTACGCAGTGGGGGTGCTGCAAAAGCAGATCATTAAAAAATGCATACAAGCCAAGAAGCCAGTTATTACCGCAACGCAGATGTTGGAAAGCATGGTTTTTAACCATGCTCCGACGCGAGCTGAAGTCTCTGACGTGACGAATGCTGTGCTCGATGGTAGTACGTTTGTGATGCTTTCGGCCGAGACAGCCGTTGGAAAACACCCAGTTGCTGCAGTAGCCATGATGAACGAGATTATTAAATTTACTGAACAATCCTGTCTCTACCGAGATAGATGAGACAAAGAGTAGTAGCATTTTTAAGTGATTTCGGGAATCAAGACGCTTTTGCGGGAATTGTGAAGGGAGTTGTGCTCCGCATTTCCCCCGGTGTTGCTTGTGTTGATATTACCCACGAAATCAATCCGCAGAACATATTACAGGCAGCGTTTATTCTCGCTCAGAGTTATACATTTTTTCCCCGGGGCACAGTTTTTATGGCGATTATTGATCCGGGTGTTGGTTCGCAGCGGAAAGCACTTCTAATTAAAACAAAGAATTATTATTTTATCGGGCCAGACAATGGCATTCTTAGTCTTGCTGCAAGGGCAGATACGATTCAAAAGATAATCCATCTGACCAACAAGAAATATTTTTTGAAAGAAGTTTCATCGACATTCCATGGACGCGATATTTTTGCTCCGGTTTGCGGTTGGCTCATACAAGGAATACCAATGAATTTATTCGGCGAGACTCTGCGGAACATAACGGTTTTGGAGCTGCCGGCTGTAAAGAAAACTAAGGTTCGGCTCGAGGGAGAAATAATTTTCATTGATAGGTTCGGAAATTGCACGACGAATATTTCTTGTAAGTCATTTTTTTTATTCTTGGGTCAGCGGCAATTCAAAGCCACAGTTGGCAACTGCAAAATTTCAAAATTTTTCCGTTCTTATGACCAAGGAGGAATGGATGAATTCTTTTTTATTCCCGGAAGCTTTGGGTTCGTGGAAGTAGCCAAAAAGAACTCTCACGCCCAGTCTTTGGGGAATGTTCATCTTGGGCAGAGAGTAACTATTATTGTATGATGGGCATCTTATTAGCACAAAAAGAGGAATTAAAAGGTATTCTCAAGACTGTCTATAAACAGACGGGGAGAGCGCTTTTTGATTATCAAATGATTACAAGCGGCGATAAGATTCTGCTGGCTTTCTCTGGAGGAGAAGATAGTTTTTTACTGCTCAAAATTCTCCTGTTGCGAAAGAAACGCGTACCATTACACTTTACTCTCCATGTTGTTTTTGTAGAAACTCCTTGGTCGCAGGGGCAGACTGGTGTTGTCTGTGATTTTCTTTCTGCGCAGGATGTTCCTTTTACTGTTAAACCGCTCATTTTTTCGGGGAAAGACTGTAGCTGTTTTTGGTGTTCATGGAATCGGAGAAAAATATTTTTTGACATAGCTGAAGAATTTGAGTGCAATAAAATTGCCCTTGGGCATAATTTGGATGATATTGCACAAACTACATTGATGAACCTATTCTTGCACGGTCAGATAAGTACCATGCGGCCAAAGCAAGTTTTTTTCAACGGAAAATTGGCTATTATCAGGCCATTTTCTTATATTGAGAAGAAAGTTATACACGCTGCCGCGGAGAAGATGGGTTTTCGTCCTTTTCAGTTTGTTTGTCCCTATGCGCATAGCTCCAAGCGGAAGAGAATACAAGAACATATTACTGCGCTTGAACGGGAATTTCCAAATCTGAAGTTTAATGTTTTTAAGAGTCTGAGAAAGGAAAATATCCGCGAAGGATACCTATTGTAACGATGCAAGAATATATCGATTCATTTCTCGATTATTTACGGGTCGAACGTGGACTTTCGGGGAATACCCTGGCGGCGTATGCCTTCGATTTACAGAAATATTCACAGTTTTTAAAAAAACGGAACATCACGGTTCCGACGTCTGTCGAAAAAAAAGATATCCAGGATTTTTTATTTGCAGAACGTAGTCAGGGAATACAGGCTTCATCGGTGTCCCGCCGGCTTTCCGGAATTAAATCGTTCCATAAATTTTTAGTTCGGGAAAACATTATTTCGAAAGATCCAACAGTATTGCTTGATTCTCCAAAGCTTTGGAAGCGGATTCCGGATACGTTAACGGTTGATGAGATCGAGAAAATTATTGTTCAACCGAATATTCGCACTCGCAATGGCTTACGGGATCGGGCAATTCTCGAGTTGATGTATGCGACCGGATTGCGGATTTCAGAGGTTGCTTTTTTGAAACTTCAGGATATTGATTTTACGGTAGGTTTTTTGCGTTGCCGTGGTAAGGGTTCAAAAGAGCGCATTGTTCCGCTTGGAAAATCCGCAGAACATTTTGTTGAGCGTTATATGAAAGAGGTGAGAGCCAGCATCTTGAAAGGGGTTTCTAATGAATTTCTTTTTGTTTCTCAGTATAAGAAACGTTTAAGCCGGCAAAGTATCTGGAAGATGATTAAAGTTGCTGTAAAGCTTGCCAGAATTACCAAAGAGGTCACCCCGCATACTTTCAGGCATTCTTTTGCCACACATTTACTTGAGGGTGGCGCTGATTTACGGAGTGTTCAAGAACTTTTGGGTCATGCAAGCATCTCTACGACCCAGATTTATACCCATGTGGATAGGAATCGGTTAAAAACCATTCATACTAAATTTCACCCGCGCGCTCAATGAGAATAACAAACAAACGCCTACCGTGCATGACTCAGGTTATCGCAGGGGCAGCGATGTCTGTAGCGCAGGACCTTGATATGAACGTATATCTTGTGGGAGGGTGTGTGCGGGATATGCTTCTTCATCGGGAAAATTTAGATATCGATCTGGTCGTTGAAGGAGACGGCATACTTTTTTCCCGGAGACTTGCAGAAAAAGTTTCTGGGCGGTTGGTGGACTATCCTCGTTTCGGCACGGCAACAATTTTTTCCTCCGATTATCAAGTTGATATTGCAACTGCACGGAAAGAAATGTATTTACACTCAGGAAGCCTTCCTCAGGTTTCTTCTGGGTCTTTACGCGACGATTTATTCCGGAGAGATTTTACGGTAAATGCGCTTGCACTCGACCTTTCTTCAGAGAGCTATCTTGAAGTAATTGATTTGTTTGGCGGGTTGCGGGATTTAAAGCGCAAAGTATTGCGTATCTTTCATCCCCGGAGTTTCATTGACGATCCAACACGCATCTTTCGAGCAATTCGATTCTTGGTGCGTTTTAAATTTCATCTTTCCGGCGCTACCGCTCTTGCAATGAAGCATGCCTGTAAAGAAAATAGCATTCAACGGGTCAGTGGGAAAAGGATTGCAAATGAGCTTGAACGCATGTTCCAGGAGGAAAATCCCTATGATGCCGTGCGCTGTTTGTTTCAATTTACCGGATTTAAATTTTTGGAAAATTACCTTTCACTAACCGCAAATCAAGTCGATACAATTAATTCAGCTCTTCGTTGTTTTGCTGTATTGCGGAGCGGGAATGAATTCGATACGACTCTCTTTTACTTTCTTGGCTTTGCTGTATTTGGGTCGATGAATCCAAAGGAGTTCTGTGATTTTTTAGAACTACCTCGGCATTACTGGAAGAGAATATCCAAAGCTTCTTTTTTGCACAAGCAGGCTCAAGAGCTGGAGAAAATTCCCCAGGAGCATCGCGTCCTTACTTTTCTTAAGGAATTTTCTCCCGAAGAACAAGTAATACTTTACTGGTTAGTGGTTGGGCAGCGGGAAAAGCGCATTATGCGAAAGTCACTCCTATCTATCCAGAAAAAAACTTAAAAAGGAATAGTATTTTGGGCAGTTTTGAGTATAATAAAATATTCCAATTTTACGCTGCAAGCGCGGAAAGCTGCCACGAGTTTTGGAAGCGAATCAATATGACTTTTTGAAAAAGGAGATTTTTTATGTCACGCATTGAGATGGTGAATAGCCAAATACAGAAAGAACTCACTCATATTCTTCAAACCGAGCTTGATGATCCTGAACTGGGGCTTATCAGCATTGTACGCGTGGATACTACAAAAGATTTATCCCAGACGCGTATTTTTTTCAGCACTCTTGGAGGAACCCGAGAGAAAGTCGAATTTGCTCTGAATAAAACCCAAAAACACATCCGGCACCTCTTGGGTGAGCGGATGAGGTTGAGGGTACTGCCAGAACTAAAATTCATTTTCGATGATTCCATAGAATATAGTGTTTCTATCTATCAAAAAATCGAAGAGGTAAAAAATGAACTTACACGATCTCGAAAAAGAGCTAAGAAGACATAGAAGTTTTTTGATTAGTTCTCATATGCATCCCGAGGGAGATGCCTTAGGGTCAGAACTCGCCCTGTATTTTCTTCTCAAGCGCATGGGAAAAAATGCGGTTATTTATAACCAGGACCTTACTCCTCAGATGTACAGCTTTCTTCCCGGCATAAAGCAGATTGTTGCCCGTAAGCCGTCCCAGAATTTTGATGCCGCATGTCTTGTGGATTGTACGAGTATTGAACGGGCGGGCGGGGTTAAGGGGGCTTTGATGAATGTGGGGACGATCATTAATATTGATCATCATATCAGCAATGAGCATTTTGGAGATATTAACTGGGTCAATGATAAAGCCTCTTCGGCTGCCGAGATGATTTATGAACTTTTTGTTCATTGTGGTGTTGTATTAGATAAGAAATCCGCGCTTTGTATTTATACCGGAATCGCTACTGATACAGGTTATTTTTCATACAATAATACGACCTGTCGGGTTCACCAGATTGCGGCAGAGTTGTTGCGGTTTGGGATTTTGCCTAATACAGTGTATCAGGAAGTTTATAGTTCATTCTCAACGTCTGATGTTCAGCGAGCCGGGAAGATTCTTGCACGGCTTAAAGTTTTAGCTTCAGGTAAACTTGTTGTTGCGGTTATTCCAGACTGGAAAGAGTCGCTCAGCGGAGATATGACTGATTTTCTGTTTGGACTTTTGCGCAACATCCAAAGTGCGTACATTTTTATTTTAATAAAACAGGTTTCCCCGGGCACAGTGAAGTTGAATTTTCGTTCTCGAGGCGAATGCGACGTGAACAGGCTTGCTACGTTTTTTGGCGGGGGAGGTCATCCGAATGCTTCCGGGGCGACGGTGAAGGGTAAGATCAATTTGGTACGTCGGGAAGTAATTTCTATAGCCGAGGCATACTTGCGTGAATATCAGACACTGGCCAAGAAGAGAAGGGCGCAATGAAAGTGCAACAGGCTCAGGTCAAGCCCGGAATTCTTCTTGTCGATAAACCAAGCGGTATTACTTCACATGATGTGGTTGATGCAGTTCGGAAGAAATTTAAGATTAAACAAGTGGGACATGCGGGAACCCTCGATCCTTTGGCCACGGGAGTTTTGGTTCTGTTGATTGGGAAAGCAACAAAACTTTTCTCCCGTTTTTCTGCTTTGGACAAGAAATATCAGGCGACACTGAAGCTCGGTGTTTCGACCATAACTGGAGATACCGAAGGAGCAATAATTTCAGAAAAGGATTTTCAGTCGGTGAGCGAACAAATGATTCATCAGGCTTTCGCGGCATTTCAGGGAACAATTTTGCAGAGTCCTCCGATGGTGAGCGCTTTGCGGCACAAGGGAAAGCGTCTCTATGAGCTCGCGCGGCAGGGAGAGAAAATAGAAATTGCTCCACGGACGATAACAGTTTACGATATTCGGGCGACGCACATTGATCTTCCTTTGATCCATTTTTTGATACACTGTTCCAAGGGGACATATGTTCGGAAGATTGCCGAAGATATTGGAGAGAAACTAGGTTGTGGAGCTTGTATTACCGAAATACGGCGTGTTGCCATTGGTGCTCTTTCTATCGAACAGTGCGTGCGTTTAGAGGAAGTTGATGAAAAGTATATTCAAGACCCCGCATTTTACTTCCCGTCCTAAGGTTGCAGTTACTGTCGGTATTTTTGATGGCGTGCATCGTGGGCATCGAGTTCTTTTGCGGCAACTCTGTAAGCAGGCATCGAAAGACAATCTTAAAACACTCGTGGTTACTTTTTCGCCTCATCCCGACCAAGTGTTCCAACGGAAGTTTTCCGGAGTGCTCACCAGTGATCAGGAGAAACTTTTACTGCTCAAAAAATTTCCCATTGATTATGTATGGATTATAAAGTTTACTCGGCAGCTATATCTCAAGAGTGGATTTTCTTTTTTACGCTATTTGTATCGGTACTTCAATATCCAAAAAGTTGTCGTTGGTCCAGACTGTCATTTCGGGTATGCGCGTCAGATGGGGATTCGAGATTTACAGAAAGCTTCCAGCACGTTCGGTTTTTCCCTGAGTGTCGTTGAAAAAGAAAAAATAAACGGTACAATAATTGCCAGCTCTCGGATTCGTTCTTTGATAGAAGGCTCTCAATTCGATGCAGTAAGAAATATTTTAGGAAGGCCATATATGATTTCAGGGCGTGTTCTACGTGGTCGTCATCTTGGGAAAAAGATGTTTGTTCCTACGGTCAATCTTGCCTGTGGGCGTCAGGTAACCCCTTTACCTGGTGTTTTTGTCGTTATGGTAAAGCACAAAAACAAAATGTATCGTGGTGTCGCGAGCCTTGGATATGCTCCTACAATTAAACCAGCTCATAAACAAAAAAAGCTCGAAGTTTTTATTTTTCGTTTTCATAAAAATATCTATCGTCAAAAAGTTGAAGTATATTTTCTTAAGCGGCTGCGTCCAGAACGCAGATTTAGGAGTAGAGCGATTCTTAAAAAAAGTATTTTAAAAGATATTCTGAGCGCCCGTTCCTACTTCTCATAACCCCATATCTTGAGCCTATCTCCACTTTCCCTACTACTTATTGAAAGACGAACAAAAAGCCCCAAAATATTCTTGACAAAATAGTGGTGTGGTATATAGTGATTGTGGCATAAAGTGGGAGGAAGTGGGATGTGGTACGGAGAGTATGAGCATACTCTTGATGAAAAGGATAGATTTGTTTTGCCCGCAAAATTTCGGCGTGCAATAGACGAAAAGAAAATAAGCCAGTTCTATCTTACTCGGGGTCTCGACCAGTGTCTTTTTATGCTTGCGTCTGATGATTGGCAAAAGCTCGAAGAAAAATTTAAATCCGAGTCTTTCACCAGGCAGCAGAGCAGATTTTTTAACCGCTTGTATTTTAGTGGAGCGTATGAAGTGCCTGTTGATGGGCAGGGGAGAATTCTGATTCCTTCTCCACTGAAGGAGTTTGCTGCGATCAAGAAAGAAGTTATGGTGATTGGAGTTTCAGACAGAATTGAGATATGGGATCGCGAAAAGTGGCAAAAATTTTATGATGAAAACAGAAAGCGTTTTGAGGAGATGGCCGAGAACCTCTTTGGATAAAATGTATGAGCATATTCCAGTAATGGGGGATGAGATTATTCGGTTCGTACGGCCTGAGCGGTGCCGGACGATCGTTGATTGTACGGTTGGGCTGGGGGGGTACGCTTTAAGAATTTTTCAGGAAGGCAGTTTCAATGGTACGTATATCGGTTTGGATAAAGACGAGGAATCTTTGAGCATTGCCGAGCAGAAATTAGCTTCATTCAACGGGCGTGTATTTTTGCATCACAGGGATTTTAAAGACATTGATAGCGTTCTTGAGGAGCAAGGGTGTCCTCAGGTTGATGGGATCATTTTTGATCTTGGTCTTTCTTCGTATCAGCTAGAATTTGCCGAGCGGGGATTTAGCTTTCGCAGAGAAGGGCCACTCGATATGCGCATGGATCGATATGCGTCCATATCCGCGTATGATCTCGTGAATAATTTAAGCGAACGAGAATTATCTTTGCTTCTCTGGCAGTTTGGACAAGAGCGATACCATCAGCGCATTGCTCATAAGATTGTCACAGAGCGTAAAGCGCAGCCCATTGCCACTACGTCCCAATTGACCGAAATTATTGCTTCTGCATTGCCTGGTTTTTTGCAGCATCACACTGTTCATCCTGTGACAAAATCATTCCAGGCATTGCGCATTGTCGTTAATAATGAGCTTGCAGTATTAAAAGATGGTCTCCGGAAGGCATCAAATCTACTGGCTCGAGGAGGTCGTATTTGTGTAGTCGATTTTCATTCTTTGGAAGATCGGGTTGTGAAGTACGAGTTTTTGGAATTGAAAAAGAAGAAAACTTTTCGGTTGGTTACCGAAAAACCTTTACCCTCAAGCTCTGCCGAGAGGCGTTTGAATAATCGTGCGCGGTCTGCGAAATTACGAGTAGTAGAAAAAATATAAGAAGCGATGAAGAAATTCTTTTTTGCCAGTCTGTGTATCGGGATTTTATTTTTTGTATACGCATACCACAAAACCGCAGTATTTATTCTCGCCTATACTGTTGAAGCGGAAAGGCAGAATCTTGAAAAGCTTTCTGACGAAAAATCTCAGTTGTTGTACAATCTTCACAATAAGATATCCCTGAAGAAATTCAGCAATCAAATTGAGAGTGATTTTGTCTGTGGTCGCTATTTTGTCGCACTCACAGTTCCCGAGGCTACGGAAATTGTTGAGCAGGTACCAAACAAGCAGAACAAGCTTATTGCCAGGCTTTCGAAATTTGCTCAACAAGCAGAGGCAAAGCCTGAGTAGCAAAAAATAAGGTTTCGGAAAAATATTTTTTCTTGAATTCTTTTGTTTTCTTTCCTATAGAGCGAAATCGTAGCATATAAATTTCTGTGAATAGAGATTCGTCATACCGCATCCTGACGGTGTATGTCATTTTTCTTATTGGGGGAGTAATTATCGTTTCGCGCCTCGTCTGGCTCCATGTGATCCGTTCGCCATTTCTCAAAGAAATCGCCGCAAAGCAATACAGTTTAAAATATGACATAGCCCCGACTCGCGGAAAAATATTTGACCGTAATGGGATTGTTTGCGCCGAGGATATGAATTTTTTCTCACTTTATGTCCGTCCAAAAAGAGTTAAGGATCCCGGGCAATTAGCGCAGAGTCTTTCCCAGATTCTTGGACTTGATAAGAAAACATTATCCCAACGCATTTGTTCTCAAAAACCATTTGTCTGGTTGAAACGCCATCTTACCCTTGACCAAAAGATGACCATTGCCGCGCACAAATTGAAAGGCATTGGATTTATCAAAGAAAAAAAGAGATTCTATCCTCATAAGGAATTTGCCTGCCAACTTCTAGGCATTGTCAACGTCGACAATAAAGGAATTGAAGGATTAGAATCTTATTATGATTCATTATTGTCAGGAAAGCCAGGATTTGCAGTTGTGCTTCGTGACAGCCGGGGGGTACCGCTTTCAGTCTATGAAAAATTACTGCCGGCCAAAGATGGTTTTAACCTTATTCTCACACTCGATTTTAACATTCAGCATTGGGCGGAGTATTACTTAGAAAAAGCTATCCATCAGTTCAATGCCAAAGGCGGGTCGGTAGTCGTAATGGATCCACGGGATGGTAAGATTCTGGCGATGGCCAGCTATCCTTTTTTTGATCCGAATTCTTACCATCGTTACCCCAAGGAATATCTACGCAACAAAGCTGTCTGCGATTTGTATGAACCAGGTTCAGTTTTTAAGGTTGTTACGTTAACCGCAGCGCTTGAAAAAAATGAAAATTTCTTGCGCCGTTCTTTTTTCTGTGAAAACGGAAGCTATAAAATTAAAGGAAGTATTTTGCACGATTGGCATTCCTTTGGCACGCTCGCGTTTGAAGACGTCTTTAAAAACTCAAGTAATATTGGTGTAGCCAAAATTGCTATTGAACTTGGGCCAAAAACTATCTACGAATACGCACGAAAACTAGGCTTTGGCGAATTAAGCGGGATAGATTTTAATTCTGAAGCTCCGGGAATGCTTGCTCCGTATGTGCGGTGGTCAAAAACATCGCATTATATCATTCCTATCGGGCAAGGGGTTGCTTCGACCCTTCTTCAGCTGGCGCGCGGTTATGGATTTATTGCGAATGGAGGATATTTAGTGCAGCCGTACCTGTTGGATGAAGTGCGGGATAATCAAGGAGTGTTGATTCGTAAGCACGAGCCAGTTCGTAGAGGGCCATTCTTAAAAGATTCTGCTGTGCGGGAAATACACCGTATTCTTAAGAAGGTTGTTGATGAGGGAACCGGGAAGAATGCACGAGTCGAAGGGGTAAGTATTGCCGGTAAAACGGGAACTTCGCAAAAATTAGACGAAACCGGACACTATTCACATTCTCAATACTATGGTTCTTTTGTGGGATTTTTTCCAGCAGACAATCCTCAGGTTGTTATTGCCGTGAATCTTGATGAACCAAAAAAATACAGATTTGGCGGCATGACCGCTGCTCCGCTTTTTCGGGATATTGCGGCGTATGTCGCTGATTATTTAGGTTTACGCAGTGTCGCAGCAGAGAGACCGGAAGGGGAAAGATGAAGAAGTATTCTTTGGTATCGCTTGCGAAAATTTTACACGGTACTCTCTCGGATAGTAAGTTTTCGTTACGCACTGTTGAGGGTTTTGCTACCGATACCCGAGTTTTGGAGAAGAATGATCTCTTTGTTTGTTCCCCCGGGAAAAAATGCGATCCTACCCTGTTTATCCCTCACTTAAAAGATTCTCTTTCGGCTTGTCTTGTGCATAGACGAGAACGGGAAAAAATTCTAAACCATTTCTGGTCTCGGGATATTCCTTTTCTTTTTGTTGATGATCTCGAGCGGGCAAAAAATATTTTGTTCCATCTTTTTTATTCCCAGGCAACTCGTGGGCTTACAATTATCGGAGTTACCGGAACAAATGGGAAAACCACAATAAGCTATTTGCTGTATGAGTTGTTTTCTCAGGCAGGCAGAAAGATCGCTTTATTGAGTACGGTTGAGTACCGCATTGGCGTCGAACGGATAACTTCCTTTAATACAACCCCAGATAAGTTTATTTTAGCCAAACTGTTTACCAGAGCTCATAAGCAAGGGATACGGTATGTCATTATGGAGGTTTCTTCCCATGCCCTTGCGGAGGATAGAATTGAAGGAATTGTTTTTTCCGCAGTAGTTTTTACGAATCTTACTCCAGAACATCTTGACTACCACGCAACAATGGAGCGATATTTTCAGGCAAAGAAAAAGATATTCTCTAAACTGGAAGCCGGAGGATTGGCCGTAATTAACCAAGATGATCCTTATGGGGCTAGACTGATTCGGCAAAGGAAACAATCGGCTTGCTCTTATTCGATACAACAAAAAGCTTGTGTGTGGGCGGAGAAAATTCGTCTGAAACCCGGAGGGAGTACATTTATTCTGAGGAACGCAAAGATTTCACTTCCTCTTTTTACGTTCCTCATCGGCCGCTATAATATTTCCAATATTCTTGCAGCGTGTGCTGTGGCTCATTTTGCGCGAATTCCCTATTTGCGGATAAGAAAAACAATCGCGTCTTTCCGTGGTGCTCGGGGTAGAATGGAACAGGTTGCTCCGGGTATATTTGTTGATTACGCGCATACGCCTGATGCTTTACTGAACGCGCTTCTTACTCTGAAGGCAGTTGGATTTAAAAGGATTATTTTAGTTTTTGGCTGTGGTGGTGATCGTGATCGAACCAAAAGGCCCCGTATGGGCGCGATCGCAGAAAAACTTGCTGATTTTACTTTTATTACTTCAGATAATCCCCGGACAGAAGAGCCGCGTCAAATTTGTCGGGAGATAGAAAATGGTTTTGGCACGAAAAAATACCTCAGGATCCTTGATCGTAGAAAGGCAATCCAGAGGGCAATCAATTTGCATAATACGAGCGGCACGGCGGTGCTGATTGCCGGTAAGGGTCATGAAGAGTATCAGATTTTAAGGAAAAAAACGATTCATCTCAGTGATCATGAGATTGTTCAGCAATGTTTAAAGTAAGGTGGTGTAATCATGCTTTCTGTATCACTCGGTGAATTAGTAAGGAATTTGGAGCTTGATTCCATAGCTTTGGAGAATTTCCAAGAGCAAAGGGTTGTCGGCCTCAGTATCGATACTCGGACGATACGGAAAGGCGAGGGCTTTGTTGCTCTTCGCGGTGAACGATTTGACGGGCATAATTTTTTATCAGAAGCGATCACCAAAGGCGCTTCTTTTCTTGTGGTTGATTCCATGCCGAAAAATTTTCATTCTAAGATTCCGCTTTTGCTCGTCCAGGATACTGTTCTCTTTCTTGGGCAGGTTGCTCAGTGGTTACGGGAAAAATCTAAGGCGACATTTATTGCTGTTACCGGTTCTGTTGGTAAAACTACGACGAAGGACATGCTCTATGAGGTGTTACATCTTTCAAGGCGGACAGTCCGGAACGATATTTCTGAAAACAATGCGATTGGGGTTCCGAAAACTATCTTTAAGCTGAGCAATGCTGATGCGTGTTGTATCCTTGAGCTTGGCACGAATCATCAAGGAGAGATTGAATATTTGCGGGATATAGCAAGACCAGATGTCGGGATTCTTACCTGTGTAGGATATTCGCATCTTGAGGCTTTTAAGACATTGCGCGGGGTCTACCAGGAGAAGATTTCTCTTTTCAAAGATCGAAGGACGATTGCTATTTTAAATGCCGACAGTCCTTTCCTGAAAGAAACAAAAATTCCGAATCAAAAAAGATATTTTGGCATGCATTCTTCCGCTGACGTGCGAGGAGAATTTATGGGAGTAAAGAACAACGAGATTTTTTTTAAAGTGAACCAAAAGTATTCTCTGCGGCTTCGCACCTTAGGTATTTTCAATATCTATAATGCGCTTGCTGCTGTTTTAGCGGGGGAAATCATGGGGGTTTCTTTGAGGCATTCCTGCCAAAACCTTTCCGATTTTGTATTTCCGAAGATGCGTATTGAAGTGATACGCCGGAAAGGCCGCCTTTTTGTGAATGATGCGTATAATGCCAATCCCACCTCATTCAATGCCTTTCTTTCATCGGCAGTGCTTTTTCCTGCTCATCGGAAGATTGGAGTTTTTGCTGATATGCTTGAACTTGGGAAAAATTCACCGCGTTATCATAAAGAAATTCTGACAAAGATAGTAGAGGCAGGATTTAGTTATGTTATAATAATTGGCAAAGCTTTCGCCTCGATTGCGCACGAAATTTCTGGAGAGGCAAAGGGGATAGAAATGAAATTGGTTTCGCAGGTGGACGAAGCACTTCCGATTTTACGGAAAATTACACGACAAAAAGATTGCATTTTTCTTAAAGGTTCTCGTCGTTTCATGCTTGAAAGAATTGTCGAACACTTATAGAGACGAAAGGAATGCAGAGATATGTTGTATCATCTTTTTTACGCTTTGCGTGATAGCTTTTCCCCGTTCAATATCTTTAAATATATTACTTTTCGCTCCGGTTGCGCGTTCGTACTTTCATTTTTAATTGTGCTTTTTCTTGGCAGGCGTTTTATTAGTCATCTGAAGACTATGAAGATGCAAGAGCACATTGATATGTATGGTCATGTTCATCTTGAAAAGATTTATAATGGTAAGGAAGGTACTCCTACGATGGGCGGAATTTTAATCATTTTTAGCATCATAATTTCAATATTACTTCTTGCTCGCTTGGATACCATATTGGTTTGGTTCTGTATTTTTGCGCTCGTATGGTTTGGTTTTTTTGGGTTTCTTGATGATACTCGAAAAATGAGAACCAAAAAAGGCTTAAGGCGTTCCGAAAAACTTTCAGCACAGATTCTTTTCGGGATTATCTTGGGTGTTCTTCTCGTCGGATTACGGGTTATTCCTACAAACCTGAACCTCCCGTTTTTAAAAAATATTGTAGTTGACTTAAGTATATTTTATGTCGTTTGGGTCTGCCTGGTTGTTACTTCTACGACAAACGCGGTGAATTTTACGGATGGTTTTGATGGGCTTGCGATTATGTCAGTGGTAATGGTCGCGCTTGTTTTGAGCATTGTAAGTTACATTGTCGGGCATATTAAATTTAGCAGTTATCTTTTTATCCCGTATGTTCCGCGCGCAGGAGAACTGACAGTGGTTTGTGCTGCTATCGCTGGAGCTGGTCTTGGATTTCTTTGGTTTAATTCCCACCCCGCTGAGGTTTTTATGGGAGATGTCGGCTCATCCGCCTTAGGAGGGATATTAGGCGTTGTCGCGCTCTGCATCCGTCAAGAATGTTTGTTGGTCATTGCTGGAGGTTTATTTGTTTTTGAGGCTTTCTCCGTTGTTCTACAAATTTGCTCAGTGCGTTTTTTTGGGCGGCGTATCTTTAAGGCCGCTCCTTTTCATCATCATCTTTCAATACTAGGATGGAAAGAGCCGAAGATCATCGCTCGTTTATGGATTATTTCAGCACTGTTTTTAGTTCTCAGCCTGCTGACCTTAAAGATACGTTGAAAAGATGGAGAAAGAGAGGTTTTTACAACAGGTTCGTACTGTTGGGATTATTGGCGCAGGCAGAAGCGGTTTAGCACTCTCCAAACTTGCACGTTCATTCGGCAAAGATGTATTTTTATCAGATCAAGCTGAGTGTAATCCAGAGGTAGACCAAGCGTTACGCACTCTTTCAGTTCAGGTTGAATGGAGAGGTCATTCTGAGGAATTTTTAGAGCAGTGTGATTTTGTTTTGTTGAGTCCCGGAGTTTCTCTTTCCGGTAATGCTGCCCAATTTCTGCGTAAGAAGAAAATTCCTTTTACAGGTGAGCTTGAATTTGCTTCATGGTTTTGTCCAGCTCCGATCATAGCTATTACTGGTTCAAATGGTAAAACCACCACCACGTTTCTTATTTCTGAAGTACTCAAGTTAACCGGAAAGAAGATTTATACTCTTGGAAATATCGGGACTCCGCTCGCTGAATATATTTGTCATCTTAAGACTGAGGATCTTGTGTGTCTGGAGGTGAGTTCTTTTCAGTTGGAAACAGTAAGGTATTTTCACGCACATATTGGGTGTTTTTTGAATATTACCGAGAATCACCTTGATCGCCATAAAGATATGGCGGAATATTTTGCAGCGAAACGGAATATTTTCTTGAACCAGGGTCAGTCTGATTATGCGCTTTTTCTTCCCGAATACACTCCATATTTTGCTGATCTTCAATCTCGCACGATACTTGTTCATCAACAAGGGCTTCTGAATATCAATTTTGCATTTGCTTTTGAAGTCGGGAAGATTTACGGGGTCAGTGAAACCCTGATGCGTGATTTTTTCGATAATTTTAAAGGACTTCCACACCGCATGGAACGAGTAAGGATTTTGCGCGGTGTAGAATTTATTAATGATTCAAAATCAACGAATGTTACTTCTACCCTTTGGGCACTTGCGAATACCCCGAAGCAGGTTATTCTTATTGCGGGAGGTCGGGATAAGAATCTTGATTATGCTCCTTTGAACCAGTACCAAGATAAGATTAAAAATCTTATTTTGATCGGTGAAGCCCAGGAAAAGATTAAACGTTCCTTTCTAGTGCAGGAGAAATGCATCCAGGCGCCTTCACTCCTTCGCGCTGTTGAAGATGCTTTTCAGCGTGCCCTTCCTGGGGAATGCGTGCTTCTTTCTCCGATGTGTGCCAGTTTCGATATGTTTCGTAATTACGAAGAAAGAGGAGATGTTTTTCGGCAGTATGTCGCAGAATTGGGCTAAAACAAAGCATCATGCCTTGCGTGGCATAAGCGGAAGGATTGAAAAGAAATATCCATGAATTTTATTTATCCACAAAAACTCCATATGTTACGCAAGAGAATTCTCGGTATTTCTTTTGTTTTTTTACTTATTGGGTTGATTATGGTGTATAGTTCTTCTGCGATCTATGCCTGGAAACAATACGGTGATCATCTCTTTTTTCTTAAGCGTCAACTGATTTCCGTTGTTTTGGGAATTTTCTCAATGGTGATCTGTATGTTTCTAGACCTAGACACATTGCGTAAATTTTCCAAAGCCTTGCTTTTGATCGGAATTGTTTTTCTGTGCGCCGTATTAGTTCCGCAGCTCGGTCGGAAGGTATCTGGAGCGCGCAGATGGTTTAAAATTTCTTTTTTCAATATTCAACCGTCAGAGATATTCAAGATTTTTTATTTACTCTATCTTGCGGATTACATTACTCGCAAGAAGGCAGTGATCAAGAGTTTTTCCAAGGGTGTTTTGCCGCTGATGATTGTTACTGCTTTTTCGGCTGCTTGTATTCTTCTTGAACCTGATCTCGGAAATGCTGTATTTTTGTCCATTCTCATGATGATTTTTCTTTTTATTGCTGGCGCAGATATTAAAAAATTCTGTATTATCGCTCTGGGGTGTGCGGTAATTCTGCTTTTATTGATTGTAATCAGTCCATACCGGCGGGAAAGGCTCATGACATATTTTAATCCCTGGGCTGCAGCTCAAGGTAAGGGTTTTCAGGCTGTTCAATCTCAAATCAGTTTTGGCACCGGAGGGGTGAGCGGTGAAGGGCTTGGTTCCGGACGGCAGAAGTTGTTTTTTTTGCCAGCAGCGTACACGGATTTTATTTATGCTATCATCGGCGAAGAGTTTGGATTGATTGGAACTGTCGGTGTGTTGTTTTTGTATTTATTTTTCATGGTTACCGCATTTCGGTTGACCTCGCAAGTTCCTGATCCTTTCCGTTTTTATGTTGCTTTAGGCTGTGTATTAACGATCGGTATTCAGGCTGGTATTAATATGGCTGTTGCAACTGGGCTTCTGCCAACCAAGGGGCTTCCCTTGCCTTTTATCAGTTATGGAGGAAGTTCTACAGTCGCCAACCTATCATTATTGGGGATATTCTTAAACGCAACTAAAGGAGAATGACATTACTTTTTGCCTGCGATCGAAGCGGTGGACATTTTTATCCGGCATACGCGTGCGCTTGTGATCTGAAAGTCCGTTTTCCTTCCTGGAAAATCATCTTTTACGGGACACATAAGCGCTACCGGTTACTGTTGCGTGCTCAGAATTTTCTCGTGGTAGGTGAAGATTTCGGTTTCCGCAACCTTATTTTTGAACTTATGATCCGTTTTCTGCAATCGTTTTTTGTCTTTGTTTGGTTTAGGCCGACCTATGTTTTTGGTTTTGGCGGGAGAAATTCATTCTGGGTTGTTTTTCTTTCAGCTCTGGTCGGCCGGAGTATTGTTTTCGAAGCAAACGCAGCGCTGGGCAAGGCGAATCGTGTTCTTGCTCGTTTCTGCCAAAAAACATTTTGCGGTTTTCCGTTATCACCGGATTGCCTCCCTGGAAAATGTATTCAAAGTGGAGTGGTAATCCGGAAAGATTTCTTTTTAGAAGAACCGCAAGAAGAGATTTATACACGATTGAAGCTCGAATCAGGTAAATTTACGATTTTCATTTTAGGGGGAAGTCAGGGTTCTACATACCTCAACAATCTTTTTTTAGAAACCACTTTTCTTTTACCGAAGGATGAATTTCAAGTCATCCATCTTACCGGGAAGAAGGACTGCGGTATGGTTCAGGATTTTTATCAAAATCATCGGATCCAGGCATTTGTCCAGGATTTTTTTGAGCACACTTATATGCTCTATAGGGTTTCACAACTAGTTCTCTGTCGCGCCGGAGCATTGACGCTTGCGGAGTTAAGTTATTCAGCTTGTCCGGCGATTCTTTTTCCTTTGGAGTTAGCTGGAGGGCACCAGCGGAAGAACGCGCTGTACTTAGAAAAAGTGCGTGCGGCAAAGGTCTTTTTGGGTGATACGGCTACGGCTTTATTGCTTGCTGAGCATATTCACGACTTTATGCGCTCGCCGGAAAAACGGCTAGAATTGAGTAAGAATATATACGCTCAAAAATTATGGGCAGCTCCTCGGGAATTCTCGGAAAAGGTACTTTCAGTCATTAATCGCTCATAGTCTGATTATGCCAGCACAGAAAATAAAAGACAAATTGCTTTCTCTGGGGCTACTTTTGATAGTGTGGGCAATGGCTTTTTTTTGTTTTTCTTCCTCGGCTTTTGCTGTCCCGAAGCCAGGAGAGTGGAGAGCTAGAAAAACAAGCCACTTTATTATTCAATACCAAAATTGTGAAGAGAAACTGTTGTCTCTTTTCGAGCGTACCGCCGAGGATGCTTACTATGCCGTCGTAGAGGATACCGGCCTTTTTCGTGAAAATTCTTGGTTGTGGGATAACCGAGTTTTTCTTTATGTGTTTGATACCAAGGATGCCTATCTTGCCCATACTGGTTTACCGGAATGGTCTTCGGGGGGAGCGTTCATTCAGGCGCATAGTATCTATACGTATGCTAACCTTGATGCCCATTTTCAAGGTGTTGTACGTCATGAGATAGCGCACCTGGTGTTGCAGGAGTTCATAAAAGACGCTTTGGTTCCACTCTGGTTTGCTGAAGGGGTTGCTGCTTTTTCCGAGAAGCAATATGCCTTAGAAAAGAAGCGAACACTCGCCCGTCTTGCAGCTGCAGGCTTCTATTTTCCGTTTGAGCAGTTTTGGGGGATCACGAGCGAAGATTTATCCAGACCTATGCAAATTTCTGGAAGGATGCAGTCGTCAGAGTTCTTCCCAAAAGAATTGACCAGCGTGGAAATATTTTATCTTCAATCCTTCGGAGTTGTTTCGTTCTTGCTTGACGAATATGGACAACATCGCTTTGTCGAGATGTGTCGGATGATCCGCGATGGCAAGAAATTTGATGATGCTTTTTTTTCTATTTATAAACATTTTCGCAACCGGGGAGAAATAGAGAAACAATGGCTGCAATTCTTTCAGAAAAAGTAAAACGAATTCATTGCATCGGTATTGGTGGTATCGGGATGAGCGGTCTTGGTCTTTTGCTTGCCGAAAAAGGATACCAGGTAAGCGGATCTGACATGAAAGAAAGTAAACTCTGCGGATATCTGCGTAAAAAAAATATTCCTGTAACAATTGGTCATGCGGCTCGGTTAGTTCGCGGGCAAGATTTAATCTGTGTTTCTTCGGCGATTCATTCAGATAATCCCGAATTAGTAAAAGCGAGGCGCGATGGGATTCCCATAGTAAAAAGAGGAGTGCTTTTGGCGGAACTTCTCCGCGATAAAAGGGTTATCGCAGTTTCTGGTAGTCACGGCAAAACCACAACCACCGCTTTAATCGCTTTTTTACTTAAGGAACTTGGTATTGATTGTGCTAGTTTCATTGGAGGGGTCTCTCGGAATTATCCTGCTCATGCCTGGTGGGGTAAGAGTTCACTTTTTGTCATTGAAACTGATGAGAGCGATGGAACTTTTCTTGAATATACTCCGGAATATGCTGTTATTACAAATATTGATCATGAACACTTGGACTTTTATCGCACCAAAGAACGCTTAGACAGAGCATTCAGCAAATTTGCTTCTCAAACTTCGAGAAAAGTGATTTTTTGGGGCGATGACAGTAAGCTCTGCTCTTTGGTCAACAACGTTTCTGCAGAAAAGAGTTCATATGGCTTTCGGGCCTCAAATGATTATTCCGCACAGAATATCCGGCTTTCACCCTTTCATAGTTCGTTTGATATCTTCCAGAAAAAGAAGAAAATCACACATCTTACTACGCCGCTTCCCGGGCGACACAACATTTTGAATACCCTGGCGGCCTTCGCTGTAGTGTCTGATTGGGCTTCCCCAAAAGCAATCAAACAACATCTCTGTTCTTTCCGCAGTACATCGCGGCGTTTTGAAGTTCAATATCAGAACAAGAATTTCATATTACTTGATGATTATGCCCACCATCCTTCGGAAATCGAAAGCACCCTTTCAGCTGCCCGCGGTCTTGGATATAAGAGGGTTATCGCACTTTTCCAGCCGCATCGCTATACGCGATTGAAAAAACTTGCTGCAAGGTTCAGTGGATGTTTTTCTGCTGCCGATCTTGTTCTGGTGACTGATGTGTATTCTGCTCAAGAGAAACCCATTCCTGGAATTAACGGTCCTTTTATCCATAGGCGTATACAGAATTTCCATCACCATGTTTTTTATCTTTCCAGGGAGAGGCTTGCTGAGAAATTGGTTCAATTTATTCGTCCTGGAGATTGTATTGTTGCTTTGGGGGCTGGAGATATCGGCCGCTTGAGTCAGGAGATACTTATTCCATATTTGGAAAAGCTTCATGCTTGAGAAAGAACTTACACTGTTTTTAAATAATCAAGGGAGTTACCGACAGGGAATTCTTTTAAAGAACCGGACGAGCTTTCGAATCGGCGGTGTATGCCGAGGGTTTTTTATCCCGCGAGGTATTCCAGAGTTAATGGAGAGCCTTGATTTTTTCCAGCGTAGGAGGATCTCTTACAAGTTTATTTCGGGAGGTTCCAATGTATTAATTGATGATCAAGGCATTCCTGAGGTTGTTATTGCTTTGGAAGGAGAAGGTTTTTCCCGTATCTGTGAGAAGGACGATATTCTTTATGCTGAGGCGGGAGTTGCCTGTTCACGTTTGCTTCAGTTTTGTATTGAGCATGCATGCGGCGGTCTTGAGTTTTTGGCTGGAGTCCCTGCGCGCGTCGCAGGAGCAGTGCGCAACAATCTTTCGTTCCAGGGGTTTTCTTTGGGTTCATTTGTCGAGAATGTGCAGGTGATTGAACCAGGGTGCGGGCTGCGTACTTTTTCAAAAGATCAGCTCTCTTTTTCTTACCGGGGTTCTTCTTTGGCTCGTTGCGTAATCGTCGCGGCAGATTTACGGGTTTCATCCGATGAAAAAAGTTGCATTGTAGGGAAAATAAGAGAAAATATTAATCTTAGAAAAAGAACCCAACCCTGGGGGATTTATTCAGCAGGGTGCATTTTTAAGAACCCCATTGCTGGTTTTCCTGCGGGGAAGATTCTCGATGAATGTGGTTTAAAAGGGTACCGGATCGGGAATGCAGAAGTTTCCCAGGTGCATGCGAATTTTATCGTACATCGAGGGCAAGCGTCTTTTCAAGATGTTTGTTCTCTCATTGAGCATATGAAAAAAACCGTATACCAGAAAAAAGCTGTACAGCTTGAGGAAGAAATAGAAATTTGGTTTGGAGAAACAAGGAACTCTAACGTATAGGTTGCCATGCGTCTAACCAAAAAGATTGCCGTAGCCATGGGCGGTGTTTCTCCGGAACGGGAAATCTCGCTCTGTTCCGGGAAAAACATTAGCGATGCTTTAAAGCGCAGAGGATATGATGTATTTGATTTTGATCTTACTACGACTGATGAAGCAAACATTATTTCTGCACTGAAAGAACATTCCATAGAGTCTGTTTTTATTGCTTTGCATGGTGAGTTTGGTGAAGATGGCAGGTTTCAGGAGATACTTGAAAAACACAAAATTCCTTTTACTGGTTCAGGGAGTACTGCTTCACTTCTGGCGCTTGATAAGATCGCCTCACATCATTTATTTCGCAATACCGGCCTGCCTGTTCTTGATTTCTGGGTTTTGGATGAAAACGCAGAAAAATATTCTTTCCGCGAGGATGATTTTCCGTTGATTGTGAAACCCCACCTGGGAGGATCCAGCCTCGGGATCAGCGTTGTTTTTGATCTTCAGGGGATACCGCCGGCAATCGAGCAAGCGAGAAAAGTTTCTTCAAAAGTGCTTGTCGAGAAGTTTATTCAAGCCCGAGAATTTACCATAGGCATTCTCGGAACAACGGCATTGCCACCCATTGAAATAGTTCCCAAAAATAATTTTTTTGATTATACCTGCAAATACGGTGATCATATGACCGAATATATCCTTCCCGCGGCGCTTGAAGAACATCAGATTCAACAGCTGAAAGCCTTGGCGCTCCGCAGTCACCATGCACTTGGATGCCGTCACTTCTCTCGGGTTGATCTTTTGATGGACAAAAAAAACAATAGTTATATTCTTGAGCTCAATTCAATACCCGGTTTTACTTCGCATAGTCTTTTGCCGTTGGCCGCACAACATGAAGGAATAGCATTTGATGCATTGTGCGAACAAATAGCGATGATGGCTACCTTATGAAAAAGAAAGAGTTACAACGGGAATTTAGGAGAAATATCAGGCCTTTTTTCTACGCTTGCATTGTGCTTGGGCTTTTGGTGATTACCTCAAAGGTGGTGCATAGCGTGTTAACGACACACAAGGGTTTCTTGATTAAAAATGTTGTAGTAAACCGGCGTCCAGATATCAAAGAGCTTATCCAGAATTCTTTGCGTCCGAATATGAATTTGTTTTCGTTGAATTGCGCTCCTTTGCAAAAGAGCATTTTGCGGCAGTTTCCTGAAATGAAGAGTGTAGTTTTTCGCAAGAAATACCCTTCTACTCTGGAAGTTGAAATCATTGAACGGTTGCCTTTTTTTCAGATCCGCGGCGGCAAGGTTTATATTTTTGACCGTGAAGGGGTAGCGATAAAAGGGCCCTTTAAATCACCTGTTGGGAATATTATTTTTGTCAATGGTTTATCATTACGGCAGGAGCCAGTACTCGGTCAGAAGATTCAGGATCGCAATATTGAGCGGGTGATTTTTTTGTTGAAGATTTTCGAACAGTTGAAATTAGCAGAGTCGATACAGATGCTACGGATTGATGATTACTATACAGTCGAATTTTTCTTACAAGGGGTGAAAATCATCTTTTCTTTTGAGAAGGCAGAGGAAAAATTGACCCTTTTTGCTCAAATGCTGCTTCCGAAGTTTTCCAAGGAATGGGGTACGATAGCCTATCTCGACCTACGTTTCAAGGATTACATTGTGCATTATAAAGGTGAATGAGTGTATGGAGCAAAAACATAGCAGGGTATCATGAACGCTCTTTGTTCTTTACGTCTTGAGTATGACCGAGTAAATTTCGGTTTTGCTTCTTTTGTAAAAGGGAAGGTAACTCCGTTGGTTTTCTTTACGAAAGAGCTTCCTTCTGAAAAGCAGGGAATTTTTTTTACTGACGAATATTTTTGCGCTTTGGTGAAAGATGAAATTCAAAGGGTGCAAGCACAGTATCATTTTGAGGTTTCTTCGCTCTACCTTTGTGTTTCCGGGCTTGATGTTTTGATTAAAGAGGGGGTTGCTTCAATTGTGGTAAACCCAAAGTTTCCGTGTATGCTTGGCAATAAAAATATCCGACGGGCGGCACAACAGGCAAAGTTATTGAGTATTGACTGGAACAAAGAGGTTATTTTCTCCTCACCTAAGGCGTTTTTTATCGATGGTCGAAAAACGACAGGCATTCCTTATGATATGTATGGGAAAAAAGTGGAAGCGCACATTAATTTTTTCCTTCTTGACGATACATTTACGAAAAATATCGAGGTGTTTTCTGATAAAATCGGATTGGCTGTTGAGAAATTTTCCTTTTCCTCATTGAGTGAAGTCGCGGCTTTTGAAGAACAATTTCTGAAGGGAACATTTTGCTTAGTGCATGTTCATGCTCATTATACGGAACTAGCGTTCTTTGAGCATTTTACCATTCGTTGTCTTTCCACGATTTCTCAAGGGCGATCATTCTTGGAGGAACATCTGTCGCAG
The DNA here is from genome assembly GCA_964634935.1 of uncultured Planctomycetia bacterium. Lineage (GTDB taxonomy): Bacteria > Omnitrophota > Gorgyraeia > Duberdicusellales > Duberdicusellaceae > CAZWJT01. The sequence goes on along the minus strand of CAZWJT010000001.1, from coordinate 89,373 downwards.
ATTTTCGATATGCCATACCGCTTGGCCTGGGAAGTAGTAAAATCGTACGGCTCCTTTTCTGCCGATGAAGTCCAGGACAATCGAGAGATTCTTCTAAAATCAGACGAAAAGTTTAAGCAGATTAACAAAGGAGAATTTCTTGCTTTACTTCGCCAGCGGGTGGGAGATTTTATCGTATCTTTACGCGAAAAGATTTCCGAACAATCATCCATTCCTCCAGAGTTCATCATCGTTTGTGGAGATTTCTGCACGATCAAGAATTTTAAGGATTTTGCCCAAAGTATCCTTGGATCCAAAGTGACACTTGCCCAAGAAATGCAAAAGCGCTTAAAAGCTGAAGTAAATGATGATTTACTCGGCGTGTACGGTTCTTTTTTTACTGAAAAGTCTTCTTTTAGTCGAGATGTTCTTAAGCTACCCGCCACGAGTATTTGGGATAAAATACATACATTATACGAAGAATATTTTTAATCCCAGGTTTTCAGAGTTTTCTGGTAATCTTTGGTTTCCGAAAAGAGGATTCCACGACGAAATATGATTGCGCATTCTCTGTTTTTCAAGTAAAATTATTCAAGAAATAAGGAGATTAGGTGATTTATGGTTTGTGATATTTGCCATAAGAACTCAGCGACAGTCCATCTTACGGAAGTTGTCAACGGTAAGGTAAACGAGGTTCATCTTTGTCAGGAATGCGCGAGTGAAAAGGCGGAAGAAATTCAGAAGCAGCTGAACGTTTCTGATCTTATTTCCAGCCTCACAGAAATCGGAGGGCTTAGTAAAAAATCATTCGCGGCGATTATCTGCGGTGGTTGCGGGATGTCTTATGAAGAGTTTCAGAAGACAGGAAAATTTGGTTGCGGAAAGTGTTATGAATCATTTAGGGAGCCAGTGACTCAGCTGTTGCGTAAAATTCACGGCTCCACACAGCATAAAGGGAGATTTCCTACCATTAAGAAAGATAGTCGGATCATGTTGCAGGCTCGCCGCGATGAGTTAAAAAAATACCTAGGAAGAGCAATCAGCCTTGAAGAGTATGAAGAGGCTGCACGAATCCGTGATGAGTTGCGGGAAGTTGAAAAACAATTACAAAAGCAGGATGGTTCTCATAAGACTACCGAGGAGCGTAACCCATAAGGATATATGCTTGATAATTTTCTTGATAATCCCGGAGAATGGCTGAAAGGAACTGGTCCGCATTCAGACATTGTTATCTCAACCCGTATTCGTCTGGCAAGAAATTTAAAGGATTTTCCTTTTACTCCAAAGATCAACTTTTCGCAGAAGAGTGAGATCGTTAACCGGGTTGAGGCCGCAATCAAGTATGCAAAATTCGCGAAGCGTCTTTTCCGGTTTGATATGGAAGAGCTTTCTGCCCTTGATCGGGAATTCCTCCTTGAGCGGCACCTTGTGAGTTTTGAGCATACCCAATTTCCGCAAGGGCGTGCACTTTTCTTAAGCAAAGATGAGACCATTTCGATTATGATCAATGAAGAAGACCATTTACGGATGCAAGTGATTAAATCCGGTTTTGATTTACCGCTGGTATGGGGAATTATCAGCCAGATTGAAGAAAAATTTTCTGAGAGCATGGAGTTTTCTTTTCTTCCTGACTTTGGGTATCTTACGTCTTGTCCTACCAATGCCGGCACCGGGATGAGAGCTTCAGTCATGGTGCATCTTCCTGGTTTGATCATGACGAAGCGCATTAACCGTGTTCTTGAACTCATTGCCAAGCTTTCCTTCACGGCTCGTGGTCTTTTCGGGGAAGGCACTCAAGCTTTAGGAAATTTTTTCCAAATCTCTAATCAGGTGGTTTTGGGGGTTAGCGAGACAGAAATTCATGAGAACCTGGGAGCGGTGATACGTCAACTTCGGGCTCAGGAGTTGGAAGCTCGGGATTATATGAACGCTCGCCACCGGGTTACCCTTGAAGATAAAATCTGGAGGTCGATGGGAATTATCAAGAATGCCCGTTTGATTAATAGTACAGAAACATTGCAGCACCTTTCTCTCTTGCGTTTGGGGATAGATTTAGGTATAATCAAAGGAATTACACAGGAGCAACTGAACAATCTTTTTATTATTATTCAACCAGCGCATTTGCAAAAGGCGCACGGTGAGAAACTTTCAACACAGATGAGGGATTCAATTCGGGCCACGATTTTACGTGAAAAATTAGGGGGATAGACGATGTTTAATCGATTTACTGAGCGGGCACGCAAAGTTCTTTTGATGGCAAAAGAAGAAGCTCGCCGCTTTAATCACGATTACATAGGCACAGAACATATCTTACTGGCGGTGATTGCGGAAACAGAAGGGGTTGCAGCTTCAGTCTTGCAGAATTTAGGAGTTGATCTTGCGGTGATTCGTGAAGAAGTGGAGAAGGTGATCCAGCCCGATAGTCATTCGCATGTACTCGGGGATTTACCGTTTACCCCGCGGGCAAAGAAGGTGCTTGAACTCGCCGCGGAAGAAGCGCGGACTTTTGGCCACAACTACATTGGTACCGAGCATATTCTTCTCGGACTTCTCAAGGAGCAGGAGGGAGTTGCTTCGCAGGTACTCATTAATCTTGGGGTGGATTTGGAAAAAGCTCGTAAGGAGATAGGCAACCTCTTGGGCGGAACATACCAACAAGGGCAAAACCAGACCACTGCTAAAAAAACTCCGGCACTTGATTCTTTTGGAAGAGATTTGACAAATCTTGCAAAAGAAAATAAACTCGATCCCGTTATTGGCCGGCAGAAAGAAATTGAACGCGTCATTCAGGTGCTTTCTCGGAGAACAAAAAATAACCCTGTTCTTTTGGGGGAAGCAGGGGTCGGTAAGACTGCCATTGTTGAAGGCTTAGCCCAGTCAATCGTATCGGGTAACGTTCCAGAAATACTCCGTAATAAGCGGCTTATTGCTTTGGATCTTGCGTTGATGGTTGCAGGAACAAAATATCGCGGGCAGTTTGAGGAGCGGATTAAAGCCGTCATGGATGAAATTAAGCGCTCAAAAGATGTCATTATTTTTATCGATGAATTACATACACTTGTCGGTGCAGGTGCCGCTGAGGGGGCGATTGATGCTTCGAATATTCTAAAGCCGGCTCTTTCTCGAGGAGAAATCCAGTGTATTGGCGCGACAACTCTCGATGAATACCGGAAACATATTGAAAAAGATGCTGCACTTGAGAGGCGTTTTCAGTCGATTATTGTTGATCCTCCCACGATTGAAGAGAGTATCGAAATTTTGAAGGGTTTGCGTGATCGCTATGAGGCGCACCACCGAGTGAAATTTACTGATGAAGCACTCGAAGCTGCAGTAAAACTTTCTGACCGGTATATTTCTGGGCGTTATCTGCCAGACAAAGCTATCGATTTAATCGATGAAGCAGGTTCTCGTTCAAGGCTAAAAATCTTAACGATTCCAGAAGAAATTAAAGAATTCGAAGATCAACTTACAAAACTCACCAGAGAAAAAGAATCTTTGATTAAACAGCAAGATTTTGAAGCGGCGGCCCGTTTTCGCGATCAGGAGCGCGAAGCTAAGATGAATCTCGAAAAAGCGCGGCGGGAGTGGACCAAGAAGCGGGATCAGATTTTGCCCACAGTGGTCGATGAAGATATCGCAAAATTGGTTTCACAGTGGACAGGCATCCCAATTTTTAAGCTTGAGGAAAAAGAGTCGGAGAAGCTGCTTAAGATTGAACAAGTTCTGGGAAAACGGGTAGTAGGCCAAAAGGATGCGATCATATCCATTGTGCGGGCGCTTCGGCGTTCTCGAGCCGGCATCAAAGACCCTAAGCGGCCAATAGGGTCTTTTCTCTTTATGGGTCCTACCGGAGTCGGGAAAACCCTTCTGGCCAAGGTGCTTGCCGAATATCTTTTTGGTGACGAGAACGCTCTTATTCAACTTGATATGTCAGAATATATGGAAAAGTTTAATGTGTCTCGGTTGATTGGAGCTCCTCCCGGATATGTTGGATACGAAGAGGGAGGACAATTAACAGAAAAGGTACGCAGGCGACCATACGCTGTTGTGCTTCTTGATGAAATAGAAAAAGCCCACCCGGACGTCTTCAATTTATTGCTGCAGATTCTTGAAGATGGCCGTTTAACGGATAGCTTTGGACGGCGAGTCGATTTCCGGAATACTATCCTGATTATGACATCCAATACCGGCGCGGACATCATCCGAAAGAAAGGGTCTTTAGGGTTTAAGAGTGCAACCGAAGAAATTTCATACGCGGATATGAAGCATTTACTGCTGGAGGAAGTTAAAAAAACTTTTAAGCCAGAGTTTCTGAATAGGCTTGATGAAACAATCGTTTTTAAACCGCTCGACAAAGAGGATTTGAAGTCGATTGTTCAGACGGAGATAGCCTGTGTGAATACCAGGATAAAAGAACAAAATATCCAGGTTGTTCTTTCCGAGGAGGCAGAAAACTTCTTTATCGAGAAGGGGTTTGATCCACTTTTCGGTGCACGTCCCTTAAAGAGGGTTATTCAGCGTTTTTTGGAAGATCCCCTTGCCGAAGATATTATTGCTCGTAGATTTGAGGAGAAAATTCAGAAGGCTTCCGGGGGAATTCTTACCATCCAGGTGACCTGTAAGAATGATACGCTGTATTTTGAATGAAAAGACATGCGTATAGGTTTTTTGTATTTTTGGGGTTTTTTTTGTCTTCCGTATGTTTAGCGCAACCAGAAGTTTCGCTGAAAAAACTCATTGAATTTTCTCCTGCCCAAGGAGTGAGTTTTCCGCCCATCGCGTTGCAGTTGCGGGATTTTTCTTTCCGCGATCACACGATTAATGCTGATGTGGAAACTCAGGCATTTAAAGATTCAGGTCTTTTGTATCTGACGTTGAATGCGCACGATATTTCGATTAACGATATTCCTCTTGATGAGATTTCTTCTCAGGTCATTATCCGTAAGACGGGCATTTCGCTTTCTTATTTTCAAGCTCGAGGTTTTTCCGCGACCGGCGATTTTATCTTTGGGGAGCAAACAGGAAGAAATAGCTTTGATCTGAATCTGGAAGTTGCCATAAAAGGGGTTGATGCTCAGACCGTCAACACCCTGTTTTTTTCGCATTCAACGATGAAGCTTCAGGGGAATTTAAGAGGGAAGATTCAGATTAAAGGTAAGACCGATGATCTTTTCCTTCGCGGAGAACTGGAAATTGTCGATGGCGCCCTTGCCGAATTTGTTTTTAAGCGCTTAGTTTTGTATTTCGAGGGCACATATCCATATCTGCGCATTTTTAACTCCTATGCTTTCTCAGAAGATGGGACAAAGTTTTTACTTGATGGGTACTGTAACCTTGCTTCTTTCGATGCTGCGCAAATGCAAAAAATCCGCCGAGAAGACGATTTTACCCGGTTCGATTTCTTGAGCCAACAGGACCAATTTCATTCTTTTGAGACAGGCGGGGTTTATTCCCTTGATTCATTGATCAACCGTCCTTTTGAGGGGGGTAGAGAATTTATCTGGAATCTGGGCGAAGAAAAACTGATACAATTTCGGATCCAAGAAGAAAAGGAAAGATCCGCTTTGACAGGGAGGATACATTTTTGATGGTGTGGGATAAATTTCGCGGCGTGATTGGTTATTTCGGTAAAATAACGCTTTTGTTTTGCTCGGTGTCCAGCCTTATTTTTACTGGCAAAAAGCGGGTGAAGGAGTTTTTCTCTCAAATTATTACTTTAGGCATCGACAGTTTTCCTATCGTTTCTCTCATCGCTCTTTTTACCGGCATTATTCTTGCATTCCAAACAGCATATCAATTGCAAAAAATATCTTCTGAAATTTATATCGCCTCGCTCGTTGCTCTTTCGATTACCCGGGAGCTGGGGCCGGTACTTACGGCGCTTATTGTAGCTGGCCGAAGCGGAGCTTCAATAACTGCCCAGATTGGCTCAATGCGCGTAACAGAACAGATAGATGCGTTAAAGAGCTTAGCGACTAATCCTGTTGATTATTTGATTGTTCCTCGGTTTCTCGCTTTAGTCGTCGCGCTGCCGCTCCTCGTTATTTACGGCAATATCATTGGTATTTTTGGTGGGTATATTGTCGGTTCTACAAAGCTTGGCATATCGTTAGGCATGTATTTTCGGATGAGTATTGAAGCATTGGCTTTGAAAGATATTTTCAGTGGATTGATGAAAGCAGTGGTATTTGGCGCGATTGTTGGTATTGTTTCTTGCTATGAGGGATTTGTTACTCAGGCGGGAGCAATGGGAGTTGGAAGAGCAGTCACGAAATCTGTAGTAAAGTCATTTGTACTTATTTTAACCGCTGATTGTCTTTTGACGGCCATCTTTTATGTGATATTCCCATGATCCGCATAGAGAACCTTCATAGAGATTTTAATGGGGTTGCAGTGCTGAAAGGTTTAAGCTTGTCTATTGAAACTGGGAAAACATATGCGATTATCGGACGATCTGGATGCGGCAAGAGCGTGCTATTGAAACACATCATGGGTTTGCTGAAGCCAGATTCCGGCAATATTTATGTCAATGGTATTGATATCACTCAATTGAATGAGAAAGAACTGGATAAGATTCGTCTACAATTTGGTCTTGTTTTTCAGGGAGCAGCTCTTTTTGATTCTTTGACTGTTGAGGAAAATGTTGGTTTTTTACTCTATGAATACTCCGATATGAAGCGAACGCAAATCCGCGAAAAAGTAAAATATTTGCTGCGTTTGGTCGGTTTGGCCAATATTGAAGATAAGTATCCTGAGGAGTTGAGCGGTGGTATGAGAAAGCGTGTTGCTATTGCTCGGGCTCTCTGTTTGAATCCCACGGCGCTCCTCTATGATGAGCCAACTACAGGGGTAGACCCCATCGGTGCCGACATGATTAATACGCTGATGAAAAACCTTCATGACAAATTGGGGGTGACTTCGATTGTCGTTACACATGATATGAGCAGTGCTTTTCGTATTGCTGATAGGATTCTGATGCTTTTTGGCGGGAAGATTATTTTTGATGGGACACCAGAAGAGATCAAGACAAGTACCGATGAGCGGGTTGTACAGTTTATTGAAGGAAGAGACGTTGGCCCTATTTCTCAAGTGGAGGTGTAAGCATGATTGGGCGAGATATCAAGGTTGGAGTTTTTGTTTTCGGAGCACTGGTAGTTTTTGTAATCGGCATTTTCGCAATAAAAGACTTCCGTTTTTTTAATCCCCAGTATTCTTTTAAAGTTCTATTCCAATACGGAGATGGAGTGAAAGCAGCCTCCCCGGTACGAATTGCCGGGGTTGAGGTTGGAGAAATCAAAGATGTTGTGCTGTTGCATACGAAAGAAGGTGCTCGCGTTGAAGTATACGCTTCAATCAAGAATGACATTAGAGTTCCCGTCGATTCAGAAGCGTTTATTAACAATCTTGGAATCTTAGGTGAAAAATACCTTGAAATTATTCCGGGAAAAGCAACGAGCTTTCTGAAACCAGGTGATACATTGAAAGGCATAAGCGCTACTCCGATGTTCAAGGTTTCTGAACTGGCTCGGGAAACTATTACTAAAATTGCTCAGATAAAAATCGATGAGATCTCGGAGCATATTGCCAGTATCTTAGAGGATATTCATAAAGGAGAAGGAACTCTGGGAAAGTTTTTGTATGATGATTCTCTCTATAATGATCTTAACTATTTTGTCAAAGACTTGAAAGCTCACCCATGGAAATTACTCTTTCGGTCTAAAGAGAAGTGAAGAATACGTATTTCAGCGTTCCCATACTCCAAGCTGTATAGTTTTATCGTTCACTCCATGCTACATCTTATAAGTACTTTTAGGGAAACTGTTTGTAAGGATTAAAGAAAAGGCTATGTTTATTTGCGGACAGTGTGGATATCAATCAGCGAAGTGGCTTGGCAGATGCCCCGAGTGTTTGAGTTGGGAGAGTTTTGAACAAAATAAAGAAGAGGGTGCGGCATGCAAGGAGATTCCCGAAGCCGCAGTGCACCCATTATCAGATGCGCAGATTTCTTCCGAAGAGCGGCTCCTCTCTGGGATTGAAGAATTTGACCGGGTTTTAGGAGGCGGGATTGTTCCTGGCGAGGTAGTTCTTATCGCCGGAGAGCCAGGAATTGGTAAGTCTACTCTCCTTTTGGAGATTGCTCGGAGCACTGCCCGTAAAGAACAGGTTTTATATGTTAGCGCCGAGGAATCGTTGCATCAAATACGCTTACGGGCTCAGCGCCTTGGGATTACTGAGCAGAATCTTATGGTTACCTGCGAGAGCAATTTTGATGCCTTACTTATGCTTTTTGAAAAAGGGTATTCGGTTGTGATTATTGATTCCATTCAGGTTTTACAGTGGTCTTCCCGCGGAGTATCTTGGGGTGGTATCTTGCAGATTAAAGAGATGGCTCGGGTACTTGTTGAACAAGCAAAGGCAAAAAACATATCGGTTTTTATCGTTGGCCACGTCACCAAGGAGGGAGTTGTGTCTGGGCCGAAAGCTTTAGAACATATCGTTGATGCAGTGATTTATTTTGAAGGCGAGAAAAACTCCCATTATCGGATTCTCCGTGCGGTAAAAAACAGATTTGGCTCTACCGGAGAAATTGGAGTTTTTGAAATGACTGCAAAAGGACTTATGGAAGTGAAAAATCCTTCTTCTGTGTTTCTCCGGCATTCCGATACCGTTGAGGGTGGGAGTGCTATTAGTTGTGTTCTTGAAGGAACACGGGCGTTGATGGTTGAAATACAGGTTCTGGTAGGGAGGGCTCATTTTAGCGTAGTGCGGAGAAAAGCTTCCGGTTTTGATTTTAACCGTTTTTCATTGATTGCGGCAATGCTTGAAAAAAAACTGGGTTTCAATCTGGTGACTCAGGATATTTTCGTGAATGTTGCAAGCGGGGTAGTGATCGATGATCCGGCTGCGGATTTAGCTTTAGCCGTTGCAATTGCCTCGAGCTATAAAGATTTCTCAATTCCTGGTAAGCATGTATTTATTGGAGAAGTAGGGTTGTTAGGGGAGCTACGGCCGGTAGCTCACCTCGAAGCCAGGATTCGTGAGAGCAAGCGGCTCGGCTTTGAAACCATAGTGTTTCCTCAGGCCAATCGCAAGGAAATAGAAAAGAATAAAGATTTTTCCGGAATTTCTTTTTTGGCGGCGGAGAATGTGCGTAGTGTTTTTGAGAAAATACAAACTATTCATAGTTGAAGTAATTTAAAAAAGGGAGGATGTATGGGGTTGTGGTTTATCCGTATTTTATTCATCATTATTTTCGCTCTTGTTGGCTGGCATACCGGAGTAACTTTCGATAATCCATATCTGGGAGCGGTGGTTGCTGTTTTCGTTTCCCTTTTTGTTGTATTTTTTGAAGCAGTAACTCACCGCATTTCACTGCGAGGTCTTTCAAGCAGTGTTTTTGGCGTGTTGCTTGGTTTGTTTTTGGCAAAGCTCATTGGTGATGTCGTCAGTCTTGTTCCATTTTCCGGTGAAGTTCTGCCAACGGTTCGGACTATTCTAACTCTTATTTTCGCCTATGTTGGTCTTATTCTCGGTATGAAGGGTAAAGACGAGTTTCACCTTGTGATTCCCTATATTCGTTTTAAGAGCCAGAAAGAAACTACCGACATTGTGCTTGTGGATACAAGCGTTATTATTGATGGCCGTATCATCGATATTATTAAAACAGGATTTATCGAAGCGCATCTCTATATTCCCCGCTTTATCCTCAAGGAGCTGCAGACCATTTCCGATTCCACAGACCCGATTAAGCGGCAAAGGGGGCAGCGCGGATTGGATATTTTAAAAGAGATGCAGACATTGCCGCACGCCAATTTAAAGATTCATGACCAAGAACCAGAAGGAAATTTGGATAATGACGCAAAGCTGGTGCGACTCGCCCAGCTTTTAGATGCAAAATTGCTGACCACCGATTACAATTTGAATCGGGTTGCTGAACTTGAGGGGATAAAGGTGCTTAATATCAATCAGTTGACCGAGGCTTTAAAGCCGGTGTTGCTTCCGGGAGAAAAGTTCTCGTTGAAGCTTGTTCGGGAGGGTAAGGAATACAATCAGGCTGTTGGATATCTTGAAGATGGTACTATGGTCGTTGTTGAAAATTCGCGTTGGCTTATCGGGAAAACAGTGAAAGTCGAAGTTACTTCAATTCTTCAGGGTCCGAGCGGAAGAATTATTTTTACCAAGCTTATCTGATGCAGCTGCGAACGGAGGCGGTGATTGTTGCCGCCGGGAGAGGGACACGGCTTGGTACAAAGGCTTCCAAAGCTTTTATCCCGGTGAGAGGAAAATTTCTTGTGGAATTTTCCCTGGATGTTTTTGAAAAACATCCCAGGGTTCAAGGGATAGTTTTGGTAGTTTCTCAGAAAGACTTTGTTTTGGCCCGCACGCTATTCACAAAAAAGCGCTGGAGAAAAATTAATGCTATTGTGGTTGGAGGGAAGGAGCGGTTTGATTCCGTGCGTGCAGGCTTAACAGTTCTTGATCCAGCGACTTCAGCTGTACTCATTCATGATGCCGCCCGGCCGTTTGTCACTTCTTTTTTGATAGACCGGGTGATGAGCGCTTTGCATTACTATCAGGCGGTTGTTCCCGTTGTCAGTCTACGCGATACCGTGAAACTCGTCGATAAACATGGTTTTGTTCTTCGTACACTTCCCAGAGATTCACTACGAAGTGTTCAAACGCCTCAGGGTTTTCGAAAGAAATGCGTCCTTGATATGCTGCGTCTGCAGAATCGTCATCTTGTTTATGATGATGCAATGTTGGTTGAGAAAAAAATTAAGGTAAAGGCCGTTGAGGGTGAGTTTCATAATATCAAGGTTACGTTTCCAGAAGATCTGGCGTTGCTAGGTTCGCTCCGGAAGAGTAAAAGCTAACGGCGTTCCTTACAGAGAAGGTGTTTCATTGTAGAAATGGCGTGATATAATAACCTTCAAATTTTTCCTCTATGATTAAAGTCTACAATTCTCTTTCTCAGCGCAAAGAAGAATTTTTATTGCGTCCTGGCGATACAATAAAGATGTATACGTGTGGGGTTACCGTGTACGATGTTTGCCATATTGGCCACGCCCGGAGTTTATACATATTTGACCTTATTCGACGTTATCTGCTCTATCGTGGGTTTAAAGTTGAGTTTGTCCGGAATATTACCGACATTGATGATAAAATAATCCGCCGAGCTGAGGAACGCGATATTGATTGGCGTGTTCTTACTGAAGAATATATTGGAAAATACTATGCTGATCTTGCTAGTCTCGGCATTGCGAAAGCCGATCAAGAACCGCGGGCGACAGAAGCCGTGCCAGATATTATACGTTTTATCGAAGCGTTGATTCAAAAGGGTTATGCGTATGCAACGCAGAGCGGGGTTTATTTCAGTGTGCGGAAATTTCCGGGATATGGAAAGCTTTCTGGCCAGAGCATTGATGAGATGAAGGCAGGAGTCCGCAAGGAGCCAGATGAAACAAAAGACGATCCTCTTGATTTTGCTCTCTGGAAGATATCGAAGCCTTCGGAGCCATTCTGGGAGAGTCCTTGGGGAAGAGGGCGCCCTGGTTGGCACATTGAATGTTCGGTTATGAGTCAGAAATTTCTCAATACTGATACCCTGACGATTCATGCTGGTGGGAGAGATTTATTATTCCCGCACCATGAGAATGAAATTGCCCAATCCGAAGCCAAAAGTGGAAAACAGTTTTCTCGGTATTGGATACACCATGGTCTTTTGACGATTCAGGGCCAGAAGATGGCGAAATCGTTAGGAAATTTTATTACAATCCAGGATGTGCTTACGCGTTTTCCGGCAGCTGCCCTTAAGCTTTTTTACCTGAATGCCCACTATTCCCAGCCAGTAGATTTTTCTTGGCAGAAACTCGATGAAGCAAAGAAGGCTTATGAGCGTATCTGCAGTCTCAAGGATCGACTGGAGATGCATACTCGTTTGCGCGCAGAGAGCAGTTCGGATTCTACCTTGCAGAGCGACGAGTTTTTGTCTTATAAAGAAAGATTTCTGAAGTATCTTGATGATGATTTTAACACTCCTCGTGCCCTTTCAGCGTTTTTTGAGTTCATTGGTTTTTGCAATAAGATGTTTGACGGTGGACAATCTTTTTTTTCTTCTGAGGATTTTGTTTCAGCGAGAATTCTTCTCAATGAATTGATGGAAATCTTGGGTATTTTTTCATCCCAGAAAAGCGAGCGCACTGTTGATGAATCTATGATTGAAGAATTGATACAGCGGCGCATTGTTTGCAAACAAAACAAGGATTTTGTTCAAGCCGATAAAATCCGCAGTGAATTGCTTGCTCAAGGAATTATCGTCGAAGATACAAAGGAAGGAAGTAGATGGCGAAGAAAAGCATGAAGAGTTTTTTGGTTACTTTTGAAGGCTTAGAGGGAAGCGGCAAAAGCACGCAGATGGCCTTACTTACAAAATTTCTCCAGGAGCAAAAAGTTTCAGTCAAAGTTTTCCGTGACCCTGGGTCAACGGTTATCGGAGAAAAGATTCGCTCCATTCTTCTTGACAAACGCAACGTTCAAATGAACATCTGGACTGAATTGTTATTGTATCTTGCGGCCCGCTCCCAACTCATTCATGAACGATTGAAGCCGGCACTGGCACAGTATGAGGTTGTGTTGTGCGACCGGTTTTTTGATTCAACTCTTGCTTATCAGGGGTACGCTTCAGGATTGTCTGTGCCCCGGGTTCAATCTTTAATCCGTTTCTTTTCTTTTGGGATTATTCCCCATCTTACTTTTTTTCTCGATGCTCAACCCAGGGTTGCCTTAGGGAGAATCCAGGAGAAAGATCGCATGGAAAGTCGTCCATTAGTATTCCATGAACAAATTCGTCAGGCATATCATACAATTTGCAAGGCGGATCCTAAACGTATTTTTTACATCCGGCCACTCGGTAAGGAAGAAGCCTTTGTTGTACTCCGCGATATTTTTATTCAGCGATGGAAAAAACACAAATTATCGGTTTAGATAGATACATTACATACCTGGAGCGCTGCAAAGCTTCAGGGCGGCTGGGACATTCTTATTTATTCATCGGCCCGGAAAGCACCGGGAAGTTTTTGCTTGCCAAACATCTTGCCAAGATGTTGAATTGTCAAAATGGTTCAGGGTGCGGAGAGTGTGAAACATGTTTGGAGATTGAGGAAGGCCGGTATTTGGATGTTGTAGAAATCAAAGGTAAAAGGATTATTGCGATAGATGATGTCCGAGAAGCGCAGCGTAAGATGTTTCTTGCGGGAATCGGAGAATGGAAAGTTTTGCTGATTGATAACGCTCATACGATGACTTCCGAAGCGGCAAACGCTTTTCTGAAACTCCAAGAGGAACCTCCCGGCAGGAGCGTGATTGTTCTTATTACTCACCGTATTTCTTTAATTGCCAATACTGTTCGTTCCCGAGCGGCAACACTTTGGATCTTTCCTGATGCTCAAGCAATAGAAGGGCACTTAGGGAAACATCGTGCTTCCTGTGGAACAGAGGATGGGTATGAAGCAGCTCTGAACTACTACGAGGGTCGTTTCGGACAGCTGAAGAATTTTTTGGAATCACCGAGTGACCAGAGAGACTATTTCTTTCAATCTTTTACCGGACATGATTGTCAGAATGGTCTTTCCGGTTTTTTCTTAGAAAAATCTACCCGCCAGGAATTCAAAGAAAAAATAAACCTGGTTAGTGCTTTTTTACGCGATTGCCTGATCGTGAAGTTAGGGTACGACGATCTATTGATAAATAAGGATAGATGTGAGATAATACGCGCCTATCAACAAAAGAAGACAGTACAACAGCTTTTGCGGGCTTTTGAGAAGATAAGTGTGCTGTACGATGGGGTTGAGACGGCAAACAGCAATTTGATGGGCATGATGATACGAGAAAATCTATGAGCGCAATTATTACTGTGAAACTCCGTGAAGCAGGTTTGGTTGGTAACTACCTGTGTTCTTTAGAGGATATTTTAGTCGGAGACAATGTTATTGTTGAAGCTGAACGCGGGCTCGACTACGGGCAAGTGGTTGCTGAACCAAGAGGTATGGCTCAAGGTATTGCGGACGAGAAGTCTTTGAGAAGAATTGTCCGTAAAATGACCCCTGAGGATGTGGCTCAGGTGGAAAATAACAGAGGAAAAGCGAGGCGTGCTTCCCGGATTTGTTCCCGCAAAATCGAAGAATTCAAGCTTCCTATGAAATTGGTCGAGACCGAATACTCCTTTGACAATACCAAGATCCTTTTTTATTTTACCTCTGAAGACCGAGTTGATTTTCGTGAATTAGTCAAAGAATTGGCAAAAATATTCAAAGTGCGTATTGAAATGCGCCGGGTAGGAGTGCGGGATGAAGCAAGAATTTTTGGCGGTGTTGGTCCGTGCGGTAAATCACTTTGCTGTGCAACATACCTGCGCAATTTTGACGCTGTTTCCATCAAGATGGCTAAAGAACAGAGGCTTTCGTTAAATCCTACCAAGATTTCAGGAATCTGCGGTCGGCTTCTCTGTTGTTTAGGATATGAATACCAGAATTATGTCGAATGTAATAAGCATCTTCCTCGAGAAGGACAGTGGATTACTACTCCAGAAGGGAAGGCGAGAGTCCTTGAGGTAAATAGCTTAAAGCGAGAAGTGCGCGCTGAAACCGAAGATAAAAAAGTGGTCAAGGTAAAGTATTAGGCGAGCGAGCATCTTCGAAGACTGACTGACTGGGTAACATAAAATCCGTATTCAATGGAATCAACTTTTTACGTCACCACTCCGCTCTATTACGTGAATTCTTCGCCTCATATCGGACATGCTTATACCAATGTTGCGATGGACACGCTATCCCGCTATCAGGCGCTTCAGGGAAAAAAGGTTTACTTTCTAACCGGGACGGATGAGCATGGCAGAAAGATAGCCAAGGCAGCTGAAGAAAAAAATCTTGCTATTATGGATTTTATCGATGGGATTGTCGATAACTTTAAACAGCTTTGGAAAGATCTGAATATTGAATATACGGATTTTATTCGTACTACCGAAACCCGCCATATGGAAAGTGTGCAGAAAGCACTGGAAGTATTATATCAAAAAGGCGATATTTATCTTTCTTCCTATTCGGGATGGTATTGTGTTCCTTGTGAATTATTTTGGATTGAATCTCAATTGAAAGACGGCCAGCTATGCCCTGATTGTAAGAGACCACTTGAACGCATACAGGAACAGAACTACTTTTTCCGGATGGCTCAATATCAATCTTGGTTGTTAACTTATATGCAGGAGCACCCTTTGTTTATCCAGCCGAGAACCCGTTTCAATGAAGTTGTTAGTTTTCTGAAGAATAATACGCTTTCTGATCTCTGCATAAGTCGTCCGAAGGAACGGTTATCCTGGGGTATTGAGATTCCTTTTGACAAGAATTACGTTACCTATGTCTGGTTCGATGCGCTCCTGAATTATATTAGTGCTGTTGGATTTTCTTCTGACAAGGAAAAGTTAAAAACCTTCTGGCCGGCATCGTTGCACTGCGTGGGGAAAGATATTATTCGTCAGCATACAGTGTACTGGCCTATTATTCTAAAAGCCTTGGATATGGAATTACCCAAAACGGTATTTGCCCATGGCTGGTGGCTGGCTGAGGCGGGGGATGTATCCCAAAAGATGTCGAAATCATTGGGCAATGTGGTTGACCCAGGAGAGATTATCAGAGAATTCGGTTGTGATTCTCTTCGTTTCTTTCTGCTACGCGAAGTGCCTTTTGGCACTGACGGGACATTTTCCCGTGCGGGATTTCTAAAAAGAATCAACAGCGACCTTGCGAACGATTTAGGGAATCTTGTTTTTCGTGTTTTGAGTATGACCGAAAAATACTTGCAGGGTCAGAGTCCGGAGTTTGTCGATGGCCTGTTTCTTTATCTGCGACAGCAGGCCGATCAAACATATGAGAACTATGTTGTCGCTATGGAAGGAGTTCATTTTTTTAAAGCTCTTGAATCAGTTTTTGCTTTGATTGGTCGCGCCAATAGATCTATTGAAGAAGAAAAACCATGGCTTCTTTTGAGGGGGGGGGATCTTCGGAAGCTTTCCGGTTTTCTCTACGCTCTTCTTGAAACAATCCGCATTGTCAGCGTTTATCTTTATCCGTTCATTCCCGGAACTGCCCGGGAGATTCAGCATCAACTTGGGATTGTTCCTGAACTTGATCCACAGAAGAATTCCCTCTGTTCCTTAGTTACTTGGGATACCCGGCGTCTTTGGAAAATACAGAAAGGGAATCCGCTTTTTCCTCGCAGGGAATAGTGTGAAGCGTATGCTGGTTGACAGTCACTGTCATCTCAATTTTCCAGAACTTCTTCTTCAGGTTGAGCAATTGGTACAAGCTATTCAGCAAAAAGACTTCTTTGCGTTGATTGATTGCAGTATTGATTACGCAAGTTCGTGTCGTTCGCTCGCCTTATCTTCACGGTATACGATGATTTACAGCAGTCTCGGATTACATCCCTACAATGTTCAGGGAATTAATGATTCTGTTTTTGAGCAATACCGGAAGCTTCTTACGGAGAACCGCGAAAAAATAAAGGCTTTCGGTGAGATTGGCTTTGATCAAAAAAGCAGTGTTCCTTTTGATTCTCAAGAGCATGCGTTCCGAAAATCTATCGAACTTGCTCGTGAATTTTCCTTGCCTTTAGTTATTCATAACCGCGGTTTTGATCAAAAAATTCTCCAAATTCTTGATGAATATAAGCCTTCCAAAGTTGTTTTTCACTGTTTTTCTCAAGATCCGGGTTTTCTTGCGCAGGTTATTGCCCGTGGTTATTTTATTTCATTTGCAGGGAATGTAACTTTTAAGAATGCTTCACTTCTTCGTCAATCAGTACAACAGGCTCCTTTGGAGCGTGTGCTTACCGAGACAGATTCTCCGTATTTGGCTCCACAGCGTTTACGCGGTCAACTGAATACTCCTCTTGCAACAAAAGACGTTGTAGGAGAGATTTCCAGAGTGAAAGGCATTCCAGTCCAGATTGTTGAAGAGCAGGTTTTACAGAATTCTCGAGATTTTTTCCAGCTCTAGCGCGCTAGAAAGGAAAATGCATATTGACAGATGAAACAAGTATGATATTGTTAATATTATTTACCTATTTTATTCTATACGAAGGAGGAACCGGATGAAAAAGATAATTGGTATTTTTTTGGCGGGTGTGGTTGTGGTTTCAGGAATTGTTCTTGTGTATAAGATTACTCAAACCAAAATAGCCCCTGAGAGCGTTCTGCCTCAAAATCCAATTGTATATATCTGCGTTTCGGACGTTGAAAAAAGTGTTAAAAAATTCTCCAGCACAAAACTATGGCGTAATATCAGTAAGATTAATGTTGATTTGCTGCTTGAGAAAAGCGGCGTTGATGCAACTACCCGGGAACAATACAGGAAAGTTTCTGATGAATTCCAGCGGGTTACCTCCAGCCTTTTCCTTGAAAAATTTTTTGGCCAAGAAATCGCATTTGCTCTCTATAAGCCCAAGCAAGCTTTTAGCGCTTTTCTGGCTGCCGAGAAAATCTCTGAAGACCTCTATTCATTTGCTTTGGTAAGTCGGCTTAAACCAGACGCTCAGGTTCTCGAATTCATTGGGAAGATTTACAGCGCCTTCAGTCAAACCGTCCAGACGCGCCAAGAAAAATACAAAGATTATGAGATAGTTATTGTTCAGGTTGGCGCAGGAATGAACGTATATTATGTAAAAATAAAGGATTTACTTGTTGTGAGTCTTAGTTCCCAGATGATTCGTTCTTGTATTGATACGGCAACCCACAGTGCCGCGGCGCTTTCTACCGATAAAGAGTATCGACTTTCTCGCGGGCAACTTCCCAAAACAGCCCAGATAGTTTCGTTTATTAATTTCCAAAATCTTTTGGATATTATTCTCGAAGGTTTTGATCTTGGCCGGCAGGCAGGGGGTGATTTTGGGCCAAAAAATCTGGAAGAACGGCTTGAGATGATAGAAGGATTCAAGACCGCGACCTCAGTCTTTGTGGCAGGGGATATTTCTAAAACTCTTGGTATTGTCCGGTATGACCGCGGGAAGATCAACCCCAAGTATGTCACAATTTTTTCTCGTAAACCGGAGAAGAATGAAACTATTTATTTTGTCCCAAAGTCAGTCATTGGTTACCATTGGTCAAATACGTTTGACTTTGAAGAGCTTTGGAAGAGTTTTCTTGATGGTTTTAAAGAAGGAGCTAGCCAGCAGCAAACCCAAGTTTCACCAGATGCGTTTATTAAGGCATTTGAAGATTCTTTTGGTTTCAGTATTGAAAACGATCTTATCCGTTCATTGGGTAATGAATGCGGCGGCTATCTTTCCGATATTAATCTTCAAGGTCCTTTCCCGATTCCCGACCTTCTCCTTTTTGTGCAAATCAAAGATAAGGCAAAAATACCAAATCTTATCGCTGGACTACTGCAAAAGAATGGACTACAGCTACAGGAGGAAAATTATAAAGGAACGACGCTCCATTACATATCGCTGCCCTTCGGCGAAGGCCTGCAGCCTGGATATTGTGTGCTGAAAGACTATTTTTTAATTTCCGTGAATAGAAAGATTTTGCAAGATACAGTTGATGCATTGCAGAATAAGAGCCAGGCCTTAAGTGAGAACAGGGATTTTCAAGAAGTAGTACCTGGCTTTAGCACAGAGAGCAACTCCTTATTTTTCTTAAAGACCGATCTTTTGGTCAGGAGACTTCGAGGGCTCTGTGAATGGGGAATTGGTTGGTTTTCTCTTCTTTCGGCGCAACAGCCAGGAGATTTTGGTTCTGCTGAACAAGAAGTTACGGATTTGGAGAATACATTTGTAGAGAAACAAGAGTTTCTTGCGTCTTTGAATGTTAGGCAGACTGCAGCACAACAGGAGTTAAAGGATTTGCAGGGTCAAGGAGTTGATATTTCGGAGAAACAAAAGGAACTTGAAGATATTGCGGTCGGGGTTTCCGAAGCGCAAGAGGCACTTGAGAATGTCAAGCTTGAGTTGGAGAAAAAACAGGAAGAACGTGAAATGGCGCGTTTAAAATATGAACGGCAAAAAGAAATGCCCGGTTTGGTAAAATTATATCTCGATGAAGCAGTGTATCCAATTTTCGATGGTCTTTTAGCCCAGAAGGCTTTTGGCGGCCGGGGTGTTATTTATGCTGATCGGGTAGAAAGCTTTAGTCATGTCAAAACGCAAGAATAATTTCTTTCTCTGAATACAGCGCAAGTGATTAACGTTTCTTATATAGATACGAACAGAATTGTTCAAGTTGCTCTGACCCGCGAGCACGTTTCATCTTTTCTTGCCGAAAAACGGAATCCAGTATGGTTTGATTTTTCTCTTCCAACTGCCGAAGAATTTGAGTTACTTCGTGAGTTATTCGGATTTCATCCTTTGACCGTTGATGCCTGCCAAAAATTTACTGATTGGCCGAAAATTGAGGAGTTTGAGGAGTATCTTTTTATTATTCTCCGCGATGTTTTTTTTACAGAAGCCACTCATCAGGTTGAGCATGCCGAGATTGATGCGTTTCTGGGGAAGAACTATTTGGTGACGGTTCACGTGGCGCCATCAAGTTTGATTACTGAACTTGAGGGCAGATTATTGAAAACCCCCCCATTTTTTAATCGCGGTCCAGATTTTTTGCTTTATCTGCTTACTGAATTACTTTGTGATCATGCGATGCAGGTTCTCGATCATTTTGATGATGCTGTAGAGTCTTTAGAGCAGGACGTTCTTACTCAGACCGGTGATTGCGCTATCTCAAAAACACTCGCCCTTAAGAAAGAAATTCTTGATCTGCGGAAAAGTCTTACTCCTCAGCGCGATGTTATCAACAGATTATGCCGGCGGGATATTTCGATGGTTTCTACCCGTAATATGGTTTATTTTCGGGACACATATGATCATATGATGAGAATTTATGAGCTGCTCGAAGTTCAGCAAGATCTTATTACCAGTGTTTTTGAAGTATATCTTTCTGCTCTTTCTAACAAGTTGAATGAAGTTATGAAACGCCTGACAATAGTTACTACTGTTTTCATGCCGCTGACGCTCATTGCGGGTATCTATGGAATGAATTTTAACACCCAGGTGTCTTTCTGGAATATGCCGGAGTTGAACTCGAAATACGGTTATATTTCTGCCTTAGGGCTTATGCTTCTCGTGGCGTTTTTCATGCTTTTTTATTTTCGGAGGAAAAAATGGCTCTGAGAAACCGATAGAACGATGAAGGTTCGGAATAAAGTTTTTCTCATGATGATTATTGTGGCCGTAGTTTCTTATGCGGCACTTTTTTTCATCTTTCACCTTGTTGTATTCCGGGGATTCCAGAAAATAGAGCGCGATCGGACACAAAGCAATCTTCAGCGGATAGAGGCTGCTTTTTCAAACTCTATCGCTCAGCTTTCAACTATGGCTCGAGATTATGCCATGTGGGATGATACGTATTTTTTCTTGCAGGATCGCACGGGAGACTATATCGAAAAAAATTTTGTCGAAGATACGTTGATGAATTTAACGCTCAATGTTGTTTATCTTTTCGACGTCAACGGTAAAGTTGTTTTTCAAAGAGGGTTTGATCTCGGAGAAAAGAAAATTACTCCGATCGCTGATTCTTTTTCCCAGCTTGTTCAATCCGATCCTCTTTCTCTTATTCGTGATGCCTGTGCAGGGAAATCAAAGAGCGGTATCTATAACTTTTCAGGTACTCCATTTCTTGTTGCTGTTTGGCCTGTTTTGCGGAGCAATAATACCGGTCCTGTGCGCGGCGCGCTCCTGTTCGGACGTTTTTTAGATAACCAAGAAATCGATAAACTTAGAAAATTAACGCAACTCAATTTTACCCTGCGCCACACGTCGGAACTTACGATACCAGAAGAAGGGAACATGCTGGAGCAATTCTCAGACAAAGCGCGTTATCTTACGATTCCTGTTTCTTCGAACAAACTTCTTGGGTATACGCTTTTCCCGGACATTTCCGGTAAACACTCATTTCTTGTCACCCTGGAGGTATCTCGGGAAATTTACCAACAAGGATTTTCTAGTTTTATCCAATTAGGCCTATTAGTTTTTTCTGTTCTTTTTCTTTTGTTCGTTTTTCTTTTCGTTTTTCTGGAGAAAGAAATACTCTCCAGACTTCATGCCGTCAGTACGAAAGTTGCCACGGTCAGTGACAATCAAGGTTTTCTTTCCTACGTTTCTATCGACGGAGATGATGAAATCGCTGGCCTTGCTCATGAGATTAACAAAATGCTTAGCAAGCTTGAGTCATCACATCAGAAGCTTCTTGAGGGCGAAGATCGATTCAAATTTCTCATCCAGAATGCCTCTGATGTGATTACGGTTATTGATCAAGGAGGCACGATCCATTATCAGGGTCCTTCCAGTGAGCGGGTTCTTGGGTATAACTCAGCGCTGATGCTAGGGAAGAATTTCTTTGAGTACATCCATCCTGACGATTTAGAATCGGTCAAGAAAGCCATTCAGGAAGCTTTCCCCAAGGGTGGGCAGCCTGTTTCTATTAATTATCGGTACCGACGGAGCGATGGTGCGTGGATTTACTTAGAATCAATAGCGCACGATTTCTTGCTTGAAAAAGAAATAGAAGGGTTGGTATTTAACTCGCGTGATATTACTGAACGTAAGATGGCAGAAAAAAAGATCGCGGAATCAGAGGCAAAGTTTCGCACTATTTTTAATAACTCTGCGGTTGCGATAACTGTTACCGACAAAGAAGAAAACATCATTTCCTGGAATCCGTTTACTGAGATTCTTCTGGGTATGACTACTGAAGATTTATACATGAAAAACGTGAGTATTCTTTACCCGGAAGAGGAGTGGCTCCGTATCCGTCAAGAAAATATTCGAGAGAAAGGTATCCAGCATCATTTTGAAACATGCGTACTGAGAAAAGATGGCACTCTGATTGAAGTAGACATTTCTATTAGCGTATTGCGGAATGAAAATAATGAAATTACCGGATCCATCGGAGTTATCCGGGATATTGCCGAAACAAAAAAAGCTGAACGGGCTTTACGACAGAGCCAAGAGCGATACCGCGATTTAGTTGATAACGTAAACAATATTATTTTCAAGATGGATACAACAGGACGGATTAACTTTTGGAATAAATTCGCGGCCCTGTATTTTGGCTTTTCGGCTGATGAGGCTATTGGCCGGTCGTTCATTGGAACGGTAATTAGTCCAGGGGTGTTTCAGGGAGATTATCTTGGGGGGCTTCTCGAGGAGATTCAACAAAACAGCGGGAAGAGCATAAGCCGGATTACCGAGCATATGAAAAAAGGAGGAGAGGGAACCTGGGTATTCTGGACCTATCGCCCCATCTTTTCTGATCAGGGATTACTTGAAGAGATTCTTTGTGTCGGTACCGATATTACCGAGCGTAAGCAGATCGAACAATTAAAAGATGATTTTATCGGTACTGCTTCACACGAATTACGTACGCCAATGGCGATTATCCGGGAAAGCGTCTCGCAAATTTTAGGAGAGATGCATGGAAAGATTACTCAGGCACAACGGGAACTTCTGAATGTTACTTTGGGAGCTATTGACCGGCTTGGCCGTATCGTTAATGACTTACTTGATGTCTCGAAGCTTGAAGCCGGTAAGATGCAACTGCGTAAAGAAATAGTCGATATTACAGCGCTTGCTAAGACAATAATTGACGGATTTTTCTCGCGGGCCCAGGCCAAGAGAGTTGAATTGAAGATGCGTTTTTCCCATAGCGTGATTGAAGCCTACGTTGACAAAGATAAGATTATTCAGGTTTTCACCAATTTAGTCGATAACGCCCTCAAATTTACCAATGAGGGTTTTATTGAAATTTCAATTCTACAGAAGGATAAAGACAGGGTGATTGAATGCAGTGTTCTCGATACTGGCCGTGGCATCGCGTCCGAAAACCTTCCGAAGCTTTTTAGTAAATTTGAGCAATTTGGTAGAATTCATGAAGGTCAGGAAAAAGGTACAGGTCTGGGTCTTGCGATTTGCAAGGGGATTGTTGAGGCACACGGCGGTAAAATTACAGTAACGAGTAAACCTGAAGAGGGCACTCGGTTTACTTTTACGATTCCCACCTCGGTTTTTTAATAGCTGTACGCTATACAAACACAACAAAATGGTTCAGCTTACCTTAAAAGTTAAACCAGAAGATTTTATCGTACGGGAAAAGATTAACGCTTGTTTTGGGAATTCTGGCGGCTATAGTGTTTTCCAATTGGAAAAATGCGGTTGGAATACGATCGATCTTCTAAAAGAACTTGCCCGGAAGATGAAAATCCCGCTTGCGAGTTTTTCTTATGCGGGCCGGAAAGATAGGCATGGCTGTACTTCCCAATACATCTCGCTTCAAGGAAATTATCCGTTCAACCTTAAAGGAAGAGGATACAGCGCAACTTTTCAAGGATTTCTTGAGCGGCCGATAGGACCGGACCTGATTATCAAGAATGATTTTACTATCGTTGTCCGGAAACTTCATCGTGATTCCATTCAGAGTGTTTTGGATGAGCTTGAAATAATTAAAAAGATAGGCTATCCGAACTATTTTGATGATCAGCGTTTTGGCAGCTTTGATCAACGGAGCGGGTTTTTCGCGGAGAAAGTTCTGAAAAAGCACTATGGGGGGGCCTTAAAGATTCATCTTACGAGAGTATCTACCCGGGATACCAAATCAGAAAGGATACGGAAAGATTTCTTTTTTCATCACTGGCAGAAATGGGCTGAGTGTTTGGAACGTGCTGAAAGTTGGCTTGAGAAAAAGAGTTTCCAGTATCTCATGAAACACCCGCGAGATTTTCTGCCTCTTTTACAGCAAATCTCGAAAGAAGAAATGTCTCTTTATTATGCTTGCTATCAGGCGCATATTTGGAACATAACAACCAAAAAATTTATCCAGAAATTTTTCAAGAATTCTTTCAGGCGATACCCCGGAATAGTTGGTGATTATGTCTTTTATGGAAATCTTCAACCAGAGAAACAGGATTTTTTCTTAGCGCTTATTTTGCCTACTCTTGGCGCAAAAAGCAATATTAGTGACCAGCTTTTGAGGGAAGTATATTCTGAAACTTTGGCAGAGTTTGGGATGCGTTCTTCATTATTGAATATTCGTTCTCTGCGGCAGGCATTTTTTAAGTCGATACCACGAAGCATTTCCGTTATCCCTGAGAATCTTTTTGCGCAGGTATTCGATGACGAACTATACCCTCAGAAGAAAAAGTTGATATTGAGTTTTTCGCTTCCCCGGGGCAGCTATGGAACTCTGTTACTGAAACGGGTTTTTAGCAAAGCAGAATGAGAGGAGGGCTATGAGTAGAATATTGAGCGTTCTTGATGTTGTTGATATGGGAATTGAAAAAGAGAAACTTCGGAAAGAATTTTACGCTCTAGTAGCCAAAAAGTTTAGTGAACAAGACTTGCGAGAATTATTTGAGTCTTTGCGAGACTGGGAGTCTGAGCATGTTGAGAAATTTACTCAGCTTCGCCGAAGACTCATTGAAGAAGGAAGAGAACGAGCAGCTGTTCTGGTGAATGTTCAATATACTTCGATCGGCCATCTTGACCGCGGCCAATATCTTCAGGCGATTATGGACAATCATCTCTATGCGGACATAGTCGCGGTGCGTTTTTCGAAAAAAATAAAAACTCCGGTGGACGCACTTCTCTATGCGATTAGTTTCGAAAAGGACGCTATACTTTTTTTCAGTGAACTGCTTAATTTTGTTTCAAGCCAGAAGGAAATTATCCAGGAGCTTTTGGAGGAAGAACGGCAGCATGTACTCTATTTAACTCAGCTGAAGGCAAAGTATCCGTCACGATAGAGTGATAATTTTTCACTTCCAAATTGCGTCTTTGAGGGAACGTGATATCATAATAGCATAGTATCTGTATTTTATGCGTATACGGCTACATCGTAAAATCAGGGTGTCTTGTATTATCATGGCGGCTAGCGTCCTTTTCTGGCTTGTTTTTTTCTTTTTTTTCCGGGATGCGCTCAATACAGTTCTCTATAATTACCGTGTTTTCAGCGTTCTTACTCAAGATATCGAAAAAACAATTCGTGATTTTTTCTTTTTCGTTCTTGCAAATTTTCTCGGAGGATTCGCCGTCTGGTTCTTTTCTAAGCGCGAGAAGAATTTTATTCCGATTGTTGTGGCTCTTGGGGGCGTGCTTGGTGTTTTTCTGGGGCATCTTATCGCGAATCTCATTGCTTTTATTTTCTGGAATATTTTTAAACGCACCGCGCTTCCAGGGTATTTTTTGGTTCAAGGTATCGGATACTGCATTTTTGTTATTTCGTATTTTTTTGGTATCCGTATTGCATCCAGTTTTGAAAGGGCGACTCCTCGGAGCATCCAGAAAAGAATCGTACTTGGGTTTTTTGGGGTTTTGTTGTTTTCCATCCCGATTCTCTGCACTATTAAGTGGAGTGATTTTCCCGCTCAGGGTAGCTTGGCTTTTCGACACGCATGGGCGATAGAGAAATTCGGCAATTATTACTCGCAGGCTGCAGAAAAGGTGCGTCGTTCGCGAGTAATTCAGGAAGATATTGGCAAAATTTCTTCTCTTGGCCCAGCTCGCCATGCAGCAAATAATGTTATTTATGGTTTTTCTGATCAAGAAACAACGTTTACTTTCGAGGTAGTAGGAAGCCAAGGAACGGGCGTATGCCAATTCTATGGCTTAGTTCCTTTTCCAATCGTGAATCCTATTATTCCGTATGAAGAGATAACCTGGAGATACGGAGGACAAAAAAAGACACTTGTCGAAGGCGAAAAGAAGAGCTATAGTCATCGCGCAGAGTTTCAAACAGCAGGTTCTTTTACTCACTCCGAAGAGAAGCTCAAGAAGCTTTTTAAGGAAAAACGATATGCGTTGGTGGTCAAAGAGTATGAAAAAATTTTGAATATACCCGGGGCATTACGGGGAGTTCAAGAGATTGATCTTATTTTAGCTATGTCGTACGAACATCTAGGCTATAAACAATGGGCAGCGCATTATTATGGTAAGATAGGCTTCTCAAAGCTTGCTTATGATGCTCAAGGTGCACGGCAGTATTTTCGAAAAGCCGCTATTCTCGATTCTGAGAATGAAGAAATTCGAGAGATTCTTCAGAGAATTGAATTGCCGTTCCAGGAAAAAAAGTAGGTATAGATGGCGCGAGATCCTGTTTGTGGGATGCAGGTTGATGAGAAGACAGATATTATTTTAACCAAAGAAGGAGTAACCTACTTTTTCTGCAGCCAGCGTTGCCGTCAAGAATTCTCCGTTTCCCAAGAAAGAGTCTTAACCCGCCTTTTCTCGCGGCGGGGATTTCTCAAGAATAAAGCTTTTCTTCTTGCCGCGTTTTCTATTGTCGTTTGCGGAAGTTCTTATTTTTTCTCCCTGCTTATTCCATTCCGAGAAATATTTTTCTTGTACATAAAAAAAATATGGTGGGCAATTGCATTAGGAATTTTTCTGGGAGGATTCGTTGACTATTATATTCCTCAAGAATACATTTCTTGGTTTCTTGCTCGGCCAGAAAAAAGAACTATTTTCCGCGCGGTTGTATTGGGTTTTTTTATGAGCGTTTGTTCACACGGTATTTTGGCGTTAGCAATGGCACTCTATAAAAAAGGTGCTTCGGCCGCGTCTGTGGTTGCTTTTCTTCTGGCCAGCCCATGGGCGAACTTTCCTCTAACGGTTATGTTTTTTAGTTTTTTTGGGCTCAAGGCGTTTTTTTTAATCGGGTCAGCAATCCTTGTTGCTTTAAACAGCGGTTTTATTTTCCAGTATCTCGAATTTCTGAAAAGGATTGAGCAAAATAAAAATACGGTTGTTTTTGAAGGCAATTTTTCAGTCATTGCCGATATCCAAGAACGCTTGAAAAAAATTAAATTTTCTTGGCGAGAAGCTAAGATTCAACTCCGAGGGGTTGTTCTTTCGATTCGCGGTATTTCTGATATGATTCTTGGGTGGATCTTGTTTGGTGTTATCCTGGCCAGTTTCATCGGCGCCTACATCCCCGGACATATTTTTGAACATTATTTTGGTCCGACTCTTTTGGGTTTATTGACGACAATCGTTTTTGCGATGATCATTGAAGTTTGTTCAGAAGGTTCTTCTCCTGTCGCCTTTGAGATTTTTCGGCAAACCGGCGCTTTTGGCAATAGTCTTGTTTTCCTTTTAGGCGGGGTTGCTACTGATTATACCGAAATAGGTCTTCTTTGGAAGAATATCGGTAAAAAAACCGCTCTCTGGCTTCCGATTATCACGATTCCACAAATTGTTATTCTGGGGTATATTGCGAACAGGTTTTTCTAAATGCCCATAGAATGGAAAAAATAAAATTTTCCGACATTACTGCAGTTGCTTTACCTCGTGAGCGAGTTTATCGGCGACTTGGATATCATGAGCATTTGACTCGGATCGATGATGGCAAAGAAGAGGAATTTGCGCTCTTCATGCATGAGGCGCTTCGATATATTCATTTACGTGGCCTTGCCGTGCGCATGGGTATTCGTGACATCACAGACAATACCGTGCTTTTGGAAGATAAGACGCTTTTCGAGAGTAGGCAGCTTTCTGGATTTTTGAAACACTCAGACGAAATTTTGGTGATGGCTGTTACTGCTGGAGCAGAAATACTGCGGATTATTCGTCAGGTAACGGCAGATCAAGATTTCACCAGAGCGGTGATTTTTGATGCCGTTGCGAGTGAAATGACAGACAGCGGCCTTGATTGGATTATGGATTATTTTCAGCAAAGTGTACGTCGCTATAAGAAACACCTTACCTCAAAGCGTTTCTCTGCCGGGTATGGTGATTTTGCCCTTGAGAATCAATCTTTGATTTATAAGATTCTTGGTCTTGAAGATCTGGGTGTTACCTTGAGTACGAGCTATATGTTGATTCCTGAAAAATCAGTTACCGCGCTAGCGGGCATTAGCGGGATATAAGGAGAGAAAAACATGGAAAAAATTCAAGAGCTTCTTCAAAAACGAGTTGTTCTTCTTGATGGTGCTATGGGAACTGAGTTGCAGAAACACGGTATGCGCTCCGGAGTTTGTCCGGAACTGTGGTGTTTGGAAAACCCCAAGGTGCTTCAAACCATTCATGATGCGTATGTTCGAGCTGGGTCTGATGTGCTTTATACTTGCACGTTTGGCGCTAACCGTTGTAAGTTGGATCATTTTTCCCGTAAAGACGTTAAGGCTGTTAACCGTAATTTAGCACTGCTTGCACGTAAATCTGCCAACGGCAGGTGTCTCGTCGCGGGAGATATCGGTCCTACCGGAAGATTTGTTGAACCGTTCGGAGACTTTCCGTTTGAAGAGGCAGTTCTGGTTTTTCGTGAACAGATTGAAGGTTTGCTTGCGGGCGGAGTGGATCTTTTGGTGATTGAGACGATGATCGATATCCAGGAAGCTCGAGCAGCACTTCTTGCAGCACAGGAACTCACGAAAAAATTCACCTGTGTTACGATGACCTACGAGAAGAACGGCCGTACTTTAAACGGAACAACAATGCTTTCTGCGTTGATTACTCTGCAGAGTCTTGGGGCCCATGCTGTGGGGTGTAATTGTTCAACTGGGCCAGAAGATATGCTTGTGTGTATGCAGCAAGCGCAACCCTATTCACTTGTGCCTCTCATTGCTAAACCCAATGCTGATATCCCGCATTTAATCAACGGGCAGGCAGTATTTACTATGAATAAGCAAGATTTTGCTCATCAAGCTGTACATATTGTTCAATCCGGAGCGCGGATGATTGGAGGGTGTTGTGGTACGACTCCTGGACATATAGCAGCCTTAAAAGAACATTTAGAAGGCGTTAGGCCAGTAAAGAATAAACGCATCTCTCTTTCTGCTCTCAGCTCATCCCGAGAGGGGTTTTTGTTCAAAAATACCCCAGAAATTATACTTATCGGAGAACGAATCAATCCAACTGGTAAAAAGGCATTCCAGGCAGAGTTGAGGAATTCCTCAACAAATTATATACGTACACAGGCATACGCTCAGAGAGAAAAAGGAGCACATCTGCTGGATGTTAATGTGGGGGCGGCTGGGATATCTGAGGAGAAGAGTTTAATTTCTGCCGTCCGCTTATTATCGGTAATCAGTCCATTGCCTTTGGTTTTGGACACAACGAATTTTGAAGCCCTGGAACAAGCCTTGCGTATTTATCCAGGGAGAGCGTTGATTAATTCAATTTCAGGGGAAAAATCGAAGTTAAACAGGTTTTTGTCTTTAGCAAGGCGGTACGGAGCTATGTTTATTCTTTTGCCGGTGGCTGGGAAGAAAATTCCGGAAACCTTCAATCAACGTAAGGACGTTATCGAAAAGGTATTGGAGGTTGCCCGGAAACACGGTTTTACTACAGACGATATTTTCATTGATGCTTTGGCTTTGAGTGTTGCGTCATGCGCAGATGCTGCTTCTGAAGCGCTAGAGACTATCGAATGGTGCACGCAAAAACTGAAAGCACATACAGTGATTGGTCTTTCAAATATTTCATTTGGATTGCCTGGGCGCGCTTGGGTCAATTCTTCTTTTCTTTCTATGGCGGTTCAGAAGGGTCTTTCAGCGGTCATCGCTGATCCTTTGAGCGAAGAACTTGTTTGCACCAAGAAGGCCGCCGAACTTTTGCTTGGACGGGACACTCACGCTCAGAGGTATGTTGTTCATTTTAAGAAAGACGGAACAAAACACATTCAGTCGGGAAAAACTTCTTCTCATGATCAAATTTTTTCCGCGATCTGCCAGGGGAATAAGGAAGAAATTTTGAAGTTTGTGAAGCAGGCTTTGGCAGAGGGTATCTCGGCCATTGCTTTGGTTAACACGGTTGTAATTCCGGCTATCACAAATGTCGGTCATTTGTTTGACCGGAAAGAATATTTTCTTCCTCAGCTTATTGCAAGCGCTGAAGTGGTAAAGAAAGCATTAGAGCATTTAAATCCTTTACTGCGTCGTGAGCATGCGGGAAATGCCTACAAAGCCGTTGTTATTTTAGCTACCGTTGAAGGTGATATTCATGATATTGGAAAAAATTTAGTTTCCTTGATGCTTAAGAATCATGGTTTTGAGGTGGTGGATTTAGGAAAGGATGTTTCAACAGGCACAATTATCAAGGCAATAAAGCAGCATAAACCAAAGGTCGTCGGACTCTCGGCTCTCATGACAACGACAATGGTGAAGATGGATGAAGTAATTCAAGCGGCTCGGAAAGAAGGTATCGATTGTTTTTTTGTGGTTGGCGGAGCAGTCGTGACGCAAAGGTATGCTCAAAGCATCGGCGCAGAATATGCGAAAGATTGCGTCGAAGCTGTAAGAGTGGTTGATGGACTGGTTGCTTAGATTGAATAAAAGCGTGTCTGTTGAACATTTTTCGGTAATTTTTCATGTAGACATGGATGCTTTCTTTGCTTCTGTAGAGCAGAAAGATAACCCTAGCTATCGTGACCGTCCTCTCATTGTTGGCGCCGACCCCAAGGGAGGGCGGGGGCGAGGAGTAGTTTCTACTTGTTCTTACCAGGCGCGCGCCTTTGGAATACATTCCGCGATGCCCATATCTATTGCGTATAAGTTATGCCCTCAGGCGGTATTCGTTCCGGTCCGTATGGAACGCTACCAACAGGTTTCCCGTCAATTGTATCAGATTTTTGATGCTTTTACCCCCGTGCATGAGGTCGTGAGTATCGATGAAGCATTTTTAGACATGACGAGTACGATGCATCGATACGCATCCAGTCTTCATGCCGCAAGAAGTTTAAAAGAATGTATCTTGAAAAAACTTGGTCTTACTGCTTCTTTAGGAATTGCACCAACAAAAATGGCGGCAAAAATAGCTTCTGATCTTCAGAAGCCAGATGGATTAGTCGAGGTTGTTCCCCAAGATCTGCTTAAATTTTTGTGGCCTCTCCCGGTAACCAAGTTGTGCGGTTTGGGTAAGAAAACAGAAGAAGTTCTTCGTCGGATGGGTGTCGCTACGATTGGAGCTCTCGCACGGTATGATTTAAAGGTTTTGCAGAGATTGTTTGGAAAGAACGGAAATTATTTCTTTGAACTTGCTTGGGGCAGAGATGCACACCAGGTTGAGGAGAATGCTACGACAAAATCGATAAGTTCCGAGGTTACCTTCGAACGCGATACCCGAGATGGCGATCTTCTCAGGAAAACACTATTTTCTCTTTGTGAGGATGTTTCTGAGAGATTGAGGCATGAACAGATTGTTGGAAGAACACTGGTAGTAAAGGTGCGGTTCTCAGATTTCACCACGACAACAAAATCCGTGACGTTAGCTTTTTCCACAAACTTTGTTGACATATTGTTTCGTCACGCAGTCGCTCTTTTCCAACACATAGACCAAGCGGGAATGATTAGGCTTCTCGGGATTAAGATTTCCCGTTTAAGCGGTCAAAAAGAGAGCGAGACTATTTTTTGGCAGGAAGAGAAGCGTAGAGAAAATTTACACCGGGCGGTTGAAAAAATCCGAAGCAAACTTGGCAGGCAGGCAATTTTCCGTGCAAGTTGCGGTATAAACCATGAAAATTAGAAAAGTATTCTTGTCTTGTGATTCTTGCCGGTTGTTTATGCCGTGGATGTTGTATGATTGACCGAGAGTTTTTTCCGCGGTCTCTTAGGAAGGCTGTGCGCGGTATTTGAAATAATATGGTACCTGTTTGCTATGTTTACTGTTTTTTGGTGCGCTTGAATGGAGGAAAAGAAGATAGCGCATTATGCAGCCGGAAGAATTTTTCGGAGAAACTATCTTTGCGAATAATTCCCGCAAGATTAACCAAGGAGAAATATGCATAAGATAGCTGTTTTTACGCTGAGCGTGTTTGCGTTTTTTGTTGCTCTTTACTATATCTGCACGAGAAAAAAACCCATTTTTCATCTGAAAGGAAATACTTTTTTAAGTCGGCAATTTTTCATCGCACTTTCCTCGTTTCTTGCTATCTTTTCGCAACAACAATCTTTTGCTTATGCACAAGCAAAGAACAATGAAGATTGTTTATTTTCCAAGACCCCTGATTTGAAAAATACTTCCGAATGGCTGGCTATTCGCTCGCAGTGGCTTGATCTTACAAAAGAGGCGGTTGCTGCTGCTGCGGATTATCGGGATGTTATCGCTACAAAAAAGCAGATTCTCGCCAGAAATTTTTCTGCTCTTGTTGATAAAGGGTTGATTCGAAAAGATGTTGCCATTGTTCTGGAAATGATTTATGGTGAGATGATTTTTCATCGGTTGCGCTCGCAATCGGGAGAAACCTGTTATAAACCGACTACTTTGGGTAGTTCAGTTTGGTCTGTACGAGAGAATTTAGAAAAGCGATGCCAAATGCTTGGTGAGATTGCGGCCCGTGGGTATGTTGAAGAAAGTATTATTCGGGCTTCCAAAGAAACCTTGGGTCGCGATATCGAATATCTCAAGCGCGCTGAAGCTCTTTTTGCGAAAACACAGCAAACCCATCAGTATGATTTTCAGGAAGAGGAGGCGTTGGCGCTTCTTTTTGCTGAAGGAAAAGTGAGTTTTGAGCTTGTGGTCAGTCCTTCTGTCCAAGAGGCTGTCAACTATATAATTGATTTCTATTCTTTGGCTGCTCCGAATGTTGCGAAAAGGCATACGTCCGAGAATGATTTCCAAAACCAAGATTATTCTGCGTTTTCTGAGTGGGCTGTGTTGAAGAAAAAATGGAATTCGGTTCATGAGTTTAATGGATTAGCGGATTTCCGTTCATCAAATATACCAGCAACGCTTGCCCGCGAAGAGGAAGAGCTTCGTAATCTTCTTTCGGTGTTCACGGCGAGAAAGATTATCAGCGTTTCAACGGCTGAGCTGCTCGTTGGTATTTATAAGGACCGTGTCTTTCACCGCTTGCGTTCAACGAGCGCAATTACGTGTTACGAGCCAACAGTGTTGGGATTTAAACAGCAAAAGTTACGTGACGATATTGAGGCGCGATTAAAAGAGCTTCGAACGTTGCAAGGGCAGGGTATCGTTGAACGGGGAGTTCTCGCCCAAGCTGAGAAGAATCTGGCAAAAGATATGGAAATGGTGCTTTGCATCGAAGGAGCCTGGAAAAAAGCATCCGGGAAAAATTGGGAACTTTATCAAAAAGAAGAGCAGAAACTTTTGAGTTATTTTATAAACCAGGAATATGATTCAGCAGAGATACGAGATGATTTTCCCGTGCGGCCAGAAATGATTGAAGCACTTTCTTTTATCGTAGCAATGAATCAATAAGAAGGAGGGAGCCATAAGGAATATTATTTTTGAGATTACCCAGCGCTGTAACAGTTCTTGTGTTTATTGTTATAACGTATGGAAACGCAATCCTAGCTACCCGCGGGGAGAACTTGATACCGCAAAAACCAAGGATTTATTGGCAAAGATTCTTTCTGAGACGAAAGCCTCGGTTATAACGCTTACTGGCGGAGAACCATTTCTTCGTGATGATCTTGAAGAAATAGTTCATTTTTTAAAAGATCAGGCTGTTCTGATTAATATCATTACGAATGGAACTCTTATCTCTCAGCAAGCGGCAAGAAATTGTTCCAAGTTCGTTACCTTTGAGTTGCCGTTATTGAGCTGTCATCGTGCAGTTCATAACGCTCTTATGCGATATGATGCTTTCGACGAGATTACCCGTACGCTGGTAACTTTAAAACAATATCATGCGCGAGTAGTCGTTGTGTTTGTTGCAACCCGTAAGAATATTGAGGATTTTGAGGGTACCGCGAAGCTGGCTTTTGCTTTGGGTGCGGATAGTTTAATGCTTAACCGTTTTAATCCCGGCGGTGAAGGGGTTTTTCATTGCGAAGAGCTGCTTCCGACACCTTCCCAGATAGATTTGGTTCTTGCGCAAGCAGACGCTTTTAGTATGCGATATAATTTTCCAATTTCATGTTCAATTCCTATTCAGCCCTGCCTAATAAATCTAGGAAAATTCCAGAAGCTTCACTTTGGATTTTGTTCTGCCGGAACCGAAAACGCGTATTACACGATTGATCCGCTTGGTAATGTGCGCATGTGCAATCATAGCGGGATGATCCTTGGTAATATTGATACTGAGTCATTTGAGCATATTATCGCGAAAAAGGCTGCACGGGATTTTGTCGCTGTTTTTCCTCCATTCTGTCGTTTATGCAAATTACGACTTCGCTGTTTCGGCGGATGCAAAGCTGCGGCTGAAGCATGCTTTAACTCGTATTCATGCGAGGAACCATTTCTAAGAAAATACCAGGAAGAAGCCGTTTTGAATGGGAATATTCGATGATTTCGTGTATACTAATAGCATGAAAAAGGAGGGGATAATGCGTTTATTTTGGTTGATTGTTATCGTGTTGTTTGCAGGTGTTTGTTTCGCGGAAGGAGCAAATATTTTACTTGATGATTTTGAGGGAAATTTAATTGGTGGTCCAGAGGGAACTGTTGATTTTGGATCCGGGAATGGTTCAGCGGTGGCAGTTTCTGCCGACCAGCAAATGAAACACACGGGGAACCAGTCGCTTAAAGTCGACTATCAAGCAGTTTCTGGCGGCTATATCTGGATTGCTCGCGGGTACGGCCTGGACGCCAAAAACTCTTCTTGGCTCATCAAGCCCGATGGAATTGAATGGAAGAAAGTTCGCGCAATTTCCGTCTGGGTATATGGAAATAATTCCCAGGCTAATATCGCGTTCGACATAAAAGATAGCGGTAATGAGATTTTCCGGTATCTTATCGAAGATACCTTTACTGGCTGGAAGCAGATTGTTTGTTCTCTCGATGATTTTCTTCCTCGAGGAGACTGGCAGCCGGATAATGCCGATAACAATTTCCAGCTGGACTTTCCGTTAAAGAGTTTTCAGTTTGAACCAAAGCCAGAAAGTAAGGGAGTCTTTTATTTTGACACTGTTGAATTGGTCATTTCGTGACTGGTTGAAGAATAAAGTTCAATTGTTTTATTCTTTATCGGGAAACACCTGAAAAATGCCGTTATTTCTATGAAAAGTCTGGTTGTTTTTCTGGGGTTCTGTTCCATTGGTTTGATAGTTTCTGGGTGTGGTAATCATAAGGGAAAAGAAGAAGTTTCCCAAATCATTGATATCTACGAGGATCCTTGTCAAGAACCGTTTGACGGTGAAACATTGACTGTTCGATGCGGAACGGAAGAATTTCAAATTCTGCCAGTTGCGCGCTATGCTCTTTCTGGCGTAGTAGTGGGCAAAAAAAAGTACTCTTCGAGCTGGGAAGCATGTTTAGCTCCGTTTGATGTTGCTTTTGTTTGGGGGAAGCTGGCTGAGTCGGAAGCCAAGCGTTTCGTCCGCTATTGGCAGAATAATCGATGGTATTATTGGCAATATACCCCAGAGAGTCCTTTCCAGAATGAAGATATCATTACTCATTCTTCTAATAACCATACAATTCCTGCTAATGAAAGCGTGTATCGGGCGATGTGTGCTGCGCGCATTAACCAGAAGATGCGAATCGAGGGCTATCTTGTTAACATTAAAGGATTTCAAGGGGAAAATCCAGTATGGTGGAATACGAGTTTAAGTAGATCAGACACAGGGATGGGTTCTTGTGAGATTATTTATGTGAAGCGTGTTCAAATTGACAACCTGTTATACGAGTAGAATAATTTTTGCGAACCACAAGGAGCTGGTATGCGCGGGATGAAAATTCTTTCTATGTTTTTTCTTTTCTGGATTGGGGTAAGCATGATGTATGCTCAAGAGGATCCGAAAAACAAGGTAGGAGACATTCTCACTTATTACTATGTCCACCCCCTTCCAGAAAAAGTTCCGCAAGCACTGAAAGAGTTTATTTCTTCTTCATTCTTTAATGGTTTAAACGCTACCCAGCAAAAGAATTTAAACAGCACTGCTTATTCATTTGGGCGGATTGCTCAGTTTTCTCCCGAGATACTTTCCAGTTACCTGGAGCTTTTTGCGACTGCGTCATCCAAGGGAAGAATTTTTCTTCTTCAGGTTTTCCAATTTTGTGCGACGAAAGAAGTGCAAGACTTCCTTTTGAGCAAAGTTCAGGATACCGATTTTTCTCAAGAGCGCGAAATTATTCAAAGTTTTCTTGCTCAGGATTTTCCAATGAAATTTAACCCGCTCTTACGGGAAGCACAGACTGCGGAGGATCTTGATTTCTTGTGGGCTGAATTTATGGTTTCCGGGGACGCTGGAGCGGTTCAGAAAATTATTAGTGTGCTGAATTGGCCGGATAGGGTTCGTTCTAAATTAACCGAATACTTGAGGAGCCAGGCTGCGTCTCAAGAAAAAGAGAAAATCATACAGCTTTTGAATACCCGTTTACAAATTGCCTCTGACCTCAAGAAACAGGAAATTACAACAAGGGACGATTTAGATATTATTTTGGCAAAGTCCTTGCGGTACTCAAAGAAAGATCCAGAGGCTTTTCACGCGATTCGGGATGCGCTCCGTTTAACTGATCAGGAATTTTTATATCTTGTAACTAAATGGTCTGCCAGCTGGTCTTTAGACAGTAATTGTCGCCAACATCCCAGGGTTTTTGAGATTTGTCTAGAAGAAATTGCACGGCAGAAAGGTTCTGCCAGAATAGAGCTTTTGAGAATGGTGATTATGAAATACCTTTCTGATTATAATATTTCAGAGGCGGCATACCGCTTGAAACAGCTTATTTTAGAGAATCCCAATGATGCTTTTGCGCATTATTCCCTTGGAATGATTCACCTGAGGAACCGAGATTTTCAGGGAGCATCTTTGGAGATCGATTCTTTACGGTCGCTCGGCAGTGAATCGGCTGCTCTTCTTGAGCGGGAGCTAGATTATGCGAGGCTTGAAGTTCTGGAAATCAATAAGCTCGAAAAGATTCAAGAAGCGGTTGCTCTTACGAATTTGGTCAAAGAAACCATCGCGGCTGTCCGCGCGGCAAGTTCATATGGGAGCAGATTGTATATGTTTGATTTTACCAACGAGAAGTTACAATCGAAACAATACAAGGGTATCGAGTGGGATATCCAGTATGAAACCCCGGATAGATTTTCAGTGATGCAGCAGGATCATGAGCATGGGGTTGCTGACCGGTGGATGAGTATTGAAAAGAAGCACTATTTTGAGATTGGCATGTGGTTTGAGGAGCCGGAAAATACAAGTCAAACCTGGGATCGGAATAAAACAAACAATTTTCTTACTATCGAAAAATACCTGAAGCTTATGGAAGAGAATAGCCCTGACCCCGGAGAAATCTATTGTTCAGGAAGCCGATACGCGGTTTTAGAATACAAGCCAAAACAACTGCTTGATTTTTACCAGAAACAGAGCGAAGATAATATCTCTTTCTCTCTGTTTATTTGGATTGATAAAGCATCGAAAACTATCGTGAAAACGGTGGTAAAAGTTAAAGGAACTACGGCAAAAAATAACCCGGTTGATCTTGAGTACATGCAATTATTTTCCGACTTCAATAAGGTTTTTCAAATTACTAGGCCAAAAGAAATAATGGGAGTAAAGCCGCAGGATGAAGGAAATTTTTCTCCGGTTGAGAAGAATTGATTTTTTTCTGAGGCGAATTTTCGGTACAGGCTGATAACATCGGGAGGATATGCTATGAGTGGAATTTTTGGAACAGTTTGCGCCCAAGGAGATTGCGCACAATTTTTATTTTATGGAACAGATTATCATTCGCACCTTGGGACAGAATATGGAGGACTTGCTATTCTAGGAGAAAAACTCAGCCGGCATATTCATAATATCAGCCAGAGCCAGTTTAAGTCTAAATTCTTCGAAGATTATAAGCATATGCATGGGAATAAGGGAATCGGGGTTATTAGTGATAGCAACGAGCAACCCATTTATCTACATTCAAAATTTGGTTCCTTTTGTATTGTTACCGCGGGACTTTTGGAAAATAAAGAAATTCTGGCGGAACGTTTACTTCAGGGGGGTGTTTCGTTCAGCGAGGTAGGAAAAAGCGGAGTGAATGTTACTGAGCTTATTGGAAAACTTATTCTTGAAGGGGTAACACTAGAAAACGGAATTGAGCGGATGTTTGATCTTATTGAGGGTTCTTGTTCGTTGCTTATTCTGCATAAAGACGGAATTTATGCTGCTCGGGATAGGTTTGGTTATACGCCACTGGTTATCGCACAAAAAGATAACGATTGGGCTATTGCCACAGAGACCAGCGCGTTTCCAAACCTCGGTTTTACTATAGTTAAATATCTTGATCCCGGGGAGATCGTTTTATTGAATGAAACCGGCATAGTTTCTAAAGTTTCAGGAATGAGTAAAAAACAAATTTGTTCTTTTCTTTGGATTTATACTGGTTTTCCAGCCTCAAGCTATGAAGGGATTACCGTGGAAACAGTTCGGGAGCGATGTGGAAGGTTTTTGGCGAAGAAAGACATTGATATGCAGGCGGATCTTGTTTGCGGGATTCCTGATTCGGGGACAGCGCATGCTATTGGTTATTCCATGGAATCCGGAATTCCGCATCGTCGGCCGCTCGTCAAGTATACGCCGGGATACGGGAGAAGTTATACGCCTCCGTCACAAGAAACGAGAGATTTGATAGCCCGTATGAAGCTTGTTCCTATCCGGGAAATTATTGCCGGGCAGCGGATTGTTGTTTGTGAAGATTCAATAGTGCGTGGAACCCAACTCAAAAATTTTACTACAAATAAATTGTGGGAGAACGGCGCCCGGGAAATCCATGTTCGACCTGCGTGTCCACCGTTGCTGTTTCCCTGCAAATTTTGTCTTTCTACCCGGAGCATTCATGAGCTTGCCGCCCGCCGTGCAATTCGTGCTCTTGAGGGACACGACATTGACGATGTGTCCGATTACTTGAGTCCTCACTCTGAGAAATACCAGCAGATGGTTTCTTGGATTACGAAAGATTTAGGGGTTACCACATTGCGTTTTCAGACCATAGAAGATATGGTGTCTGCTATCGGGCTTCCCAGGGAAAATTTATGTCTCTATTGTTGGTTGGGTAATTCCTCCGGTATGCGCGATAAGATGTATTCTCAAGATAAACAAAATATACCCAAAAGGCAAAAACAAGATGATTGCAGATGCACAAAAAACCTGTAAACTTTCGAGGGCATACTCGTTAGAAACTCATTTCATGCAACAATAATATGTCACTACTCGTAACCGCATTATTGGAAAAAGAACTGGTGACTCAAGAGCAAATCAATGATGCCAGATCAAAACAGCAGGGAGCAAAAATTCCTTTGCACGAAGTGCTTATTGATATGGGTTTTATCAAGGAAGAAGTGGTGGTTGAAGTAGCCGCGGAAGTTTTCCATATGCCCATATGCGATCTTTCCGCTGAGTCGTTTGATCCTGAAGTTGTTAAGCTTGTTCCCTATGAACTGGCAAAACGATATGGCGTGTTTCCTGTTCGGATTGAAAGAAATGCACTTGTTCTTGCGATGAGTGATCCTCAAGATGTTATCGCGCGGGATGACCTTGCGGTTATTGCGAAAAAGGATATTCAGCCAATTCTCTGTTCAAAAAGTGTGATTAAGGTTTTTCTTGAGCAGCACTATCATTCAGATGAAACGGTGTATGATATTTTAAAGAATATTGTCGATCAAACATCTCTTGAGCCGATTAAAAAATTCACATCCAGCGGCGCTGTTCAGCTTATTGAAGATTCAGACGCTCCGGTAGTTCGTCTTTGTACCCTTATTATTACCGATGCCGTGAAAGCCCGGGCAAGTGATATTCATGTCGAAGTGCAAGAATCCGAGGTAATCGTGCGTTATCGGGTAGACGGAGATCTCCAAAATGTTATGCGGATTCCCGCCGCCCTCCATCCGTTCATTGTTTCTCGTCTCAAGATTCTTTCCGAGCTTGATATTGCTGAGACGCGCAAGCCACAAGACGGGCGAAGCAAAATTCTTGTATATGGCAGGAAGATTGATCTGCGTGTTTCGGTTATTCCAACTTTTTTCGGAGAAAAAGTTGAGATGCGACTCCTTGATCTTCAAGAGGCAAAGATCGATTTAGCCAAAATAGGCTTAAGTTCTTCTGATTCGCATATTTTTCAGAGTGCCATTCGGAAACCCCAGGGAATGATTTTAGTAACTGGGCCTACTGGTTCAGGGAAAACCAGCACGCTTTACGCCGCTTTAAATTATATAAAGCACGAGACAAAAAACATCGTCACCATTGAAGATCCGATTGAGTATCTTATCGCGGGGGTTAACCAAATGCAGGTAAATCCTCAGAAGAATGTCACCTTTGCTACCGGATTGAGGAGTATTTTACGACAGGATCCTAATATTATTCTCGTAGGCGAAATCCGAGACCAAGAGACAGCGGAAATCGCATTCCAATCTTCACTTACCGGACATCTGGTTCTTTCGACAATGCACACAAATAATTCTGTTTCTTCGGTAACGCGCCTGAGAGATTTAGGTGTTGAAGCGTATAGTATTGCTTCGTCGGTTGTCCTGATAGTGGCACAGAGGCTTATAAAAGTGATTTGTTCTGATTGTCGGGAAGAATATGTTCCTCCGCAAAATTTAATTGCTGATTTTCGAAAACACATAGAAGAGTTGCGGATTACTAAATTTTTCCATGGCAAAGGATGTCCGCGATGCAATTTTACTGGATATATGGGGAGAACAGCTATTTTTGAGATGATGGCAATCAATGATTCTATCCGTAGACTAATTGCCGAAGAAGTTCCTGAAGAACAGATTTTCCTCGCCGCCCAAAACAACGGTCTCAAGCCCCTTATCTATTCCGGGATGGACAAAGTTGCATCCGGAATGAGCACCCTCGATGAGCTTATTCGGGTTATTGGAGTGAGAGAAGAGGATAGAATCGATAAGTTTTCCCGGGATACCGGACAAAAAATAAAAATTCTTATCGCCGATGATGAAGAGGATATTTTAAGGATTCTCGAAGCCCGATTGCAGAGCTTTGGGTATCAAGTGATTGTCGCCCGCGACGGAAGCGAAGCTCTAGAGCTTGCGCATCGGGCCAAGCCGGATTTGATTATTAGTGATGTTACTATGCCGAAGATGAACGGTTTCGAGATGTTGCGCCATTTGCGATCGCGTTTAGAAACAGCAGTGATTCCGGTAATTATGCTGACTGCTCGGCAGGATAAGTCAAGTGAGCTTGAGGGTTTTGCGCAAGGCGCGGATGACTATATTATCAAACCCTTTGATTCTGACAAGTTGCTGGCGCGGATTAAGATGATTTTACACAGAAGATAGATCTGGAGCATGTATGGATCGCAATGCCGCTGAGTCTGAATCTTTAAACAACAAGATAAAAATTCTTCAGGAAGAACTGAATCGTCTGCTGGAGAAGCAATCTGAGCTTGAACAGGTAATAGCGAAACTGCGTCTCCAGGAAGATGAATGGGAGAAAATATTTAACTCTATAACAGAGATGGTCGCTTTGATTGATAAAGATCATAGAGTGGTACGTATTAATCAGTCTTTTGCCTCTGCATTAAAGATAAATCCGGACGACGCGCTTGGTAAGCATTGTTATGAAATAGTCCATGGCACCAAAAGTCCTTTGTGGGTTTGTCCTCACACGCATACTATTGCTACTCAAGAAAAACATAGTGCTGAGTTTTTTGATGAACGCCTGCAGTTGTATCTGAGGGTTACTACTTCACCGCTTTTTAGCGCCGAGGGAGAATTTTTGGGTTCGGTCCATCTGGTATATGATGTGACTGGTTACAAGATGTCCGAGCAGGAGTTAACGAAAAAAATAGAAGCGCTCGAGCGTTTCCAGCGCATTACGGTGGACCGGGAGTTAAGAATGAAAGAGCTTAAGGCAGAGCTTGCGAAACTGAAGTTACAGCTTTCGCAACAATTATGAATTGTCCGTTATTCATAGATTATATTCGGGAGTGTACCAACCATGTAGGAAATATACCGCAGGATACTTTTGAATTCTGCACGAGCGAAAGATATAAAGGATGCCCTTTTTATCAGGTGCTCCAAAATCCAGATGTTGCGTGTATCTATATAAAACAATGCGTTCTTTTTAAGTATTTTGGAGCCCTAAACTTTGATGCGCTTGTGAAGCTTACTGAGCGATATTGCTTAACGCTACAAGCGAATACCTGCCAACGTTATCTGCTGAGAGAGTCTGGAAAAAATGTCCCTGAGAATTTGCTACCGGATGGCACAACAATGCAATCAGATGAACACAAAAAAGAAGTCTAAACGGGGTATTCAGAGGAAAGTGACATTGTTGATTTGTTGTTTTGCTCTTGTTGTAGCGTTGAGCGGCGCTGTTGCTGCATATTTTTATGGGAAAACCCTGATCACAAAGATTCTCGTGGACCAAAGGTTACTCGAAGTCAAAGTTCTTGTTGCGGCCTTGGAAAGAATTATCCATGAAGAGCTTGAGGATTTACGCGTATATTCAAGAAGCACATCTTGGAAGGAGGAGATTCGCCAGGCTAATAAGGGATACGTTTCTCTGAAGTCCGACGAAATAGAACAATTGCTCATCGAGAAAGATTCCACATGGAAACACTCCGAGAATGAGGAAGTTTTTGCGATGCAGCTTGCGACACCACTCGCTCAAGAACTGAAAGAAATAGCAGCGAGTGATACGCGTATAGCGGAACTCTTTATTACCGACCAGTATGGTGGTCTCGTTGCCAGCTCGGATAAAACTTCTGATTTTTATCAAGCAGACGAACGATGGTGGCAGGCAGCATTTTCAGATGGTGCCGGAAGTAATTATATCGGTAATGTGGAGTTTGATGAGTCTGCTGGAGTATTTTCGCTTCCGCTTGCTGTGCCGATCTTCGATTCTAGCAGAAAAGTAATCGGTGTCTGCAAGGGGGTTCTTAATCTCTCATCGGTAATATCCATACTCTCTGATTTTCGTGCAGGAACCACCGGGCATGCTAGCTTGGTGGATGAACAGGGTACTGTTATTTTTCATCAGAATGTAACGCCATTAACCCAGAAAATTCTACCAGAAAATCTGATTCCTCGTATCTTAGGCCAAGAGAATGGGTGGCTCATAGCTGATCCGCGCGCGCATAGCGAAGAAAAAGACAAGTTTATTCCACATCACGAGAAAATACTTATGGTATTTGCACGATCCCGGCTTTCCCCGGTGCAAGAAGATGGGCCGATCTTGTTTGTCGTGTTTGCCCAGGATTCCCGAGAAGCTTTCATTCCTCTTACAAAATATATAGCAAATCTTCTTTTTGTTCTTTTTTTACTTATTATGCTTATCATTCCTTTGGGTTATGTTTTTGGTTCTATCTTTTCCAAACCGATTCATGAATTACATATGGCGACTGAAAAGATTCTCGAGGGTAACTGGAATTATTCGCTTGATATCCACACTCGTGATGAAATCGAGCAATTCTCCGAAACTTTTCAAGAGATGATTTCCCAGATCAAGTCAAAACAAAATATACTCTTACAGACTCAGAAAGAACTCGAAGAGCTATCGAAGCATCTGGAAGAAAAAGTTACAGATCGTACTCGTGAATTAACGAGAACCCAGGAGGCAACGATGAATATTCTAGAGGATTTAACCGAAGTGAAAAAGAAACTGGAACTTGCTCTTGCGATAAAATCAGATTTTACTTCAATGGTTTCCCATGAATTGAGGACCCCGTTGACAGCAATCAAAGAGGGCATTGCTATTGTTTTAGATGGCACAACCGGAACATTAAGTCCAGAACAGACAGAATTTTTGAATCTTGCAAAACGGAACGTGGAGAGGTTAACACGGCTTATTAACTCAGTTCTTGATTTTCAGAAACTTGATTCAGGCAAGATGTCTTTTGTATTTCAGGAGCATGATATCAATGAAGTTGCTCGGGAGGTATATGCGAGTATGGAGCCGATGGCGAAGGCAAAAGGTATCGGGTTGTTTTTGAAGCTTGGAGAGCATATACCGCGGATTGAGTTTGACCGGGATAAAATTATTCAGGTGATAACGAATCTTCTGAGTAATGCTTTAAAATTTACCGAAAAAGGGCAGGTTACGGTAGCTACCATTTGCAAGAATAACATTGTTGAAGTGTCTGTTTCGGACACTGGACCTGGCATTAAAGCAGAGGACATCACGAAATTGTTCCAGCAATTTGTTCAGTTGCACAACTCAGGCGAACGCAGCAAAGGAAGCAGTGGTCTTGGGCTTGCTATCTCTAAAAAAATTATTGAATCGCATCGTGGCAAGATTTGGGTTGAATCAGTATCTGGGTCGGGATCAGTCTTTTACTTTGTGCTTCCGATACAGGAACGAAGAGTTTAGGTGCGGAAATTTTTTCCTGCTTTTTCCAAGGTTGTCGTACTACGTCTGTAAAAAATTGTCAGAGAATTTCGTTCTTCTGCTATAATACATACTTGTGAAACGGAGCGGTAAATTCTATGTCTATATACTGCAATGTGCCGATTCTACCTACTATACGGGATATACTTCAGATCTTGCCGAGCGCTTTAAGCTTCATGCTTCAGGGAAAGGAGCGAAGTACACACGCGCCAGACTTCCCGTGAAGCTTGTATGGTATCGGGAATATAAATATTTTAAGCCAGCGTTTCTTGCCGAATTACGATTTAAGAAATTAACACGGAAGCAGAAGCAAGAGTTAATAAACAAATGCGGGGGCTCTTTGAGTAGTTTCTATGCGACAGAGCATGGAGAGTTATCTCTATGAAAATCAATAAACGCTCACAAAATTATCTTTCAGAGAAAGTCATTGCTCTCTGTTCTCAGCAGACAAAGGGCGCTGTTCTTGATTTAGG
This sequence comes from uncultured Planctomycetia bacterium, assembly GCA_964634935.1. GTDB lineage: Bacteria > Omnitrophota > Gorgyraeia > Duberdicusellales > Duberdicusellaceae > CAZWJT01. The sequence continues at coordinate 44,645 of CAZWJT010000001.1, read as the reverse complement.
CTGCGGGCATGGAATAACCTCAAAGCGTTTATTTGATTTAGGTTTTTCGGTTACGGCATCAGACATGGACAAACAGAGATTCCAGTTTGACCAGGAAATACCTTTTATCCATTCTAACCTTAGTTTTCCGCTTCCATTTTCCGATAAAGCATTTGATTTTGTTCTTTTTCTTGAGGTAATTGAACATCTCTATAACCCGGATTTTGTTATTTCTGAAATACAGAGGGTGTTAAAGTCCGATGGTAGTTTATTTTTATCCACACCAAACATCTTGAATGTAGGCTCAAGGATGAGATTTTTGTTTGAGGGTAGTTTTGATTTTTTTCGTGAGCCATTAGCTGATTATTGTCGGGTTTTTCCGGGTGCTTTCCAAAACATGCATGTTATTCCTTGGCGTTATCACGAACTGGAGTATCTTCTTTGCAAGAATAAGTTGCGCGTGGCTGGAATTTATACTGATTTAGAACGTATGCCGCTCAAATTTCTTTATTTTTTCTTAAGTCCATTTTTAAAGGGACAAGCCTATCTAAAAGAGCGCAGAGATCGGAGAAAGGGGAATGTTGGTTTTCAGCGGATACATCGGATACTTTTTTCAAGAGAACTGTTATTTGGACGGCATCTTATAATTCATGCAAAGAAATAAAAAAGACTCTAAGCTAATGAGCAGGATATGCTTGATTCAAATAAAAAAAGACATAGACTAAGGATTGTAATTCCAGCTTATCCGACTTTTAATATTTACTCGAGCATTGCCCGCAGAACCACCGCTTTAGGACCTGTATGTATCGCGAGCATGGTCAACGAAATTGAAGGGTGGGATGTAGAAGTTATCGATGAGAATAATTTCCGCCGGTATGGCCCGAAAACTCAATCTGGCGGGGTTGATCACGCGTTTCTCCAGCGGGAGAGGCCAGCAGATATTGTTGGTTTGTACGGGGGGTTAACCAGTACGATTCCGCGGCTCTATGAAATCGCACGATTTTATAAATCAATGGGAACTATAACGATTGCTGGCGGACAGCATTTTGTCCAGGAAAATATCGATGAAGCCTTGCGATCTTCAATTGATTATTTGGTTATTGGCGAAGGCGAATTGACCATAAAAGAGATTCTGACCTCGCTTCGGAATAATCAGGATTTAAGCCGAGTCAAAGGCATTGCTTATTTAGAAAACGATAAATGTATTATGACTGAACCTCGTGAGCCGATTACTGATTTTGATGTTTTGCCTTCACCGGATTTTTCCCTCGTGCGTTACGCGAAGATTACGCTATATCCCGTAGGCCGGATTCGAGGCTGTGGCATGGATTGTGAGTTTTGTACCGTGAAAGGGAAGCCAAGGTCAGCTTCTCCCGAACGTTTGCTTGAGGATATTCGCTATCCTTTGGAAACACTGGATGCTCGGCATTTTTTTATTGTTGACGATCTTTTTGGGCAATACCGTAATGAAACTATGCGGTTTTGCGCTATGCTCAGGGATTATCAAAGAAACATAGGCAAACGTTTGGATATCACTGTGCAAATACGTTTAGATAAGGCTAAGGACGGGGAATTACTCGCCGCCATGCGTCAAGCAGGAATTACGACGGTTGCCATTGGATTTGAATCTCCCATTGAAGAAGAGTTATCCGCGATGAAAAAACAAATAAAACCTCAGGAAATGATCGATCTTGCTAAGATTTACCACCGTTTTGGATTTTTGGTCCATGGAATGTTTATTTTTGGTTACCCGCTCCGGGAAAATCTTTCTTTTACGATGTCCTTGCGTGAGCGCATCGAAACGTACAGAATTTTTATTAAGCGTGCCCAGATAGACACTATACAGGTGCTTTTGCCTGTACCTTTGCCTGGAACAGAGTTAAGGCAGAGATTGCAGGTGCAAAATAGAATCTATCCAAGTCAGGATATTGGTTGGGAGTATTATGATGGTAATTTTCCTACTTTTGAGCCGGATCAACCTTTAACGCCCGAAAGATTGCAACATTCCATCCGGAAAATTATGGGAAAATTCTATCAGTTTAAGTATATGTTTATGATAGGGTTGCAAATATTTTCTTTCCCGTCGCTTGTTTTCTTTTTGCACAACCTTAATATGGGATGGAAACGGTGGTATCGGCCATGGCGTAATAATCTCATTCGTTTTGGGGGTTGGCTCATTATGAAAGGCTGGAATTCAGAATTTAAAAAGGGAATATTTTCTCATCGACTTAAAAAAGCACAGGACCATCTGAGAGGTTGATAAATTGCCGGTTTTTATGCGCTGCTGTTTTCATGGTGGACAGAGGTTGAGAAAAGAAAGGGGAGAATAATGGAGAGGATTGGATACATAATATTGGGCTTTGTCGCATGTTGTTGGATTGTCGCAATGATTGCGGGAATGATAGTAACTTTCCCGGTTGGAATTATCGGATTGCTTGCAATCATTGGGCTGGGGTTTCTTTTCGTACGAGCGCTGGCGGATCGTCTAAACACCAAGAAAGATGATAAGTATTCAAACACTATAGAACAATAGGAGAATGTATGCTTTTAACTACGCAAGATACTTTGGAAGGCTATGAGGTTACCGAAACCCTTGGTCTTGTTCGGGGAAATACCGTGCGTGCCCGGCATATTGGAAAAGATATCTTAGCGGGTTTTCGAAATATCATCGGTGGAGAAATTATTGAGTATACAAAACTCCTTGCTGAATCTCGTGAACAGTCAATTGATAGAATGGTTGAGCACGCTCACAGTATGGGGGCAGATGGGATTGTCTGCATACGTTTCACGACATCTTCGATTATGCAGGCAGCTTCGGAACTGTTTGTCTATGGAACAGCAGTAAAGCTCAAGAAAAAATAGATAAAAAAGATGACACAGCAGCATTGCCGGGATAATAAGCGCAAAATCACCGCTTTAAGAACTCTTGTCAACGCTTGGGATCCGGTTAAGCTTCTTTCTCTGGGTGCTCCGGAAGATGAGTACGATTGTTTCGTGAATGGTCTTTATTCGTTACTCAAAGAGGGAGCAACCCGCAAGAGATTATCCGCTTTTATTCAATGCGAACTTTCAGAACATTTTCATGTTGTGGTAGATCAAGAGCGCATAGGAGAGATTAACAATTTTGTTTCTCATGTGCAGAACCGATGGCGCATGGATCAACGAGGTCAGGAGGAATAGACTATGGTTGGATTTTTTACGCCTTTCAACCCGATTATTCAGGCGCTTATAGCTGGAGTTTTTACTTGGTTTTTGACTGCTCTCGGTGCGGCGCTTGTCTTTATCACGAAGCGGGTTGATCAAAAAATGCTTGATACTATGCTGGGATTTGCCGGTGGAATCATGATTGCAGCAAGTTTCTGGTCTTTGCTTGCTCCCGCTATTGCAATGTCCCGGGGCGGATCTGGCGCTCCTTGGATGCCTGCTGCCGGAGGGTTTTTATTGGGGGCAATTTGTTTACGTGTCATTGATAAGATTTTACCTCATCTCCATCTTGGATTTCCCAGGAATGAAGCCGAAGGGATAAAAACTTCATGGCAGCGAAGCACGCTCCTTGTGTTAGCAATTACTTTGCATAACATTCCAGAAGGTTTAGCTATTGGTGTTGCATTTGGTGCTGCCGCTGCTGGTTTTCCTGAAGCTACATTATCGGGAGCCCTCGCGCTGGTCTTAGGTATTGGTATTCAGAATTTTCCTGAAGGTTGCGCAGTCTCAATTCCTTTGCGGCGCGAAGGAGTGTCACGTTTTAAGAGTTTTTGGTTTGGACAGCTTTCTGCGTTTGTTGAGCCGATCGCAAGCTGTATTGGTGCAGCAGCAGTATTCTTCGCGCGACCATTGCTACCATATGCTTTAGGGTTTGCTGCCGGTGCAATGATTTTTGTTGTGGTGGAAGAGGTAATTCCAGAGTCGCAGCGGAATGGAAATACTGATCTCGCTACGGGTGGCGCAATATTCGGTTTCTTGATCATGATGGTGTTGGACGTTGCCTTAGGATAAAATGAGTACCCTCAGACGTTTCTTTAGCGGACAAATCATTCTTGGGTTTATTCTTATTTTCCTATCCACGGTTTTTTACTGTATTCATTATTTTATCTTCCGCGATGCGCACCATATTTTCTTATATCTGATTGGGGATATTGCCTTTCTATTTATCGATGTGCTTATCGTGATGCTCGTGTTGCACCGTTTGCTTGAATATCGCGAGAAAAAATCAATCCTGAGAAAACTCAATATGGTTATCGGAACTTTTTTTAGCGAAGTTGGCATAGAGCTTATGAGGCAATGCGCGCAAATTGATGCCAATATTCGAGCAGTCAGTAAAGAGCTTGTAGTTACCAGGGAATGGTCCCATCGCGATTTTTTACGAGTACAAAGAATCGTGTGCGATTATAGAGCTCGTTTTCTTGCTACATCGAAAGACCTTTGCCAAATCAAGGATTTTCTTGTAAGGAAAAGGGGGTTTTTATTGGTGCTTTTGGAGAATCCGAATTTATTGGAGCATGAATCGTTCACAAATTTGCTTTGGGCAGTTTTTCATCTGACTGATGAACTTGTACAGAGAAAAGATGTAAGCAACCTATACGCTCAAGACCGGCAGCATCTTTTAGGAGATATTGAGCGGGTTTATCATCAGATTCTTGGACAATGGCTTGATTATATGCGGCATTTGAAGAATGATTATCCATATCTTTTCTCATTGGCAATGCGGACTAATCCATTTGATGGAAACGCCTCAGTTGAGGTAAAAGAGGTTTAACCGGAGGATATGTATGGCAAATGTTCAGAACGTTGGCGAGATTTACGAATGCAGCGTATGTGGAAATATCGTTGAGGTTAAGAAAGTTGGAGGAGGGGAACTTGTTTGTTGCAAAAAACCAATGATGGAAATTGAGAAATAGAAGAAAATGCTATACGGAAACACGGTTGAATTGGATGAAAAGTCACCAGGGAGTTTCTATGGCCAAAAACGCACATAGAAAAAAAGTTTCTACGATTTTCTTGTTTATGTGTTTTTTAAGTTTTTGTTCGGTATCTATCTATGCCGAGGTTGCGTTCTATCCCATAGATTCTTCGAAAAGCCAGATTATGTTTAAAGCAAAATCGACATTACACCCCATTTATGGTAAGGCAAAAAAATTTAAGGGGATACTTAAGGCTGAATCTGGATCTTTTGTTCCCGTGATAAACGGAAACGTTGAGGTGGAAGTTGAGGGATTAGTAAGCGGTAATAAGGCTCTAGATCGGAATATGTATCGGATGTTTCATGCGAAGCTCTACCCTAAGATTTATTGTCAGATTGATGTCTTGGAATTTACCGCTGCGGATTTAAGCTCTCAACAAGACGGAAAACTCAGGGCAGTTCTGAAGATCAAGGATATTCAGAGATCTTTTGAGTGTCCAGTTCAGATCATTCCTATGGGCGACGGATTTATCGTGCGCGGATTTACAGTCGTTAGCCTCAAAGAGTTTACCTTGCGGCCGCCAACCGTTCTTGGGATTATAAGAGTGCAGGATGAAGTTACAATCAATTTTGACGTAATGTTTGCCCGGAATAACACTTAAGTTTCTCGCTGAATTCATCCTTGCCGAAAAGTTTTTTTTGTATATAATAAACTTATATTTACATTCAACAACCTACATCCAAGCGCTGAACGATATGCAAGAAGCGATCAGAAAATAAGACTCAGCGACAGAACGAAATAGTAAAGTAAAAAAGATTTGGGTCCAGGAATAATTCTCCTGGAGGTTTTTTGATGGTCGGGCCGCCATCTTGCTTAATAACGCAAGGTGGCTTTTTATTTTAAGAGCAGGAGGAATATGTTTTGGGAGTATGTTACGCAAAATCTGGTTCTTATTGTCAATCCATTGCTTGTTTTTCTGGTTACACTCCTTTGCGGGTATAGTACACGGAGATTTTTATTTCAGAGATTGGTTCAATGGTCTCAGCACACCAAGTCTCAGATTGATGACATTATTATTGAAGCAGTAAGGGGTCCTTTTCTTCTTTGGTTTATTATGCTTGGTGCGTATTTTGGGCTTGCAATTTCTCGTTTTCCAGGAGAGATTATTGTGGGCGTAGAGAAGGCAATTTTTATTCTCGGAGTTGTTTCGGTTATGCTGGTTTTGGGGCATATTTCAACGCGTGTGATTCGGGTGTATTCTCACAAGATCCAAACCACCCTTCCGATAACCTCGCTCACCCAAAATATTAGTCGGACGGTTATTTTCGCTATAGGAATACTCATTATTTTGAACAGCCTGGGGCTTTCTATTGCTCCGCTTTTGGCTACTTTGGGCATAGGGAGTTTAGCGGTTGCTTTGGCGTTACAAGATACCCTCTCTAATATCTTTTCTGGATTTTATATTATCATAGCACGGCAAGTAAAAATCGGCGATTATATTAAACTCGAAACAGGAGAAGAGGGGTATGTGATGGATATAACCTGGCGTACTACTAAAATACGGATGCTTCCAAATAATGCCATACTCGTGCCGAACGAAAAACTGACCAAATCGATAATTACGAATTATTATTTACCAGATAAGGAGCTTGCTGTTTTGGTAAATATTGGAGTACATTACCAAAGTGATTTGGTGAAAGTAGAACACATTACGCGTGAGGTAGCCAAGGATATTATGCGGATCGTCCCGGGAGGCATTCCAGATTTCGACCCCTTTATCCGCTATCACACTTTCGGTGATTTTAGCATTAATTTTACAGTTATTTTGCGAGTTCAAGAATTTGTCGATCAGCATCTTGTCAAGCATGAATTTATTAAAGCGCTCCATAGCCGTTATAAAAAAGAGGGGATCGTTATTCCTTATCCTATTCGGGCAATGAACTACAACCAGGAGAAGAATTTCTCATGAAACGCGTTTTACTTTTTATTCTTCCAATCCTCATTGTTGTAACAGCAGCGTTTACGTTGTTTGGTTACTTTCAGGTTCATTTTGAAGAAGAGAGGCTTCTTGATGATTTGAAGAGAAAGTCAAAACATATAGCTGAGAGCATGGAGCTTTCGGCCCAGGGGGTTTTTACTGCTAAGAACATGCGGCATGCTAATTATTTAGTTGAGAAGTTTGAAACACGGGAGAGGTTGCAAGGTTGTGTTTTGTATAATGCTTCAGGAGAAATTATTGCGATCACGAAAAGATTCAGTGATTGGAAAGAAAAAGAAAAACCGTATCTCCCGGATGTTTTGTCCACCCAGATCCCTCGGGGAGAGCTTGAAAAATTTAAGGATTATACGGTATATAGTTATTTGTTGCCGATTGTTAATGAAGAGGGCTTGCTTCTTGGTCTTGTTGAGGTTATCCATGACACCTCCTATGTGTTTGCTCGACTCATTGAGATTTGGCGAAGAATCAGTGTAACACTTGTCATTCTTGTTATTGCTATTTTCATCGTAGCGATTTTTCTTCACAGGCAGATTTTTTCCTTGCCGGTTGAACGATTGACGGTATGGTTTTCGCACTTTCAAAAGGGAGAGACGGACGAATTGCATCCTATCAAAGAACACGGAGAGTTTGGGAAGCTGGCAAGTGAAGTAGAACAGGTTGCTTTGAGTTTACGTATCGCACGCCGAACAGTCTCGGAAGAAGCTTCAGAGCGTCTCCAAAAAGACGAAGCTTGGACCGAGGCAAAGCTCAGAGATCTTGTGCGAGCAAAGTTAGGAGAGAATTCGTTATTTGTCGTCTCTAACCGTGAGCCCTATATGCACGTTACTGACGAGGAAACAGGGATAGCTCGTTGCATACAACCGGCGAGTGGCGTTGTTACTGCCATTCATCCGATTTTATGCGCTTGTGGCGGCACATGGATTGCGCATGGCGCTGGAAACGCGGATAAAAAATTCGTTAATTCGAAAGATAAGCTTGGGGTTCCTCCGGAAGACAACAGGTATATTCTTAAGCGGATTTGGCTTACTAAAGAAGAAGAAGACGGTTACTATTATGGGTTTTCTAATGAGGGGCTCTGGCCTCTTTGTCATAATACGCATACCCGCCCTATTTTTCGAGAATCTGATTGGATTATGTATAAGCAAGTAAACCAAAAGTTTGCTGATAGTATCATAGCTGAGTTGCCTGCGACTGCCCCTTTTGTATTCATTCAGGATTACCACTTTACCCTGTTGGGAAAGATGATTAAGGAGAGAAGGCCGGATGCGATTATCGCTTTGTTTTGGCATATACCGTGGCCTACCCCAGAATCATTCGCAATATGCCCATATCAGAAAGAAGTGCTTGATGGAATGCTCGGGTGTGATTTGATCGGTTTTCATGTACAAAATCATTGTAATAATTTTTTGGATACTGTAAATCGGCTTCTTGAGTCAAGAGTAGACACGGAGAAATTCAGCGTCGTTCGTTCACAGAAAGAAACATTTATTAAGGCTTTTCCGATCAGCGTGAAAGAGGATATGCCCGTAGCATGTGATAATTCTCCTCTAGAGCGGCAGATCGCAAAGATCAAGAGTGAATTTGATTTAGAAGGCAGGATCATCGGCATCGGAGTAGACAGAATTGATTACACAAAAGGGCTGATTGAGCGAATTTTAGCTCTTGACAGATTCTTTGAAAAATACCCTCACTATAAGAAGAAAGTGACTTTCATCCAGATGGCTGCCCCAAGTCGTGTGCACATAAAACGATACCACGATCTTATCGCCGAAGTTGATGAGCTTGTGGAGAAGAAAAACTGGAAACACATGGATGGAGATTGGAAGCCCATCGTATATCTTAAAAAACATTTCTCGGCCGAAGAAATTATGCCTTTTTATAAATTAGCCGATTTTTGCATTGTCAGTTCCCTACATGATGGGATGAATCTGGTTGCCAAGGAATACGTTGCAAGTAAGAGCGATTTATCCGGCAGTCTCATTCTAAGCCAGTTTACTGGTGCTGCTCGAGAACTTACGGATGCAGTTCAATTTAACCCGTATGCAATTGAAGAGTTTGCAGAGTCAATAAAAATCGCAGTTGAAATGCCTGATCCAGAAAAAAAGAAACGTATGGAGAATATGAGAAAAATTGTTTCTGCAAACAACATCTATCGTTGGGTTGGGAATATTGTTACCGAGTTGGTTTCTCTCCGAAAAACTTGATTTTGTGTCAATAATGAAGCACGCGCTCCAGAGTTTTCCAGAGATCGAAAAGAGACTTATTTTAAAAAATATACTGTTTTGTTTAGACTTTGATGGGACTCTAACTCCAATTGTTTCTACGCCGAAACGGGCTGTGCTTGCAAGAAGTACGAGAAATCTATTGTGGCGGATTTCTCGTATCCCAAAAATACGATTAGCGTTTATCAGCGGTCGGAAACTCAGTGATTTAAAGAAGAGGATAGGAATACGGCGTGCATTGTATGCCGGGAATCATGGTTTTGAGCTTTGTGGGTTTGGCCTTCGGCTTAAGTTGCCCATTACACGGTCGTACCGGGTCGCGCTTCGAAAGATTGAGAATCGCCTTCGAAAGAACGCTGCTTCTATCCCTGGAGTTTTTTTGGAAAATAAAACATATTCATTGGGTTATCATTATCGTTTGGTAGATAGAAAGAACATCAAGGATGCGAAGATGATTTTTCAGAAAGTAACAGCGCCGTATCGTTTCCAGGGAATCGTAAAGGTCCATTCAGGAAAAATGGTGCTGGAAGTGCAGCCTTCTCTGGCCTGGGGAAAGGGCAAAATTATTCTTTGGCTTTTAAAACAAAGCATCTTTCCTCAGCAAGAGGCGTCCCTTGTTCTTTATATTGGCGATGATAAAACTGATGAGGATGCTTTTCGGGTACTTCGAAAAAAAGGAATTCCTATCGTTGTCGGATACACAGCGAAAACTTCCGCCATATATCACTTGAACGACATCAAAGAAGTGATAAGATTTTTACGGAAGATTAGAGGATATATGTCATGAGTGGTTTAAAGCGCGCTCAAGAACCTTTCCAGTTTCAGACAAGGCTTAATCTTTCAGAGCTAACCGGTTTACGCGCTGCTACATTGGTTCATTTAGCAGGCTTACTTAAAGAAGTTCCTGGCGCGTGCATTTATCACCATACCCACAGGTTTTTACAGCAGCATCAATATATTTCTCCAGAGCCTCCCAATGATTTTGCATATTGGGTGACTGAGGTTTTAGGCGAGGATGAATTAGGAGAAAAACTCGCGAGTATCGATACGATACAATATGGAACAATACGCCAGTTGCGGGAAAAAATCGTTGCTACCATTGAAGAATATCTCAGTGAGCATAAAACAGCGCATTTAAGGTTTTCTCAATCAGGCGAAGAATTTCATTTCATGAAATCAATTAGTTTCGTGCTACCTACGCGATATAAGGTTTATGATTTAAAAGAGTTTGAAGAAGCACTCAGAAAAGTAACCATTGATTCAATCTATTTTCATGTTTTCGAGGCGAGGCTTCGACTTGAACGCATCAATAATGATTTTTCAAACTGGATTGAGCATTCGCTCGGTGATATTCAGCTTGCCAGGATGATATCCCGGCTTGATCCTTATACGCAAACGATGGAAGGATTAAGAACGACGCTGTTGAACATAATTAAGGAGAGAATTACGGAATGATAAAGCTTGATGCGTATGCACCTATTGTTGGGCAGTCAATTCTTGAAGATCTTTGGCTTCTTTCTGAACGTTTACGCGGGAAAGTTATTCAGCATATTAATTCTACTGCTGTTGGAGGCGGAGTGGCGGAGATTCTAAACCGTATGGTTCCTCTCTTAAACGAATTAGGCGTAGAAACGAAATGGGATGTGATAAAAGGGGGAGAACAGTTTTTCGAGGTTACGAAGAAGTTTCATAACGCCTTACACGGGAAACCGGAAGATTTGGTTCAGCGAGATTTCGATATTTTTATGGAAACAAGCTTGAAAAATATCGAAGAAGTACGCACATACGGGGATGTTGTTTTTATTCATGATCCTCAGCCTATTGCTCTGATACAGAAGCGGGCCGGGAATAAATGGATCTGGAGATGCCATATCGACGTTTCACATCCCGACAAGCAGGTATGGGATTTTTTAAGGGATTTTATCATCCAGTATGATGCCGCAGTATTTTCAGCTCCTGCCTTTTCGCAAAGATTTCCAACCCGCCAGTTTTTGATTGCCCCATCCATAGATCCATTAAGCGATAAGAATAAAGAGCTTTCACAGGATGAGATTGGCAGAGTTTTAGAGAAATACTCGATACCGAACGATAAACCGATACTTACGCAAATTTCGCGTTTTGATCGTCTTAAAGACCCCCTTGGCGTGATTGAGGCATATAAAAGAGTAAAACGCTATGTTGAGTGCCGTCTTATTTTGGCGGGTGGAACTGCTCTCGATGATCCAGAGGGTATGCAGGTATACGCGGAAGTTCAAGAGCAAGCAAAACATGATCCAGACATCCATATTTTGCTTCTTCAGCAGAATGACTTAGAGGTAAATGCCATTCAGAGGGCTTCGACAATCCTGATTCAGAAGTCTCTTAAGGAAGGATTTGGGTTAACGGTTACTGAGGCTTTATGGAAGGCAAAGCCAGTAGTGGCTTCAAACGTAGGCGGTATTCCATTGCAAATTACCCATAAATATTCCGGGTTACTTTGTCATTCAGTAGATGGAGCAGCTTTTGCGTTAAAACAATTGCTGAATAGCCCAGCCTATGCGAAAAAATTAGGAGAGAATGGGCGCGAGCATATCCGGAATAATTTTTTATTAACGCGGCACCTTAGGGATTACATGCTTTTATTTCTTTCCTTGTATCATAAAGAGGATTTAGTTTATTTATAGATGAACACATTTGAGTTTTATAATCCATTCTTTCTGTTTATTCTCAAGTATATCAGAAAAGAGTAAAAAGAGGAGAAGGTCGTAGTATTGTGACACAGCGGGCAAGGTCTCTTTTTATGTCCCTCATCGTTCTTCCTGGCACCGTAGTTGTTTTTATTCCCGCGGTCCTTCTCTATATCTCAGCTACTTTTGTAGGGGTAAATCATGTTATTTCTCAGGTTTGGTATCATATTTTTTTATCGCTCATATTTTTTTTCATTGGTTCGTTACTTGCATTCTTAACAGTCCGTTTATTTCTTACGAAAGGAAAAGGAACTCCTGCTCCTTGGGATCCTCCTAAAAAATTAGTTGTTCTCGGGCCCTATAGATTTGTGAGAAATCCAATGATTACTGGAGTATTGTTTTTGCTGGCGGGAGAGTCTCTGCTATTTAGTTCTTGGCTGTTGTTTTTCTGGATGTTGCTATTTTTTCTAGCCAACCTTATCTATCTTCCCTTTTTTGAAGAAAAAAGCTTGTTGAGAAGGTTTGGCAAGGATTATCAGGATTATAAGGAACATGTTCCCCGTTGGATTCCGCGTCTAATACCTTATTGTCCATAGGGTTATATGAATATAGGATATAAGATTTTTAGATATTCAAAGATTCCGATAATCATTCCTTATTTTTCGAAAAATTGCTCTTGACTTGGTTCTTTTTGTTTCTATACTATGAGGTGTTTCTTGCAGCTATTTCTTCCATAAAATCATTTCTTCAAAACAGGGGGGCATAATGCAGGATATGCTTGATAAGGCTCTAACCTACCTCATGCAATACGGTCTCAGTTTTATCTACGCCATTCTTATTTTTATTATTGGAAAATGGGTTGCGCGACTTGTCTCTAGGATTGCGGCTAATGTTATGGCGAAAGCAAAGCTGAATCAGACGCTTTCTTCATTCCTAAAAAATATTATTTATTATATTCTGCTTATTTTTGTTTCTATCGCGGCTTTAAATAAGCTTGGTATCGAAACTACTTCATTCGTTGCGCTGATTGGAGCAGCTGGCTTAGCGGTTGGGCTTGCTTTACAAGGTTCGTTGGCTAATTTTGCCGCCGGAGTGATGTTGATTCTTTTTCAGCCGTTTAAAGTTGGGGATGAGGTTGAAGTAAGCGGAGCAAGCGGCATTGTCAAAGAGATACAGATTTTCAGCACAATCATGGAGACAAGAGACAATAAAACCGTTATTATTCCTAATGCAAAAATAACTGCTGATAAAATTTTGATTCATCGAGCATGAGAAAAGGGAGGTGAGCAATGTCGATTATCAAGGAATTTAGAGAATTCGCAGTGAAGGGAAATGCCGTAGATATGGCGGTGGGTATTATTATCGGAGCGGCCTTTGGTAAGATTGTTACTTCTCTTGTTTCTGACGTGATTATGCCGCCTATCGGATTACTTTTAGGAGGAGTTGATTTTAAGAACCTTAAATTTACTCTTAAGTCCGCTACACTGGAGGCCCCAGCAGTAACCTTAAACTATGGCCAGTTTATCAATACCCTGATTGATTTTCTGATCGTCGCATTCTCTATTTTTATCGTCGTAAAAGGCCTGAATACTTTGAAGAAGAAATCAGCATGATGGTTGAAAAAGGAGGTGGTATGAAAATTCTAAAGGTTATCTTTTCAATTATTTTCCCGCCCATAGCTGCTTTTCTTCAGGTAGGCGTTACAGCGCATCTGTGGATTAATATCATTTTGACGATTCTCGGTATAGTTCCTGGGATTATACATGCTTTATGGCTAGTTTTGACTGATCAAAAAAGAAAGATGACTAATTAAGGAGGGTATCCATGAGAATAGTATGGTTATTTGCGCTTGTCGTTTGTTTGAGTTGTAGCGTATTTATGAATATCGGTTGCGCTAAAAAAGCTGCGTCAGTCAATGAAGCAATTCAGAATTCGCAGGCTATGAAGACCGTTGAAGAGAAAGCAAATTACCTCGTTAAGCAGGCGGAGGCATTCTATAGTTCTAAAGAATTTCAACAGGCCATCGAAACTGCTCAGTATATTTTGAGCAATATCGATAAGAATTCTCAGGCAGCAAAAGATTTAATCGAGAAAGCGAAAGCTCAGCTTCAGGCAGCGGCGCAGAAGGCGGCAGACGATGTTAAGAAAAAACTGCTCGGTAAGTAGTTGAGCAAGCCCCCGAAAGGTGTTTTATGGCAGAAATTTTACAAGAAAAATGGATGAGAGGAGTAGCGGTAACTACGACATGTCTTGCGGTTATGACTGCTATCGCAGCGGCGCGTGGAGCAGCCTGCGGTGCCAAGACACAGTTATTAACCGCGATTGAGTCCAGCAAATGGGCTTATTACCAAGCCAAGAGTATTAAGCAGAATTTAGTTGAAACACAGAAGAACGCTTTTGAAGTTGAAATTTTAGGAGCAATGAATGCTCAGCAGAAAGCACTCTATGCTGAGAAGTTGAAAACAGCAATTCTTGAAGCGGAGCGCTATGAAGGTGAAAAGAACCAAATAAAAGAAGAAGCTGAAAATACTGCGGCAGAAAATAAACGCTTGGCAAAAAAGGGGACTTTTTTCTCAGCGGCAGTGGTTTTTTTCCAGATAGCGATTATGCTTTCTTCGGTGAGCGCTTTGCTCAAGCGGAAATTGATGTGGTTTTTTGGTTTAGTCTTTGGTGTTCTTGCGACGGTTCTTTTGGGTTACGGTTTATTCCTTGGGCCACTTCTTTTCTAGATTGTTTTAGATTATCAGATCGCAACAGGCTGCAGCAGAATAATCTGTTGCAGCCTGTTTTCACAAGAATGCTTGTTTTCAGACGGAAGCATATGGTTATCGTCAGTTGAATTCAAAATATCCTGGAGGGTATTTATGAAAAAAATATTGATTGGTCTTTTCGTGCTATTCTTTTGTTTGATTGCGATTGTCATGGTGGGGCGAAACTTTATCATCAAGAAAGTAATCGTAAAAGGGGTTGAAGCGCTGGCAGGAGTGCCGGTTGAGATCGAGAAAGTCAATATGGGATTTAATCATACCTTTGAGATTAATTCCCTAAAGATTTTTAATCCCGACGGTTTTCCTGGAGCGATGATGATTGAGATTCCCAGGGTTTTTGTCGATTATGATCTGGGAGGATTTTTTGGAAACCGCGTGCACTTGAATAAAATAGCAATCGAAGTCCAAGAGCTTTTGGTTGTTTTGAATGAACAGGGAAAATTGAACCTAAATGCATTGACCCTCCTGATGCCCAAACCAGGCACTGGCAAATCTCCGGAAGTAAAAATTGATGAATTCTCCGTAAAAATTGGGAAAGTTGGATATAAATCTTTTTTTGCTCCCCTGGGCAAGAAAACAATGGAATTTCATCCGGATATCGAAGAGACGTTTAAAGACGTGACAAATCCCTCGGCGCTATCAGGGCAAATTCTTAAAAAAATTCTTTCGCGTATTGGTATAACAAAATTCGCGGCATTCGATATTTCAGAACAGGTGAATCAAACGCAACAGGCAGTTACGCAGGCTTTGGATGCAAGCGCGAAAGCCGTGCAATCTTCAGTAAAAGAGATTGAAACATCGGCCAAAGCATCTCTTGATAAAACCAAGAAGGATCTGCAGGGTATTTTTTCACAAGAAGGTAAATAGGATTTTTTGGTCATTTTAACCCAAAGTAGCTTTATCGGTAGATTTTCATGATGCGGCTAGGGCTCTGTTGTAAGTTTTCTCAAGAGCCAATTCGTTTTCGCACTATTACCGCCAAATATCTGAGCGGTTTTAGTCGTCCGTGGCAGCTTCAGAAACTCTCAGACCTGTGCATTGAGAACGCATTGTCGCTCTCAAGCGCTATCCGATATTGCGCGCAAAATAACATCGGCTGTTTCCGGGTCAACAGTAGATTTTTCCCGCTTGCAACACACCCTGATTTCGGGTATGCGATAAAAGATTTACCAGACAGACACAGACTCCTTCTCATTTTAAACACATGCCACAAAGAGGCAGAGAGTTGTAACGTTCGTCTTTCATTTCATCCTGATCAATTTGTGCTTTTGAGTTCTCAAGATGATGTATTGGTTCAACGGTCGCTCAGAGAGCTTGAATATCAGGCAGAAGTAAGCCGTCTTATCGGAGCTGATGTGATCAACATTCATGCGGGAGGCGCGTACGGTGATAAAGCTTTGACGCTGCAGCGTATGGATAAAGTTATTAAAAAGTTGAGTAGGCATCTTCGATCCCTGTTAACTCTCGAGAATGATGACCGTATCTATACACCAGTTGATTTGATCCCATTTTGCAACGTTCACGGAATTCCATTCGTGTATGATGTACATCATCATCGCTGCTTGCCGGATACACTCACTATTCCAGAAGCAACACGGTTAGCTCTTAAAACATGGAATCGCGAGCCACTCTTCCATATTTCAAGTCCAAAATACGGGTGGAAAAATAAGCGATTACGATGGCATCATGACTCTATTGATATACGAGATTTTCCCCGAGAATGGATTTCCTTAAATATCACGGTTGAAGTAGAGGCAAAAGCGAAAGAATTGGCAGTGAAGAAACTGTATCAAGAGCTTTCAAAAAAGAAGAAGTCCCTTTTTGTTGAGGCCAGCCGGATGCTTAAATCTTAGGCGCGTATTCAATGTGTGCTGTACGCGATATTTGTATCTCATCTCGAGCGCCTTGACATGATTGAGGTAAAATAATAATTGACAAAATTAAAAAATAAATATAAAATCCATTTTGTTGTTCGATAGCCAATCACTGTATTTCATGTAAGACAAAGACGTCCATACAGCGGGCGTCTTTTTTTTTAGCATAGATGCCCGATAACTAGGCAGTTATTTATATGACAATCACTGAACAAGGAAAGGGTTTATGAAGATTGTAAGTAAAGAAATCTTAGCAGATGTCCGCGGTGCGGTTATCGTAAAACTTGGGATTCAATCACCCGATATCGCTACAAAAGCACAGGCTGGTCAATTTGTTGTTCTCATGGTGAAAGAAGAAGGAGAACGAATTCCCTTGACCATCGTAAGCACTGATTCGGTTCAGGGTGTCGTGGTGCTCATTGCTCAGGCAGCCGGATTTACCACAAAGCTTCTCGCAAGTCTTCAACCCGGTGATGCTCTGTATTCATTTGTTGGCCCCTTGGGCCATCCTACTGAAATTAAAAAATATGGTAAGGTTGTTTTGATTGGAGGCGGGGTTGGAATAGCAGAAATATATCCTGTGGCTAAAGCTTTAAAAGGTGCAGGCAATAGTGTTACGACAATTATCGGCGCGCGCACAAAGGCGCTTTTGATCCTGGAACGAGAATTAAAAGAAGTTTCAAATCAATTGGTTGTTATGACTGATGATGGTTCATATGCGAGAAAAGGATTTGTAACTGAAGCACTGAAAGAGCTTTTGACCCAAGAGAAATGCGATTTAGCATATGCGGTAGGCCCATTGCCGATGATGCGAGCTGTTGCTGAGGTGACTAAGATTTCTTCCGTGCCTACACTTGTATCCTTGAATGCGCTTATGGTTGACGGGACTGGAATGTGCGGTTGTTGCCGGGTTAGCGTGGGTGGAGCAGTAAAATTCAGCTGTGTTGATGGTCCGGAGTTCGATGCGAGCGCAGTTGATTGGCAGGAATTGGGGAAACGAAACAGTGTCTATGGCGAAAAAGAACAGCATATTTGTCGTCTCAACACTTTATAAGAAGAGGTGGGCAATGAAAAAGAAACCAGTACATGTACAAGAGAAAGATAAAGCAGCAAGGGTAAAGAGTTTTGAAGAGGTAGTTCTGGGTTTTTCTGAGGCAGAAGCTTTGGAAGAGGCCTCAAGGTGTGTTCAGTGTAAAGATCCAAAATGTATTTCAGGTTGTCCGGTTGGCATTGATATCAAAACTTTTATCGGGCATATAACGAAAAGAAATTATGATCAAGCCTATGCCACGATACGGCAGAAAAATAATTTTCCTTCTATCTGCGGAAGAGTCTGTCCTGCAGAATATCAATGCCGCAAAGCTTGTATTTTTACAAAGAAAGGCGATGTTTTTGCTTCCGAAGAAGCGATTAATATCCATTTTCTTGAAAGGTTTGTCGGAGATTATGGCGCGCAGAAAGGGCTCACTGTAGAAACGAAGCATGACGGCCGATACTCAAAGTTTAAGGTTGCTATTGTTGGCTCTGGTCCCGCAGGATTATGCTGTGCCGGGGAACTGGCGCGGAATGGCGTGCAGGTGGTTGTTTTTGAAGGTTTGCACAAAACTGGAGGCGTTCTGCGTTATGGCATCCCGCCTTTCAGGCTTCCGAGGACTATTCTTGATTTTGAGATTGATTCTCTAAAGAAGCTTGGAGTTGAAATCAGAACGAACTATATAGTTGGGAAAGCAAAGACGCTCGATGAGCTTTTCAAAGAAGGTTTTTCTGCTGTTTTTCTAGGTTTAGGCGCTGGTATTCCTTCTTTTATGGGGATTCCCGGAGAGAATCTCTGCAATATTTATTCGGCGAATGAATTTTTAACGCGGGTAAACTTAATGTCTGCCAATCAATTTCCCAAATATCATACGCCGATTAATATCGGCAAACACATTGTGGTCATCGGAGGAGGAAATACTGCGATGGATGCGGCGCGTGTTGCTATCAGACTCCAGCATGCAAGCGGAATAACTCCCGATACAACCATAGCTTACAGGCGCAGCGAGATCGAAATGCCGGCTCGCCGACTGGAAATAGAACACGCTAAGGAAGAAGGCGTTCAATTTGCTGTGCTGGTAAAACCAGAGGAATTTTTAGGCGATGAAAAAGGGTTTGTCACAAAGATGCGTTTTTCAAGGTGTGAATTAGGAGAACCGGATGCAAGCGGCCGGCGCAAACCTGTTGTTATCCCGGACAGTTCTTCCGACGCTGCGTGTGATCTTGCCGTAATTGCAGTCGGCTTAGGAGCGAACAAGATACTTACCAGTGTTACTCCGCAATTGACAGTGGATACCTATGGAGACGTAAAGGTGAATTTCGAAACCATGGAAACTTCTATTCCGGGTGTTTTTGCCGGAGGTGATATTGTAGGAGGTGAAGGCACCGTCATCGAGGCGATGGGGATGGCTAAGAAAGCCTCGCTTGCCCTGCTCAATTATTTATCTCGTTTACAGTGATTTTTAGGTGTTTCATCATACAAAATACTAACAAGGTTAAGGAGGCTAAGTATGGAAAGCAAGATTCAGGCAATCATGAATGATGTTATGCGCAAAAATCCGGGAGAACCTGAATTTCATCAGGCAGTGCGGGAAGTTGTTGAGTCGTTGTACGCATTCATTGAGAAAAACCCAAAATACCGTGATGCTAAAATTCTGGAAAGGATGACTGAACCGGAACGGGTGATTATGTTTCGGGTTCCTTGGCTTGACGATAAAGGAGAAGTCCAAATTAATAAGGGCTATCGCATTGAGATGAACAGCGCCATAGGGCCATATAAAGGCGGCCTTCGGTTTCATCCAAGCGTTAATTTGAGCATTCTTAAATTTCTGGCTTTTGAACAGGTTCTAAAGAACAGCTTGACTACGCTTCCTATGGGAGGCGGAAAAGGCGGTTCTGATTTTGATCCAAAAGGAAAATCGGATAATGAAGTGATGCGTTTTTGCCAGAGTTTTATGAGTGAACTTTTCCGGCATATTGGCCCGGACACAGACGTTCCGGCTGGAGATATCGGTGTCGGTGGGCGTGAAATTGGGTACATGTTTGGCCAATACAAAAGATTGAGAAATGAATTTACGGGAGTTCTTACCGGTAAGGGTTTGAACTGGGGCGGAAGTCTCATTCGGCCGGAAGCAACAGGATATGGGTGCGTTTATTTTGTGGAGGAAATGTTAAAAACCAGGGGTGACTCACTAAAAGGTAAAGTTTGTGCAGTATCCGGTTCAGGAAACGTTGCGCAGTATACGGTTGAGAAACTTTTGCAACTGGGAGCAAAAGTCGTTACTTTATCGGATTCGGACGGTTTTATCTATGATGAGGGTGGGATTGATCACAAGGAGTTAAAATGCGTCTTGGATCTAAAGAACAACCGCCGCGGGCGTATTAAAGAGTGTGCAAAAGAATTCAAATGCAAATATTTTGAGAAGAAAAAACCCTGGCAGGTACAATGCGATGTTGCTTTCCCCTCGGCCACTCAGAATGAAATTTCAGGCGAAGACGCAAAGGTACTTGTCAAGAGTGGTTGTATCGCGATAGGAGAGGGCGCGAATATGCCTACCACGCCTGAAGGGATAGAAATATTTCAGAAAGCAAAGATTTTATATGCCCCGGGTAAAGCAGCAAATGCCGGTGGTGTTGCTACGTCAGGCTTGGAAATGAGCCAGAACAGCATGCGGATGTCATGGTCGCGCGAGGAAGTCGACAGCAAGCTTCACGATATCATGATTGCAATCCACGAAAATTGCGTGCGTTATGGGAAAGACGATAAATACATAAATTACGTAAAAGGCGCGAATATCGCTGGGTTTGTCAAAGTGGCTGACGCAATGTTAGCACAAGGAGTCGTATAGAAAATTTTTCTGAGAGAGCAAAACGCTAGTCAGGGTAAATCTGGCTAGCGTTTTTTGTAATAACCCTTGTTTTTCCAGTTACGATTTTATCTTCTTTGATATTCCGGTATCTTTTTTAAAATACTTTTATACATTCAAAACTTATTTTTGGTATAGTTTTTATGCTACAATGATGTCCAGGGAAAAACCCTGCAGAGTACACTGGCATTTCGTGGGGTATTCATAAAAATGATCATACAAGAGAATATGAATGGTTAGTACCGGAGATCTGAGTTTAGATAAAGTTCTCACTGGTTTACAACTGGGTGATAACGTCGTCTGGCAGATTGATTCTATGCATGACTACCGGGATCTTACTGCTCCCTTTGTGCGTAATTCCCTCAAAGAAAAAAGACGCGTTGTTTATATACGCTTTGCCAATCATAAACCTCTTTTTGAGAAATCACAGGTATCGGTTTTTTACGAAGTCAATGCTTCGCTTGGATTTGAATCTTTTTCTACCACGCTCAACGGCATTATCAGGAGAGAAGGTAAAGGTGTTTTTTATGTTTTTGATTGTCTTTCTGATCTGCTTTCTGTCTGGTCCAATGATTTAATGATCGGAAATTTTTTTAAAATAACCTGCCCATTCCTTTTTGAACTTGACACCATTGCCTATTTTTCGATTTTCCGCTATAGCCACTCTTTCAAGACGATTGCTCGTATTCGTGATACGACGCAACTTCTCATTGACGTCTATCGTTACCAAGGTCATCATTATGTGCACCCGCTGAAAGTCTGGAATCGATATACCCCAGCGATGTTTTTGCCTCATGTAAAAAAGAAAGGGTGTTTTGTTCCTATTGCGAGTAGTGTTGATACCGCTCGTTTATTTTCAAATGTGTTTAAGCAGGGAACAAAGAGTACAAAACGAAAATTGGACAGTTGGGATAGGATTTTTATGAAAGCGGAAGATCTTGCCGGTCAAAAAGGAATATCGCGCAAGGAAAAAGCGCGGGTAATTGACCAGCTGTCAAAATTGATTATTTCCCGTGATGAAAAAATACTGAAGCTTGCTAGGGAAAATCTGACGATAGAAGATTTTCTTACGATTAAATCACGGATGATCGGGACAGGTTTCATTGGAGGAAAGTCTGTTGGGATGTTGATTGCTCGAAATATACTTGCGCGAGAGAAGTCTTTACAGGTAGAAAAGTTTTTTGAACCACATGATTCTTTCTATATTGGTTCAGATGTTTTCTATACCTATATTGTAGAGAACGGTTGGTGGAATGAACGTATGGAACAGAAAACACAGGAAGGGTATTTTACGGTTGCTCGTACTTTGCGAGAAAAGCTATTGCGAGGTTTTTTCCCAGAGGAGCTCAAAGAACAATTTCAACATTTGATTGATTATTTTGGTCAATCGCCGATTATTGTTCGGTCAAGTAGTTTGCTAGAAGATGGTTACGGCAATGCTTTCGCGGGAAAATACGAAAGCATTTTTTTGGTGAATCAAGGCACGCCGGAAGAACGATATGAAAAGTTCGTCCGTGCTATCCTGCAAGTATATGCTTCCACTTTAAACGAAGATGCTTTGGCTTATCGCTTACAACGCGGTTTAGATAAACTTGACGAGCAGATGGCTTTACTAGTACAACGTGTTTCAGGTATTTTTCATGGGAAGTATTTTTTCCCGGACGTTGCCGGCGTCGGGATTTCGTATAATGCTTTTGTTTGGAAGAAAGATTTAGACCCCAAAGCAGGAATGTTACGGTTGGTACTCGGTCTTGGCACCCGGGCTGTAAACCGCGTTGAAGGTGATTATCCCCGCATTGTAGCCTTAGATGACCCATTGCTGAAAGTCCATGGCGACATCGAAGAGGCACAAAGGTTCTCTCAGCATGATGTTGATGTGTTGAATGTTCGGGAAAATACCCTGCAGACAGTTTTTTTGGGTCATTTACTCGATGAAGGACTGGACTTGGATTTAGACTTGATTGCTACAAAGGGACCCGGGATTGAAGGAGAGGCGGATAGCTTAGAGCAAGATAAAAGAGGCTGGATTATTACTTTTGATCAGCTTTTTTCCAAGACTAGATTTGGGGAAACAATGCGGAAGCTTCTTCGGGTTCTTCAGGAAACTTATCAATATCCTGTCGATATAGAGTTTACGGTGAATTTCAAAAGGAACGGCGGATTTCAGCTGAATCTTTTACAGTGCAGGCCCATGCAGACGAAAGGTTTAGGGAACAAGGTTGATATTCCGGAAACAATAGATCGGGAAAAGATTCTTTTCCAGTCACACGGTAATTTCATCGGGGGCAATGTATCTTTGAATCTTCATCGGATTATTTATGTTGATCCAAAAGCTTACTGTGCTTTGAAGTCTCAATCGTCCCGGTATGATATCGCCCGTGCGATAGGAGAATTGAATAAGCAAATACGGCATACGGAAGAAAAAGTAACCATGCTTTTGGGGCCTGGACGATGGGGGACGAGTACTCCTTCGCTTGGAGTTCCGGTTTCTTTTTCCGAGATTAATAATGTTTCTGTTTTGGGAGAAATTGCTTTTTCAGAAGGTAATGTTATGCCCGAACTTTCCTACGGAACCCATTTTTTCCAGGATTTAGTCGAGGCCGGCATCTTTTACTTGGCGTTGTTTCCAGGTAAGCCGGGCGTCTGTGTGCGATCTGATATTTTCAACACCTATTTTGATGGTTTGGGGCGGTACCTTCCTTCCTACAAAAAATATGACAAAGTTATTAAAGTATATGATGCTTCAGAAAAAGAGCTAAAAATTATGGCTGATGTTATAACCCAAAAAGTACTTTGTTTTTCCAGCGATTCAAGCCTCTTGGCGAAGCGTAAAAAATAAGCCTTTTCTCCCAGGCCGGAAAATAATTTCTGCTCATATCGATCTTGACAAAGGAATGCATTCTACTATAATGCATATATATGCATAACTACGCGGAGAAGGATGAGGCCTAAAAAGACAAGATGGGTAACATGTGAGCCGGGAGAGCGTTGTTTCCGGCCTCAATGCAAGTCAAAAAGCGAGCTTGAAGGTGTTATCCTTACTTTAGATGAATTTGAGGCAATGCGCCTTTCATATCTTGAGGGGTATGAGCAGGGAAAGATAGCTAAGCAGATGAAAATACATCAATCGACGATTTCGCGTATTCTAGCATCAGCCCATAAAAAAGTGACTGACGCACTGGTGAATATTAAGGCAATACGCATTGAGGGGGGCTGTTGTTCTGTCGTAGGGAAGGCGATTAAAAGATGAAAGAATGGAAGAAATTTTTATATATTGCCGCCATATTCTTAGGCTGTTTTTACCTGCCGGTTGAGAATTTTCGTTTTACCAACGCTGTCTTTGAAGCTTTGGCGCTTGTTAAATGGTACGCCCGGGAGCACGTGCTTTTGTGTCTTGTTCCGGCGTTCTTTATTGCGGGAGCCATTTCTGTGTTTGTCAGTCAAGCGTCGGTTATGAAGTATTTCGGCGCGAAGGCGAATAAGTTTCTTTCCTACAGTGTGGCGTCCGTGTCCGGGACGATCTTGGCGGTATGTTCGTGTACGGTTTTGCCTTTGTTTTCCGGCATCTACAAACGCGGCGCAGGGCTTGGGCCTGCGATCACCTTCCTTTATTCCGGACCCGCAATCAATGTTTTGGCGATTATCTTGACGGCCCGGATCCTTGGCTGGCAATTAGGATTGGCTCGAGCTATCGGGGCTGTGGTTTTTAGCGTCGTAATCGGATTATTGATGCATTTGATATTTCTAAAAAAAGAGAGAGCTCGGCATGCAAACGGCGATTTTAACGTCGGAGAGGTAAAAGAAACCCGCTCATTAGCACAGGCCGTTCTTTATTTTGCCTCTATGGTGGTAATACTGGTTTTCGCTAATTGGGGCAAGCCATTAGAAGGCGATCATGGCGCATGGTCGTTCATTTATCAATATAAATGGTGGATCGCAGGTTTCTCTCTTGTTAGCTTGGCGGCAATGCTTATCAAGTGGTTCAAAAAGGATGAATTAAAAGAGTGGACTTCGGCAACATGGGCTTTCGCTTTGCAAATACTTCCGCTTCTTTTGGGCGGTGTTCTGATTTCCGGGTTTCTCTTGGGAAGGGTCGGTCACGAAGGCGTTATTCCTTCCCGCTGGGTAGAGGCGTTGGTCGGAGGCAATTCTTTGCGGGCGAATTTCTTCTCATCGATTGTAGCGGCATTCATGTATTTTGCCACGCTTACCGAGATTCCGATCTTGCAGGGATTGATCGGATCAGGAATGGGTAAAGGGCCTGCGTTAGCGCTTCTCTTGGCCGGGCCTGCGCTGAGCTTGCCGAGTATGCTGGTTATAAGAGGAGTTATCGGTACCAAAAAAACAATTATATACGTGGCACTCGTTGTCATTATGGCGACGATAAGCGGAATGATTTTTGGAGCAATAGTTAAATGATATGTGCCAATATTGTGGAAATACGGGATTGTGCTACGTATTCTTTAGTGCGGTAGGGCTAAAGATATTTACTCTGATTAAACAATGGTTAAAGTTAAGATGGAGGCGGGATATGAAGATTGAAATATTGGGTGTCGGGTGCCCTAAATGCAAACAGCTTACGGCGAACGCCGAGGAAGCTATTAAAGAACTTAACATTCAAGCCGAGATCGGTAAGGTCACGGATATCGATAAAATTACCGCATACGGTGTCATGATGACGCCCGGATTGGCTATTGATGGCAAGGTAGTTTCATCCGGGAAAGTCTTAAGTAAGAATGAGATCAAAACAATCCTTTCAGGAGGCGGATGTGAGAAAAATAATTCAGGTTCTTGCGGTTGTTGCGGCAATTAGCACCGGTTCCTTCGCTTTAGCCCAATCAAGTCCGCAAGCGAAAGTCATCGTTTATTATTTCCATGGATCATTTCGGTGTGTCACTTGCACCAACATGGAGAAGTATTCCAGAGAGGCAATCGAGGTGAATTTTAAAGATGCTCTCACTTCGGGCAGACTTGAGTTTAAGGCGGTAAACGTTGAGGACCGGGGCAATGAGCATTTTGTAGATGACTATAAGCTGTACACCAAGTCGCTTATTCTTTCGCTGGTCAAAGACGGCAAGGAAGCTAAATCGAAGAATCTTGATAAGATCTGGGAGCTTGCCCGCAATAAGCAAAAGTTTATGGATTATGTGACTGGTGAATTAAATACATTTATGAAGGATACGCAATAATGGAGTTTTTAATCGCTTTAGGTTCAGCCGTTTGGCTTGGAATATTGACGTCAATCAGCCCATGCCCTTTAGCCACAAATATTGCGGCGGTATCATTTCTTTCAAAGAAGATAGCTCATCCGTTTATGGTGTTTATTTCAGGGCTCGCCTATACGCTCGGCAGGATGGTTGCTTACGCTGTTCTCGGCTGGATCATTATCGGTTCGCTGTTAAGCGTTCCGCAAGTTGCGCAGTTTTTGCAGAAATACATGGTTAAGGCATTAGGGCCTCTTTTGATAATTACAGGATTGTTTTTGTTGGAAGTTATCACGATAAAATTGCCCGGCGTGACACTGTCTCAAAAGCACCACAATAAACTTGTGGAGTCGGGTGCTCCCGGCGCTTTCCTTTTGGGGGTTATATTTGCTTTAGCGTTTTGTCCTGTCTCGGCGGCGTTATTCTTCGGGAGTCTTATTCCATTGGCGCTTAATAGCAAAGCCGGAACGATATTGCCGTTTATCTATGGTATAGGGACAGGACTTCCGGTGCTGGGTTTCGCTGTTGCTGTTGCGCTGGGAGTGACATCGATGAGCCATTGGTTCCATAAAATCACGAAGCTGGAATTTTATACCCGCAGGATCACCGGGGTTATTTTTATTCTCGTTGGCTTATATTATTCCGGAATTTATATCTTGAAGTTGTTTTAGGGAAGGAGAGTAAATGGAACATGTTATTCATGAAGAAAGACGGTTAAGTTTTTTTGAAAAATATCTGACTGGCTGGGTTATCCTTTGTATCGGAGTCGGCATAGCGCTGGGAAAATTATTCCCGCAGGTCGCCGTTGCGCTCGATCAGATCTCAATTTATCAGGTTTCCATCCCGATTGCTATTTGCCTTTTTTTCATGATGTATCCGATCATGGTGAAGATTGACTTTGCCGAAGTTATTAAAGCAGGCAAAACACCAAAGCCGGTTATTCTAACGCTTGTTGTAAATTGGTGCATAAAGCCGTTTACCATGCTTGCCATTGCTTGGCTGTTTTTAGGCGTCTTTTTTAAAGGTTGGCTTCCGGGAATGGAGATTGTGAAGGGCGGAGCGGAAGTTGAATTATTCAGGTCGTATATCGCCGGGTGCATTTTATTGGGCATAGCTCCATGTACGGCCATGGTTCTGATCTGGGGACACCTTGCCAAAGGCAACGACGGCCATACGCTGGTTATGGTCGCCATAAATTCCTTAACCATGCTGTTTCTCTATGCGCCTTTGGGAGGATGGCTTCTCGGCGTGAATAAAATGCCGATTCCTTGGCAGACGATCGTTCTTTCAGTGGTGATTTATGTCGGCTTGCCATTATTGCTGGGGTATTACTCGAGGAAATGGCTGATCGCAAAGAAGGGATTCAAGTGGTTTGAGGAGAAATTCCTTCATTATCTGACGCCGGTTTCAATCAGTGCTTTATTGCTCACGTTGATTCTGCTGTTTTCTTTCAAAGGGGAACTGATTATCAACCAGCCGCAGATTATTTTCTTAATTGCGATTCCACTTTTTATTCAGACTTGTTTTATCTTCGCTATAACCTATGGTCTGGCAAAATGGTTGAAGCTGTCTTACCGGGATGCGGCACCGTCAGCCTTAGTAGGAGCGAGCAACCATTTTGAGGTGGCAATCGCTACCTCAACGATTCTGTTCGGGCTATCTTCAGGCGCATCACTTACCACGGTCGTCGGCGTCCTTATTGAAGTGCCGGTGATGTTGATGCTGGTTAAAGTTTGCTTGAGAACACAGAATTGGTTTAAATTGTCAGGAGGTAGTCTTGGATAAGAAAAAGGTTTTGTTTGTATGTATTCACAACTCTGCGCGCTCGCAGATGGCAGAGGCATTCTTGAAGAAATATGGAGGTGATCGCTTTGAGGTGGAAAGCGCCGGTCTTGAGCCGGGCAAGCTCAATCCTATTGTGGTTGGGGCTATGAAGGAAGTCGGCATAGATATCTCGAAAAATAAGACCAAGAGTGTTTTTGATTTCTATAAGCAGGGTAAACAATACGATTATGTGATTACGGTCTGCGATGAGTCGCAATCTGGGGCTTGTCCGGTGTTCCCGGGTAAAGGGGAACGGCTTCATTGGGGATTTCAGGATCCTTCAAGTTTTACGGGATCAGAGGGCGAGAGATTGCGTAAGATAAGGGTGATCAGGAAACAGATTGAGGATAAAGTTAAAGCCTGGCTTGATTGTCAATCTTGAAAACTATTTTTGTTTCTCTAGAGCTGTCTTTTAGTGGTAGCCTTTTTTTATTTATCCTTCCGTTATTTATGATATCATATACACTACCAAATCCGATTTGTATATGTGTCCGAAAAATCTCTATCATTTAGTTCTTCTTGGTTTTGTTTGCATTTTTGCTGTTTACTGGCTTAAACGCCAGAGAAATAGGGCGATTCAAAGCTTTAGCGCTTTTTCGCAGTTTCTTGAAATGCCAAAAGTTATATCTCGGTTCTTCGGTATGACGCTTTGTTTAAGTGGTATGTATCAAACGCGTAAATTCGGATGGGATTATAATATTTTCCATGAAGAAAATGAATTACAGATTTATCTAAAACCAAAGTGTTCAATTCAACTTAAAACTTTCATGTTTTCCTATCCGCGGCCAACCCCAAAAACCTATATGCGTGGAAGCAAGGTCTATTTTTCCATGCGTTTTCTAAAAGGTTCTTTTTTATCTAGATTGCGATCAGCAGATCCTATTCCGCTCTTATCTCGTGAAGATGCGCAGCATATTCTCGAGGAATTAACCAAATCAGCGGAGATAGTGGAGAAAAATCCTAGGGCATTCGGGAAAAATAATTAGCAGGGTTGGCAATCTGTGCGTATGTTTTTGTTGGTAAAGTTTCAGAGCAAGTAGTCGAACGATAAAGGGGAACTCATGAAAAAAATTTCTTTAGCGCAATTGCAAGCGAATCAGAAAGGAAAAGTCATCGAGATTCTTGGGGGTACAAATCTGCAAGACAAGCTTATGCATATGGGGGTGTACCAGGGGAAGGAAGTCATGAAGTTGAGCCATATTGGTTTACGAGGTCCTGTGGTGATTAAGACCGGCAGGACTATTCTCGCATTAGGCCATGGGGTCGCAGGAAAGATTATTCTCGAACAGGAATGATAAGAAAAATTTATCTTATCGGGAATCCGAATGTCGGCAAGAGCGTCGTTTTTTCTCGTCTTACGGGTGTTCAAGTACTTTCTTCCAATTACCCTGGCACAACTGTTGAGCTTACCAAGGGCCACCTCGCTTTAGAGAACGAGCAGATTGAAGTCATTGATTTGCCAGGCACTTATTCGTTGGAACCAACCTCAAGCGCGGAAGAAGTCGCTGTATCTCTGCTTCAGGAGTATTCCAAAGAAGAAATTGCGGTGGTGAACGTGCTTGATTCAACAAATTTAGAAAGAAATTTACTCTTAACGTTACAGCTCATTGAAGAAGGGTTTCCGACAATTGTTTGTCTGAATATGTGTGATGATGCGGTGCACAGGGGTGTGCACATTGATATTAAAGAGCTTGAAGGAATTTTGCATGCCCCAGTGATTTCAACCTGCGCGGTTACCGGGGTAGGTATAAAATCGTTGATTGAAAGAATAAAGGAAGCAGTTCCCGTTACAAGAGGCAAACTTTCCTTTGAGGAGCGCTGGAAAGAAATAGGCCGGATTATTGAGCGTGTGCAGCGTCTTGAGCATCGGCACCATAGCGTGAGAGAAATCATCGAAGATGCTTCGGTTCGTCCTTTGACAGGTATTGTAATAGCCATAGGGGTAATTTATGCTTCTTTTAAAATTGTGCGCTTCATCGGGGAGACATTAATCAGTGCAATAGCAGATCCGATTTTCATGAATTTCTATCAACCACTCCTTGAAAAGCTAACTTTTCATTGGCCAGAGAAGAGTTTTATGTTTCATCTTCTTATTGGAGATTTGGTCCAGGGAAAGATTGATTTTAAACAATCTTTGGGGGTTTTGACTACTGCTCCCTATATTGAATTTGGAATGGTGCTTCCCTATGTAATTTCTTTCTATTTTGTCTTAAGTCTTCTAGAAGACATTGGATATTTACCGCGGCTTGCAATATTGCTTGATAATATACTGCACCGTTTTGGCTTACATGGCTATGCTATTATTCCGGTGCTTTTAGGTTTTGGCTGTAATGTGCCCGGTATTTTATCAACTCGAGTTCTTGAATCAAAAAGAGAGAGATTTATTGCCGCTACGATTATTTCCATTGGTGTGCCCTGTATACCATTGCAAGCAATGATTTTTGGCCTTTTGGGTGTGTTCGGCGGATTTTACGTTGCCGGGGTGTATCTTGTTTTGTTTCTTTTGGTTTCTTGTCTAGGGTTTATTTTGAACCGGCTCATGCCCGGGGATAGCCCGGAATTTCTTTTGGAATTACCTCCCTACAGATTTCCGCCACTTTTAATACTCGCAAAAAAACTATATTTTCGCGTGAAGGGTTTTTTAATTGAAGCAGTGCCCGTTGTTCTTCTTGGTGTTTTGATTGTGAATATTCTTTTATTTTTTAAGTTGTTTGACCTTGTGACTGGATTTTTTGCTCCAATTATGCAAGGGTTATTCGGCTTGCCGAAGGAATCAATAATTGCTTTAGTAATTGGTTTTTTCCGGAAAGATGTTGCTGTGGGTATGCTTATGCCCCTTGAGCTTTCTGCCAAACAGCTTTTTATAGCCGCAACGTTACTGGCGATTTCCTTTCCGTGTATTGCGACATTCGTGGTGCTCTGGAAAGAATTAGGCTTCAAAGGGTTAATCAAGTCCACGTTGATTATGATCCTTCTGAGCGTAATCGTAGGGGCGGCTTTGAATTTTATCATACTCTGATGCTAGTCGAGTGAATCTACCCTGATGGTGGTATCCTGCTGTAATTTATTTTTCGATGCGCGATAAACAAAAACTCATATGGCATTTGAAATAATTTTATTGTGGGCCGCGGTTTTGACGCTTATCAGCGTATTGGCGAGTAAAATTTCCGATAGGTTTGCGGTTCCCGCTCTTTTGCTTTTTCTGGTAATTGGTATGCTTGCCGGGTCAGAAGGAGTTGGAGGATTGCAGTTTGATAATTATCAACTTGCCAAATCAATCGGCATTCTGGCTTTAATTTTTATCATTTTTCTAGGCGGAATTGATACTACCTGGCATTCGATCATGCCTCTTATGGCTCCGGGGATTCTTTTATCAACGCTCGGAGTTTTGATTACTGCACTGATAGTCGGTCTTTTATCTGCATGGCTTTTGAGATGTACACTTGCTGAAGGATTATTGCTTGGCGCAATTGTTTCATCCACTGATGCGGCAGCGGTGTTTAGCGTGCTTCGTTCAAAGAAAATATCTCTCAAGGGAAGCTTAAAACCGCTTCTGGAATTTGAGTCCGGGAGTAACGACCCCATGGCAGTTTTTCTTACTATCAGTATGCTGAGCATATTATCAGGCGTGCAGACGACAGCAGTAAATATGTTTTTTTCATTTGCACTGAATATGGGAATAGGAGCTTTTTTTGGTTTTCTTATGGCCCGAGTGACTATTTTTGTTGTGAACAAGATTAAACTTGATTATGAAGGATTGTATCCGGTTCTGACTCTTTCATTGGTGCTCTGCACCTATGTTATTACCACTCTCAGTCAGGGCAACGGGTTTTTGGCGGTCTATATCTTAGGTCTTTTTATGAGTAAGAAGGATTTCTCCCATAAGCGGATGCTCGTGAAATTTCATGGAGGGATTGCCTGGCTTATGCAGATTGTGATGTTTCTTGCTCTTGGCCTGCTTGTGTTTCCTTCAGAGATTGTTCCAGTCATCGGGAACGGTTTATTAATCGCTGGCATCCTGATTTTGTTCGCGCGTCCTCTCAGTGTATTTTTGTGTCTTATTCCTTTTCGCTTCCGGCTTGCCGAAAAATTGATGATTTCCTGGGTTGGATTACGTGGGGCAGTCCCAATCATTCTGGCTACGTTTCCGCTTCTTGCTGGAGTAGGGAATGCGCACGTAATATTTAATATTGTTTTTTTCGTTGTGCTTACTTCCGTGCTCATCCAGGGGACTTCCATCCCTTTTGTTTCCCGTCTACTCCATGTTGATACTCCCCTTGATGCGAAAATAAAATTTCCTATTGAGCTTGAACACGCAGAAGGCATGGATGCTTCTTTGCAAGACATTATTGTGCCCTATAATTCATCTGCTGCCGGGAAGATGCTTGCTGAGCTCAAGATACCAGCTCAGGCGCTTGTTGTTCTCATCTCGAGAGGCGAAGAATTTATAGTTCCAAATGGTTCTACGCGGGTTGAGGAAGGGGATGTACTGCTTGTGCTTGCGAATACTGATGATTTTAAGGCAGTACAAAAAACTCTGGTAAAATTAGCCACGGCGTCTTCCTAAAAAACCAAGGGAAGAACAGACGCTGAAGATTTTATTGACTGATTGGGGTGCATTGTGTGTCCGTCGTAAGCTACCCAGATAAGATTTGGTAACAAGAAGGTAGGCAGTATGAAACAATGGTACGAATCATTATTCGAGAATTACGCACGCAAATACGACAAAGAATGTTTTGTTCAGGGTACGGTGGGTGAATGTGACTTTATCGAGGATGAGATCGGGCGAGATAAATCCATAAAGATCATCGATATCGGTTGCGGTACCGGCCGTCATGCGATTGAGCTGACAAAGAGGGGATATCATGTTACTGGTGTTGATCTTTCCGAAAACCAGATCAAAAGGGCAAGGGAGAAAGCTAAAGAGGCAGGGGTGACGATCGATTTTCAAAAAGCGGATGCGCGGGCACTCCCGTTTGAGGGTAAGTTCGATTTTGGGATCATGCTCTGTGAGGGCGGTTTCTCGCTCATGGAAACGGACGAGATGAATTTCGCGATTCTCAAGAGCGCGGCCAGGGCGCTGAACAGTCAGGGGAAGCTTATTTTTACCACATTAAACGGATTGTTTCCGCTTTTCCATTCGGTCAAGGAATTCTATGAGTCACAGCATAAAGAAGGTCAGTCTCAGTGCAAGGATTGCTCCTTTGATCTCTTGACCTTCCGTGATCATAACACTGCTGTTTTTGAGGACGATTCCGGGCAAAAAAGGGAGCTTAAGTGCAACGAGCGTTATTACGTGCCTAGCGAGATAACGTGGCTTTTAAAGACACTCGGGTTCAAAAAGATCGACATCTTTGGCGCGAAGCTTGGGGCATATTCAAGAAACGAAAAGCTGACTATAGATGATTTTGAAATGCTCGTGATCGCAGAGAAATAATTTTCTTCTTCATCGCAATAGACCGAATAGGTGATATTTTTCAAAATAAGCCTTGACAGGGAAAGATAAGTTAGTATAATTGCTAATGATAACCATTTCTATTAAGGAGTAATGAATGACAAACGGTAAATGTTCAGGGCAGGGTTGGTGGCACGGTAAATTCAGAGGATGTGGCTATAGGCTTACAGCTGGTAGAGAAGCGATTCTTGATATCTTGTCTAAATCCGAAGGCCATTTAAGTGCCGAAGATATCTATATGAAGGTTTATCCAAAATATCCCAACGTCGGGCTTACCACGATTTATAGGACATTGGATGTGTTGTCTAATCTTGGGATGGTGTCTAAACTTGATTTTGGTGACAGGAGGGCTCGCTACGAGTTAGCTGAAGGGCCTAAGGGAGCGCATCATCATCACCATTTAGTTTGCACAAATTGTAATAAGGTAATTGATTATACGGATTTTATTGACGAAGAAGTTGAGCTTTTACGAGAGACAGAAAAAGGTTTGGGCGCAAAATATAATTTTAAGATCACGAATCATGTTATTCAGTTTTATGGCTTATGTGCTCAATGTAGTAATAAGAAATAAGGTATATTTTTTTGATATTTAATGAAAATGGTTTCCATTAATAAAAAGGAGGTAGTGTATGCCACGTTTTGATGGAACTGGCCCTCTGGGGCAGGGCGCAATGACGGGTGGCGCCAAGGGATATTGTGCTGTGAATTTGAGCGGAAAAGGATTCAGTCCAGTTAGGAACAGAAGACTGTTCAAGGGAGGGGGGCGGGGCTATAGGAATTGTTTTTATGCTACTGGTTTGTCTGGTTGGATGAGATTCCAAAAAGGAATGTATTTTGGTTTTGCTCAAGGTATGAGGTCATCTGAAAATTTGAACCAGAGTGTTTCAAAGGATGATGAGTTAGCGGTTTTGAAAGACCAAGCCCAGTGTCTTCGGGAGGAATTGGAGCTAGTTCAGTCACGGGTCCACGAACTTGAAGAAAAACAAAACGGGGAATAGTTATTTTTAGATCTAGCAGAAAGGAGTTTATTACCATGAAAATTGGAATTGTTTTAGAAGATGAGAGAGGTATCCACGGTACTGTTTGTGCTCATTTTGGCCAATGTAAGTTCTTTTTTTTGGCGGATATTGACCAAGATAAAAAGAAAATAATTGGTACGCGTATTGTGCCCAATACAGCAGTGCATGGCGGGGGCGGGTGCGTTGCGGTTGACGAACTATTACAGTATAAGGTTACGCACGTGATTGCTGGAGGTATGGGTATGGGTGCTCAGCAGAAATTCGCTCAGGCAGGCGTCCAAGTTTTCGGTTATTCTGGGAGTGTACAGAATGCACTCGATGATTTTATGAATAATACGCTTGGCGGTCTTGAGGCTTGTAAAGATCACGGCCACGGCGATAGTTGCCATTAAAAGGAAGGTGCTTGATGAAAATATGTATTACATCCGAAGGAAAGACTTTGGATGCGAAAGTTGATCCTCGTTTCGGCCGGTGTCAGAATTTTATTTTTTTTGATACTGATACCGGTAATTTTGAAGCGTGTGAGAATGCGAATACTCAATTTCAAGGCGGGGCTGGCATTCAGTCCGGTCAATTTGTGCTGTCCAAAGGCGTTAAGGCGGTTCTTACCGGTAACGTAGGCCCTAATGCGCATCAGGTTTTGTCTGCGGCAGGGATCAGTGTTTTTACCGGTGTTTCGGGAACAGTGGAGGAAGCCGTTCAGAATTACAAAAATGGGAAATATAAAGCGGCCGGTTCCCCGAGCGTCGGTTCAAAATTCGGCATGCCGAATAAGTAAAAGGAGGATCAAATGGGCACAAAAGCAAGAGAGTTAGTCGGTTCAGATGTCAAAAAAATCGTTACCTTATTGAATAAGGCGTTTGCAGATGAATGGCTTGCGTATTACCAATACTGGGTGGGAGCGAAAGTCGCCCGTGGGCAGATGCGTGGCGCTGTAGCTGGAGAGCTTGAGCAACATGCCGGTGAGGAACTTAAGCATGCGGGCATACTTACCGAGAGAATTATTCAGCTTGGCGGAACACCAATATTAAAACCGGAAGACTGGTATAAACAGACAAATTGTGGTTATGACGCTCCCGAAGATCCTGCGGTAAAAGTTTTATTAAAACAGAATATAAAAGGCGAACAGTGCGCGATCGATGTGTATAAAAAACTTGCTGATGCCGTGAAGGGCATGGATATTGTTACCTATCAACTGGCTCTTGAAATTATGAAAGATGAAATTGAGCATGAGGAGGATTTGGAATCTCTGCTTGAAGACATGTCGCAAAAGTAGGTCAAAATTGAACAATGAAATCTTAGAGAATCACAAGAGGTACTTAGAGCGTAAAGCCCTCTATAAAAGTTTCGGATACGATGTGGATAAAGAAAGGGATTTTATTCTTAAGCAGGCGGAGCCTGTCTCGGGTAAAATTCTTGAAGCCGGAACTGGCAAGGGACATTTTGCGCTCGCTTTAGCTAAAGCGGGATATTCATTTGTCACTTTTGACATTTCCCCGGAAGAACAGCGTTTTGCGAAGCTGAATATCACGCATTTTGGATTTGAAAGCCAAGTAGATTTCAGAATCGAAAACGGAGAGAAAACGAGTTTTCCGTCAGGAAATTTTGATGTAGTTTTTTCCGTGAATGTCCTGCATCATTTGCGTAATGCCTACCGAGTTATCGATGAACTCATCCGACTTATTTCCCCTCAGGGAAAATTAATTTTGGCTGATTTCACAGATGAGGGATTTAATGTGATGGATAAGATTCACGGGCTTGAAGGCAATAAGCATGAGGCGTGTAAGGTTACATTATCTGACGCTGAGAATTATTTAAGCGAGAAAGGTTTTAGGGTTACAAGGGCGAAGAGTATTTATCAGGCTGTTCTTGTGGCTGAGAAAAGGTAAGCGGTAATTATGGTTATTTCAATAGCCAGCGGTAAGGGTGGAACAGGTAAAACGACAGTTGCGGTTAATCTAGCGCTATCACTTCAGAATGTACAGATTCTTGATTGTGACGTGGAGGAACCGAATGCCCACATTTTCTTAAAACCAAAGATTATTAGCCAAAAGAAGGCGGTTATCCCTGTGCCGGAAATTGACGAGGTAAAATGCGACTACTGCGGTAAGTGCAGGGAAGTATGTGCTTATCACGCCATTGCAGTATTACCGGCAAGCGATGGGAAAAAAGGAAATGTATTAATTTTCTCTCATCTTTGCCATGGTTGTGGTGCTTGTAGTTTGCTGTGCCCTAAGGGGGCGATCAAAGAGATCGACAAAGAGATCGGATCTATTGAAACCGGTGAGAAGGAAAACATGCTGTTTGTCCACGGCCGTCTTAATGTCGGGGAGGCAATGTCGCCTCCGGTTATCAGACAGGTTAAGCAGTATATTAATGCGACGAGAACAGTAATTATTGACGCTCCGCCCGGGACATCTTGTCCGGTGATCACTGCGGTTAAAGGAAGCTATTTTTGTGTCTTAGTTACAGAACCTACGCCGTTTGGACTCAACGATCTTATTTTAGCGGTTGAGGTATTGCGCAAAATTAAGGTACCCTTTGGTGTGGTCATTAATCGTGCGGATATCGGCGATGGCAAGGTGGAGGAGTACTGCGGGAAAGAGCACATACCGATTTTAATGAAAATACCTTTTAATAAAGAAATAGCAGTGAGTTATTCAGAGGGTATTCCGATTGTTGAGAGAGACGCCTCGTATCAGGATAAGTTTATTAATTTGTATTTAAATATTTGCGGGATAAAGAATGAAGCAGATAGTTGTCATAAGCGGTAAAGGCGGAACCGGCAAGACGGTTGTTACAGGATCCCTTGCCTTCTTAGCGCAGAATAAAATAATGGTTGATTGTGACGTGGATGCGGCTGATTTGCATTTGCTATTGCATCCCGACGTTAAGGAGCGTCACGAATTTAGAAGCGGACAAACAGCTGTTATCGAAAAGAAGCTCTGCGAAAAGTGCGGGAAATGTTTATCTGTGTGCAGATTTGAGGCGATAAAATCTGATTTTAGTATTGAGCCGTTTTCCTGTGAAGGGTGCGGTTTATGCGCTAAAGTATGTCCGTATGGCGCAATACACATGAATGAAAATGTCGCTGGGGAATGGTTTGTTTCGGATACAAAATATGGATCCTTTGTTCATGCTAAACTGGGGATCGCTGAGGAGAACTCAGGCAAGTTGGTAGCCAAAATCAGACAGGTTGCCAAGGAATTAGCCGAGAAAGACAGTCTGGATTATGTGATTATTGACGGGCCTCCGGGCATAGGATGCCCGGTCATAGCGTCATTGTCAGGAGTTGATTGCGCATTAATCGTGACGGAGCCGACACTCTCGGGTCTGCACGACGCCGAGCGTGTTATGGAGGTGGCTAAACATTTTAATATTCCAGTTAAACTGGTAGTGAATAAGTGCGATTTGAATCCCGTAATGACAGAGAAGATTGAAACGTTTTGTCGGGCAAGAGATGTTTTAGTTATTGGCAGGATTGCTTTTGACAAGACGGTTATTCAAGCGCTGGTTGAAGGCAAAACAGTAGTTGAATATGCCCGGTGTCAGGCAGGCGAGGAAATAAAAAGGATTTGGGAGGCATTAAGGAATTAAGCAATGGACAGTGCGAATCGAGATATACATGTTTTAAGATATTTTTCTTCATTTATCAGCGTTTCAGATGGCAAAGTCATAAATGTTACTGATCCGGCGCTTTCATATTGTCCGCTGGCCGGTCACTTATATAATGGATTGAAATCCGTCGATGGAGCGGATAAAGAGGCGGTTAAGGCAGAAATTAAAAAAGCTATTGAGTCCAAAATTAAGGACTACGGACTTTTTACCGCACAGAGGATTTTGGCATCTGATAATACGGCTATCCAATACGGCGCGTCAGAAATGCTTATGTTTGCGTTAAATAAAAAAGCGGTGGACGCGGCGGTTATAGTTTGTGACGGCGCAGGGACAATTATAACAGATAAAGGCGGTGTTGTTCAGGGGATCGGAGCAAGGGTGAACAGCCTTCTTTTGACTTCCCCGATCAAGGAAACGATAGAGCGTCTTAACGAATTAGGCTGTTTTGTGATTTTTGAGAAAGCCTTAATTGATCAGGTGCGGGGTGTTGAGAAAGCAATAGAAGCAGGCTACAAAAAGATCGCGGTTACAGTAAGCGGCCATGATGTTGAAAAATTGAAAGAAATTAGGCGGATGGAGTCGGAAAACATCGCGATTACTATTCTTGTTGTGTGTACGACGGGTATTGCAAGTGAGAAAAATGACCAAATCAGGCGATACGCGGATTTGGTTTGGAGTTGCGCTTCATTAGAAATTAGAAAAACCATCGGCACTGCCGCAGTACTGCAAATATCAAAACAGATACCTGTGTTTATTCTCACTCAAAGAGGCTTAGATTTTCTTGTCGCTTATGCTCAGGATGAGAAACCGTTAAGAAGGTTAGATAGCAGCAGACAATATTTAATTTCTAATGAACCGCGAGGATACAAAATAAAGTTAGGGAATATGAATAGCTTTTTACGTGAGGAAAAACTTCCGGTTGTATCTGGCAGAAGCTTTGCCATGGCAAATATTAATTAAAGGAGGGGTTAAATGGAGCATGATAATAAAGAGATGCTTGCGGAATATCCTAAAGAAGTTATTGATTTAATAAACGATCAAAAATATTTTGGCAGGATGAATGATCCAGTGAGTTCTTCTTATTTGAAGGGACCTTGCGGCGATGCAATGGAGTTTTATCTTGTGATTGAGCAGGATCGGATTACCGAAATTAAATATTACACCGATGGATGTAAGCCTACACGTGCCTGTGCGGCGATGGCGGCAAAATTAGCAGACGGTAAGACCGTTAAGGAGGCACTCTTCATTTCTGCAGGGGAAGTTATCATGCAATTAAAAGGTTTACCAGAAGATCATCTGCATTGTTCCATTCTTGCAGTGAGCACTCTTTATAGAGCGATTGCGGATTATCTTTTGAAAGCATAAACGATGCAAGTAAAAGTTATCGCTGATGGATCGAGTAAATTTGAGCGCTTTGTCCGGCGGTGGGGTCTTTCATTGTTAGTTGACGAAGATGTATTGTTTGATACTTTCGGTGATCCGAATGTTTTTATCAAAAATATTCGGAAGTTTAACATTGAGGTTGATAAAATACGTCACCTTATTCTGTCTCATGACGACTGGGATCATGTAGCTGGATTATGGCGTCTTTTATCCTATAGGAATGATTTTCTTGTTTATGTCTGTTCTGGTTTTAAACAGGAAATAAAAGATAAGATCGCTTCTTTCCACGTGCGTTGTATTGAAGTGTCTGGATGGTTACAGATCAAAGAAAATGTTTATACCACCGGAGAACTTTCTGTGGTCTCCCGCGGCCGGAAAATTTATGAGCAGTCTCTCGTTGTGCGTGGCGATGAAGGACTAATGGTAATCTGTGGGTGTGCGCACCCTGGAGTTGATGCTATTGTCAAAAGATCCAAGGAAATTCTTGGTGAAGACATCTGCTATCTTCTCGGGGGATTTCACTTGAAAGACAATGCGCAAAAAACCAATATGCACATGATCAATGAGCTTCAGAAAGCGGGCATTCGTAAAATTGTTCCGTTACATTGTACCGGTTCATCAGCATGCCGATTATTAAGAAAAATGTACGGCACAGAGTGTCTTAAACTTTCAGAAGGACAATCTCAGAACATTTAAAAAAGGAGGTTATGATGGGAAAAAAGATCTTTGGGTATGAGCTTATTCTTGATTTGCATGATTGTGACTTTGAAGTTATGCGCTCAAGAATAAAATTAAAAGAATATGTGGATAAGCTCTGCCCGCTTATTGATATGGTAAAATACGGTAGCACGCTTCTTAAATATTTTGGCACAAATAAACCGCACACGAAAGGTTATTCGCTTCTGCAGTTTATCGAGACGAGCTCTATAACGGCTCATTTCTCCGAACATTGGCGTATTTCTTATATCAATATTTTTTCTTGCAAACCATTTAATCCAATTATGGCTAAAAAATTTACCAAGGAATTTTTCAAGGCTTCCCGGGTCAAGGCGCGGTTTCTTGTGCGCTAAAGCGTGTCCGATTGCCATTATATATGAGAAAAACAATCATCGTAAAGCCTATCGGTATAATTCATACACCATATAAAAAATCACGAGGTATCCCAATTCAGGGTAAATTTGCACGGAATATCTATGGGGTTATTCGATTATTTCCCGAATACCAGGAAGGTTTAAAAGATATTGAAGGTTTTTTTCATCTTATATTGATTTATTATTTTAATCGCTCAGAAAAGGAGGAGCTTCTTGGAAAGCCATTCCTTGAGAATAAAAAACACGGTATTTTTGCGATGCGCAGTCCTCATCGTCAAAATCATATTGGTTTTTCAATCGTCAGACTTGAGAAAGTTAGCGGTACCATGCTTACTTTCTCGGAAGTTGATATTTTCGACAAAACCCCGCTCTTGGATATTAAGCCGTATATAGCGTATTTTGACTCCCGCCAGAGAGTGAGAAACGGCTGGCTTAGTCCGCATTTTAAAAACAAGAAACTTTCTAGGCGCATTACGCTTTCATCATAAGTCATATTTATTTTTCTCTCATGTTACTTTCGTGCATGCTTCTTTTATGCTAAACTACTAGAGGTATTTTACTGGTTGGTTACAGATTGCTTATAGGTGAAGTGTGGTTTGGTACAGTATTCATTATCCAAGTTTTTTAAGGAACAGGGAGCATGATAAATCGGTTTTAAACACTCCAAAAACATTAAAATCATACACAGTTACATCGGGAGGATGCAGTGAATGAGATAAAAGCGTTATTCAGCAACAATAAGAAATGGTCTCTGAGGATGACAAGAAAGGACAAATATTATTTTCGCAGATTGGCCAGATTACATAAGCCTCAGTTTTTATGGATTGGGTGCTCAGATAGTCGTGTGCCCGCCAATGAAATTGTTGGTTTGCTTCCTGGAGAACTTTTTGTTCATCGGAATGTGGCAAACATGGTTTACCCGAACGATCTGAATTGCGTTTCTGTTCTGGAGTATGCCGTGAAAGTACTGCAGATCAAACACCTCATTGTATGTGGGCATTATAATTGCGGCGGGGTACGGGCGGTGGTTGAAAAACGAAAACTCGGCAGGACGAATATATGGTTGCGGGAAATCAAGGACACTATGCTCAAAAACAAGTTTGAATTAAGCAAGGTGAAAACAGAATCAGCTAAGATTAACCGGTTATGCGAACTGAATGTTTTACGACAGGCTGAGAAATTAGCTCAAATAGATTGCGTGAGGCGCGCGATAAAAGCGGGGCAGGCATTCATACATACCTGGATATATGATTTACATGACGGGCTTATAAAAATACTCGAATGATTTGTAGCCCCAGATGAACGTGAATACCATTCGGGCAATATTTCTTGATCGGGATGGAACAATAAACGAAGATGTCGGTGATCTGTATTGTGCGGAGAGGCTTCGGTTTATTCCAGGGGCCATTGATGCCTTGAGGATGCTGCAGGAGTGCTTCATGCTTTTTATCATTACGAATCAATCAGGCATAGGGAAAGGGATTTTTAGCGAACAAGAATACAATAAGTTTACTGATTATTTTAACAATTTTCTCACAGTTAAAGGAGTAAACGTGAGAGAAATACTACATTGTCCGCATGTGAGAGGGAATGGTTGCGGCTGTCATAAGCCCAGCACATATTTTATAAACCGATTGGTTAAACAATACAGCATAGATGTTGCAAGCTCGTTTTGTATAGGCGATCATCCACATGATATTGCAATGGCAGAATTATCTGGAACGAAGTCCATATACCTGTTGACTGGGCATGGCTTGAAGCATCGAGAAGAATTGACCAGCAAGCCTGACTATGTCGCTCATAATCTGTACGATGCGGCAACATGGATTTTAAGCTCTAAACAGGAGATAGGATGATTTGTGTGATTGCATAAAAAGAGAGAATGAAATAAAGGTCTAAATAAAAAATAACGAACTTATAAACGAGTATGTATATCTACGCTTGGCTGATGGCTGCCTCTAGATACGAGTACGGCGGATTTGATGGATGCATGAACAAGGGAGTAGTTGAGGGATAAAAAGATGGAAAAAAGATTGACAAATAGTAATTATTACTATATAGTAATTATATGAGAATTGAGTCCGAAGAACTAAAAAAGATGTTTTACGATAAATGCGCCGAGGAGGGGCTTAAAATTACCCCGCAACGATCGCTCATTTTTGATGAGCTTTCAAAAGCAACGGATCATCCTACCGCTGACGCCATATACAAACGCGTGCGCAAGATTTTATCGAATATTTCTTTTGATACCGTTTATCGGACATTGTTGTCATTCTCCGAAATTGGCATAGTTAATCTTGTGGAAGGGTCAGGTGAGCAGAAACGTTTTGAGCCCAACCTGCATCAGCACCATCATTTCAGATGTATTAAATGCCACACCATTTATGATTTCGAAAATGATACATATAACGATATCGCTGTGCCTGAGGCAGTACAGAAACAGGGGGTTATCATTAATAAGAGGGTAGTACTGGAAGGTATTTGTTCAAAATGTAAGGGCAAATAAATATTTTTTTGCCCATAGAGTAGTAATGATTACGATTTAGTAACTCAAGATAAATTAAAGGAGGTGGTTGATTGAGAAAATGAAGCGTGGTTCTGGCATGCAGGAAAAAATATGGATACCAACCAAAAGGAGGAAATTACCATGTCAAACGAAAAGTACAGATCAATAGTAAAACTTGATTTTCAGTACGCGCATAGGTTCATGAATTATCCGGGAGAAGCCAGCTATCTTCATGGACATTCGGGATTACTAACGATCGAAATTGAGGGGGAGTTAAATAAACATAATTATGCCTACCCAGTAAAAGAGGCACAAAAATTAGCATGGGAGGTAGCAGATAACTTCATGCATGGAACGATTTTTCAAGAAGGAGACCCTTTGATTGATTTAGTTTTGCAAGGATATGAGAAGACAGGAATGAAAGGCACAACAAATAGATTTGGGAAGCCGGCAAAAGCTCTCAACCATGAACTGGTAAAATCGTATCCTGAAAG
Source organism: uncultured Planctomycetia bacterium (assembly GCA_964634935.1). Lineage (GTDB taxonomy): Bacteria > Omnitrophota > Gorgyraeia > Duberdicusellales > Duberdicusellaceae > CAZWJT01. The sequence goes on along the minus strand of CAZWJT010000001.1, from coordinate 1,743 downwards.
CAGAATATCTGTAAGCAAAGGCCCCTCTACTTGCGAATGGTTCTGTACGGTATTCTATGAACTATTGAAAGACAAGTTGAATATTAAGAAAATAGAATTCCGTTCTTCTTCGCTGAACTGTGCATCAAGAGAGTTTTAACAAAAATAAGATTATTGTTATGGCAACCTAAGAGATAAGACGCCCAATAACATTTGGGCGTCTTATCTTCTCATGGTAAAATGCCGTATAATTTATTTTGTGAAAGAAAGAAGAAAAAGGATGGCAGACGTAAAGAAAGAATTGGTTGGGATGCTAAACAAAGCTCTTGAATTGGAATATGCGGCTAGGATTCAATATCTCGCTCATACAGAGGCTATTAACGGCCTTGGAGCGGAGCCGGTTATCGAAAGATTAAAAGAGATTGCCGCTGACGAGCAGAAGCACGAAGAGATATTCAGAAATCTTATCTGCGCATACCTGGGCGGAAAGTCTTCCATGAAACTCGCCGAAGTTTTTGAAGGCAAGGATACCAAACAGATCCTTGAGGTGAATCTTAAAGGCGAGAAAGAAGCAGTTGATTTTACAAACAGATTTATCAAAAGGTGATCGATAACAAGAAGAGTTTGCAGTATGAATTTGAGACACTTGAACATCAGATTAGACACGTCATCATTGATGAATAAGAGCACATGATTGAAATAAACCAGCTGTTAGGAACGTAAAAGAAACCCAAGGTTACTAAGCGAATAGATAAGCGGAGGCAAGTTGGCTTATTCCAGCTTGCCTTTTCTATTTATATGACCTGTTTTGTATGTTAAAATAAATACTATAAATAAAAAAGTTTTCATTAAAAATTTTGGCTGGTCGATACCTACCCTACAAACACAGGATAACTGATCTCATAGAGGCTTAAGAGGAGAGCGAAAGGTTTCATTGTGAAAAAGATCATATTTATTCTTTATATTTTTTTGATTTGTTCGATTTCATACGCCCAGGAAATTGATAAATCACTTTTTCAGGGGTATGACGCGGCTCTGGTGATTTATAACCGGACAACCGGTGAGACGGTCAATATCGATCCGGCGCGCAGTGGCCAGCGCTTTTCGCCCTGCTCGACATTCAAGATTTACAACACTCTTATCGGACTAGCGCTCGGACTTATCAATGACCCTGATGAACCGTGGTATAAGTGGGATGGCGTTAAGCGCAATATAGAAGGGTGGAATCAGGATTTAACGCTTCGTGAGGCGTTTAAAGCATCGGCCGTGCCCGCGTATCAAATTTTGGCCCGGCAGATAGGTGAAACCCGGATGAAGGAGTATATTGAAAAGATCGGGTACGGCTCACAGGATATTTCAGCCGGGATAGATATTTTTTGGCTTCCACGCCCAGATGCCACATCGATTAAAATCAGCGCGGGTGAACAGGTAAATCTTTTAAACCAACTGCTGGATGGCAAACTCCCATTTTCAGAAAAAAATGTCTCGATATTACATGATATTATGCAAGCAGCGAAAACTGACAAGGGCGTGCTTTATGGGAAAACCGGCTCGGGAACCGATATGAATGGCAAAGCTGATTTAGGATGGTTTATAGGTTTTCTCGAGAGTAACGGAACAACGTATGTGTTCGCATGCAATATAACCGGCGGAGAAAATGCTTCTGGTAAGGTAGCAAGAACAATCGTAGAAAATGTTTTAAAATCGCAAGGCCTTTTTTGACATGCAAAAAAATTCTAAAAAAATCTACATCCGTACCTTCGG